>NZ_CP107836.1:3016347-3619617 GCF_036346615.1 Streptomyces sp. NBC_00523 | reverse complement strand
GGTTCTTCTTGTCCTTGGCGTTGTACGTGTGGACGGCCTTGAGGGTGACCTCGCCGTTCTCCGCGTACGCCTCGTTGAGCAGGACCGGGGTGCCGGCCTTCAGCGCGGCGGCCGCCGCCGGGTCGTCCAGCTTCACGTACGTGTCGAGCAGCGCCGCGTCACCGACGACGATGTTGTCGGAGTCGTAGCTGAAGGACCCGGTGGAGTTGTGGACGTCCACACAGGCGGGGGTCCGCATCATCGCGCGGTGCTCGTCGGCGGAGAGCCGGGCGGCCAGCTCCTTGGCGCCCTTGGTGTCGAGCGGGCAGGTGTGGCCCTTGCCGGCCGGCTTGACCAGCGCGAGGGAGCCGCAGCCGCTCTCGTCCTCCTCGTAGTAGACGCTGCAGTCGCTGCCCGCCCAGACCCGGGAGATGTCGGCCCGGCGGCCGGTCACCGCCATGTCGTGCTCGACGGCGGCACGGGCCGCCGGAAGCCGCTCGGCGGCCTCGGCGTCGTTGGCACTCAGGGCGATCGTGCCCTTGGTCAGCATCGGCATGTAGGAGTAGTCGGACTCGGCCAGGCTGCTGGACATGTACGTCGCGATGGCGACGGAGCCCGCGACCGCGGCCATGACGGCGGCCACCGCCGGAGCGGTGCGGCCCCGGTTGCGGGCCGCGTCCCGCAGCGCCATCCGGGGCGAGAGCGGAAGCCTGCGCCCGAGCCGGCCCAGCAGCCCGACGATGACCGGGATGCAGGCCAGCAGGCCCAGCTCGGCGACGACCGAGCCGCCGGCGACCAGCATGGAGTTGCCGCCGGTGCCCCCGTACACGGCGATCAGCACGCCGAGCGCGAGCACGCAGGCGCCCGTGACCGGCAGCACCCGGGAGCTGCGGCGCACCCCGCGCCGGCCGGTCAGCGACTCCAGCACCGACTGCCGGCCGGCCGCGATCGCCGGGGCGAAGGCCGCCAGCAGGCCGGTGACCAGACCGAGCACGGCGATGACCAGGAGTTCGGCCGGGTGCAGTGCGAGGGAGCCGAAGCGGTGACCGGCCCAGCCCTCGATCAGCGGCCGGAACACCACCGTCAGCACCAGGCCGGTCACGACACCGGCGACCGCGCCGACGCCGCCGAGGACGAGACCGCCCCCGAGGACCACGGCGCGGACCTGGCTGCGGTCACCGCCGCAGGTGCCGAGCAGGCCCAGCTGGCGCCGGGACCGCCGGGCGCCGACGGCGAACGCGGGTCCGGCCAGCAGCACGACCTCCAGGAGCGCCATCGCGACGACGGTGATCAGGGCGGTGCTGGTCTCGTCGGAGGTGTAGGTGCGGTCGTTGGCGTACTGCGGGTCCGTCCGCAGCAGCGGGATCTCGGAGTCGGGCGGCGGGTTCTCGAAGACCTGCCGGGAGGTGACGAGGGCACCGGCCTTGTTGGCGGCCAGCACGTCCTGCCAGACGATCCCGGCCTTCCCGGGCCCCTCGACCAGCCACCGCGTCTCGCCCGGCTGGGGCGTCGGCACCTTCTTGTCGCGTGCGGCCAGGGCCGCCCAGGGGGCGATCACCGCGCCCGGTTCCGCGTACAGCGCCTTCGCCTCCAGGTCGGCGGGAAGCTCCACCGCACCGGTGATCGTGTACTTCTTGCCGGAGGTCGTCACCGTGACGTCGGAGCCCACACGCAGGCCCGCCGACTCCAGGAACGCCTCGGTGGCCACCAGCTCGCCCGCGGAGCGCGGGAACGCGCCCCCGACGAGGTCGATCCGCCCCCGGGCCATCCGGTCCGAGGTCCTGAACTCGGTGATCTCGGTGCTCGCGATGCCGTACGAGGTGGTGACGGTCGCGGACACGGACTGCTCGCTGACCGCCCGTACGCCCTTCGGGAACACGGCGCGCAGGTCGACAGGCTTCGGCTCCTCGGAGGGCTCCTTGCCGCTCGCCCGGTCGTACATGGTGCCGTCGGGCATCTGCTGGATCGGACCCAGGCCGACGTCGCTGTACACCGCGTCGGCCGCGCCGATCTCGGCCGTCAGCCGCTCGGCCGGGCTCAGCTCCGCGCTGCGGTACGTGATGTCGGCGGCCGTCACCCCGAGGACCGGCAGCGCGATCATCGCGACCACCAGGGCGCTGCGGCCCTTGGCCCGGAGGGCGTCACGGCGGGCTATCCGGAGGGCGGCGCGCCACCCCGTGAAGACGCTCACTCGGCTCCCCCGGCGGCCAGCAGCGAATCGGCCCCGGCCGTCAGCGTCTGGTCCACGATCGAACCGTCCCGCAGGAAGACGACCCGGTCCGCCCAGGCCGCGTACCGCGGTTCGTGCGTGACCATCACCCCCGCAGCGCCCTGGTCGCAGCGGTTGCGCAGGAGCGCGAGGACGGCCTCGCCGGTCTCCGAGTCGAGCGCCCCGGTCGGCTCGTCGGCGAGGACCAGGCGCCGGTCGCCCACCAGCGCGCGGGCGATGGCGACGCGCTGCTGCTGGCCGCCGGACATCTCGTCCGGGAAGCGGTCCGCGATCTCCAGGAGGTTCATCTCCTCCAGCGCGGCGCGGGCCTCCTTGCGGGCCTTGCGGACCGAGACGCCGTCGAGCTCGCGGGGCAGGGCGATGTTCTCGGCGGCGGTCAGGGCGGGGATCAGGTTGTAGTCCTGGAAGACATAGCCGACGCTGCGGCGGCGCAGGGCGGCGAGCCCCTTGCGGCCGAGCGCGGAGATGTCCTGGCCCTCGATGATCACCTGGCCGCCGCTCGCGGTGTCGAGACCGCCGGCGAGGGTGAGCAGGGTGGACTTGCCGGAGCCGGACGGGCCCATGACGGCGACGAGCTCACCGGCGTGCACCGACAGGCTGATGCCGCGCAGCGCCTGCACCTCGGCGATGCCGGTGCCGTGGGTGCGGGTGAGCGAGCGGAGTTCGAGCACCGGTGCGTCCACCGGCAGGGCCGGGGCGGACGGAGACGGGACGTGCAGGGACATGATTCCCTCTCGGAACGGTGGATGTGGAGGGCGCCGGATTCAGCGGCGCGTGCGGGACCGGGCGGACGGCCGGGCGGCGGTGCGGGCGGCCGGGCCCGGGGACGGGCCCTCCTCCGGCTCCGTGGCGGCGGCCTCGGCGAGCCGGATCAGCCGGGCCTCGCAGTGGTCCAGCCAGCGCGCCTCGGCCTCGGCCTGGAAGATCAGCTGCTCCACGACGAGCAGCCACGCCACCTCGTCGCGGTTGGCGGGTGCCTGGGCGAGGGACCGCGCCTTGAGGCGGGTGTAGTCCTGCATGGCCTTCACCGTGTGGTGGCGCTGGGCCTGGATGACGGCCTTGATGTCGACGCCGGGCGCCCCGACCGCCATGGCCAGCTTGATGGCCAGCTCGTCACGGGGCGGGTTGCTGCGGTCGACCGGCGTCTCGAACCAGGCACGCAGTTCGGTGCGCCCGGCGTCGCTGATCGAGTAGAGGGCGTGGCCCTGGTCGTCCTCGCCGTCCTGGGCGACCAGGCCGTCGCGCTCCAGCCTGCTCAGCGTCGTGTACACCTGCCCGACGTTCAGCGGCCAGGTGGAGCCGGTGCGCGACTCGAATTCGGTGCGGAGCTGGGAGCCGTAACGCGGCCCGCGCTCCAGGAGGGCGAGGAGCCCGTGACGGATCGACATACCGAGTATGTATACCGAGTATGTTGATCACCGCAAGTCTCCGCGGCGGCGGTTCGGAAGGAGGGCCGTACGTCAGCGGGCCCGGCGCATCCGCAGGGAGAGGAAGCCGAGACCCAGCCCGACCAGGGCGATTCCCGCGCCGAGCGACAGCTGCTGGAAGCGCCGCACGGTCGTCCCGCTCAAGGCCTGCCGGCCCTCGGGCGGAGGGTCGCGGAAGTCGGCCGGGTCGGGGGTGAAGACCGGCACGGCGGCGGATTCGGAGGGCGAGGGCCGCGGCTGCCGGTCCTCCAGCGCGTCCTGCCGCGCCACCTCGGCGGCCGAGCGCCCGGGCCGCTGCCGCCCCGCCCCGGCGGGCCACCCGGCAAGCGGAGACTGCGCGTCCACGGGACGGGACGCGCTCGGCGAAGGAGAAGCGGAAGACGGAGAGGAAGCAGAAGACGGAGAAGAAGCAGAAGCGGAGGACGAAGACGAGGCATCCGGCGCCGCCGCCCCCAGGGACGCGGCCGCCGTCAGCGCCAGGCAGGCCACGCCCCGGGAGGAGCGCGCGCGGAGCCGTCCCGAAGCCATGCGGTCACCGTCACACGCGACGGCACGACCGGCATCTCAGATGAGGCGTACGGATGGCTCCCGCCCGAGGACGGGGTGACCGGACGCGGGGACTAGGGCGACAGGCCCTAGGCGGGGTCCCCCGTGGCGACCTCCAGCTCGAAGTGGGCGCCGGTCTCCGACACCGCGGCCCCGGACGACGGGAACTGGTTGACGACCTGGTCCTCCGCGTACGCGTTGCCCGGGACCTTCTTCACCTTGAGCGTCCAGCCCGCCGCGTCCGCGCAGGCGCGCACCGAGAGGAGGTCCTTGTACATGAAGTTCGGGGCGTCGACCTTGTTCGGGTCGTCGATGTCCTCCGTCGCGTCCGTGCACTTATCGGTCTCGATCGTCCGGTTCCGCTCCGGATCGCGGTGATCGCCGGCCGGGGACTCGGTGGCCTTGGCGTCCGCGCCGCCCTTGTCGTCGCCGTTCATCGCGATGACCGTGATCAGGCCGCCGATCGCGACCAGCGCGACGACGATCGAGCCGATGATCACCGGCATGTTCCGCTTGGAGCCGCCGCCCGAGGCCGGGGACGTCGTCGTCTGCGGGGACACCGTGTACGGCGAGGGCGTCTGGTGCTGAAGCGGCGCCGGGCTCTGGTAGGCCGGGGCGCCCGTCTGCGGGTAGCCGTACGACGGGTTGGTGGCCGGGGCCGGCGTCGCCGGGCCGTACGGGCCGGGGGACTGGTACGGGCCCGGCTGGTACGGCGTCTGGACGCTGTGCGGGGCCGGCGCGGACTGGTCGACGGGCGGGAAGACCGCCGAGCCGACGCCCGAGCCGCTGTTGGCCGGCATGCTGCCGTCGCCGACGATCACCGGGGCGCCGGTGTGACCGCTCGCGCTCAGCACGCGGGCGATCTCGTCCTGCATGGCCGCCGCGCTCGGGAAGCGCTCGTTCGGGTTCTTCTTGAGCGCGCGGGCGACGAGGGCGTCCATCGCGGGCGTCAGCGACCGGTTGATCGTGGACGGGGCGACCGGCTCCTCCTGCACATGCGCGTACGCGATGGCGAGCGGGGAGTCCGCGTCGAAGGGGAGGCGCCCGGTCAGCAGCTGGAAGAGCATGATGCCGACCGAGTACAGGTCGGAGCGCGCGTCGACGCCGCGGCCGAGGGCCTGCTCGGGGGAGAGGTACTGCGGGGTGCCGACGACCATGCCGGTCTGCGTCATCGACGTCACGCCCGACTGCATGGCGCGGGCGATGCCGAAGTCCATGACCTTCACGACGCCGCGCTTGGTCACCATGACGTTGCCCGGCTTGATGTCGCGGTGCACCAGGCCCATCTCGTGGCTGGTGTCGAGCGCGGCCAGCACGTCCGAGGTCACCTTGAGCGCCTTGTCGGCGGGCATGGCGCCCTGGGAGCGGATGTCCGCCGCGAGGACGGAGCCGAGCGGCTGCCCCTCGACGTACTCCATGACGATGTACGGCATCAGCGCGCCGCCGAGCTCGTCCTCGCCCGTGTCGAACACCGAGACGATGTTGGTGTGCTGGAGCTTGGCCACGGCCTGGGCCTCGCGGCGGAAGCGCTCGCGGAACGACTGCTCGCGGCCCAGCTCGGTGTGGAGTGTCTTGATGGCGACCTGTCGGTCGAGGGCGGAGTCGTACGCCAGGTATACGGACGCCATCCCGCCTTCGCCGAGCAGGTCGCGCAGCTGGTAGCGGCCGCCGGCGACGGACCCGCCCGCGTAACGACCCTGCGAACCGTGTCCGCCGTCGTGGCTCATGACTTGCTTCCCCCTCGGCGCGCGACTCCCGGGAACTCGGCGCGCGACTCACGCGATCATCCGTAATTACCGGCCAAGTCTGCCGTAGGGGTACGACACGTCAAGCCGGGTGCCCGTTCCGTGACCGTACGCGCTGGAAGCGTCTCGGAAGCGTTACAGGATCAGCATGGAATTTGCGTCGGCGGCGCGCCAGCCGATTGGATGGCCGGTCCGGCGCCGAATCGGCTTGTCCCATCGAGGCTGTAGCGTGACGGGGCAATGCGGCCGGCAGCGCAGCCGGCGACGCAGCAAGGCACCGTGAGACCCCGCGGGCGCGCGGACGCGCGGACGGACGCGGACAGATACGACGGCGAGGACTGATGGCACCCGAACCCGAAGCAAACGGCGGCGGCGTTCCGGATGGCACCGATTCCTGGGGCATCGGCGGGGTCGTCGGCGACGGACGGTACCGGCTGACCCACCGGCTCGGCCGGGGCGGCATGGCCGAGGTGTTCGCGGCGGAGGACGTCCGGCTCGGGCGCACGGTCGCGGTGAAGCTGCTGCGCTCCGACCTCGCCGAGGACCCGGTCTCCAAGGCCCGCTTCACGCGCGAGGCGCAGTCGGTCGCCGGGCTCAACCACCACGCGGTCGTCGCCGTGTACGACTCCGGCGAGGACACCGTCGCCGGGCAGACCGTCCCGTACATCGTGATGGAGCTGGTCGAGGGCCGCACCATCCGCGACCTGCTGATCAGCGCCGAGGCCCCGCCGCCGGAGCAGGCGCTGATCATCGTCTCCGGGGTCCTTGAGGCGCTGGCCTACTCGCACCAGCACGGCATCGTGCACCGCGACATCAAGCCCGCCAACGTGATCATCACCAACTCCGGTGCGGTCAAGGTGATGGACTTCGGCATCGCCCGCGCGCTGCACGGCGCGCAGTCCACGATGACGCAGACCGGCATGGTCATGGGCACGCCGCAGTACCTCTCCCCCGAGCAGGCGCTCGGCAAGGCCGTCGACCACCGCTCCGACCTGTACGCCACCGGCTGCCTGCTGTACGAACTGCTGGCGCTGCGGCCCCCGTTCACGGGCGAGACGCCGCTCTCCGTGGTGTACCAGCACGTGCAGGACACCCCGGTCCCGCCGTCGAACATCCTGGACTCGGTGCCGCCGGAGCTGGACGGGCTCGTCATGCGCTCGCTGGCGAAGGACCCGGACGACCGCTTCCAGAGCGCCGAGGAGATGCGCGGCCTGGTCCAGTACGGCCTGCAGATGCTCCAGGTGCAGGGCGGCCACACCGGTACGTGGAACACCGGCCCGGTCGTCCTGAACGAGGGCGCGGGCACTCCGCCCGGCGGCATGACCGGCGCCACCCGCGCCATGGGCGGCTACCCGCAGCACGGGGACACCTCGCAGGCGCCGATCCTGCCGCCGATGAACCCGGACGACGGGGGATACGACGGCGGCAGCACCCGGCAGGGCGGCGGTGGCCGCGGCAAGCTGTGGCTGTTCGTCGTGCTCGCCCTGATCGCGATCGGCGCGGGCGTGGCCATCGCGCTCAACGCGGCGAACGGGAGCGGCCAGAAGCACGAGAAGCAGCCCACCGAGACCTCCAGCAAGCCCACGCCCACGGAGGAGTCGCCCACCCCGACCCCCGACGACACCCAGGACGACACCCAGCAGCCGGGCGACAGCACCGGCGGTGGCTGGGACGACGACACCTGGTCGCCGTCGCCCACGCCGAGCGAGACCGCCGAGTCCCCGAGCGCCTCCTCGCCCCAGCCGGGCACGGGCGGATCGGACAACGGCGGCGCGGACGGCGGTGACGGCGGCAACGGCTCCGGCGGAAACGGCAGCAACGGTTCCGGCAACGGCGGTTCGGGCAACACCGGCGACACCGGTACGACCACCGAGGGCGGCAACACCGGCACCAGCGAGGGCGGCAACACCGGCACGAGCGAGGGCACCGACGCCGGGGCCAGCGAAGGCGCGGCCGAGGGTTCGGAGGGCGCCCCGGGCGGTGCCGCGGCGGGCACGACCGCCGGTACGACGGCGGGCACGGCGGGCACGGGCACGGGCAACTGAGCCCCCTCACCCCGTGAAGGCCGCGCGCACCGCCTCGTACTCACGGGTCCACCAGACCGCCAGGGCCGACACCGCGGGGAACTGCGGGTCGGCCCTGCGGTCGTCCAGGCAGTAGCGCCAGCGCAGTATCCAGAAGTCGTTGAGCCGCTCCCACCAGACCCGGTGCACCGCCGCCGCCAGCTCCGCCGGGTCCGCCCCGGCCGCCCGCCGGTAGGCCCGGGCGTAGGCGCGTACCTTCGCCAGGTCCAGCGCGCCGGCCGGCTGCACGAAGAAGATCGCCGCCGCCCGGACCGCCTCCTCCGCCCGGGGCTGGACGGCCAGCCGGTCCCAGTCCAGGATCGCGACCGGGTCGGCGCCCCGGTAGAGCACGTTCAGCGGGTGGAAGTCGCCGTGCACCCAGCCGGTCGCGGGCGCTCCCGGGTCGGGTGGCCGTCGGTCGGCGTACCGTTCCAGCAGGGTGCGCCGCTCGCGCAGCCGGTGCTCGGCGAGCTCGTCGAAGGCGTCCCGGCCGACGCGTCCGCGCGCGGCGGCGAGCAGATCGCCGATCAGCGCGAAGGTGTCGGCCGCCTCGGGGCTCGCGTATCCGGGCGGATGCCCGCCGCCGGTCCCCGTGTCGCGTTCGGAGCCCATGACCTGCTCAAGACCGGTGTGTACGGCTCCGAGGAGCGTCCCGAGACGTGTCGACTGGGCGAGGGTGAGCTGGGCGCCGCCCCGGTGCAGGCCGTCGACCCAGGGGTGGAGGGCGTAGCAGCGGCCGGCGATCTCGGTGACGGTCCCGCCGTCGCGGTCCCGGACGGGCGGGGCGACGGGCACTCCGAGTAACTGGAGGCGGCGGGTCGCGCGGTGCTGGCGGACGATGGTGGCGCGCTCGCGGGTGCTGTCGTCCGAGTGATGTTTGAGGAAGTACGAGCCCCGCGTGGTGGACACCCGGTAACCGTGGTTGAGCAGGCCCTGGGAGAGCGGGGTGCAGCTGAGCGGCGCCCCGGCGCCCGGGTAGCGGCGAAGCACCTCGCCGACCGGCGGAACCGGCGGGGAGGCGACAGATGAGCGCGACACGCGTCAGATGTTAGATCACGCTGCGTTGCGGATCTGCCGGCTTGCGTGGAAGTCCAGAGTGTGCACCGTGACGAAGTGAGGTTCGAGCCAGAGGTACGAAGGGGCGAACGGCTCGCCGTTGACCTCGACGGGCGCGGGACCGAAGCGCTCGCGCTGGGCGGGGGTCGGCTCCACGACCCGTGCGGGCCCGGTGAACTGCACGGACCACAGGTCCTCGGTGCCCACCGGGGCGGTGTTGAAGTTGTCCGCTCCGTAGGCCACCACCGCGCCGTCGCAGGCGCCGTGGTGGCCGAGCCCGCTGTGCATGCGCAGCACGACGCGGCCGTCGATGACGATGTGCCGGGCCACCGTCAGCATCGGGAGGGCGCGCATGCTGGTCGCCAGCCGGCCGTAGGGGACCCGGCCGAGCAGGTCGATCGCGTGGAGTTCCTCGGTGGACATGCCTTCCACTGTCGGCCAGGGCATGTGGGCGGTATAAGAGGCCGGGGCCCCCGTTTCGCCGGGACCAAAGTCCCTCAGCGCTTCTCGGCCTGGAGCCGGGCCACGTAGGCGGCGGCCTGCGAGCGGCGTTCCATGCCCAGCTTGGACAGCAGGCTGGACACGTAGTTCTTGATCGTCTTCTCGGCGAGGTGCAGCCGTTCGCCGATCACCCGGTTGGTCAGCCCCTCGCCGATCAGGTCCAGGATCTTGCGCTCCTGGTCCGTGAGGTTCGCCAGCTTCTCGTCGTCGCGCCCGCGCTTCCCGTCGCGCAGCCGCTCCAGCACGCGGGCGGTCGCGACCGGGTCCAGCAGCGACTTCCCCTCCGCCACGTCCCGTACCGCCGCCAGCAGTTCGTTGCCCCGGATCGCCTTGAGGACATAGCCCGAGGCGCCCGCCATGATCGCGTCGAACAGCGCCTCGTCATCGGCGTACGAGGTGAGCATCAGGCAGTGGATGGACTCGTCCTGCGACCGGATCTCCCGGCACACCTCGACCCCGCTGCCGTCCGGCAGCCGTACGTCGAGCACGGCCACGTCGGGGCGGACCGCCGGAATCCGCACCAGCGCGTCGGCCGCCGTACCGGCCTCGCCGACCACCTCGATGTCGTCCTCCATCGCGAGCAGCTCATGCACCCCGCGCCGGACCACTTCATGATCATCGAGTAGAAATACCGTGATTTTTCCTTTTTCGCGCACAATCGCAGTCTCACACACTCACCCCTTCCCTGCCGCTGCCGGGCGGGATAACGTGCCGTTGTTCCGGCGGCCTGCGAGGCTGTGATCAGTGCTGTGACCAGCGAGGCTTCCCGAATTCCTCGATTTACTTGGATATCCAAGCAAAATCGCAGGTCAGGGAGGGTTTCGCAGTTACGGGACGCACTGGGTAACGTGCCTTGGACAGGGCGCTCGCCGGGGCACCTGTCACGCCTGTTTCCCGGACCGAGCGGCACCCACCCCGTGCACGGGTACGGACACAGGCGAGCCGCACTGGTCTCCCGGCAGACCCCGGGGGCCGGACCGACGGAGGAGCACGCACGTGACCGTGGAGAGCACTGCTGCCGCGCGTAAACCGCGACGCAGCAGCAAGCGGACCAGCGCCGCGAAAACGCCCGCGAAGACGCCGGAGGGTTCGACGCCCGAGCTCGTACAGCTGCTGACGCCCGAGGGCGAGCGGGTCGAGCACCCGGACTACTCGATCGACCTGAGCGCGGAAGAGCTGCGCGGCCTGTACCGGGACATGGTCCTGACCCGTCGCTTCGACGCGGAGGCCACCGCCCTCCAGCGCCAGGGCGAGCTGGGCCTGTGGGCCTCGCTGCTGGGCCAGGAGGCCGCCCAGATCGGTTCCGGCCGGGCCCTGCGCGACGACGACTACGTCTTCCCGACCTACCGCGAGCACGGTGTGGCCTGGTGCCGGGGCGTCGACCCGACCAATCTGCTCGGGATGTTCCGCGGTGTGAACCACGGCGGCTGGGACCCGAACACCAACAACTTCCACCTGTACACGATCGTCATCGGCTCGCAGACCCTGCACGCCACGGGTTACGCCATGGGCGTGGCCAAGGACGGCGCGGACTCGGCCGTGATCGCGTACTTCGGCGACGGCGCCTCCAGCCAGGGCGACGTCGCGGAGGCGTTCACCTTCTCCGCCGTCTACAACGCCCCGGTCGTCTTCTTCTGCCAGAACAACCAGTGGGCGATCTCCGAGCCCACCGAGAAGCAGACCCGGGTGCCGCTCTACCAGCGTGCCCAGGGCTTCGGCTTCCCCGGCGTCCGGGTCGACGGCAACGACGTCCTGGCCTGCCTGGCCGTCACGCGCTCCGCCCTGGAGCGGGCCCGGCGCGGCGAGGGCCCGACCCTGGTCGAGGCGTTCACGTACCGCATGGGCGCGCACACCACCTCGGACGACCCGACGAAGTACCGGGCCGACGAGGAGCGCGCGTCCTGGGAGGCGAAGGACCCGATCCTGCGCCTGCGCACGTACCTGGAGAAGCAGGGCGCGGCCGACGAGGCGTTCTTCACCGCCCTGGACGAGGAGAGCGAGGCCCTCGGCAAGCGCGTCCGCGAGGCCGTACGGGCGATGCCCGACCCGGACCGGATGGCGATCTTCGACCACGCCTACGCCGACGGGAACCCGCTCGTCGACGAGGAGCGCGCCGAGTTCGCCGCCTACCAGGCTTCGTTCGCCGAGGAGGGCAAGTAACCATGGCCGTGGAAAAGATGTCCCTCGCCAAGGCGCTCAACGAGTCGCTGCGCAAGGCCCTCGACACCGACCCGAAGGTCCTCATCATGGGTGAGGACGTCGGCAAGCTCGGCGGCGTCTTCCGGATCACCGACGGCCTCCAGAAGGACTTCGGCGAGGACCGTGTCATCGACACCCCGCTCGCCGAGTCCGGCATCGTCGGTACGGCGATCGGCCTCGCCCTGCGCGGCTACCGGCCCGTCGTGGAGATCCAGTTCGATGGCTTCGTCTTCCCCGCGTACGACCAGATCGTCACGCAGCTCGCGAAGATGCACGCCCGCGCGCTCGGCAAGATCAAGCTCCCCGTCGTCGTGCGCATCCCGTACGGCGGTGGCATCGGTGCCGTCGAGCACCACAGCGAGTCCCCCGAGGCGCTGTTCGCGCACGTCGCGGGGTTGAAGGTGGTCTCCCCGTCCAACGCGTCGGACGCGTACTGGATGATGCAGCAGGCCGTCCAGAGCGACGACCCGGTCATCTTCTTCGAGCCGAAGCGGCGTTACTGGGACAAGGGCGAGGTCGACACCGAGTCCATCCCGGGCGCGCTGCACGCGGCGGCTGTCGCCCGCACCGGCACGGACATCACGCTCGCCGCGTACGGCCCGATGGTGAAGGTCTGCCTGGAGGCCGCCGCGGCCGCCCAGGAGGAGGGCAAGTCGGTCGAGGTCGTGGACCTGCGCTCGATGTCCCCGATCGACTTCGACACCATCCAGGCGTCCGTCGAGAAGACCCGCCGCCTGGTCGTCGTCCACGAGGCACCCGTCTTCTACGGCTCCGGGGCCGAGATCGCCGCCCGCCTCACGGAGCGGTGCTTCTACCACCTGGAGGCGCCCGTGCTGCGGGTCGGCGGATACCACGCCCCGTACCCTCCGGCGCGGCTGGAGGAGGAGTACCTGCCGGGTCTGGACCGGGTGCTCGACGCCGTCGACCGCTCGCTGGCGTACTGAGGAGAGAGGAGCGTGACTACGATGACCGACACTTCCAACGCTGCTCGCTTCCGTGAGTTCAAGATGCCCGACGTGGGCGAGGGACTGACCGAGGCCGAGATCCTCAAGTGGTACGTCCAGCCCGGCGACACCGTCACGGACGGCCAGGTCGTCTGCGAGGTCGAGACCGCGAAGGCCGCCGTCGAGCTGCCGATCCCGTTCGACGGCGTCGTCCACGAACTGCGCTTCCCCGAGGGCACCACGGTCGACGTGGGCCAGGTGATCATCGCGGTGGACGTGGCGCCGGGTTCGGGTGACCCCGTTGCCGAGGAGCCCGAGGCCGCCCCGGCCCCCGAGGCCGCTCCCGAGGCGCCCAAGGGCCGCCAGCCCGTCCTGGTGGGTTACGGGGTGGCCGAGAGCTCCACGAAGCGCCGGGCCCGCAAGGGCGCCGAGACCGCGCCCCCGGCGGCCGCCCCCGCCGCCGTGCAGGCCGAGCTCAACGGGCAGGGCACGGCGGCGATTCCGGAGGCCCGCCCGCTGGCCAAGCCGCCGGTCCGCAAGCTCGCGAAGGACCTGGGCATCGACCTGGCGACGGTCACCCCGACCGGTGTCGGCGGTGTCATCACGCGCGAGGACGTGCACGCGGCGGCGACGCCTTCGGAGCCGGTGGCTCCTTCGGCTCCGTCCGAGGCGCCCGTGGTCGTGGAAGCGGAGGTTCCTGCTCAGCAGGGCGCCCGCGAGACGCGTATCCCGGTCAAGGGCGTCCGCAAGGCCATCGCGCAGGCCATGGTGGGCAGCGCGTTCACCGCCCCGCACGTCACCGAGTTCGTGACCGTCGACGTCACGCGCACGATGAAGCTCGTGGCGGAGCTGAAGGAGGACAAGGACATGGCGGGGGTGCGGGTCAATCCGCTCCTCATCATCGCCAAGGCCCTCCTGGTCGCGATCAAGCGGAACCCCGGGGTCAACGCGGTCTGGGACGAGGCGAACCAGGAGATCGTCCAGAAGCACTACGTGAACCTGGGCATCGCCGCCGCCACTCCGCGCGGCCTGATCGTCCCGAACATCAAGGACGCCCATGACCAGACGCTGCCGCAGCTGGCCGCGTCCCTGGGCGAGCTGGTCGCCACGGCCCGGGACGGCAAGACGTCACCGGCCGCGATGGCGGGCGGCACGGTGACCATCACCAACGTGGGCGTCTTCGGCGTCGACACCGGTACGCCGATCCTGAATCCGGGCGAGTCCGCGATCCTCGCGGTCGGAGCGATCAAGCTCCAGCCGTGGGTCCACAAGGGCAAGGTGAAGCCCCGTCAGGTGACCACGCTGGCCCTTTCGTTCGACCACCGGCTGATCGACGGCGAGCTGGGCTCCAAGTTCCTGGCGGACATCGCCGCGATCCTGGAGCAGCCGAAGCGGCTGATCACCTGGGCGTAGTCGTCCGTACGAGGGGCCCGCGCGAGGTTCGCGCGGGCCCCTCTGCTTTGTAACAAGGGTGTATGAGACACCGGTTGGGCGCAACGCACCCCCGTCCCGGACGGTTCTTGCTGATCGGAACTGTCAACGGATACCGAGGACGAATCGATGCGCTCTCACAAGATCACCTTCGCCGCCCTGGCCGTCGCCGCGGGTCTCTCGCTCACGGCCTGCCAGAACGACGACGATGCCGCGGCGCAGACCGACCCGTCGTCCGTGGCGACCGCGTCCCCGTCCACCGATGCGCCGGACGCGGGCGGTTCGGATTCGGGCGGCGGGAAGGAGACCGCCGACGGGGCCGGGTCCGACCAGTCCGGCACGGCCGCCAAGTGCCGTACCGACGGGCTGAAGATCACGGCGATCGACAACTTCATCGACGGCGATCCGCAGGGGACCGTCGCGGTGGAGATGAAGAACACCAGCGGCCGGGACTGCGTGATCGCCGGGTTCGCGGGCGTCGACCTGAAGACCAACGAGGGCACGCTGTCCGCCGAGCGCAAGGGGGCACCCGGAGACCCTTACGTCCTCAAGAACGAGAAGACGATCGCCTTCTCCGTCACGTATCCGCTCAACGAGACGGGCGGCACCGGCGTCCGCATCACCCACCTGGTGGTGACACCGCCCAACGAGACGAAGTCGGTCACCCTCCCCTGGCCGGGCAAGCCCTCGCTGCCCGTCACGGACGGCTCCGGCGACCCTGTGACGGTCGGCCCGATCGGCAGCGCGGGCCAGGGCGGCTGAGGCGTACGTTCCGTGCCCGTGGGGGTCCCGCTCGATGCGGGGCCCCCACGTTCGTGTGTCGGCCGGGTCCTTCAGGGGCCCGTGACCTCCCAGGCCGCTTCGATCATCCCGAAGATCTCGTCCACCGCGGCCTCCGGATCGGCCGCCTCGCGGGCCAGTGCGTGCGCGTCGACCACGAACCTGGCGATCGTCCGGCAGGCCGTCGAGGTCCGGGACAGCCGGGGGTCGGCGGCGATGGCCGTCGCCAGCGACTCCGCGTGCCGCAGCCGCATCGACTCCTCGTACTCCCGCAGCGCGGTCGATCCGTCGATCATCCGCCAGAGGGGGGCGGCGTCGTCCGCCGTGCAGTGCCGGACCATCGCGTGGATCTCGCGGCGCAGCGCGGGCATGAGCGGTTCGTCCGGTGCGCGGTCGGTGGCCGCCTGCGCGAGGCGGTGCTCGAAGTCGGCGTCCTGCTCGAACACGAGGGCCTCTTTGGAGGTGAAGTGGGAGAAGAGCGTGGTGACGGCCACGTCCGCCTCGGCGGCGATCTCCCGGATGCCCACCGCCTCGTATCCGCGTTCCAGGAAGAGCCGCAGCGCGGTGTCGGCGATCTTCTGGCGGGTCGCGGCCTTCTTGCGCTCGCGGCGCCCGGACTGCACGGTCATGCGCTCACGCTAGCAGCTACGTATCCGTAGCCGTTTCAAAACACTAACCGTTAGTGTTACGGTCCCCGGCATGAAGAAAGTGAGCTTCGCCGAGTTCGGCGGCCCCGATGTCCTGCGCCTCATCGACGCCGTGGAGCCCCATGCGGGCCCCGGCCGGATACGTATCGCCGTGCGGGCGGCAGGCGTGAACCCCGTCGACTGGAGGGTCCGTGAGGGCCAGGTCCTGGGCGCCCATCCGACCGTGCTGCCCTCCGGCGTCGGGCTGGATGCCGCCGGGATCGTGGACGAGGTGGGTGAGGGTGTCGAGGGCGTGGCGACCGGCGACCGCGTGTTCGGCGAAGGGGCCGACACCTACGCCGAGTTCGCCGTGCTGTCGGCCTGGGCCCGGATGCCCGAGGGGCTGACGTTCGAGGAGGCGGCCGGGTATCCGTCCGTGGTGGAGACCGCCCTGCGCGTCATCGACCAGGTCGGTGTACGGCCGGGCGAGACGCTGCTGGTGAGCGGGGCGTCCGGGGGCGTCGGTTCAGCAGTGCTCCAGATCGCCCGGGACCGGGGCATCGCGGTGATCGGCACGGGCGGCGCCGCCAATCAGGACTACCTGCGCGGGCTGGGCGCGCTCGCCACGACGTACGGCGAGGGCTGGGTCGAGCGGGTACGGGGGCTCGGCCGCGTCGACGCGGCGCTCGATCTGGCCGGCTCGGGCGTGATCCCCGAACTCGTCGCGCTGACGGGCGATCCGCGCAGGGTGATCACCATCGCGGATCTCGGCGCCCCGGAATTCGGCGTCCGCTTCTCCGGCGTGGCCGGCAGCGTGCCGGACGCGCTCGCGGAGGCGGTGGACCTGATCGAGCGGGGGCGGCTCCACATCCCCGTCGAGAAGTCGTACGCCCTCGCGGAGGCGGCGCAGGCGCACGCGGACAGTCGGGCGGGTCACACACGTGGGCGGCGAGTCATCGACGTCCGGCCCGCCGCCTGACGGTGCGTGCCGGGCCGGTGCGGGCGCGCCTGTAGCGCGAGTTCGGCGAACACCGTCTTCCCCACGGTGTGGGGCTCGACGCCCCATCGGTCCGCGATCCCGTCCACGAGGGGGAGCCCGCGCCCGTAGCACTCGTCACCGCCGGCCTCCCGAATCCCGGGCAGCCGCTCACCCCGGGGGTCGGTGACCTCCACGCGGAGGGCGGCGCCGGTGAGGACGACCCGCACCCGGATGAGCCGCCCGCGCAGGCTGCCGTGGATCAGCGCGTTGGTGGCCAACTCGGATACGAGGAGCGCGACTTCCCCGGCGCGCTCGGGGTACCCCCATTCACCGACGAGCCGAGCGGCCCGTCGCCGTCCGCGACTCGAAGCGGGCCGCCGGGCCCGTCCTCGTACTCAAGCCCACCGCGTGGGCCGCGTTCCACGCCGCGCTGCGCCGACCGTAGCGGTCGGCGCGAACGGCCGCTGTTCTCCAGGTCCAGGTCATGACCGGCATCCTGCCCTGACAACGGTCTGTGGGCGCTGCCCGGCGGCGGGACGGATACGGGGGACTCATTGCCCGGTGCAGCGGTCAGGGTCCCGTGACCCGGATGACGAGCACCGCCACGTCGTCCCGCTGCGGGACCTCCGCGAGGCCCGTGGAGAGCATCTGGAGGAGGAGGGGGAGGGGCTTGTCGGCGTGGTGGGACAGGAGCGCGGCCGTGTGGGCGGTGCACGCGTCGATGTCCTCGTCGCGGCGTTCGACCAGGCCGTCCGTGTAGAGCAGGAGCACGCTGCCCGGGGGCAGGGCACGGGTGTGGTCCTCGCGGGGCGGGGTGTCCGGGAGGCCGAGCAGGAGGAGGTCGTGGTCGGTCAGGGTGGTGACGCCCGAGCCCGGGGTGCAGAGGAGCGGCGGGGGGTGTCCGGCGTTGGACCAGGTCAGGCGCCAGTGGTCGGCGTCGCGGTCGAGGCGGGCGTGGACCGCCGTCGCGCCGACGCCCAGGGGGAGGACGCCGATGGCCTGGTCGATGGCGTGCAGGGCGCCGGCCGGTGAGTGGGCCGGGTCGTCCAGGCTCGCCTGGCGGAGCATGCTGCGGATCTGGCCCATCACGGTGGCGGCCCGGACGTCGTGGCCGATGACGTCGCCGATCGAGAGCATGAGGGCCGCGGGCAGCGGATAGGCGTCGTACCAGTCCCCGCCCACCATGTCCTGGTCGGCGGCGGGCAGGTACAGGGCGGCCATGTCCAGGCCGGGCACGTCCGGCAGCTCCGTCAGCATCGCGGCCTGGAGCTGTTCCGCGGCGCTGAGCCGGTGCGCCACGAAGCGGGTGCGTTCCACCGCCTGGCTCACGTACCCCGCCACCGTGGTGAGCACCGCCTCCTCGGTCGGCGCCATGACGTGCGGGCGGGACCAGCACCACGTGAGCACGCCGTGGCCGTTCGGCAGCGGGACGCACAGGACGGACTGGAGGCCCAGCGAGTCGTACCCGGCGACGGCCTCGGGCCCGAAGCCGGCCAGCAGCGCCGCGCGGTCCGGGACGAAGACGGCGCGCTGTTCCCGCATGGCCAGCGAGCTGGGGAAGGCCGCGTCCCGGTCCAGCCGGTCGATGGCGCTTTCCACAGGGCGTACGTCGTCCGGGTCGACGACCCGCCACAGCCCCTCGCCGTCGGCCAGCAGCAGACCCACGAACGCCGGCTCGGCGGGCCCCCGGAACATCTGGCGGAGGCGGCGGGTCAGGTCGGCCGGATCGTGGGCGTGGGCGAGTTCGACCGAGGCGCGCAGCAGCAGACCGGCATGGTCGCGGTCCCGCTGGATCAGCTCCGTCGCGATCCTCAGCCGCAACTCCATCGAGCAGGCGGCCGTGAGGTCTTCGAGGTCGCGCAGCTCGTCCGCCGTCCACTCCCGGGGGCGGTGGTCGATGGCGCAGAGCGATCCGAGCACCCGTCCGTCGGCGTCGGTGAGCGGCATTCCGGCGTACGCGACCACCTGGAGATCGGGGATGGCGAGACTGGCGCAGGTGCGCGGGTGCGCCCGGGTGTCGCTGAGGACCAGCGGACCGGCGTCCGCGACGACGTGCTGGCAGAGGGAGTGGCTGAGGGGGGTCTCGCGCCGGGCCGCCCAGTCGCCGGACATCCCGACCATGCCGGGGAACACCTGCCGGTCGGGCTCCAGCAGCGAGACCAGGGACACCGGGACGCGGAGCAGGCGCGAGACCAGCCGCGCGAACCGGTCCATGCCGGGATCGGCCGCCGCGGTCAGCCCGGCCAGCCGCAGCGCCTCCAGCCTTCCGGGGTCCCTCACTCCGGGGCCTCCGTCCGGACGGGCGGGAACGGCGCGATGTCCACAAAGCGCATTTTATGAATATACGGGCGATGGTCCGTGCTGTCCTGGCCTGCGGCCGGGCCCCTACCCCCGCCGGGCCTCCGTGTCGCCGTTGACCGTGCGCAGGGTCAGGCGGTGCGCGTCGTCGGAGTCCTCGGCGACCGGGAGGTCCGAGGTCGAGCGCCCGTTGACGGTGTGCGCCTCGGTCGCGTACGGGGGTGTGCCGGGCGGGAGCGTGACGCGCGCGGAACCGTTGCGGGTCACGCCGCTGAGCGTGTCCGGAGCGGTGGCGCATCGCACGTCGACGTCGCCGTTGACCGTCTCGGCGTCGATGCGGAGGCCCCGGAGGCCGGTCGCGCGGACGGACCCGTTCCGGGTGACCAGGTGCTGGTGGGCGCCCTTCGCGCCGGAGTCCTGCACGGTGACGTCGCCGTTGACGGTGCTGAGGCTCAGCCCGCCCCGTACGCCGCTCACGTCGATCCCGGCGTTGCGCGCCCGCACGGTGAGCGTGACGCCGGAGGGGACGCGCACGAGGGGCATGCCGCCGCAGTTGTCCCGGGCCCGGTCGTCGCGCGCGTCGCCCTCGTCGCAGGGCAGGTCGAGCGTGTACGTGTCCCCGTCCCCGTCCCCGTGGGCGAGGACGGAGCCGTCCACCGCGACGCGGTCCCCGTCCGTTCCGACGACCCGCACACCGCCCTGGGTGGTGACGACGAGCCGGGCGCCCTCCGCGAGGGAGGCCGCCCGGAAGTCCCCGCTCCGCGGCTCGTCGCCACCGTGCCCGCAGGCAGTCAGCACCAGCAGCGCGCACCCGGCCAGGGCCACGCGTCCCTTCGCCACGCTCCGCGATGAGGTCATGGGGTGCGTGTGCCCCGGGAACGGGGGCTTACGGGGTCAGGTGACCGCGGGGCTGCGGCGCTCCACCAGGACGACGTCGCGCCAGACGCCGCGGTGGCGGCCGATCCGCTCCCGGGTGCCGATGACGCGGAAGCCGGCACGCCGGTGCACGGCGAGGCTGGCGGTGTTCTCCGGGAAGATGCCGGACTGGACGGTCCAGATCCCGGCCCGGTCCGTGGAGTCCGTCAGCGCCGTGAGCAGCGCGGAGGCGATCCCCCGGCCGCGGGCGTCCGGGTGGACGTAGACGGAGTGCTCGACCACTCCCGCGTACGCGCACCGGTCCGAGACCCGGCCGGCCGCGACCCAGCCCAGCACGGTCCCCGCCCCGTCCAGGGCGGCGAACCGGTGCCCGGGCAGATTCGCGGCGTCGAACGCGGCCCAGGACGGCGCCTCGGTCTCGAAGGTGGCGTTGCCCTCGGCGATCCCCGCCTCGTAGATCGCGAGCACCTGCTCCGCGTACTCCGCCGTCAAGGGCACGAGGGGGGTCAACGGCGGCCCCCGCGCCCGCCCGTGAACGCCGAGATGATCCAGATGACCAGCAGGGCCAGAAAGACGACGACGATGATCGTGGGAAGCGCTGACATCCTGGTCCCCTCGGAGTCGTGTGGCCCGTGAGGCTCAAGGGGCCCGGATCGAGCGGATGTTACGCGCCTGCGGCGAGGGTCGCCAGGGTTCCGTCACGCCCCGCGGATCAGTAACTGCCGGTGTAGCCCAGCGCGCTGCCGACGCGGCCGGAGCTCTCGGAGGCGCCACCCACCGCGTACGAGGTGTAGTCGGCGTCGTTGAGCATCGGGGTGTAGCAGGAGTACTGACCGGACGCGCTGTCGTAGTGCGGGGTGCCGCAGTACTCCCAGGAGTTGTCCTGGTCGCGGACGACCTTGGCGTAGACGCTGTTCCCGTCGGACCAGACCCGGGCCCAGACCGTCCGGCACGACGGGCTGTAGCGCAGCTCCACCGTGCCGACCCGGGCGCCGTTCACGTAAAGGGCCTGCGAGCGGGCGGTGTACGCCCCCGAGGCGCAGCCGGACGACATGGGATCGGCGCCGTCCCGCGCGGCCGCGTCGGCGGAGCCGGACAGGCCGAGGGCGAGTCCGGCGACGGCCGCGGCCACGGCGGTCGCGTGCTTGAGGGTGCGGGCGAGCTGCATGAGCGGTCCTCCGGGAGGAGCAGGGGTGGATGTGGGGGCACCGTGGCACGGCCGGCGGGGGCCGGTCCACGGTTCGCCGTCCCGTCCCGCGGCGGGCCCGACGGGACGGCGTCCCGGGACGGCGCGTCCCCCGTCCCAGGGACGTGAGCTGCTGGAACGGGCCGGATCCGGCGTGCCAACGTCGGTGCGAGCAGCGGCCGTCAGCCGCCCCCACCACCCAGGAGCCACCCATGGCATTCAGCAGCACGGCCAAGCGCGCGGCGGTCGTCGCCGCCTCCACCCTCGCGCTGGCGCTGGGCATGACCGGAACCTCGCACGCCCTCGCCCGGGACGGCCTCGACCCCAACGCCTCCGGCTGCTCGTCCGACGCGTACACGGCGAGGCAGACGCACATCCTGGACCGTGACGGCCGGACGTACGTCGGCGTCGTGGAGCTGCGCTACAGCCCCGCCTGCCGCACCGCCTGGGTGCGCGTCCAGGGCGACCAGTCCGATCTGCACGGGACCGTGCAGCGTACGCAGGACTACGTGAAGCAGTACTGCGGCTCCGTCAACTGGAGCACCAGCCTCGGCCAGTACACCTGCTACAGCCCGATGCTCAACGACGCCGGCTACACCTCCTACGCCTTCGGATACGCCGTGCACAACGGGGTCGAGAGCTACGAGGCCATCACCACCATCTACTGAACCCGAAGCCGTCTTCGCCGCGACGCCTGCGCCGCCTCTTCGTGATCCGCCCACCCCTATCCAGGGAGCAACCATGCGTATACCGGCCCTCTTCGGCCGGACGGCCGTGATCGCCGTCGCGTCCGCCGCCCTCGCCACCGGCTTCACCGGCTCCGCCTCCGCCGCGAGCCGCGACGGCCAGGACCCGATCTCCTCCGGCTGCTCGGCCACCGCCATCACGGCCGCCTCCCGGGCGCTGTACGCGAAGGGTGCCCAGGTCGGCACCGTCGAGCTGCGCTACAGCACCGCCTGCCGCACCACCTGGGTCCGGGTCTACTCGGACGGGCCGAACTTCGGCGGTTACATCAACCGCGTCCAGGACGGCGCCACCCAGTGGTGCGGCGGCCCGAGCATCGCCGCCAACGGCCAGGAGACCTGCTTCAGCCCGATGCTGAACGACGCGGGCTACACCTCCTGGGCCGCCGGTTACGCCTCCGACGTCATCGGCTACGACGAGTCGGGTACGCACACCACCTCGGCGTACTGAGCCCTAGGGCCTGTCGTCAAACTGCCGTCTGCCGCGCGGCGCCATGCACGCACTCTCGCCGCACCGGCCCCAGACCCCGGTACGTCCAGTACAGGGGTCTGGGGCCGGCACGCCGAGAGCACGCACCTGACGCCGCCCGGCCGCCCTTCGGGCAACGACGCCAGTTTGAAGACAGGCCCTAGCGGGCGCGCAGCGCCTCCGTGCCCGCGTACCGGGCGCCCGCGCCCAGCTCCTCCTCGATGCGGATCAGCTGGTTGTACTTCGCGGTGCGGTCGGACCGGGACAGGGAGCCCGTCTTGATCTGGCCGCAGCCCGTGGCGACCGCCAGGTCCGCGATCGTGGTGTCCTCCGTCTCGCCCGAGCGGTGCGACATGACGACCGTGTACCCGGCGCGGTGCGCGGTGGAGACCGTGGTCATCGCCTCCGTCAGCGTGCCGATCTGGTTGACCTTCACCAGGATCGAGTTGGCGACCCCGGAGGCGATGCCCTCGCGCAGCAGCGCGTCGTTGGTGCAGAACACGTCGTCGCCCGTCAGCTGGCAGCGGTCGCCGACGCGCGCGGTCAGCTCGCGCCAGCCGTCCAGGTCGTCCTCGGCCATCGCGTCCTCGACCGACACGACGGGGTAGGCGTCGATCAGTTTCACCAGGTAGTCCGCGTGCTCCGCGGGAGTGCGGCGTACGCCCTCGCCCGCGTAGTCGTACACCCCGTCGCGGAAGAACTCCGACGTCGCCGGGTCCATGACCAGCCCGATGTCCGTGCCCGGCCGGTACCCCGTGCGCTCGACGGCCGCCACGACGAAGTCCAGCGCCTCTTCCGCCGTACGGAGGGACGGCGCGAAGCCGCCCTCGTCGCCGACGCCCGTGGAGTGGCCGGCGCCGAGCAGGTCGCGGCGCAGGGTGTGGAAGACCTCCGAGCCCATCCGGACCGCCTCGGCGAAGGTCTCCGCGCCGATCGGGGCGATCATGAACTCCTGGAAGTCCAGCGGATTGTCGGCGTGGGCGCCCCCGTTGACGATGTTCATCATCGGGACGGGCAGCAGCCGGGCGTCCGACCCGCCCAGGTACCGGTAGAGCGGCAGGCGGTGGGCGACCGCCGCGGCCTTGGCGGCGGCGAGGGAGACGCCCAGGATCGCGTTGGCGCCGAGCCGGGCCTTCGTGGCGGTGCCGTCGGCGGAGACGAGCGCGGCGTCCAGCCCGGCCTGGTCCTCCGCGTCCCGGCCGATGACGGCCTCGGTGAGCTCGGTGTTGACGTGGCGCACGGCCTGGTCGACGCCCTTGCCGTGCCAGCGGGCCGGGTCGCCGTCGCGCAGTTCCACGGCCTCGCGGGCGCCGGTCGACGCCCCGGAGGGGACCGCGGCCCGGCCGAGCGAGCCGTCCGACAGGACCACGTCCACCTCGACGGTGGGATTGCCCCGGCTGTCCAGGACGCGGCGGCCGGTGACGGAAGTGATGGCGGTCATGGGAGTCCTTCCCGTTGTCGCGTTGCCGCGGTCCGGCTGCGACGACGGTGGCGCGGGACCCGGCGCCAACAACTCTACAGCAATGCTGTTCAGTAAGGCTGTGTAGTTGTGCTGAACAGTTCTGCTGTGCAGTCTTCCGGCCTGTTTCCGACCCCGCGCTAAAGTGCGGTATGCCCCTCCCGGAATCCGCCTCCATCGCCGCCGAGCTGCGCACAGCGATGGGCAAGCTCACCCGCCGCGTGAAGCTTGAGGACCAGATGCCGCTCGGCCAGGTGGCCGTGCTCGGCGAGCTGGACCGTAACGGCGCCCTGACCACCAGCGAGCTCGCCGCCAACCAGCGGGTGCGGCCGCAGTCCATGGCGCGCGCGGTCGGGCTGCTGATGGATCAGGGGCTGATCACCCGTCGCGCCCACCCCACCGACGGCCGCAAGAGCCTGGTCGAGCTGTCGGCGGCCGGGCGCGCCCTCCTGGAGGAGGAGCGCGAGCGCCGGGCCGACTGGCTGGCCCGCGCGATCGACGCGGAACTGAGCGAGGAGGAGCGGGCGTTGCTGGCCCGTGCGATCGGGCTCGTCGGGCGGCTGGCCGCGCACTGACGGTGGTGCGGGGGCCGGTCCGTCGAGAACCGGCCCCCGCGGCCTTACGGCCCTACCGCCTCACCGCCTCACCGCTTCAGCAGGAAGCCGAAGTCCGTCGACGTCCTCCCGGTCAGGCGGACCGGCGCGACGAGCTTCCCCTCGGCCAGCAGGCGTTCCGTCTCGCCCCGTGAGAGGCCGAAGCCGTCCGCGACCAGGCGCAGCGGGCGGACGGGAACGGGGACGGCGAAGCGGACCGACACCTCGGCCACCTCGCGGCCGAGGTGATCGTCGCCCCCGGTGTCCAGGCGCCAGGCGCCCGTCCAGTCGAGGGCGATGTGGTTGCGGCGCCGCACGACGCCGTCCCGGAGGAGTTCGCCCGCCAGGGCCGGGTCGTTGGCGTGCATCCGGTCCAGCAGTTCAGGTCGTACGGAGCGGACGTGCGCGCGCTCCAGGATCGTGACCTTGGTGGTGTCCCCGCACCCCGTGCAGAGCGCGAGGAGCCAGGCGTCGAGCAGCTTGTGGTTCGCGTTGACGCGGAACTTGCCGTGGGCCCGGAAGGTCCCGGACGCGCAGGCGTGGCAGCGGCGCCGGACGAGGGGCAGGCGTGTGGGCATGACGGCCCAATGAGAGAGCACAGGTGTACACCGGTTTCCGTGTGAGAAATCCGCAGCGGGAAGCGGCACGGCGCACAGGGTGCGACGCGCGGCCGGTCAGCAGTGGGGAGGTCTCACGCGATGTACAACGGAACGCCCTTTCAGGGGACGGCAGATGCGGGACCGCGCCGCGAACGGTGGGGCCCGGCTGGACGGTAGTGGGGCGATCCGGCGGATCGCCACCGGTTTTCGGGCGGGCCTGGTCCCCGAAAGTCCTTGCCCATTAAGGTCGTTGTGATCGCAAAGAGTGCGAAGAGCGGGCCAGGGGGGACGATGGGCGGGATAAGGACGGCACACCGGTGGGCGGTCGTCGCGGCCGGGGCCGCGCTGGCGGCGGTGTCGCTGGCCGGCTGCGGGGACGGCGGCGACGGTGCGGCGGGCGCGAAGGCGGCCGAGGGCGCCAAGGGAGGCGGGGACGCGAAGAAGCCGGCGCGGCGCGCGTACGACCCACCCGTGCGCTTCGAGGGGAACGCCGTCGACCTGACGGGCGCCGAACAGCCGAGCACGTCGAGCGGAGAGGCCCTGCGGCCCTCGGTGACGCTGGCGGACGGGGTCGCGTACGTCGACGATCAGCGCGGGATCAACGCGATCGACACCCGGACCGGCGACTCCAAGTGGTACGTGGCGACCAAGCACGAGGGGGAGCGGGGCGGCTTCGGGACGGAGCGGGTCGCGCCCCTGGTCTCGGACGACGGGCGGACCGTCTACGCCGCGTGGGACCGCCGGGTGCCGGGTGAGGGCACCGTGCGGGACCGGTTCGTCATCGAGGTGGTGGCCGTCGACACGGCCACCGGCAAGCGGACGTGGTCGGCCGAGATCCCGTCCGACCCCAGCGCCACCGGAATGGCCGCCACCGCCATCGGCGCCGACGGCAACCTCGCGCCGCAGGTCGTCGGGGTGGACGCGGGCACCGCGGTGGTCACCGACGCGGACACCACGTACGCCCTCGACACCGCCACCGGGGACGTCCGCTGGAAGAAGGGCGACTACCGGGCGCTGAACCTCGCCGAGGGCGTCGTGGCCGGCGGCGAGGAGACCGGATACAACCAGGGCCGGCTGCTTGGCGTCGACGCGGCGACGGGCGAGCAGCGGTGGACCGTCGCGGGCGCGCGGCAGCCCGCCCGTGCCGCGCCGAAGTTGCTGAGTGCGAACCGGGACGGCCACACGGACGTCGTGGACGCGGTCGACGGCAAGCTCCGGCTGATCATCGACAAGCCGGACTACCGCTGCCTGGACGACGCGCGGTCGCTGGTCGCGTGCTCCAAGGACGGGTACAACGCGTCGGACCGGGGCATCGTGGTCATCGACGCGACCACGTTCCGGCGCAAGTGGGTGCTGTCCGACGACTCGGAGCGGTCGGTGCCGGGGGTCACCGGTTTCTGGCACGGCGCCCTGTACGGCGAGGTGGGCGGACGGCCGGTCGTCCTGGACGGCGAGACGGGCGAGGACCGCGAGACCGACCCGAACGCGGCCCCGATCGAGATCGACCGGTACGGCGGTGTGGAGGGCACGCGGTTCATCCCGGCCGCGGGCTGAAGAGGGGCTGGTTGAGGCGGTCGGTTCGGGGGAACGCCCCCGTATCCCGCGGGGGTTGACCACGCCGGCCTCCGGGGGGCCGCAGGATGGCCCGGTCGCCGCGCGGCTGGTGCGATGAGGGTCCATCACCGGTGACGGCGTACCACCGTTCCGGCACAGAGAAACGGACCATCATGCGCGGATTACTACGGCGCCGCCGGGGCATCGCCTTCCTGGCCGGGCTGACCGCCACTCTCCTCGCCACGGCATCCGGACTGCCCGCGGTGGCGGCACAGCCGCGTTCCGCCGACCCGCTCCAGCGGCAGGTGGACGCGATTCATGGGACGGGGGCCGTGGGTGTGCTGGCCGAAGTGTCCGGACCGGGCGGCCGGAGCGCCGCGCGTGTCGGGACGGCCGTGGCAGGCAGCCGGATACCGATGCCCTGGAACGGCAGGTTCCGGATCGGCAGCGCGACCAAGACCTTCACCGCCGCGGTTGTGCTGCAGCTCGTAGGGGAAAACCGCATGTCCTTGGACGACACCGTCGAGCGGTGGCTGCCGGGTGTGGTCCGGGGTCACGGCAACGACGGCCGGCGCATCACCGTACGCCAGCTGCTGCAACACACCAGCGGCCTCAGGGACGTGGCCCCCGAGATAGCCGCGCTGAACAGCGCGGCAGGCTATCGGGCGGAGCGGTTTCGTACCTACCCCCCCGGGGAACTGGTGCGGCTGGCGGTGAGCGACGCGCCCAGGTTCCCGCCGGGCAAGGGGTGGTCGTACTCGAACACCAACTACGTCCTCGCCGCGATGATCATCGAAGAGGTCACCGGCCGGAGCTGGGCCCGTGAGGTGAAGGCTCGGATCATCCGTCCGCTGGGCCTGAGCGGGACCTCCGTGCCCGGCACGTTTCCCTTGGTCCGAGGCCCGCACGCCCACGGTTACGCCGCGTTCGGCACCGAGGAGGCCACCGACGTCACGACGCTCGATCCGAGCATGGCCTTCGGCTCCGGCGCGGTCATCAGCACGGCGCACGATCTGAGCCGCTTCTACGCCGCGCTGCTCGGCGGCCGGCTGCTCACCCCGGCGCAACTGGGCGAGCTGACCGACACCGTGGACGCGCCCGAGCTCGGCGTGCGGTACGGGCTCGGGATCGCCGAGATCCCGCTGTCCTGCGGTGGCACCTACTTCGGGCACCGGGGCGAACTGCTCGGCTACACCACCTGGGCCGGTGCCACGGCGGACGGCAGGCGGAGCGCGGCGGTCTACGTCAACAGCGAGGGCGGGCAGGGCACGCAGAACGCCATGACCGCGCTCGTGGACCAGCAGCTGTGTGCGAAGGGCTGACGGGGGGGAAGAGCGAAGGGCCCCGCACACCGTGGTGTGCGGGGCCCAGCTCCGTACAAACGGCTTACTTCTTGAAGCCGTAGTCCATCAGCTTCTTCGCGTCCGACGTGCGGGTCGCCTCCGACGTCGAGGTCAGCACCGTGCCGATCACCGTCTTGCCGTTGCGGGTCGCGGCGAAGACCAGGCAGTACTTGGCCGCCGGGCCGGAGCCCGTCTTCACGCCGATCGTGCCGCTGTACGTACCCAGCAGCTTGTTCGTGTTGGTCCACGACATGTAGCGGTAGCCACCGCTCTTCGTCGTGACCTTCTGCTTGGTCGACTTCGTCTTCACGACCGAGCGGAACGTGGAGTACTTCATCGCGCTGCTCGCGAGCTTCGTCAGGTCGCGCGGGGTCGAGTAGTTGGACCCGTTCCCTATGCCGTCGAACGAGTCGAAGTGCGTGTTCTTCAGGCCGAGCGTCTTGGCGGTGCTGTTCATCTTGCCGATGAACGACTTCACCCGCGCCGCGCGCGTCGAACCGGAGCCGAACTTGTCCGCCAGCGCGTACGCGGCGTCGCAGCCCGACGGCAGCATGAGGCCGTAGAGCAGCTGGCGCACGGTGACCTTGTCGCCCACGATCAGCCGCGCCGAGGACGCGCCCTTGGAGACGATGTAGTCGCTGTACGCCTTCTGGATCGTGACCTTGGAGTCGAGGTTCAGGCCCTTCTGGGCCAGCACCACGCGCGCGGTCATGATCTTCGTCGTCGAGCCGGTGGAGCGGCGGGTGTCCGCAGCCTTGGTGAACAGCGTCTTTCCGGTGCCGTTGTTCATCACGAAGCCGCCCTTGGCGACGATCGAGGGCGCCTTCGGCGCGGCGGCCCGTGCCTTGGCGAAGTAGGGCGCCTTGGGTGCGGCGGCCTGTGCCGTGGAGGCGAACGCACCGCCCGCGATCAGGGCGCCCGTGGTGAGGGCCACCGTGACGGTCGCCGAACCGCGCCTTATGCCCTTAATGCCGAGTTTCAAAGTGAACGCTCCAAATACCCCTGAAAGGCGGCCACATGAGGGTGCCGCCGCGCTGGTAAGACGAACGACCGCCCCGCATGGTTGGGCCCACTCATGGGTGATTTTTTACGACATCCAGGGGCGGCGGGGCGGCCCGCGGCGTTCGCGGGGCGAGGGCGGGCGGTGGCCAGGGGCTACCATCGGCGTCACATCCGAGCGCCCCAGAGGCCGGAGGTCACCGTGGACGATGTCGTGCGTGCGCAGGAGTCCGTCAGGGCATACGGCGAGCTCGTCGCCCTCGCCGAGCGCCTGGAGGCGCTGCGGCAGCTGGGCGAGGACGGCGTCGAGGCGCATACGACGGCCGCGCTGCACGCGGTCCGCTTCGCCGCGACGATCCTGTGGCGGACCGTGCCGGACGTGCCGGAGCCGGACTACCGCCAGGACGAGGAGCGGCTGCTCGAACTGGCCGCGCACTGGCGCGAGGCCGCGCTCGGCCTCGGCGAGTTCGCGCCCCGGCGCCCGACGCTGCGGCTGGTGGAAAACGACGGGTCGTCCGCGTAGCCGCCGGGATAGCGTCCCCGGCATGACGCCTTCCCTGCGCAGTGAGCGCCTGGTCCTCGAACCGTATGTGCCCGCCGACGAGGAGGACTTCGTCGGCCTCTTCATGGACGAGCGGGTTTCCCGCTGGATGGGCGACGGGCCCTGGCCCGAGGAGCAGTACCGCACCACGTTCTCCCGCATCTTCACGCACGCCTACGGCAGCGAGGGCTTCGACGTCTGGGCCGTGCGACGGGGCGGCCGGACGGTCGGCCACGCGGAGATCAAACCAGCCAAGGTCGTGGAGGGGTACGAGCTGATCTACGGCCTCGCCCCCGAAGCGTGGGGCCAGGGCCTCGGCACCGAACTCGCGCGCAGGATCGTCGCGTACGGCTTCGAGGCGCTGGGCCTGGACCAGGTCTACGCGACCGTGGCCGAGCCGAACGCGGCCTCGCTGGCGGCCCTGCGGAAGGTGGGTTTCCAGCACGTCAGGGACATCGCCGAGGAGGACGGCGGCACGACGCTGCTGCTGGCCGTCGGCCGGTAGCCGGCCCGGCGGCGCCCACATCGTGGACGGGACGGTGCTTGCGTGCATGTTGTATCTATGCTGTACGCATGCCAGCCCCCGCTCCCTCCACCGCACCCGTGACCCCGCCCGCGAAGCGGCCCCCGGCCGCGGAGCGCGTCTACACGCACGTCAAGGACGCCGTCCTGGACCGCCGCTACGAGGGCGGCACCCTGCTCACCGAGGGCGGCCTCGCCGAGGCCGTGGGGGTCTCGCGCACCCCGGTGCGCGAGGCGCTGCTGCGCCTGGAGGTCGAGGGGCTGATCAAGCTCTACCCGAAGAAGGGCGCCCTGGTGCTCGCCGTCTCCGCCCAGGAGATCGCGGACGTGGTGGAGACCCGGCTGCTGGTCGAGGAGTTCGCCGCCCGCAAGGCGGTGCCCGCATCCCCGCAGCTGATCAGCCGGCTCGAAGCGCTCCTGGAGGAGCAGCGGCACTTCTCCGGCACCGGCGACCTGGCCACCGTCTCCGTGAAGGACCGCTGCTTCCACGCCGAGATCGTCCGCCACGCGGGCAACGAGATCCTGTCCCGCCTCTACGACCAGCTGCGCGACCGCCAGCTGCGGATGGGCGTCGCCGTCATGGAGGCCCACCCGGGCAGGATCGCCGCCAACATCGCGGAGCACGGCGAGCTGCTGGAGGCGATCAGGTCCGGTGACGCGGACGGCGCAGCCCAGGTCGTGCGCCGCCACGTCGGCCGGGTCAAGGTGCTGGTCCGGGGTGAGGACCGGTGAGTTCCGCCGCCGCGCCCACCCTGCCCCTGCCCGGTGACCCGCCCGGCGGCCGGCGTGCCGCCTGGGTCTGGGGCATCGGCGTCGCCGTCTACTTCGTCGCCATCATCTTCCGGACCAGCCTCGGCGTCGCCGGACTCGACGCCGCCGACCGGTTCGACGTCAACGCCTCGGCGCTCTCCACCTTCTCCATCCTCCAGCTGCTCGTGTACGCGGGCATGCAGATACCCGTCGGCCTGATGGTCGACCGGCTCGGCACCAAGCGGGTCCTCACCCTCGGGGCCGTCCTGTTCACCCTCGGCCAGCTCGGCTTCGCGCTCTCCCCCTCGTACGGCACCGCGCTCGCCTCCCGCGCGCTGCTGGGGTGCGGCGACGCGATGACGTTCATCAGCGTGCTCCGGCTGGGGACGCGCTGGTTCCCGGCCCGGCGCGGACCGCTGATCGGCCAGGTCGCCGCCCTCTTCGGGATGGCGGGCAACCTGATCTCCACGCTGGTCATCGCCCGCGCCCTGCACGGCTTCGGCTGGACGACCACCTTCGTCGGCAGCTCGCTGGCCGGGGTCGTGGTGCTGGTGCTGCTCCTGCTCTTCCTCAAGGACCACCCCGAGGGCTACGAGCCGCCGCGCGCCCGGCACGCCGGCGGGGCGTACGTGCGCAAGCAGATCGCGGCCTCCTGGCGGGAGCCCGGGACCCGGCTCGGGATGTGGGTGCACTTCACCACGCAGTTCCCGGCGATGGTGTTCCTGCTGCTGTGGGGCATGCCGTTCCTGGTCGAGGACCAGGGGCTCGGCCGGGGGACCGCCGGTGAGCTGCTGACCCTGGTGGTCCTCTCGAACATGATGCTGGGGCTCGTCTACGGGCAGCTGATCGCCCGTCACCACGCCGTCCGCGTCCCGCTCGCCCTCGGCACGGTCGGCACGACGGCCGCGCTGTGGGCGGTGACGATCTTCCACCCGGGGGACCACGCGCCGATGTGGCTGCTGGTCGTCCTGTGCGTGGTGCTCGGGGCGTGCGGGCCCGCCTCCATGATCGGCTTCGACTTCTCCCGCCCGGCCAACCCGCCGGAGCGCCAGGGCACCGCGTCCGGCATCGTCAACATGGGCGGCTTCGTCGCCTCGATGACCACGCTGTTGGCGGTCGGCGTGCTGCTGGACGCGACCGGTGACAACTACCGGGTGGCGTTCTCGTCGGTCTTCGTCCTGGAGGCGCTGGGCGTCACGCAGATCCTGCGGCTGCGCGCGAGGGCCGCGCGCCGCGAGCGCGACCACCATGTGATCAGCCGGGTGGAAGCGGTGCACGTGCCGGTGTGAACCGGCCCCGAACGGCGGCGCGCCCGTCCCCCTCGTGGGGGCGGGCGCCGCTGTGTGCCGGGGGGCGTCTACGGGGTGACGGCGAAGTGCTGGAGGATGGCGTCGGCCAGCTCCTGGTCGCCCTCGGTCTTGATCCGGTCCGCCACGGCGGCGGGCCGCACCCGGCCGCAGGCCAGCCGTACGTACGTCTCCCAGTCCATGGACAGCGTCGCGGCGGGCCCGAGCGACGGAGCCACGTCCAGCGAACCGCGCCCTTCGGCGTCGACCCGCACCGTGCGCATGAACTCCAGCGGCCCGTGGACGTCCAGCACCACGGCGGAGTTGGCCGGTGCGCCCGCGCTCTTGGCCACCACCTTCGGCAGCCCCAGCAGCAGGATGTCGCGGGCGACCAGGGCGCCGGGGGTGTCCAGGTTCCCGGGCTTGCCCAGGGTCGTCCGCAGGTCCTGCTCGTGCACCCAGACGTCGAACGCGCGCATCCGCAGCGCCGTCTCCAGGGTCTGCTCCTTGCCCAGCGGCGCCCGCACCATGGTCTCCGGGTCCCGCGTCTCGTTCCGCAGCTGGCGGGAGCGCCGGATGATGGTGTACTCCAGCTCCGAGGTCATCTCCGGCGCGGTGTGGTGGCGCCTGACGTCGACCTGCATCTCCATGTAGCGGGCGAACTCGCTCTGCACGTGGAACAGGTCGCGCGGCAGGGTGTGGATCGGGCGCGGGTCGCCGAGCTGTTCGCACTCCATGCCGATGATGTGCGACACGATGTCGCGCACGGACCAGTTGGGGCAGGGTGTGCGGCCGTTCCACTCCCCCTCGGCGAGCGGGCTCACCAGCTCGGCTATGGACTCGATGGAGTGGGTCCAGGCGTCGGCGTAGGTCTGGAGGCTGGGATGGACGGTCACGGGACCCCTCGTGCGGTTCTGCGGTGCATGGGCAACTGGGCGCGGACGGTCGGGCTGCTGGCTGCGGGCAGCAATGAGGTTCGGTGGCTAAGTTACGCTGCGAGCAGGCACCCCGGCAGTGCTTTCGTGTGACGATCGTAGGCCGGTGTTGACGGCTCGAATGCCAGGACGGTGGTAGTGTGCGCGCCTCCCTCATCCAGATCGCAGTAGACCCGGACGAACCTGTCGGTTCCCGCAGGGAACGCGCCGCCTCGCTGGTGGCGTCGCAGCGGGACGCGGATCTGGTGGTCCTGCCCGAACTGTGGCCGGTCGGAGCCTTCGCCTATACGGCCTTCGAGGACGAGGCCGAGCCGCTGACGGGCCCGACGCACGAGGTGATGGCCAAGGCCGCCGCCGAGGCCGGGGTCTGGCTGCACGCCGGTTCCTTCGTGGAACGGGCCGGGGACGGCACCCTCTACAACACCACGCTCGTCTTCTCCCCCGAGGGCGAGCGGGCCGCCGCCTACCGCAAGATCCACCGCTTCGGCTTCGACCAGGGCGAAGCGGTCATGATGGGCGCCGGGGAGGACCTGGTCACCGTCGCCCTCCCGGAGACCACGCTCGGCCTCGCCACCTGCTACGACCTCCGCTTCCCGGAGCTCTTCCGGGGCTTGGTCGATGCCGGGGCCGAGACCCTGGTCGTCGCTGCCGGGTGGCCGGAGCGCCGCCGCGCCCACTGGACGCTGCTCGCCCAGGCCCGTGCCGTCGAGAACCAGGCGTACGTCCTCGCCGTCGGCTCCGCCGGTACGCACGCGGGCATCCAGCAGGCCGGGCACTCCCTCGTCGTGGACCCCTGGGGCGAGGTGCTCGCGGAGGCGGGCGCGGACGAGGAGGTGCTGACCGTGGAGCTGGACACGGCCAAGGTCGCGGCGACCCGGGACCAGTTCCCGGCGCTGAAGGACCGGCGGCTCGGGCTGGCCGCGCCGAAGATCTGACGTGTGAAGGGCCCCTCGTCTCACGGTTTCACGTGAAACAAGGGGCCCTTCGCGCCGTTGGTGCGGTCAGTCGTCGTGGTCCTTCTCCGCGAGCACGATCACGCACACCGCGACCGCGATCAGCAGCGACGCGTCGGCGTCGTCCCGCACGATGTCGATGCCGTACGTGTCCCGGATGGACAGCCAGCGACGGGAGATCTGGGCCAGCAGTTCGCCGTCGTAGTCGATGGCGAACTCGCGGTCCAGGATCTTGCCGCTGACGTCCAGCTCCGTGCCGTCCGCCAGGGTCACGCGGTAGTGGTTGCGGAGCAGCGACAGATGCTTCTTCTTGACCTTGGCGAGCTGTTCGCCGTCCCGCTCGATCAGCATCGTGTCGCGCAGACTCAGGAGCTTCTGGCGGATCTCCACGACGATCCGGCCCTGCGCGTCCTTCAGCTCGAAGGTGTCGCGCACCCGCATGGCCTTGCCGTCGACCAGGAAGACCTTGCGGCCGTCCGCGTCCTCGATCCAGTAGTCGTCACCGATACCGAAAATGCGCTCACGCACGAGAAGTCTCATGGCTCACAGGTTCCCCGAGCCACCTGTGGAATGCGGGAACGCCACGGTGATGTTGACTGGTCTCATGGCAACACGTGCGCGCGTCAGGGCCCCCGAACTCATCGGCAAGGGCGGCTGGCTCAATACAGGCGACCGGCAGTACACCCTCGCTGACCTGCGAGGACGCATCGTCATCCTCGACTTCTGGACCTTCTGCTGTGTGAACTGCCTGCATGTTCTCGATGAGCTGCGCGAGCTGGAGGAGAAGCACCGCGACACCGTCGTGATCATCGGCGTGCACTCGCCGAAGTTCGTGCACGAGGCGGAGCACCAGGCCGTCGTGGACGCGGTCGAGCGGTACGAGGTCCACCACCCGGTTCTCGACGACCCCGAGCTCGCGACGTGGAAGCAGTACGCCGTACGCGCCTGGCCCACGCTCGTCGTCATCGACCCCGAGGGCTATGTCGTCGCCCAGCACGCCGGTGAGGGCCACGCCCACGCCATCGAGAAGCTGGTCGAGGAGCTGGAGGCGGAGCACGCGGCGAAGGGCACCCTGCGGCGCGGGGACGGGCCGTACGTCGCGCCGGAGCCGGTCGCCACGCATCTGCGGTTCCCCGGCAAGGCGCTACTCCTCGCGGACGGCGGCTTCCTGGTCTCCGACACCACCCGGCACCGGCTGGTCGAGCTGGACCCGGACGGCGAGACCGTGCGCCGGCACTTCGGGGCGGGCGAGCGCGGGTTCGCGGACGGCGGGCCCGACCAGGTCCGCTTCAGCGAGCCGCAGGGGCTCGCCCTGCTGCCCGACGGGCGGATCGCGGTCGCGGACACCGTCAACCACGCCGTCCGCGCCCTCGACCTCACGACCGGGGAGACGACCACCCTCGCCGGCACCGGCCGCCAGTGGTGGCAGGGGGCGCCCACCAGCGGCCCGGCCCGCGAGGTGGACCTCTCCTCGCCGTGGGACGTCGCCTGGTTCGACGGCCGGCTCTGGATCGCCATGGCCGGGGTGCACCAGCTGTGGACGTACGACCCCGAGGACAACGCCGTACGGGTCGCCGCCGGGACCACCAACGAGGGCCTGGTCGACGGGCCCGGCGCGGAGGCGTGGTTCGCCCAGCCGTCCGGGCTCGCGGCGACCGAGGAGCGGCTGTGGATCGCCGACTCGGAGACGTCCGCGCTCCGCTGGGTCGACCGCGAGGGCGCCGTGCACACCGCCGTCGGCACCGGCCTCTTCGACTTCGGCCACCGGGACGGCGCCGCCGACCAGGCCCTGCTCCAGCACCCCCTCGGCGTGACCGCCCTGCCCGACGGGTCCGTCGCCGTCTGCGACACGTACAACCACGCCCTGCGCCGGTACGACCCGGCGAGCGGTGAGGTCACCACCCTGGCCACGGACCTGCGGGAGCCCAGCGACGCCGTGCTGGTGGACGGCGACCTCGTCGTCGTGGAGTCCGCCCGGCACCGGCTGACCCGGCTGCGGCTGCCCGAGGAGGCGGTACGCGTCGCCGAACAGGCGCACCGCACCCAGCGGGCCGCCACCGAGGTCGCCCCCGGCGCGCTCCGGCTCGACGTCGTCTTCCAGGCCCCGGCCGGGCAGAAGCTGGACACCCGGTACGGTCCGTCGACCCGCCTGCTGGTCTCCTCGACCCCGCCCGGGCTGCTGGCCGAGGGCGAGGGCGCGGGTACCGACCTCTTCCGGGACCTCGTCCTCGCGGACGGTGTCACCGAGGGCGTCCTGCACGTCTCCGCGATGGCCGCGTCCTGCGACGACGACCCCGCCAACGAGTACCCGGCCTGCCACGTCCACCAGCAGGACTGGGGCGTCCCCGTCCGCGTCACGGAGGGCGGCGCGGCCCGGCTCCCGCTGGTCCTCGCGGGGATGGACGCCTAGGGCCTGTCGTCAGCCGTCAGCCGTCAGCCGTCAGCCGTCAGCCGTCAGCCGTCAGCCGTCAGGCGGCGGGTCGCCTCCGTGTGGCGGCGTACGTAGTCCGGGCTCGCTGTCACCCGGAGCAGTGCCTCCAGGGCCCGGACCGCGCCCTCGTCGTATCCGGCGCGCTCCGCCTCGGCGGCGGCCTCGTCCAGGAGGCGGATGCCCTCCTCCTCCGCGCCCAGGGCGAGGCGGGCCTCGCCGCTGACGGACAGCAGCAGCACCCGGCGGGCCGCCTCCTCGTGCTCGGGGCCCAGGTCGAAGGCGGTCCGGGCGGAGTCCAGGGCGTCCTGCGGGCGGCCCGCCGTGAGCTGCATCCGGGCGAGGTGCTGGAGCGCGAGCATCTCGGTGTGCGCGTCGGGCTCCTCGCGGGCCAGTCCGAGGGCCCGTTCGCAGCCCTCCAGCGCCACGTCGAGGCCGCCCTGCTCGGCCTGGACGATCGCCAGGTTGATGAGCGCCGTCGCCTCGCCGAGCCGGTCCCCCGCCTGCCGGGCGAGTCCGGGCGAGGGCTCCAGCATGGCGACGGCCTCGCCGGTCCTGCCCTCCTCCGTCAGCACCCAGCCGAGCAGATTGCGGACCCGGGACTCGGCGTACGGATCCTCGCGGGCGACGGCCGCCGCCAGGGCGAGATCCAGCATCGGGGTCCAGCCGTCCCGGACCCGCCACACCACGTGCGGCCACTGGAGCAGGATGATCCGCCACGCCCGGTCGTCGAGCCCGGCGGCCCGGGCCGCGGCGGCCGCCAGGGTCAGGTCCTCGCGTTCCGCGGCCAGCCAGCTCATCGCCTCCGCCCGGTCCGTGAAGTCCCGGGTCGCGGTGGGCGCGTGGAAGTCGTCGGGCAGCACGAAGCAGGGCTCGCCGCCCGGTTCCGCCGTGTCGGCGGCGGCGAGCGCGGTGGCGATGTAGTGGTCCAGCACCCCGATGAGCGCGTCCGGCGCCGCCGCCGGGTCGAGCCCTCGCGCGTACAGCCGCACCAGGTCGTGGAGTATCCAGCGGCCGGGGCCCGCCTCTGTGACCAGATGGGCGGCGGCCAGCCGTTCCAGCGCCGCCCCGGCGGTGACCGGGTCGCTGCCGGCGAGCGCGGCCGCGGTGTACGGGTCGAAGTGGCTGCCCGGGTGGTGGCCGAGGCGGCCGAGGTGGTGGACGGCGTCCGGCGGCAGCTGCTGCACGGTGAGCCGCAGGGCGGCGGACACTCCGGTGTCCTCCACGTCCAGATAGGACAGCCGGCTGCGCTCGTCCGCGAGTTCTTCGGCCATGGCGGCCAGCGTCCACTGCGGGCGCCCCGCCAGCCGGGCCGCCGTCACCCGCAGCGCGAGGGGCAGTCCGCCGCAGAGCTCGGCGAGCCGTCGGGCGGCCACCGGCTCCGCGAGGACCCGTTCCTCGCCGAGCACTCCGGCCAGCAGCGCGGTGCCGTCCGTCGGTTCGAGTATGTCCACCGGGACCGGGACGGCCGCGTCCGAGGCGATCAGCCCGTCGAGCCGGTGCCGGCTGGTGACCAGCGTGACGCAGTCCGCGCCGCCCGGCAGCAGCGGCCTGACCTGCGCGGAGTCCCGGGCGTTGTCCAGCACGACGAGGAGGCTGAGCCGGTCGGTGAGCGAGCGGAACAGGGCCGCCGCTCCGGCCATGGACTCCGGCACCCGGCGGGGCGCGACGCCGAGCGCGAGCAGGAACTCCCGCAGCACTTCGAGCGGGGTCGGCTCCGCGGTGTCCCCGAATCCGCGCAGGTCCGCGAAGAGCCGCCCGTCCGGGAAGGCGGCGGGGGTCCGCCGTGCCCAGTGCAGCGCCAGCGCCGTCTTCCCGACCCCGGCGGGACCGGTGACCAGGCACACCGGCGCCTCCCCGGCCGCGGCCCGCGAGAGCGCGGTCAGCTCGGCGCCCCGCCCGTGGAACCCGCGCGGCGCGCGCGGCAGCAGATCGGCGACGGGCGCGGGTGCGCCTCCGGCGGTGTACAGGGAGGGCGCGGCGTGCACCGGCGCGACGGCCGTCCGGGGCGCGATGACTTGCGTCCCGCCGGACGCATGCGGTGCGGCGGGGCCGCCGTGAGGAGAGGCGCCGGCGGGCACGGGCGGGCCCGCGGTCTTGGCGGTGCCCTCAGGAGCAGCGGGCCCACCGCCCCCCTCCCCGCGCAGAATGCGCGCATACGCGTCCGCCAGCTCGCGGCCCGGGTCGATGCCCAGTTCGTCCGCGAGCAGGCGGCGGGTGCGGTGGAAGCAGTCCAGGGCCTCGGACTGGCGGCCCGAGCGGTGGAGGGCGGTCATCAGGGCCGCCGCCAGGGACTCGCGCAGGGGGTGGGCGACGGCCTCCACGCGCAGGACCGCCGCCGCGCGGTGGTGCTCGCCCAGCTCCCCGTACGCGCGGGCCAGCTGCTCGACCGTCGAGAGGCGGGACTCCTCCAGGGCGTGCGCGGCCGCCTGGAGCGGGGCGCTCGCGAAGGTGCCGGTGAGGGCGGGGCCCTGCCAGAGCGACAGGGCCTCCTTCAGCATCAGCACCGTGTCGGCGGGATCCCGCTGCTCGCGGGCCAGCATCAGCAGTTCCTCGAACCGCTGGGAGTCCAGCAGGGTCTCCGGCGCCCGGAGGACGTACGCGTCGCCGAGCGTCGCCAGCTCGACCCCGTACGCCTGCGCGTCCGCGCCGACCAGCAGGGCGCGCAGCCGCGAGACATGGCCCTGGATGACCGTGCGGGCGTGGAGCGGAGGCTCCTCGTCCCACAGGCAGTCGGTCAGCCGCGCCATGGACACGGGGGTGTTGGCGTGCAGCAGCAGGGCCGCGAGCAGGCTGCGGCGCTTGGCGGGACCGAGGGGCAGCGGCCCGGTCAGCGTGTCGACGCAGACGGTGCCGAGCAGCCGGAACTCCACGAGCGGCTCCCCTTCGGGGTCTGACGCGCCCGGTTCCGGGTCACGGACAAGTGCCCAGAATATCGGGGATTCCGCCGTGGTGTTCCGAGGGTGTGGCCGGATCGCCCCCGGTCACAGGTGCCGTTCGTCGTCGGAGACGACCGTCGTGGTGGGCGGCACGACCATCCGGCGGCGCCGGATGACGCTCGCGTAGACGAAGACGCCGATGATGCCGACGATCATCATGATCCAGCCGACCAGGTCGACGTTGACGCTGTCCAGGTGCCAGTCGGTCGCGAAGGCGAGGATCGCCCCAGCGCCGATGAGGAGAATGCATCCGCCGAGTCCCATGAGTTCCGCCTCCCAGGCGGCCCGGGACCTCCGGGCCGTGTACGGAGCGCGTACCCGGGTCGGCAACGAGCATGCACGGGCGGGAGGTTGGGAAGCCTCCCGCCCCCGCCGGAAGCCCGGGCGTCAGCCGGCCAGGAAGGACGCCAGCGCGTTCGCGAGGAGGTACGGGTCGTCCGCGCCGCACAGCTCGCGGGCGCTGTGCATCGACAGGATGGCGACGCCGATGTCGACGGTCTTGATGCCGTGCCGGGCCGCGGTGATCGGGCCGATCGTCGTGCCGCAGGGCATCGCGTTGTTGGAGACGAACGTCTGCCACGGCACGCCCGCCTTCTCGCAGGCCGCGGCGAACACGGACCGGCCGCCGCCGTCGGTGGCGTACCGCATGTTGACGTTGACCTTGAGGATCGGTCCGCCGTTGACGACCGGGTGGTGCGTGGGGTCGTGGCGCTCCCCGTAGTTCGGGTGGATCGCGTGGCCGGTGTCCGAGGAGAGGCAGACCGTCCCGGCGAAGGCGCGGGCGCGGTCCTCGTAACCGCCGCCCCGGGCGAAGACCGAGCGCTCCAGGACCGTGCCGAGCAGCGGTCCGTCCGCGCCGGTGTCCGACTGCGAGCCGTTCTCCTCGTGGTCGAAGGCGGCCATCACCGGGATGTACGGCAGCTCGGAGTCGGGCTGCCCGGCGACGGCGGCCAGCGCGGCGGTCGCCGCGTGCACCGAGAGCAGGTTGTCCATGCGCGGCCCGGCCAGCAGCTCGCGGTCGCGGCCCAGGTAGGCCGGCGGCTCGACCGGGTGCGGCATCAGGTCCCAGCCGGTGATGTCCTCGGCGTCGACGCCCGCCTCCTCGGCGACGAACCGGATGAGGTCGCCCTCCTCGACGTCCCCGAGCCCCCAGATCGGCTGCATGTGCTTCTGCCGGTCCAGCTTGAGCCCGTCGGTGTTGGCCGACCGGTCCAGGTGCACGGCGAGCTGGGGTACGCGCAGCAGCGGGCGGTCGATCGAAACCAGCCGGTCCGTGCCGTCGCGGAGCGAGATCCGGCCGGCGAGACCGAGGTCGCGGTCCAGCCAGGTGTTGAGCAGGGTGCCCCCGTAGACCTCCACGGCGACCTGGCGCCAGCCGTACGCGCCGGTGTCCGGAATCGGCTTGACCCGCAGGTTCGGCGAATCGGTGTGCGCACCGGCGATCCGGAACGGGGTGTGCGCCCCGGCGCCCTCCGGCACGTACCAGGCGACGATCGCGCCACCGCGCAGGACGTACTTGCCGCCGGTGGTTCCGTCCCAGGCCGCGGTCTCCTCCACCTGCCGGAATCCGGCCTTCTCCAGCCGGGCGGCGGCGGTGGCCACGGCGTGGTACGGGGAGGGCGAGGCCATCAGGAAGGCCATCAGATCGTCGGTGTGCCCGCGGTCGAAGCGGAGGGAGGAACTCATGTTCTTCACTGTAGCCAGACGTGGCCGAAAGGATTCCCTGTCGCCCCCCGGCCCACCGTGCCCATCATGCGGCCGCCGCCCCCGGAAACGGATCCGGGGGCGGCGGGCGGCAGAGGTGCGGGGCGGCTCCTAGAAGGCGGCCTCGTCCAGCTCCATCAGGGAGTTGTCGACGGCCTCGGCGAGCGCGCGCTCGGCGCCGACGCCCGGGAGGACGTTCGCGGCGAAGAACTTCGCGGCGGCGATCTTGCCCTGGTAGAAGGGGACGTCCTTCGCGGAGGCCGTCGGCAGCTTCTCGGCGGCCACGGCCGCGCCCTTGAGGAGCAGGTAGCCGACGACGACATCGCCGGAGGCCAGCAGCAGGCGGGTGGTGTTGAGGCCCACCTTGTAGATGTTCTTCACGTCCTCGCCGGTCGCGGTGAGGTCGGTGATCATCGTGCCGACGATCGCCTCCAGGTCCACCGCGGCCTTCGCGAGGCTGTCCAGCGCACCGGACAGCTCCTCGTGGTCCTGGGCGCCCGCGAGGAACTTCTTGATCTCCTCGGAGAGCGCGTTGAGCGAGACGCCCTGGTCGCGGACGATCTTCCGGAAGAAGAAGTCCTGGCCCTGGATGGCCGTGGTGCCCTCGTACAGGGTGTCGATCTTGGCGTCGCGGATGTACTGCTCGACCGGGTACTCCTGGAGGTACCCGGAGCCGCCGAACGTCTGGAGCGACTGCGCCAGCTGCTCGTACGACTTCTCGGAGCCGTAGCCCTTGACGATCGGGAGGAGCAGGTCGTTGAGGCCGTGCAGCGCCTTGGCGTCCTCGCCCGCGGCCTCCTTCTCCTGGATCGCGTCCTGGACGGAGGCGGTGTAGAGGACGAGGGCGCGCATGCCCTCGGCGTACGCCTTCTGCGTCATCAGCGAGCGGCGCACGTCGGGGTGGTGCGTGATGGTGACCTTCGGCGCGGCCTTGTCCATGAACTGCGACAGGTCGGTGCCCTGGACGCGCTCCTTGGCGTACTCCAGCGCGTTCAGGTAGCCGGTGGAGAGCGTGGCGATGGCCTTCGTGCCGACCATCATGCGGGCGAACTCGATGATGCGGAACATCTGGCGGATGCCGTCGTGCTTGTCGCCGATGAGCCAGCCCTTGGCGGGGTGGCGGTCGCCGAACGTCATCTCGCAGGTGTTGGACGCCTTGAGGCCCATCTTGTGCTCGACGTTCGTCGCGTACACGCCGTTGCGCTCGCCCAGCTCGCCGGTGGTCCAGTCGAAGTGGTACTTCGGGACCAGGAAGAGGGAGAGGCCCTTGGTGCCCGGGCCCGCGCCCTCGGGGCGCGCCAGCACGTAGTGGAGGATGTTCTCCGACATGTCGTGCTCGCCCGAGGTGATGAAGCGCTTCACGCCCTCGATGTGCCAGGAGCCGTCCTCCTGCTCGACGGCCTTCGTGCGGCCCGCGCCGACGTCGGAGCCGGCGTCCGGCTCGGTCAGCACCATCGTCGAGCCCCACTGCTTCTCGACGGCGATCTCGGCGACCTTCTTCTGCGCCTCGTTGCCCTCCTCGAAGAGGATGCCGGCGAACGCCGGGCCCGAGGAGTACATCCAGACGGCCGGGTTCGAGCCGAGCAGCAGCTCCGCGTAGCCCCAGATCAGGGAGCGGGGCGAGGTGGTGCCGCCGATCTCCTCCGGCAGGCCCAGGCGCCAGTACTCGGAGTCCATGAACGCCTGGTACGACTTCTTGAACGTGTCGGGGACCGGCGCCGTGTTGGTCTCCGGGTCGAAGACCGGCGGGTTGCGGTCGGCGTCCGCGTAGGAGTCGGCGAGCTCGTTCTCGGCGAGGCGGGCGACCTCCTCGAGGATGCTCTTCGCGGTGTCGACGTCCATCTCCGCGAACGGTCCGGTGCCGTACAGCTTGTCGCGCCCGAGGACCTCGAAGAGGTTGAACTCGATGTCGCGGAGATTCGACTTGTAGTGCCCCATGGGAAGGCTCCGTAATCAATAGCAGTGGCGCGCAGCGCCCCGTGGAGGGGTGGCCCGGACCTATCAGGTGACCTCTACGATGATGCTACCCGTGAGTAATAAGACGCAACCCCCTGAGCCCCGGATGTGGCCGATTACTCTTTGTTCCATGTACGGCTACGACCAGAACCAGGGCGCTCAGCAGCCGATGGGGGGCGGCTACGGCGAGCAGCCGCTGTACCCCGAACCCTCGCCGCCGTCGCTGGGTGACGCGGTACGGGCCTTCACGACCGGCTCGCTGGCCGCCGAGGACTTCCAGCAGGTCTTCGCGACCTCGAAGGTCTACTGCCCGCGCGGCGACAACCCGGGCTTCCTCGCGCTGCACAACACCCAGCAGCCGGTGATCCCGATGTTCACCACGCTCAAGGAGCTGCGGCGGTACGCGGGCAAGGACTCCAAGTACTTCGTGATCACCGGTGCCGAGGTGATCGACCTGCTGCCCACCGGCTACGGCTTCGTCCTGGACATGGAGGGTGAGCACCGGATGGTCTTCGACGCCAAGGCCGTCGAACAGATGGTCGATTTCGCGATGCGCCGCATGTACGGCTGATCCGCCGCCCGAGGCTTCCGGAAGGGGCCCGTACCGCTCTCGGTACGGGCCCCTTCCGGCTGTCCGGGGGCGCGCGGGAATGCGGGGTGCCTTGCGGGATGTTCACTATTCAACTAAATTGATGGCAGTACCGTCCCCCGGAGGTGGCTCCCATGCCCGCAGTGACCGTCGAGAATCCGCTGACCCTGCCCAAGGTGGCCGCTTCCGGCGACGCCGCGGCCCGTCCCGTGCTCGCCGTGACCACGGCGCCGAGCGGCTTCGAGGGAGAGGGCTTCCCGGTCCGCCGCGCCTTCGCGGGGATCAACTACAAGTACCTCGACCCGTTCATCATGATGGACCAGATGGGTGAGGTGGAGTACGCGGCGGGCGAGCCGAAGGGCACGCCCTGGCACCCGCACCGCGGCTTCGAGACCGTGACCTACCTGATCGACGGCAGCTTCATCCACCAGGACTCCCACGGTGGCGGCGGCACCATCGGCAACGGCGACACCCAGTGGATGACCGCCGGGTCCGGGCTCCTCCACATCGAGGCGCCGCCGGAGTCCCTGGTCATGACGGGCGGCCTCTTCCACGGCCTCCAGCTCTGGGTGAACCTGCCGAAGGCCGACAAGATGATGGCCCCGCGCTACCAGGACATCCGCGGCGGCCAGGTCCAGCTGCTCGCGTCCCCGGACGGCGGCGCGCTGCTCCGCGTGATCGCCGGTGAGCTGGACGGCCACGAGGGCCCCGGCATCACGCACACCCCGATCACGATGATCCACGCCACCGTGCGCCCCGGCGCCGAGGTGACGCTGCCCTGGCGCGAGGACTTCAACGGCCTCGCGTACGTGCTCGCCGGGCGCGGCACCGCCGGTGCGGAGCGCCGCCCGGTCCACATGGGCCAGACCGCCGTCTTCGGCGCCGGCTCCTCGCTGACCGTGCGCGCGGACGAGAAGCAGGACGGGCACACCCCGGACCTGGAGGTCGTCCTGCTCGGCGGCCGCCCCATCCGCGAGCCGATGGCGCACTACGGCCCGTTCGTGATGAACAGCCAGGCCGAACTGAAGCAGGCCTTCGAGGACTTCCAGGCCGGCCGCCTCGGCACCGTGCCCGCCGTCCACGGCATGTGAGCCGCGCTCCTGCCCGGGCCGCCAGCGTGTGACGCCCCGTCACTCGTACGGCGGCGCGGGCGGGACACCGCTGCCGGGCCGTGATCGGCTGGCAGGGTGCAGACCCCGAAGCCACTCCTGCCCGAGGGCGCCCGGCGGACCGCCGCCTGGTGCGGTGTCGTCCTGCTGGTCACCGGTGTCGCCGCCGTCGCCGTCTGGCTGTGCATCATCTTCAAGACCGCCGTCACGCCCGTGCTGCTCGCCCTGCTCGGTACGGCGCTGCTCGGCCCCGTCCACCGCCGGATGACCACCCACGGGGTGAACCGCTCGCTGGCCGCCGCGGTCACCTGCGCGGTGCTGATCGCCGTGGTCGGCGGCGCCGGCTACATCGTCGTCGCCGCGCTGGTCGAGACCGGCGACCAGATCGTCCAGTCGCTGAAGGACGCCGGGCAGTGGGTCGTCGACCACTTCCAGGTCGCGGACGACATCGACGTGAACGACCTGGAGGCCAGTGGCCGCAAGCTGGTCGAGAAGTTCGGCGCGACCGCCGCGGGCGGGCTCCTCACGGGCCTCAGCCTCCTCGGCTCGCTCATCGCGACCAGCGTTCTTGCCCTGCTGCTGACCTTCTTCTTCCTCCGTGACGCGGACCGGGCCGCGGGCCTCGCCCACTCCCTGGCCCCGCGCGGCACCGGCGACATGGTCGAGGCGATGGGCCGGCGGGCCTTCGAGGCCGTCCAGGGCTTCATGCGCGGGACGACGCTCATCGCCCTGATCGACGCCGTCTGCATCACGGTCGGGCTGCTGATCCTGCGGGTGCCGGGCGCGGTGGGGCTCGGCGCGCTGGTGCTGGTCGGCGCCTACATCCCGTACCTCGGCGCGTTCATCTCCGGGGCCGTGGCCGTGCTGGTGGCCCTCGCGGACCGGGGGTTCGCGATCGCGCTCTGGGCACTCGGGGTGGTCCTCGCCGTCCAGGTGCTGGAGGGCCACATCCTCCAGCCGATGATCCAGAGCCGTACGGTCCAGATGCACCCCGCGATGATCCTCATCGCCCTGACGGCGGGCGCGAGCGTCGCGGGCATCCTCGGGATGCTGCTCGCGGTCCCGCTCTGCGCGGCGGCCTTCGGCATCATCGGCGAACTGCGCAAGGGCGGGCGGACCGCGCCGGAAGAGGGCTCCTAGTGCCGGACGGGTCCTAGTCCAGGTCCAGGTCCGGGAAGGCCGGTTCCGGGTGCTCGGCCTCGTTCAGCTCGAACCAGATCGACTTGCCCGCACCCCGCGGATCGACGCCCCACTTGTGCGCGAGCATCTCCATCAGCACCAGGCCCCGGCCGCTGGACGCCATCTCGCCGGGCCGCCGCTTGTGCGGCAGCTCGTCGCTGCCGTCGGACACGTCGACCCGCAGACACCGTTCCCCCGGCGACCCGGTCGCCTGGGCGACCATCAGCGCGTCCCCGTCCGTGTGCACCAGCACGTTCGTGGCGACCTCGGAGAGCAGCAGCACCGCCGCGTCGACCTGGTCGGGGTCCGCCCAGTCGTGCAGCAGCTCCCGCAGCAGCTGCCGGGCCGTCGAGATCCGCTCCGGTTCCGCCTGGGCGATGGACAGCGCGGTCCGCCGGGGCGCGGGCGGGGACGTGACGGAGCCCTCGCGCCGCAGCAGCAGCACCGCCACGTCGTCCTCGCGCCGGTCCGCGAGCGGCCCGGTCGTGTAGTGCGAGCCCGGCCCGTGCACCGCCTGCACCAGCGCGTCCGCGAGCTTCTCCAGGTCGCCGGTGTGCCGTTCCAGGATCGGCCGGAGCCGGACCCAGCCGGTGGCGAGGTCGTGGCCGCCCGTCTCGATCAGCCCGTCCGTGCAGAGCATGATCGTTTCCCCGGCCTGCAGCACGACCCGGGTCGTCGGATAGCCCGCGTCCGCCTCGATGCCCAGCGGCAGCCCGCCCTCGGTCTGTCGGATGACGGCGGTGCCGTCGGCGGTCATCACCACCGGGTCCGGGTGGCCGGCCCGCGCGATGTCCAGCACGCCGGTCTCCGGGTCGGCCTCCGCGTACAGGCAGGTCGCGAAGCGCGCGGCCGTGGAGTCGTCGTCCTCGCCGGGGTCGGTGAGGCCGGAGAGGAAGCGCGAGGCGCGCGCCAGCACCGCGTCCGGGCGGTGCCCCTCGGAGGCGTACGCACGCAGGGCGATCCGGAGCTGGCCCATGAGGCCCGCCGCCCGCACGTCATGGCCCTGGACGTCACCGATCACGAGCGCGATGCGGCCGCTGGGCAGCGGGATCAGGTCGTACCAGTCGCCGCCGACCTGGAGGCCGCCGCCCGTCGGCACATAGCGCGCCGCCACGGTCATCCCCGGGATGTCCGGGCCGAGCGAGGGCATCATCGTGCGCTGGAGGCCCAGCGACAGCTCCCGCTCGGTGTCGGCGGCGCCCGCCCGGTCCAGCGCCTGGGCGAGCATCCGGGCCACGGTCGTCAGCACCGACCGCTCGTCCGGCGAGAAGGCCACCGGGTGCCGGAAGCCGGCCATCCAGGTCCCCATCGTGCGCCCGGACACGATCAGCGGCAGAAAGGCCCAGGAGCGGCGCCCGAACCGCCGGGCCATCGGCCAGGTGGCCGGGTAGCGGTCCCGGTACTCCTCCGGCGTCGGCAGATAGATCGCCCGGCCCGTCCGCACGACCTCCGTGGCCGGGTAGTCCGTGTCCAGCGGCATGTCGGTGAAGGGCCCCTCGTCGCTGAGGGAGTGCCCGTGCTGCCCGACGACCGTCAGCCGCTCGCCCTCGACGCCGAAGACCGCCAGGCCGTCCGGCGAGAACCCGGGCATGGAGAGCGAGTAGGCGACCCGCAGCACCTCCGTGGTGGACCCGGCCTCTGCCAGGGCCCGCCCCGCGTCCAGCAGGAACGCCTCGCGGGAGCGCCGCCAGTCGCCGGTGATCGCGGTGTGCGTCCCGACGGTGCCCGGCGGGGGCTCGGCGACCTCCTGGAGCGTGCCGACGAGCACGTAGTCCCGGCGGCACTCACCGGCCGGGACCGGCTTGGAGCGGCTGCGCACCGTGCGCAGGACCCGGCCGCTGCCGTCCACGATGCGCAGCCGGGCCTCGGCCAGGGTGCCCTCGGCCACGGCAAGGCTGACCACCCCGGCGATCTCGTTCCAGTCGACGGGGTGGAAGCGGGAGCGGACCTCCGATTCGCGGAAGACGCCGGGCTCGGCGGGCAGCTCAAGGAGTCGGGCGGCCTCCGCGTCGAGCGTGACCGTCCCGGCTCCGTTGTCCCAGCGCCACAGCCCGGTCGCGGTCGCGGCCAGCACATCCTCGGTGCGCATTGCCCCACTTTAAACCGGCATGCGCGGCAAGGGCACGGGTGCGGTCCCCCGGACGATCTTGGCTCGGACAATGACAATGAAACGCTCCGGTCGCGGGCGGTAGCCTGGGAGGGCTGAATTTCCCCCAACCGCGAAGACTGGATGAACGACGATGCATCGGTACAGGTCCCACACCTGCGGCGAGCTCCGCGCCTCTGACGTCGGCACCGACGTCCGGCTGAGCGGCTGGCTGCACAATCGCCGAGACCTGGGCGGCATCCTCTTCATCGATCTGCGCGACCACTACGGTCTCGTGCAGCTCGTCGCCCGCCCCGGCACGCCGGGCAACGAGGCCCTGGCGAAGCTCACCAAGGAGACCGTCGTCCGGATCGACGGCAAGGTCTCCGCGCGCGGCACCGAGAACGTCAACCCGGACCTGCCGACCGGCGAGATCGAGATCGAGGTCTCCGAGGTCGAGGTGCTGGGCGAGGCCGGCCCGCTGCCCTTCACGATCAACGCCGACGACGGCGTGAACGAGGAGCGGCGCCTGGAGTACCGCTTCCTGGACCTGCGCCGCGAGCGCATGCACCGCAACATCATGCTGCGCTCCGCCGTGATCGCCTCGATCCGCTCCAAGATGGTCGCCCTCGGCTTCAACGAGATGGCGACGCCGATCCTCACCGCGACCTCCCCCGAGGGCGCCCGTGACTTCGTCGTCCCGTCCCGGCTGAACCCCGGCAAGTTCTACGCGCTGCCGCAGGCCCCGCAGCAGTTCAAGCAACTGCTGATGATCTCGGGCTTCGACCGCTACTTCCAGATCGCGCCCTGCTTCCGCGACGAGGACGCCCGCGCCGACCGCTCGCCCGGCGAGTTCTACCAGCTCGACGTCGAGATGTCCTTCGTGGAGCAGGAGGACGTCTTCCGGCCGATCGAGAAGCTGATGACCGAGCTCTTCGAGGAGTTCGGCAACGGCCGCCACGTCACCTCGCCGTTCCCGCGCATTCCGTTCCGCGAGTCGATGCTGAAGTACGGCAACGACAAGCCGGACCTGCGCGCCAAGCTGGAACTGGTCGACATCTCCGACGTCTTCGCGGACTCGGAGTTCAAGGCGTTCGCCGGCAAGCACGTCCGTGCCCTTCCGGTCCCGGACACGGCGGGCCAGTCCCGTAAGTTCTTCGACGGCCTCGGCGAGTACGCCGTGGAGCACGGCGCCAAGGGCCTCGCCTGGGTGCGCGTCGGCGAGGACGGCACGCTGGCCGGGCCGATCGCCAAGTTCCTCACCGAGAGCGACGTCAAGACGCTCACCGAGCGGCTCTCGCTCGTCCCGGGTCACGCCGTCTTCTTCGGCGCGGGCGAGTTCGAAGAGGTCTCCAAGATCATGTCCGCCGTTCGCGTCGAGGCCGCCAAGCGGGCCGGCCACTTCGAGGAGGGCGTCTTCCGGTTCTGCTGGGTCGTCGACTTCCCGATGTACGAGAAGGACGAGGAGACCGGAAAGATCGACTTCTCCCACAACCCCTTCTCGATGCCCCAGGGCGGCCTGAAGGACCTGGAGGAGAAGGACCCGCTGGACATTCTCGCCTGGCAGTACGACATCGTCTGCAACGGCATCGAGCTGTCCTCCGGCGCCATCCGGAACCACGAGCCCGAGCTGATGATCAAGGCGTTCGAGATCGCCGGCTACGACCGCGAGACCGTGGAGCGCGAGTTCGCGGGCATGCTCAAGGCGTTCCGCCTCGGCGCCCCGCCGCACGGCGGCATCGCCCCGGGCGTCGACCGCATCGTGATGCTGCTCGCCGACGAGCCGAACATCCGCGAGACGATCGCCTTCCCGCTCAACGGCAACGCGCAGGACCTGATGATGGGCGCGCCCACCGTCCTGGAGGAGACCCGCCTCCGCGAGCTCAACATCCAGCTCCGCAAGCCGGCCGCGCCGGCGAAGGACGCGCAGAAGTAGTTCCACCTGTTTCACGTGAAACAGCCCCCGGCCGCCACTGGCCGGGGGCTGTTCGCGTGAGAGGCACGCAGCGGTTCCGATTAAGCACAGGAATCACCTGAACGGTTACGGCCGGATGGGCTCCGCCCCGGATTGGGCGGTGACGCGGGCGGCAATGACTGGCTGGGCCGACATCGGCGCATCCACTGCTGAGGAGCCCTCCGTGCCCGTGCCCCGTTCGCACGCACCCCTGCGCCTGCCGCACGTCGTCTGCTCCCTCATCCTGCTCATCCTGCTCATCCTGCTCGTGCTGCTCGCCGGCTGCGGGGCGGGCGGCTTCGCCGGTACGGAGATGAGCGGGGCCGCCACGGAGCCGGCGCGGATCAAGGGCGTACCGGGGCCGCCCGGGGCCGCGGCGTCCGCAGGGGCCTCCGCTGCGGTCTCCGCCGGGGCGCCGCGAGGGTGGTCGTCCTTGCCGTCGGCCCCGGCGGCCTCGCCGCAGCCCGCGGAGCTCCCCGGCCTCGGGCCGAAGACCCGGGCGGCGGTCCCGGCCACGGCCCGGCAGGCGTTCGTGGTGACCGGGGACTCGGTGGACTCCAACCGGTCGACCGCCGTCCTCTACACCCGCGACGGGCCCGCCGGGCCGGGCTGGCGGGCCACGCTGGGCCCCTGGCCCGCCCACAACGCCCTCAACGGCTGGACCGGCGAGCACTGGGAGGGCGATCTGCGCTCACCGATCGGGGTCTTCACGCTGACCGCGGCGGGCGGCCGCCTCGTGCCCCCGGACACGGCCCTCCCGTACGACCTGAGCCCGGACTTCCGCGTGACGGGCGAGGGGTTCCACGGGGAGCCGCTGGAGGGCTCCTTCGACTACGTCGTCGCCATCGACTACAACCGCCTCCCCGGCACCTCCCCGCTCGACCACACCCGCCCCCTGGGCGAGGAGCGCGGCGGCGGGATCTGGGTGCACGTGGACCACGGGGGGCCGACCCAGGGCTGTGTCTCGGTCACCGAGGACCGGATGAAGCAACTCCTGGGCGCCCTCGACCCGGCCATGAAGCCCGTCATCGTGATGGGGGACGCGGAGGCGCTGGGCCGCTGAACCACCTCGGCCGGAGAGCTTTGCGAAACCTCTCTTCCCGTATCAAGGACGCATCCTGGGAGGGAGTGGACACGCATGCACGAGGCGAGGGACATCACGATGCGGGTACTGGTCGCCGAGGACGAGGAAATCCTCGCGGAGCTGGTCGCCACCGGGCTGCGGCGGGCGGGCTTCGCCGTCGACACGGTGTACAGCGGTGATGCCGCCCAGGCGTACCTGGGGCTGCACGACTACGACGTGGTCGTCCTGGACCGCGATCTGCCCCGGGTGCACGGCGACGACGTGGCGCGCGGGCTCGTCGCCTCCGGCTCCCGGACCCGGATCCTGATGCTGACGGCCGCCGGGTCGATGGAGGACCGGGTCGCCGGGCTCGACCTGGGCGCCGACGACTACTTGGGCAAGCCGTTCGAGTTTCCCGAGTTGATTTCCCGCGTACGCGCCCTGCGGCGGCGCAGCGCCCGCCCCGTACCGCCGCAGCTGGAGCGGTACGGCATCCGGCTCGACGCCGTACGGCGGTCGGCGACGCGGGACGGACGGGACCTGGACCTGTCGCCGAAGGAGTTCACCGTGCTCCAGCTGCTCCTGGAGGCGGACGGCGCGACGGTCAGCGCGGAGGAGCTGCTGGAACGGGCCTGGGACGCCAACGCCGACCCCTTCACCGGGGCCGTCCGGGTCTGCATGAGCAAGCTGCGGAGCAAGCTCGGTGAACCGGCCGTGATCCGTACCGTCCAGGGCGTGGGGTACGCGCTGTGAAGCGATGGGCCCGGCTGTCGCACGCCACGATCAGAACCCGCATCGCCCTCGTCTACGGCGGGGTCTTCCTGGTCCTCGGCACGGCTCTGCTGGCCACGGTGAACCTGGCCTCCCGCGCCGGTACGGACTCGCAGGCGCGTGCCATCGCGGACACCGCCGTCGTGGTCCAGCCCGGCTACGCGGTCAACGGGCCGCTCGTCAGCCACCGCAGACTCGGCCCGCCGACGGTCTACGACCTCACCGACCACGTCAGCGACGCGGCCGGCCACCAGCTGCTCATCTGGTCCACCGCCGCGCTGCTGGTGATGACGGCCTGCGCGGTGGGCGTCGGCTGGTGGACGGCGGGCCGGGTCCTGCGGCCCGTCCACGCCATGACCGCCAAGGCGCGCAAGCTCTCCGCGCACACGCTCCACGAGCGGATCGCCTCCAGCGGGCCGGACGACGAGCTGAAGGAGCTGGGCGACACGCTCGACGCGCTGCTCGCCCGGCTGGAGCGGGCCTTCGACAGCCAGCGGCGGTTCATCGCCAACGCCTCGCACGAGCTGCGCACCCCGCTGGCCACCCAGCGCGCGGCGATCCAGGTCGGTCTGGACGATCCGACGCCGGAGGACCTCGTCCGGACGCGGCAGACGCTCCTGGACAACAACCGGCGCAGCGAACGGCTCATCGACGGACTGCTCGTCCTGGCCCGCAGCGAGCGGGGGCTCGACAAGAGCGAGCGGGAACCGGTGGACCTGGCCCGGGTGGTGGCCGAGGAGGCGGCCCGGCACCCGGACGTCCGGCTCGACACCCGGCCGTGCCCGGTGCGGGGGAACCGGCTGCTGCTGGCCCAGCTGGTGGCGAACCTGCTGGCCAACGCGGTGACGTACAACGTGTCCGGCGGAAGCGTCGACGTATCGGTGGTCCCGGCCGGTGCCGGGGTCCTGCTGGAGGTCCGCAACACCGGACCGGTGGTGGACGCGGCGGACATCCCCGGCTTGTTCGAGCCGTTCCGGCGGGGCGAGGGCAAGGACCGGATGGGGCCGGGCTCGGGGCTCGGCCTGTCGATCGTGCGGTCCATCGCGCTGGCCCACGGCGGTACGGTCACGGCGGTGCCGGGCCCCGGGGGCGGGCTCGCCGTGACCGTACGCCTCCCGGCGTCTCAGGAACGCGTGGCCACCCACGCGGGGAGTGCGGCCAGCAGCTCGCGGTAGAACGTGGCGTCCGGGACCTCGCGGGGCGCGGGGCCCGCGTGGAAGAAGCCGGTGTTCGGGGCGTCCAGCTTCCGCAGGAAGTCGAAGCCCTTGCCGTCCGTCTCGCCGAACGCGACGAACTGGAAGAACAGCGGCAGCCGGGCCGCCGCGTCGATCGCCTGGCGGGCGGCCTGCCGGACGTCCGGGGGCCCGTCCGTCTGGAAGACCACCAGCGCGGGGCCGGTCGCCCCGGACTTCTCGTAGTGCGCGACGACCTCCTCGACCGCGTGGTGGTAGTTCGTCCGGCCGAGGCGGCCGAGGCCCGCGTTGAGCGCGTCGATCCGGCCCTCGTGGCCGTCCAGCTCGACCGTGCCGGTGCCGTCGATGTCGGTCGAGAAGAACACGACCTGCACGGTGGCGCTCTCGTCCAGGTGCGCGGCGAGCGCGAGCGTGCGGTCGCCCAGGTGCTGGGCGCTGCCGTCCTTGTAGAACGGGCGCATGGAGCCGGAGCGGTCCAGGACCAGATAGACGGTGGCGCGCAGCCCGGTCAGCCCGTGCGCCTTCAGCCCGGCCTGCGCCGCCTTGTACGCCCCCGCCAGCTCGGGCGCCCGCGCCTTGACCTTGGCGAGGGTGAGCGCGGGCTTGCCGCTGGCGGCCGGAGCCGCCGGGGCCGCCTCGGGCTCAGGCTCGGGGTCCATGTCGATGACGATCGGCGCGGGGGCGGCGGCCTCCGGCTCGGGGGTCGCTACGGGGGCCGGTTCGGCGGCGGCCTTCGGCTCGGGCTCCGCGACGGGCGCGGGCTCGGCCACGGGCTCCGGCTGCGGGGTCTCGCTCGCGATGACCGGCTCGGGCTCGGGGGTCTCCGAGGCCACGACGGGCTCGGGCTCCGCGATGGCCTCGGCGGCCGGCTTCGGGGCCTCGGCCTCCGGCGCCTCCGGCTCCGCCACGGGGGCGTCGGTCTCCGCGACCGGCTCCGGCTCGGCGACGGGCTCGGGCGCCTCGGCCACGGCGACGGGCTCGGGCGCCTCGGTCTCCGCGACCGGCTCAGGGGCCTCCGGCTCGGCGGCCGTCACCGGGGCCTCGGCCACAGCGGCCGGCTCGGGCGACTCCACCTCGGCGGTCTCCGTAACCGGCTCCGCAGGAGCCACCGCGTCCGGGCCCTTGCCCTGGGCCGGGACCGTGGGTGCGGCCGGGTTGTCGAAGGCCGCGGCCACCAGGTCCGACGCCTTGGCGTCCTCGTCCTCCTCGGACGACGCGGGGGCCGGCACCGAGATCGTGACGGGTGCCTCGTCCGGCTCCGAGGCCGTGGCGCTCGTGTGCTCGCCCTGGGGCGGGACCGTGGCCGTCGTCGGGTCGTCCTGGTCCGTGCGGTCACGGCCGAACACCTTGCGCAGCAAGCTCCGAATGCCCATGGGCGAGCCTTTCGCGTGAGTTGGGTGCGATGAATGTCCGTACTGCGGGAATTGATCCCTGGCCAGGGCGGATACGTAAGGTTAGCGGCCGGATAAGGCCGTTCGATGGCACGGCCCGCATGTGGGACAACCGAGAGCGAACCGAGCCCGGACCGAGTCCTGAGGCCCTGTACGGGCGTTCACGTCGCCCCCATGTCACCTGCACCGCACAGGCGTCGAGTTGACGCGGGAACGTGCCGCCCCGGGCCACCGCTTACAGTCGGACGCATGGTTTCGGGTGAGGCTCCGCAGACGGAGGGCAGTGTCCGGGTCGATGTCTGGATCTGGTCGGTCCGGCTCACAAAGACCCGGGCGCAGGCCGCTGCCGCCTGCCGCGCGGGTCATGTGAAGGTCGCGGGCGAACGGGCCAAGCCCGCACAGCCGGTGCGCGTCGGTGACGAGGTGCGGCTCCGGCACGCGGGCCGGGACCGGGTCGTCGTCGTGTCGAAGCTGGTGAAGAAGAGGGTGGGCCCGCCCGTGGCCGCCGAGTGCTTCATCGACAACAGCCCGCCTCCGCCGCCGCGCGAGGCCGCGATCGAGGTCCCGGTACGCGACCGGGGCGCGGGAAGGCCGACGAAGCGGGACCGCCGCGAGATGGACCGGCTGCGCGGAATGGGCCCCGGCCCGACGGACTAGCGCGGAAGCCCCGGCCTCAGCGGTGACCGGACGCGTGCACCACGATCACGGTCTTGCCGCGCGCCCCGCCCGCCCGGTTGCGGGCCAGGGCCAGCGGCGCGTCCTCCAACGGCAGTTCGGCGTCGACGGGCACGCGCAGGATGCCGTCCGCCGCGCCTGCCGCCAGCACGTCGAGCAGGACCGGGCTCGGGTCGAGGCGGAAGTCGACGCCCCTGACGCCCCCGGGCAGCCGGGCCCCGGCGGCGGCGCCCCGGGCCGAGAGCGCGATGCCGCCCGGCCGGACCGCCGCCGCGTGCGCCGCGAACGCGTCCGGGTCCGCCGACGCCAGGTCGGCCAGCGCGTCGATGCCGTCCGGGCAGGCCCTGCGCAGCGCCTCGGCGGGCGGGCCGTCCGTCAGGTCCACCGAGGCGGCCGCGCCCAACGACCCCATCCTGGAACGCTCGTCACCGCGTACCGCCGCGATCACCCGGACGTCCCGCGCCCGGGCGAGCTGGGTCAGACAGCAGCCGACGCCGCCCGCCGCCCCGACGACCAGCAGGGTCTCGTGGCCGCGCAGCGCGACCGCCTCCAGGATCTGGGCGGCGGCCATCCCGGCGGACGGGAGCGCGGCGGCGGCCCGGGCGTCGAGGCCGCGCGGGACGAGGGCGATGGCGGAGTCCTGCTCCACGCACAGGTAGTCCCCGTACGAGCCGCACGCCTCCGCGACGGCCGCCCGCCCGAAGACCGGGTCGCCCACCCGGAAACGGTTCTCGCCACCGCCGATCATGTCGACGCGGCCCGCGTAGTCGACGCCGAGGACGAACGGGAAGGACCGGGGCGCCGGGGCGAGTTCACCGGCGGAGCCGTCCGCGACCTGCCAGTCCAGCGGGTTGAGCGAGGCGTATTCGACGCGTACCCGGACCTCGCCGGGCCGGGGCTCCGGCTTGGGCAGCTCGACCAGCACCGGGTCGGCCCGCAGCGCGCTGACGGCGATGGCTCGCATCCGTACACCTCCCAGTCGGGCAGCTCCGGCGGGAGCGGCCGCGTCAATCCGCCGGTGCCGGCAGTACCCGCTGGGCCCAGATCCGGGCCGCCGCCGCGCACACCGCGACGGCCAGGCCCAGGCCGAAGACGACCCACACCGTGGTGCGCAGCGACGAGGTCAGCGCGTCGTAGACGGCCGCCGCGGCGCCGGTGTCGCTGTCCGGGACCTCGTCGAGGACCCGGTCGCGGGCCAGCGCCAGCAGCCCGCGCAGCACCAGCGCGCCGAGCGCGAAGCCCGCGCCCGCCACGGCGGTGCCGGCCAGCGCGGCCATGGCCCGGGCGCGGCGGCCGGGCCCGCCGCGCGTCCAGGCGAGCACGAGGGCGAGCAGCGCGAAGACGAGCGTGCCGACGGCCGGCCACACGCTCGCGTTCCGCAGCCACCGGAAGCTCTGCCGCAGCTGGTCCGCGCGGTCGGCGGAGACCAGCTGGATGTCGGTGTGCTGGACGGGGATCTGATCGGCGAACGGCACCCCGTTGTCGATCAGGTTCTGCCTCACCTGCTCCGTGACGGGCGCCAGGTCGATCGTGACGCTCTCGCCGCTCTGCCCGTCCAGCGCGGCGGTGACCGTCTCGTGCGCGGTGCGGTTGGCGGCGGTCCAGGCGTCCTGGAAGGCCTCCGTGGTGGTGAAGGACTGCACGGCCTGGTGCAGGAACTCGCGCACGGTGCTCTGGAGCGGGCCGACGTCGATCTGCTTCATCGCGCCGTCGGTGATCAGGTCCGCGACGGTGCTCCGGACCGCGGGGTCGTCGGCGAGCGGGGAGACGGCGGCCACGTAACGGTCCGTGTCGTCGATCTCCAGGTCGACCCAGGCGGACAGCGCGCTCAGCGGCACCAGGACGGCCAGCAGCACCAGCAGTACCGCCGACAGGGCCACCGAGAAATACGTCCGCACCCCTCCAGGGAATCCCGGATGGTGCCGGCGCGCCCCGGGCCATGGGCCATCCGAGTTGCCGGGCGGCCCGACCAGGTGTGCTCTGGAGGGAAAGCGGGGGCGACGGAAGGAGCTCTCTGCCATGGCCGCACAAGCTTCGGTGCCGGCACGCGGGAGGCACGCGATGCCCACCCGGCACCGCCCGGTCCTCAGCTGGGCGATCCCGGTCACGCTGGGCGTGATCATGGGCTGCTACGCGACCGCCATCGTCCGCGGCGGCGGGGTCCTCACGGGCACCCGGCTGGCCCTCGGGCTCGTCTCCGGCGCCGCGCTCGCGGTGCTCTGCTTCGGGCTCGGCCGCATCCAGAACCGGCTGCCGCGCGAGCTGCGGGCCGCCGCGTACGGGGTGCTGACCGGCGGTTCGATCGGCTTCCTCTACAGCCTGTCCGGCGCGAGCATCCTGTCCGCTTCGGTGCTCGGACTGATCCTCGGGGCCGGCGGACTGCTCGCCTCGTACTACTACTTCTACACGCGGGAGTGACGCCCGCGCCCACCCGCACGTCAGCGATCCTTGACCTTCTCCCCGGGGGAAGGCCAAGGATCGAGTGTGCCGGGGCGGGGAGTCCGCCCGGTATGAGGAGGCGTGCGGTGACGGAGTACGGGCAGGGGCGGGGCCCCGGCGCGGAGCTGGTGACGATCGGGGCGTTCGCCCGGCTGTCCCGGCTCTCCGCGAAGGCGCTGCGCCGCTACGACGAGCTCGGTCTGCTCCCGCCGGCCCTGGTCGACCCGGTGAACGGCTACCGGTACTACGACCCGGCGCAGGTGCGGGCGGCCCGGCTGGTGGCCTGGCTGCGCCGGATCGGGATGCCGCTCGCCCGGATCAGGGAGGTGATCGCGCTGGACTCCGGCGCGGCCGCCGCGGCGATCCGGGCGTACTGGGCACGCGTCGAGGCGGAGACGGCGGCGCGCCGTGACCTCGCGGCCTTCCTCATCGACCAGCTGTCGACGGAGGACGTCATGACATCGGTGGGCACGCTCGGAATCCGCTACGCGGCCCGCACCGACACGGGTGCGGTGCGTGAGACCAACCAGGACGCGGTCTACGCCGGAGCCCGGCTGCTCGCGGTCGCCGACGGGTTCGGCGCGGGCGGGGCGGGGGCCAGCACGGCCGCGATCGAGGCCCTGAAGCCGGTCGCGCCGGGCGCGGTGCCGGCGGCGGAGCTGCTGAACCTCCTGCACGACGCGGCGGAGCGGGCGGCGCTCGCGGTGCGGGACGCGGTGGCGGGGAGCGCGGCGCCGGAGGAGTCCGGCACGACGCTGACGGCGATGATGTGGACGGGCTCGCGGCTGGGGCTCGTGCACATCGGGGACTCGCGGGCCTATCTGCTGCGCGGGGGCGAGCTGTTCCGGATCACGCACGATCACAGCCTGGTCCAGTCGATGGTCGACGACGGTTCGCTGACGGAGGAGGAGGCGTTCTCCCACCCGCAGCGGGCGATGCTCCTCAAGGTGCTGTCCGGGGACGGCCCGTACGGCTCCGGGCCCGATGTGGACGTCCGGGACGCGCTGCCCGGCGACCGCTACCTCCTCTGCTCGGACGGGCTCTCGGCGGTCGTGGACGGCGGGGAGCTGGCGCGGGTGCTGGCGGGGGCGGACGGGCCGTCCACCGCCGTGGGCGCGCTGATCGGGCTCGCGGAGGCGGCCGGTGCGCCGGACAACGTGGCGTGTGCGGTGGCGGACGTCGTGGAGCTGTGAGTACGCGGGAGGGCCCCGCACCACGCGTGGTGCGGGGCCCTCCCTTGCGTACGGCGGATCAGTTGCGGACGACGGTCACCGGGCAGGCGGCGTGCTGGGTGACGTGCAGGCTGACCGAGCCGAGCAGGGTCGCCTTGAAGCCGCTGTAGCCGCGGGCGCCCACGACCAGCAGGTTCGCGCCCTCGGCCCGGTCGAGCAGGGCCTGCGCCGGGTTGCCGATCACGACGACCTTGCTGACGGCGGCGGCGCCCTGGGCGCCCAGCGCCTCCTCCAGGGTCTCGGTGAGGGACACCGTGGCCATGGCCTGGGGGTCGAAGTCCTCCGGGAGGCCCGGCATCATCGAGGCCCAGCTGGTAGCGGGGTACTCCCAGCTGTTTACGGCCTCCACCGTGTCACCGGTCAGCTCCGCCTGGCGTACGGCCCAGTGCAGTGCCTTGACCGACGACTCGGAGCCGTCGACGCCCACCACGATCCTGCCCATCTCTGCCTCCAGCTCGGTTCTGCGGTTGTGCTTGGATCACGCGTTCCCGTACGACTCTAGTCAAAACGGGCGAAACGGCGATCTCCGTGGGTCCGGTCAGGCCGGGCGCAGGGCCGCGAGCTGCTGCTCGAAGGGGATCACCTCGTCGTCCGGGCCGGGCGTCCTGGCCGCGCCGGAGACCGCGTGTCCGCCCGTGACGGCGTCCGCCAGCTCGCCGCCCGCGCGCCGGATGCGGGCGGGCAGGCCCTCGGCGTACTCGTCGCCGGACGCGCCCCAGTCCTCCGACGCCGCGTAGACCGAGGTCGGCAGCGTGACGGCGCGCAGGTAGGCGAAGAGCGGGCGCATCGCGTGCTCCAGGACCAGCGAGTGCCGGGCGGTGCCGCCGGTGGCGGCGACGAGCACGGGCTTGCCGGTCAGGGCGGTGTTCTCGACCAGGTCGAAGAACGACTTGAACAGTCCGCTGTACGAGGCGGTGAACACCGGGGTGACCGCGATCAGGCCGTCGGCCTCCGTCACCGCCGCGAGCGCGTCCGCCAGGGCGGGCGGCGGGAAGCCGGACACCAGGTGGCTCGCGATGTCCGCGGCCAGGTCGCGGAGCTCGATCACCCGGACGTCGACCGGGCGGTCCTGCCCGGCCTCCAGCCGCTCGCGGGTGGCGGCGGCCAGCCGGTCGGTCAGCAGCCGGGTCGAGGACGGGTTGCTGAGGCCGGCCGATACGGCGACGATCCTCACGGGTGCGGTGGCGAACACGGTCAGCTCTCCTTCGTGGCGGCGTAGGCGGGGTGCAGCGGCGCGGTCTCGGGGACACCGGCCGGGCGCAGCGCGGCGAACTCCTTGCGCAGCACGGGGACGACCTCCTCGCCGAGGATGTCCAGCTGCTCCAGAACCGTCTTCAGCGGCAGGCCCGCGTGGTCCATCAGGAACAGCTGGCGCTGGTAGTCGCCGACCGCGTCGCGGAAGGTCAGCGTCCGCTCGATGACCTCCTGGGGGGAGCCCACGGTCAGCGGCGTCTGCTGGGTGAAGTCCTCCATCGAGGGCCCGTGGCCGTAGACCGGCGCGTTGTCGAAGTACGGGCGGAACTCGCGTACCGCGTCCTGCGAGTTCTTCCGCATGAACACCTGGCCGCCGAGGCCGACGATCGCCTGCTCGGCGGTGCCGTGCCCGTAGTGCGCGTACCGCTGGCGGTACAGCCGCACCATCTTCTTCGTGTGCTCCATGGGCCAGAAGATGTTGTTGTGGAAGAAGCCGTCGCCGTAGTACGCGGCCTGCTCGGCGATCTCCGGCGAGCGGATGGAGCCGTGCCAGACGAACGGCGGCACGCCGTCCAGGGGACGCGGGGTCGCGGTGAACGACTGGAGCGGCGTACGGAACTTGCCCTCCCAGTCCACGACGTCCTCCCGCCACAGCTTGTGCAGCAGGGCGTAGTTCTCGATGGCGAGCGGGATGCCCTGGCGGATGTCCTTGCCGAACCACGGGTACACCGGGCCGGTGTTGCCGCGCCCCATCATCAGGTCCACGCGGCCGTCCGCGAGGTGCTGGAGCGTCGCGTAGTCCTCGGCGATCTTCACCGGGTCGTTGGTGGTGATCAGCGTGGTCGAGGTCGACAGGACGATGTTCTTCGTCTGCGCCGCGATGTAGCCGAGCGTGGTGGTCGGTGACGAGGGGACGAACGGCGGGTTGTGGTGCTCACCGGTCGCGAAGACGTCGAGCCCGACCTCCTCGGCCTTCCGCGCGATGGCGACGGTGGCCTTGATCCGCTCGTGCTCGCTCGGCGTCGTACCGGTGGTGGGGTCGGTGGTGACGTCCCCGACGGTGAAGATCCCGAACTGCATGGCGCCCGCCTCCTGATCGCTGTTTGTTGAACCTTGAACTATCTGAACGCCTCGTACAACGGGGGGAGGGGGCGGCGTATTCCTTCCCGGGGACCAGGACCGATGGCCGATGTGCGCGGGCCGGACCGCCTCATACGCTGCCGCTTCGTGCGCGGCCGCGCGTGCCGCCCGACGAAGGGACGCCCGTGTCATTCACCGCCGAGACGCATGTCCGCCTCGCCCGGCCCTCCCGTGATCTCGCCGCCGCCGAGCGGTTCTGGGTGGCGGGGCTGGGGCTGACGGTCCTCTTCCGCGCCGCCGCGGAACGGGAGCCGGGGACGCATGACCTTCTTATGGTGGGGCACCCCGGTGCCTCCTGGCATCTGGAGCTCACGCGGGGGCCGGTCGAGCCCCGGCCCACCGAGGAGGACCTGCTCGTCCTGTACCTGGACGGGCCGGTCCCGGACGACCTGGTGGACCGGCTGCTCGCCTGCGGCGGTACGAGGGTCGGCTCGCCGAACCCGTACTGGAACGAGTGGGGGGTGACGGTGGAGGACCCGGACGGATACCGCGTCGTCCTGTGTCGCCGGGGCTGGCGCCCGTAGATGAGCGCGCGCCCCGGTCCGGGGCGCCCCTCAGCGTCGCGTGAGTGCCCGGCGGCCCAGGAGCTCCGCCAGGCCGCGGCGTGTGGCGGCGATGATCACGCGGTCCGTCGGGCGGAGTACGTAGCCGGGGTGGAGGTTCCAGACGAGGGCGCCCTCGGGGGCGCCGTTGGGGGCCACGTCCAGGGCCAGCACGCGCCACGCGCCCTCGCGGAACGCCTGGTCCACCGTGCGGCCCTCCAGCTGGGGGTGGCCGCCAACCTCCACCGCCGCGAACAGGAGCACCTTGCGTTCGACCGGGATTGCGCCCAGGATCTGCCGGCCCATCATCGCGACCGCGAAGGACGGGCCCGCCAGATGGGAGACCGAGCGGGAGCGGGTGATCGCCTGCGGGTGCGCCGTGCGCAGCGTGCGGTAGACCGCCGTGGCGAACTCGTCGTCGAAGAGCCGGACCGTCACCCGCAGGCTGGGCTTGAGGGACCTGGCATACAGCGCTGCCTCCAGGTTCGTCGTGTCGATGCTCGTCAGCGCGAGGAGCCCGCGGGAGCGGCCGATCTTGGCCGCTTCGAGCACCCCCTCGTCCGTGACGTCACCGAGTACCACCGGCACGTGCAGCCGCCGGGCGAGGGGGATGCCCCGCGCGTCCGGGTCCTCCTCCACGCAGACCACCGGGATGCCCAGCTCCCGCAGGTGCACCAGGACCCGGGTGCCGATCTTGCCGAGCCCGAGCAGCACCACGTGCCCGGACAGCCCGCGCGGCGGCCGCCGCAGCGAGGACGCGCTGCGCAGCGAGCCGAACGCCTCCAAGACCCCCGCCACCAGCAGCGGCAGGAGCATCAGGCCCGCGATGCCGGAGAGGATCTGGATGATCTGGCGGGCGGCGGGGTCCCCGATGGCCGGGTCGCCCATCGCGAACAGGTCGAGCAGGGTGAGGTACGTGGCGTGCAGGGGGTTGTCGTCCGTGGTGAACGTGGAGGCCGCCGCGAGCCCGAGCACCGCGAGCCCGACGCCCAGCGCCGACCACCGCAGCCGCCGCGAGAAGAACTGGCTCAGCGGCGCGCTCCGGCCGCTCATCCGGACCTTCGGCGCGGCCGGACCGGACTGCGTGACGGCCTCCAGGACGACCGTGCCGCGCCCGGTCGCGGCGGCGATCTCCGCGGGCCCGGGCAGCAGCTGCGGCCCCTCCGCCCCGCTGCTGTCGGAGCCCTCCGCGCCCGCCGGGTCGTGGGTGGTGGAGGAGAGCAGCGCCAGGGTGCACAGGCCCGGGTTCGCGACCTGGCCGCCCGGCGGCGGGGTGCGCTCGGCGGCCCGCAGGAACAGGCCCTCGGCCCGGATCACCCGCGTCGACCCGGCGAGCGCGGTGGCCGCCAGGGCCGGCGCGGCGGTGTCCGCGTCGGACAGCACCGTGGTGGAGGCGTCGATCGCGGCCGGGTCGAGCCCGGGGGACGCGACGGCCGCCGCCTGGTCGAGCAGGGTCTCCAGATGCTGGCCCAGCTTCCGGTTGTAGAGCCGGATCACCAGCCGCACACGGGGGTTGAGCCGGCGCGCGGTCAGCGCGGCCCGGATGTTGCGCTCGTCGTCGTCGTAGACGAGGGCGACCGCCGAGGCCCGGGTGATGCCCGCCTCCGCCAAGGACTCGTCGGACGGCTCGGCCGCCTGGAGGATGCGCACCGGCTCGACGCCCGCGAGGGAGTCCCCGTCCGAACCGTGCGGCAGCCCGCCGCCGTTGCGGTTCATCGCGGACGCCATCCGCCCGAACAGCGCGGCGGCCCGCCCGCGCCCGCTCAGCGGCTCGTCCGGCCTGACCGTGCCCGGCTCGGGCGGCACGACGAGGGTGACCCGTTCCCCGTACACGTAACGCAGCTCCACGGCGAGCCGCTGGGCGAGCGCGTCGTCCCCGCAGACGACCATGTGGCCGGAGAACGGGGAGGGTTGGGGTTGCTGGGGGAATGAGGACACGTGTCCCAGCATGCCTTGCTCCGTTCCGTTGATCGAGGACGGTCAGCGGTCTTCGGGGTGTCTGGCCAGTAGATGGCGCGGGTCGGCGGCGCGCCCGATCGCCGTCTCGACGGCCGCGATCCGGTCCGCGAGCAGCCCCAACGCCGCGACCGCGCGGGTCATCGGATCGCCCTCGGGCCCGCCGAGTGCCTGGGTGCGGACGTACGAGGAACAGAGCGCCGCCCACCGCTCGGCCTGCGCGGGCGTGAGCGTGCCCCGCAGTGCGGCGAGCTTCAGGAGCGCGGCCTCGGCGCCGCTGGTGAGGGTCTGTGCCTCGCCCGCGTAGTGGTCGGCCACGACGGCGGACAGTTCCGCGTCGTTCATCACGGGCGCGATCCGCTCCGCGATCCGGTTCATGTTGCGGTACGAACCCTGGAGCCGGAACGGGGGTTCGGTGCGGGTGGCGTCGGTCTGCGCGGCGGACGCGATGTACGCGGCGTTGACCGCGAGCACCGTGTCCCGGGCCCGCAGCAGATGCCGCAGCACGGCGGTGATCCGGTCCACCTCGGCGGGAGCGTAGGGGTGTTCGAGCAGCTCCGGACGCGCCGTGGGGTCCTCGGCGGCGAGCCGCAGCAGCAGCGCCAGGTCGTCGCGGGAGCGGCCGGCGAGCGGGGCGAGGACCGGGTTGGCGGTCAGCGCGTTCTCCACGAAGCTCAGCGCGAAGGTGTCCTCGCGGCCGGACAGCACCTCGCCCAGATTCCACACGTCCGCCCGGTTGGCGAGCATGTCGGGCACCTGGAAGCGCGCCCCGGACTCGGTGTACGGGTTGCCCGCCATGCACACCGCGAACCGCTTGCCCCGCAGGTCGTACGTGCGCGGCTCGCCGTCCCGTACGCCCTCGATGCGGCGCGTGGCGTCGCAGAGCGGGATGAACTTCTGGAGGAGTTCCGGCGAGGTGTGCTGGATGTCGTCCAGGTAGAGCAGCGTGTTGTTGCCCGCCTCAAGCGCGAAGTTGATCTTCTCGATCTCCTGGCGCGCGGTGGCACTGCCCGCCTGCGCGGGGTCGAGCGAGGTCACGTCGTGGCCCAGGTTCGGGCCGCTGATCTTGACGAGGACGAGCCCGAGCCGGTCGGCGACGTACTCCATGAGCGTCGTCTTGCCGTAGCCGGGCGGCGATACGAGCAGCAGCAGGCCCTGTGAGTCGGTGCGGCGGTCGGCGTCGGCGGTGGAGAGCTGCTTGGCGAGGCTGTCCCCGATGAGCGGCAGGTAGACCTCGTCGAGGAGCTGGTTGCGGACGAACGCCGACATGACGCGCGGGCGGTGGTCGTCGAGCCGCAGCCGGGTTCGCTCGGCGGCGACCAGGGCGGTGCGGCGGCGCTGGTAGGCGCGGAATCCCGGGACGACGGCGGTACGGAACTCCTCGGTCCGGGCGAGGAGTTCATCGATGCGGACGGTGAGCCGGCCGCGCTCGATGCGCGGGTGGACGCCGAGGAGCCCGTCGACGGTCTCGGTGAGCGGCGCGTCCGCTTCGTAACGGCCGAGCAGGCCCTCGGGGCACAGCTCCACGGCGACGGCCTCCGCGAGGTCGCCCGGGTCGAGGTCCGTGCCGCTCGCCTCGGCGTACGAGGTGAGCCAGCCCTCCACGAGCTGGCGCCGGGCGGGCAGGTCGTCCGCGAGGGCGGCGAGGTCGTCGTCGTACGCCGAGGTGCCGGTGGCGTGGCGGAACTTGTCCAGGAACGCCCGGACGGAGGCGCCCGTCGCGAAGCCCTCGGGCCCGCCGGTCAGCTCCTCGAAGAGGTACGCGGCGACGGTCCGGGGGCTCTCGCCGCCGATCACCGACGCCCACTCCTCCTGGAGCGCGGCGACCGCCGGGGCGAGCCCGAAGGTCTCCCTGGCCCGGGCCAGCGAGCGGGCGCGGCGCGTCCAGGAGGTGCGGCGGGTCTCGTCCGTCCCATGGGCCCAGAACAGCTGGGCGGCGGCCCGGACGGCGGCCGGGAAGCGCAGCAGCCCGGCGCCCGCGTGCAGCCGCAGCAGCGCGCCCAGGATCGCGGTCGCGTCCTCGTCGTGGACCCCGCGCTGGTAGCCCTCGTCGTACGCGGCGGAGGCGGACTCGCGCACGAGCGCGGCGAGTTCGCCGTCGTCCAGGGAGGCCAGCCGGTCCGCGCCGTGCTCATCGAGGAGGCGGGCCGCCAGGTGCTCGCCCCGGTAGACCGCCGGGGATTCGGAGGGCAGCGTCTGGTCCCAGTACGGGCGGGTCGCGGCGAACTCCGGGTCGGTCACCGGCATCCGGTAGTCGGTCCCGGTGACGGCGAACGCGAGCGTGCCGTCCTGCGGTACGAGGGTCAGCTCGAACGGCTGGGTGTTCACCGCGAACCGGTGCCGGCCGAGGCGGATCACGGACCCGCCGTCCGCGTACAGCTCGTCCCGGTCGCGCAGCGCCCGGCCCGCCTCCTGGCGGGCGGCGAGCAGCTGCCCGTCCAGCTCCTCCGCGCGCACGGTGTCACCGAGCGCCCGCAGCTCCTCGGCGGTCCGGCGGACCTTGGCGACCATCGGGTCGGAGGCGAAGTAGGTGTGGACGGCGTCCGCGTCGGGCAGCGCGGCGCTGCGCCGGGCGACCGTCTCCAGGACGCGCGCCGCGGAGTCCGCGAGGCGTCCGGTGCGGCGGGCCAGCTCGTCCTGGAGGCCCTGCCGGCGGGCCGAGAACGCTTCGTACACCTCCGTCCGGCGCTCGCCCAGCTCCGCGAGGAAGTCGTCGTACTCCGCGAACCGCGCCTCCAGGTTCTCCAGCTGGAGCAGCAGCCTCGCCAGCTGCTCGTCGCAGGACTCCGGTGTGCCGGCGGCGGCCAGCGCGGCCGTGACGGCCTGCCCGAGCAGCGCGGACTCGGCGGCGAACTCGGCCCGGCCCTCGTGGTCCGCCAGGGCGCGGCGGCGGGCGTCGAGCGTGGCGCGGGCCCGGTTGACGGCGCCCAGGACTTCCGCGATGCGTTCCAGGATCGACGTACGGACCACTCCGTCGCCGATGTCGAGACCGGCGACGACGTCCGTGACGGTGCTCAGGCCGTCCGTCATGGCGGCCAGCCGGTCCCCGAGCGCGGCCGCGTCGGTGACCGTGGCGAGCTCGGCGGCCTCCTCGGTGAGGCGGGCGATGTCCTCGTGGTACCCGGCGAACGCGTCGTCCCTGGCCAGGAAGGCGACCGCGCGGCGGGCGGCCGCCTCGATGTCCTCGGCGGTGGTGGCGGTGAGCTCAGCGATGCGCTCGGTGTCCGCGTACCGCATCTCGGCGAGGGTCGCCAAGTGGCCGTGCGCGCCGCGCAGCTCGGTGAGGCGCTCGACCCACTCGGCGGCGGTGCGCGGGGCCTCGCCGCGGACCCGGCGGACCAGGGCGGTGATGCGGTCGGCGGTCTCGGTGAGCGCGTCGGCGGCCTGCCGGGTGAGGGCCTGGACCGCCTCGAACTCCGCGACGACCTGGCGCGCGGTCTCCCGCAGCTCGCCCAAGGGCTCGGCGAGTCCGCCGAGTTCGGTGTCGTCCAGCCAGTGGTAGCGGTCCCCCGCCCGTACGCAGTCGGCGACCAGCCGGTCGTACACGGCGGCCGTCGGCGCCGTCTCGGACGCGGCGTGCGCGAGGGCCAGGCAGTCGGAGATCCCGCGCACGAGGTCGGCGTTGCCGACCCGGGCCAGGGGGCCTTCGCCCGCCGGGCGGGACGCGGCGTACGTGTCGGAGACGTACGGCGTCTGCCAGCGCTGCAACGGGTGGACACGTGCGGCGCCGCCCTCCACCGGGTCGCGCAGGACGACGAGCGTGCCGTCGTCCAGCAGCGCGTGGCCCCGGCCCTGGAGCGGGGTCGCGACCTCCTGGCGAATGACGTTGTACGGAAGGAGCAGGCTGCGGCCGTCCTGGCGGGACCGGAAGACGTACAGCACGTCCTCGCCGTTCGGCGAGCGGACGGCCTCCTCGAAGACCGGGTCGGTGAGCGGCTGCGCGATGTCGAAGGTCCGGGCCTCGCCCGTCGTCAGGTAGAAGCCGCCGGGGAAGATGATCCCCTGGTCCTCCGGGAGCCGCTGGCAGGCCGGGCCGATGCCGTCGAGGCGGGTGACGGTCCCCAGGAGCGCGTTGAAGACGAGGTAGCGCCGCGCCTCCTCCTTGTACGGGCGTACGCGCAGCAGAACGAGCGGGCCCAGCTCCGCGTACTCGACCTCGGCGTCCGCGAGGGACTGGAGGGGTTCGGTGACGGGCTCCTCGTAGATCCCCTCCGGGGTCTCCGTGTCGTTGACGGTCTTCACGGTGAGCGTGCCGCCCAGCGTGTCCACGTACAGCTCGGCCTCGCAGCCGAGGGCGATGTGCGGGTGGCGGCCCGCGACGTGGGCCTCGCGGCCCGCGGTGGTCCAGGTGAAGTCGTGCGACGGCGGGAAGACGTGGTCGCGCTCGCCGCGCGCGTCGAGGAACGCGCCGGGGGAGCCGTCGGGGTTGAGTGCCCAGCGCAGGACCCGGATGTCCTTCGCGGTGTCGCCGGTACGGAAGACCGCCAGCAGGCGGCCCTCGGTCCGGCGCAGCCGCAGCAGGCGGGCGGCGCGGAAGTAGCGGTGCAGGCCGTCGAATTCGCGGACGAAGGAGGCGTCGGTGAGCGGGGTGCCGGTGCCGGGGGTGAGGTCGGCGGCGTACAGGGCGAGCACGTCGTCCACGGCGGGTGAGTCCTGCGCGCCCGGGCCGCGTTCGAAGCCGAACAGCAGCTCGCCGCCGAGTGCGACGAGGTCGCGGGGGGTGGAGGGGCGGTGCGTCCGGATCTGCTCGCTGCCGAGCAGCTGGAGGCCGGTGGCGCCGAACGCCTCGGTGCGGCGGGCGTTGAGGGCGGTGGCCCTGCGGGCGAGCTCGGTGGCGTGCGTCCGGAGGCGGCGCCGCAGGACGTCGTAGTCCCCGGCGGCGGGGGCGGTCACGGTGTCCATGGGATGCGGTCTCCTTGCGGTGCGGCTTGCGGCGGTGCCTTCAATCGCCGGACGGGTTTGGACTTGCCGTCCGGGTGTCCTCAAACGCCGGACGGGCTTCGTTTGATCCGCGGGCCGGATCGGGCGTGCTGTTCAGGCGTCCTCAAACGCCGGACGGGCTTGGGAGGTCGCCGGGTGGACTGGAAGTGACCGTCGGGCGGGGGCTTGAAAACCCCGCCCGGCCCCAACCAGCCCGTCCGGCGTTTGAGGACGGACGGGGCTGGGTGGGGCGTTCAGGCCACGGATCCCTCAGGCACCGGCGTACCGTTCAGGCCCGCCGGGGCCAAGGCGCTGAGCGGGACGTCCGCCAGGCCCAGCGACTTCGCGTGGTCCAGCAGCGCGCGGACCTGGTCCGCACCGACCCCGGCCCCCGGCGCGGCCATCAGCCGCATCAGCAGCGCCGACACCGTCAGGTTCTGGACGTCGCCCGTGGAGACCGAGGACAGCACCCGTGTCAGGTCCTCCGTGAACGAGGACTCGCCGTTCAGCCACGGACCGGCCAGCGCCTTCGCCGTGTCGGAGTTCCCCACGAAGCCGTCCAGGCTCTTGCCCATCGAGATGGACGAGACCAGCCGGTCGAAGAAGACCGACTCGCCGCCGACGATGTCGATGTCGGCGTTCTCCAGGCCCGTGGCCAGGACCGTCGCCTGCGCCTCGGCGACCTGCCGCTGCACGTCCAGACCGGCGAGCCGGATCTCCTTCTCGGCGGCCAGCCGCAGCCGGTACTCCTCGTGCCCCCGCGACGCGTCGTCCAGCGCCGCCATCGCGGCCGCCTTCTCCGTGAGGCCCGCGGCCTCCGCCTTCAGCTTCTCGCCGATCATCGCCGCGTCGGCCGACGCCTGCGCCTGCGTACCCTCCGCGTCCGCGAGGGCCTTGAGACGGGCACCCTCGGCCTCCGCCTTGAGCCGCGCGGACGTGGCCTCGGCCTCGGCGAGCCCCGTCTTCTCGATCACCTCCGCCTCCGCGTCCCGCACCTGGACGTCCGCGAGGCCGGGCGCCGCCGACTCCGCCTGGATGCCCTCGGCGAGCCGCAGCTTGGCCTGCGCGTCGAGGTCGGCGGTCTTCAGCCGGGCCTCGGCGAGCGTCAGCTGCTCCGCGGCGCGGTGGGTGGCCGCGGCCTCCGCCGCCTCGGCCGCCTTGATGTCCTTGACCAGCCGCTCCTGCGCCTCCGCCTCGGCGGCGATGATGACCGACTTGCGGGTGCGCTCGGACTCCTCGACGGACCGCAGCGTCTTGATGGACTCCTCCTGCTCGGCGACCGTACGGTCCACCGCGATGCGCTCGCGGATGACGTCGGCGACCTCGCGGCGCTCCGCCTCGACCTCCTTCGTCGCGGCGATGCGGTTCAGCTCGGTCTCGCGCTCGCGCCCGATGACCTCCAGCATCCGGTCCTTCTCGATGCGCTCGTTCTCCACGGCGATGACCCGCTCGCGGTTCTTCTGCGCGACGGCGATCTCCCGGGCCTGGTTCTCCCGCTGGATGCCCAGCTGCTCCTCGGTCTTGATGAACGCGGCCTGGGCGCCCAGGCGTTCCTCCTCCTGGACCCGGGCGGTCGCCGCCTCCTCGCGGGCCCGCAGCGTCTCGACCTCGCGACGCTGCTTGATCTCCGCCTCGGCCTGCCGGCGCTCCAGCTCCAGGATGGTCTCCCGGGCGTCGACGTCCTGCCGGGTGATCTCCTTCTGCTCGGTGCGCTGGAACTCGTTGGTGCGGACGTGCTCGATCGCGGTCAGCTCGGTGATCTTCCGGATGCCCTGGGCATCCAGGATGTTGGCGCCGTCGAGCTGCGCCATCGGGGTCTGCTCCAGGAAGTCGATCGCCGCGTCGTCCAGGTGGTAGCCGTTCAGGTCGGTACCGATGACCCGGATGATCCGGTCGCGGAACTCCTCGCGCTTCGTGTACAGGTCCACGAAGTCCAGCTGCTTGCCGACGGTCTTCAGTGCCTCGGAGAACTTCGCGGCGAAGAACTCCTGGATGGCGGCCTTGTCGCTGGCGCGCACGGTGCCGATGGACTGGGCGACCTTCTTGACGTCCTCGACGGTCTTGTTGACCCGCACGAAGAACGTGATGTGGATGTCGGCGCGGATGTTGTCCTGGCAGATCAGGCCCTCACGCCCGGTGCGCCGGATCTCGATGGTCTTGACCGAGATGTCCATGGACTCGGCCTTGTGCAGCACCGGCAGGACGACGGCACCGGTGAAGGTCACGTCGACCTTCTTGGTCTTGGAGATGATCAGGGCCTTGCCCTGCTCCACCTTGCGGAAGAGCCGGGTGATGATCAGCAGAACGGCTACGGCGATGAGGAGGACCACGGCGACGAGCAGGCCGAGGCCCAAGGAGATGGCATCCATGACAGTCCTTGGCGGCAGGTGGTGCGGAAATGAGCGGTTTCACGTGAAACACGGCGCGGCGGCACGCGGCGTCCGGGCAGCCCGGACGGGCACACCGCGCCGAGCGGGAGCGGTGGCTCAGACGGCGGGGCCGGAGGCCGTACGGCCGTGCGGCGGACCCGGGTCGAGCGCCTTGTCGTAGGCCGAGACCCAGAAGAACTCCCCGGCCTCGTCGTACGCGTACAGCAGTCCGGCGCAGCCGGAGGTCAGCTCCGCGTCGACGGGCTCCAGTTGGCGCACCTGGACGGTGGCGGTGGTCCCGTCGTCGGCGGTGACCTCGGCCTGGCCGAAGTCCGTGGAGACCGAGCCGGTACGGATCGTGCAGACGCGGCCCAGGAAGTCCTGGCGCGATGGCGGAGGCTGGTCCGGGAAGACGCGCCGGAAGTGGTGGACGAGCAGCCGTACCGCGCCCCAGGCGAGCAGCAGCGCCCCGGCGAGCACCGCGCAGGCCAGCACGGCGCGCAGCGGTCCGGCGGCGCCCGAGCGGTGCACCAGGACCGAACCGGTCAGGGCGGAGAACCAGCCGACGGCGATCATCAGGGACACCGAGACGGTGACCGGGACGCCTCCGACGCCCGCGAGATCGGTGTCCAGGTCGGCGTCGAAGGAGTGGTGGTCGGCCGCGCCGACCAGGACGAGCAGCCAGAAGGCGATGACGACGACCAGCGCGGCGGCGAAGAGTACGGCCGGGAAGGACAGCGTCGCGTCCAGGAATTCCCGCATCGGTACCGACCCCCTGCCGTTCCGCCGGCGGTGTCGCCGGCGCCTGCGCGGACCGGTCGGGGACCACGGCGCCGCGGTGTCACCCTCGACGACACCACGGCGGCCGGGTCTTCCCCCGATCCCCCGTGCACCCCCGTGTTTCCCCCGTTGGTCCCCCGGTTGGTGCTGACAGGATCGTGTCATCCTGGGCGGCCCGATCGCATTGCCGGAACACGGCAACGTTTGCCGCGCCCCGGTGCCGGGCACCGGCACCGGCTCCCGTGCGTTGGGCTGGTGACGGTACGGAATGGAAACGGAGGCGGACGCGTGGCGGAACCGGTGATTCCCGACAGTTTTCTGGAGGGTTACGCACAGATACTGGGGGAGGTGGCCGTCTCGGGCCGGCGGCTCACCCGCGAGGAGCTGGACTCCCGCCGCATGCTGGGCAGGGAGGCCGCCGAGGCCGGCCACCAGCTCCGCGCCCTGGTCCGCATGCACCTCGCCGAGACCCGCGCCGCCTGGCCCGCCCCCGCCCCCGGTGCGACTCCGGCTGCCGTGGCCGCCGCCACGGACAGCGTGCTGGCCGCCATGGAGCAGGCGGTCGACGCCTTCGCGGACGGCTTCGAGCGCGCCCAGCGCCTCACCGTGCGCCGCGAGGAGGCCGCCAGACGGGAGTTCATCGACGACCTGCTGTACGGGCGCAGCGATCTCGGCCGGCTCGCCGAGCGGGCCACCCGTTTCGGGCTGCGCCTCTCGCGCGCCCACGCCGTGGCGGTCGCGACGGGCCCGGAGGCGTACACCGAGACGGAGGCGGTGCCCCGGCACGTGGAGTCGGCGATGCTGGCCCGGTTCGGCGGGCGCAAGATCCTGCTCACCACGAAGGACGGCCGCATGGTGTGCGTCGCGCCCGGCAGCCAGCCCGACGTCCTGCGCTACTTCGCGAAGCAGGCGCACGCGGCGACGGACGGCGGCCGGGTCGCCGTCGGCCGCGCCCACCGGGGCCCCGGCGGCGTCGTCCAGTCGTACGACGAGGCGCTCGACGCGCTGGACCTGGCGGACCGGATGGACCTGGACGACCCCGTGCTGTTCGCTGCCGACCTGCTGGTCTACCCGGTGCTGACCCGGGACCGGCAGGCCATGGCCGATCTCGTACGCAGCGAGCTCGGCCCGCTCCAGAAGGCCAGGGGCGGTGCCGAACCGCTCCTCAAGACGCTGTCGGTGTACTTCGACGCGGGCTGTGTCGCCGCCGAGACCGCCCGCCGCCTCTCGCTGAGCGTCCGGGCCCTCACGTACCGGCTGGAACGCATCCACCAGCTGACCGGCTCCGACCCGGCGGACCCCCAGCACCGCTACACGCTCCAGACCGCGGTGATCGGCGCCCGGCTGCTCGACTGGCCCACCAAGGACGTCTAGGACCGGCACAGGGAACGACGCCGCCCCGGGAGGGGGCGGCGCCTGTCGGGGCGCGGGGCGCGTCAGCCGCCGCTGTGGTGCTTCTTCTCGTGCTTGTGACACCCGCACTTCCTGGGCTTGACCGTGACGGTGACCGTGGCCGAGGCGGTGTCGCTCGCGATCTCCTCACCCTGCGGGTCGGTGGCGCCGGCCTGGGCCACGTTGTTGATCCGGCATGTGACGGTGTCCTTGCCACCGCCGCCGCGGGTGCCGCTCTTCCGGCAGAGGTCGATGTCGGCCGGGGTGATCCGATAGGTTCCGCGGCAGGTGGTGCTCGCCCCGGGCGCCAGCGTGGTCGCGTCGCAGACCACCGCGGCGACACGGTTGTCCGTCACGTGCACGTCGTGCAGCCGGGTGCTGCCGGTGTTGGTCACCGTGTACGCGTAGCGGACGTCGGACCCGACCTGGAACGGGCCGTCGGAGACGACCCTCTTGTGCAGCGTCAGATGGGGCTGCCCGACGGGGAGGGTCTGATACGTCTCCGGCGAGGTGACGGTCTCCCCGTCCGCCGTACCGATCGCCGTGGCGGTGTTGGTCACGGAACCGGTCGTGCCGTCGGCCTCGGTGATCGTGTAGGTGCCGGTGCACGTGGTGCTGTCACCGGCCTCCTCCGCCGGGGCGAGCGTGGTCGACGCACAGGTGATGTCCGTGACGTGGTCGTCCCGCACGGCGACGTCGGTCAGCTCCGCCCCGCCGGTGTTGCGGACGGTGTAGGCGTAGGTGACCGTCTGCCCGACCGCGTAGGGGCCGGGGGTCTCGACCCGCTTCTCGACCGAGATGCCCGGGGCCCGCTCGATCGGGACCGTCTCCGACGAGGGCGGGGAGGTGACCGTCTCACCGCCCGATGTCCCGGTCGCCGTGGCCGTGTTGTCGATCGAGCCGTTGGCGACGTCGGCGGGCGTCACCGTGTACGTCGCCGTACAGGTGACCGTCTCACCGGGGGCGAGGCTCGTCACCGGGCAGGCGACCGGGCCGGTCTTCGGGTCGTCGACGGCGAGGTCGTCAATGGTCGTGCCTCCCGCGTTGGTGACCACGAACTCGTACGGCACCTGCGTGCCGGCCGTGAGGTCACCGGGCAGCGGCTGCACGACCTGCTTCACGAGATTCAGCCGGGGCAGCGGCCGTTCGGTGCGCACGGTCACATTGCGGATGAGGTGGGTGTCCGTGAACAGACCGGTGGAGGCCGCGAATCCGAACTTGTAGGTCGCCGGTACGGGGGCCGGAGCGTCGGTCTGGAGGACCTGCCGGGAGCCGTTGCCGTCGTTGAAGTCGATGGACACGGTGACCTGCGGGTCCGGCGCCGGGGTGATCACCACGTGCACGCGGCGGCGCGAGGGTTCGAGGTCCTGCTCGGCCTGGACGGGATCCCCCGACACCTCGGTGGTCGGCCCGTGCAGTTGGCCGGGGAGGGTCGACGGCCAGGGGCCGGTGGTGGAGAAGTTGCTGGTGGTGGCGGTGAGGAAGCAGTAGCCCTCGATGCCGTCGCCGGGGCCGCGCAGCGTGACCATGTTCGGCCCGGGTGCGGGCACGTGGAACGCCGTGCCCGCGGGCGAGCGCCGGTTCGGCGGGCAGCCGTTGCCCCGGTGCTCCCAGTCGCCGAAGTAGTTGCCGAGGACGTCGAGCCCGACTCCCAGATAGCCGCGGTCCACCCCGGGGAGAAAGTCGGCGTTCGGATCGTCGTCGGGCAGCTTCTGCGCGTATCCGAGGCTGCCGCCGAACGCACCGGGGTGGGTCAGCTCCGCCTCCCCGTCGACCAGGAAGAACGAGATGCCGTCGGCCGGGGCGATGGCGCCCGTGGTGGTGCCGTACTGCCACTGGTCGAAGGTGACGTCCAGGCCGTCGTCGGCGGGCAGCGCGTGGTTGTAGAGGACGGCACCGGACTGGTCGTTGGAGGAGTCCGTCAGCCGCAGATAGCCGCGCGGGGCGGCGTCGTTGGGCGGTTCGGGGCCGACGCCCACCGTGCAGCCCGCAAGGGGGTGGTTGCCGGGTCCCGGCAGGGCGTCGGCCCCGGGCGCTCCGGTGAGGCAGGCAGAACCGACCCCGGTGAACTCCGGGGCCGTGGCCTGGGTGAAGGTCTCATCGAGCAGGGTGGAGCCGCCTTGGCGCGGCTGCGCGTGGGCGAGTTCCCCGGTGGAGGCCAGGGGGCCGGCCAGGCCGAGGGCGAGGGCCAGCGCCGCGACGGAGGCGAACCGTGGGGCCCGTACGGGTCCGCCCAGCGGTGACGAGCGTGGTTTGCGGGTCATGGACAGCACAGATAACAGTCACTATGTGTGATGAACTGATTGCGGGTCCTGTGTCCGCCGCGAGCACCCGGCCAGCCGTACCCGCCCGTCCGAACGGCTCCACATGCGGGAGCGCCGGGCTCCGCCTAGCGTGATCATCCGGGGGATTCCGGCGGTGTGCGCAGCGAGGGAGATCCGCCCCATGGCCCGTGAAGCAGGTCCCCGAGAAGCAGGAACCCGCAGGGCGAACCCCCGCGAGGACCACCCGGCGCACCGCTGGTGGGTGCTCGGGGTGATCGGCCTCGCCCAGCTGATGGTGGTGCTCGACGCGACGATCGTGAACATCGCGCTGCCCTCCGCCCAGCAGGACCTCGGCTTCAGCGACGGCAACCGGCAGTGGATCGTCACGGCGTACGCCCTCGCCTTCGGTTCGCTGCTGCTGCTCGGCGGACGCATCGCCGACCTGGTGGGCCGCCGGGTGGTCTTCCTGACCGGCCTCGTCGGCTTCGCGGTCGCCTCCGCGATCGGCGGCGCCGCTCCGAGCTTCGAGGTGCTGGTGCTGGCCCGCGCCCTGCAGGGCCTGTTCGGCGCGCTGCTGGCCCCGGCGGCGCTGTCGCTGCTCACCACGACGTTCACCGTGCCCAAGGAGCGGGCCAAGGCGTTCGGGATCTACGGCGCCATCGCGGGTGCGGGCGGTGCGGTGGGGCTGCTGCTCGGCGGGGTGCTCACCGAGTACCTGGACTGGCGCTGGTGCCTCTACGTCAACCTGCTCTTCGCGTTCCTGGCCTTCGTCGGCGGCTGGCGGCTGCTGACCGCGGGGGCGCCGACGGACCGGCCCCGGCTCGACATCCCGGGGACGCTGCTGGTCTCGGCCGGTCTCTTCTGCATCGTCTACGGCTTCTCGGAGGCCGAGTCGCACGCCTGGAGTTCGCCGCTGACCTGGGGGTTCCTGGTGGCGGGCGCGGTGCTGGTGGCGGCGTTCGCGTGGTGGCAGACCAGGGCGGCGCATCCGCTGCTGCCGATGCGGGTGGTGCTGGACCGGGACCGGGCGGCGTCGTTCCTCGCGATGTTCATCTCCGGCGGCGGGATGTTCGGCGTCTTCCTCTTCCTCACGTACTACTTGCAGAAGGGCCTGGGCTATTCGCCGGTCGCCACCGGGCTCGCCTTCATCCCGATGGTCGCCTGCATGATCGCCTCGTCGGTGACGACGACGAATGTGCTGCTGCTGCGGTTCGGCGCGAAACCGATCGTCCCGACCGGGATGGGCATCGCGGCCGCCGCGATGGTGTGGCTGACCGCCCTGGACCTGAACAGCAGCTACGCCGCCCATGTGCTGCCGCCGCTGCTCTGCCTGGGCATCGGCCTCGGCGCCGTCTTCGCCACGGCGATGAACCTGGCCACCGCGGGGGTCGGGCCGCGGGACGCCGGGGTGGCCTCGGCGATGGTCAACACCAGCCAGCAGGTCGGCGGCTCCATCGGCACGGCCCTGCTGAACACCCTCGCGACCACCGCCGCCACGAACTACCTGGTGGGCCGCAGGCCGACCCCGCCCGTCGTCGCCCAGGCCCAGCTGGAGAGCTACTCCACCGCCTACTGGTGGTCCGCGGGCTTCTTCGCCCTCGGGCTCGTCGTCACCCTGTTCCTCTACCGGCCCGGCGCACCCCGCCCGCACCTCGCGGAGGAACCGGCGCGGGCGTGAGGGGTCAGCGCCGCGCGCCCTCCGTGAGCCGGACGAACGGGATCGACTCGCCCACCCGCCGGTAGTCCTCCGTACCGCCGTCCACCTCGAAGCCCATGTACGCGCAGAGCCGGCGGGCGACCCTGGGGTGGCGGGGTGCGTACCGCGCCATCAGCTCGCCGCCCTCCTCGGGGGTCAGCACCTGGGCGGTGACCGCGTGGAAGCGGCGGCCGACCTGGACCGTGGCGTGCGGGGTGCGCTCCAGGTTGCGGAACCAGTCGGCGCCGGGGCCGAAGCCCGAGGCGACGGTCCAGCAGGCCCGGCCCTCGTGGGTGCCCGCCTCCACGACCTCGACGGCCGTCCGGCGGGGGAGGCCCGAGACGCGGCCGGTGTGGACGAGCAGCAGCAGCCGGCCCCGGAAGAGCGGCCCGAGCCCCATGCGGAACAGGTGGACGGGCAGCCGGAAGGCGGTGCGCCGCCAGCCGGTCGGCGGGTCCGGGCGCCGGGGAGCGGGCGAAGCCGCGGATTCGTGCGTCACTATGCAAACGTTGCACAATCCAAAGGTTGGTGCCAGCGCGTGCCGCTGTCGGTCCGGTACCGGTTGGGCGGCGTTTGCGTATCGGATGACCGCCGGTTCGAGTAAGCGGCCGGGGCGCGGTAAAAAGGGGCATGGCCGCGCACGGACAGGCACCGGATGACCCCCCGACCGCACCGGACCGGGACGATGTCGACGCGGTGACGCGCGCGGTGCTGACCGCGTCGAGACTGCTGGTCGCGGTGTCTGCCCGGTCGCTCGCGGCGGTCGAGGACCGGGTGACGCTGCCCCAGTTCCGGCTGCTCGTGGTGCTCTCCACGCACGGGGAGGCCAAGCTCGTCACCCTCGCCGAGCGCCTTGGAGTGAATCCCTCGACCGCGATGCGGATGCTCGACCGGCTGATCGCGGCGGGCCTCGCGGAGCGTCAGGTCAACCCGGCCAACCGCCGCGAGACGGTGCTGCGGGTGACGCCCGAGGGCCACCGCCTGGTGGAGGAGGTCACGGCCGGGCGCCGCCGGGAGGTCGCCTCGATCGTGGAGCGCATCGCGCCCGCGCAGCGCGCCGCGCTGATCGACGCGCTGCGGGCGTTCACCGACGCGGGCGGCGAGGCAGCGGCCCCCGCGGAGGGCACCGACGCCTACCCGCTGGGCTGGACGCCGGACCTGCCGGCGGGGGCGTAACCGGCCCGGCGGCCGGGGCGGGCACGGGCACCGGACCCGCCGCCCGCACGCCTCGCGGTCACTCCGTCGACGCCGAGACCTCTTCCCGGGCCGCCGGGACCGCTTCACCGCTCGCCGCGGCCGGCGCCGGTGCCGTGTCCTTGCCGCGCCACTTCTGGACGCGCTCGACCACCGGCTGGGTCCAGCGCGCGGTGAGCGGGCCGACGATGACCAGGATCAGGACGTACGCGGTGGCGATGGGGCCGATGCGGGGCTCGGTCGCCACGGCCAGGCCCGCGATGACGATGGAGAACTCGCCGCGCGCGACGAGCGTGCCGCCCGCCCGCCAGCGCCCGCGCGGTCCGATGCCGGCGCGCCGGGCCGCGTACCAGCCGGTCCCGATCTTCGTGAAGACGGTGACGATCGCGAGCAGCGCGGCCGGCAGCAGCACCGGCGGGATCTCGGCCGGGTTGGTGGAGAGTCCGAAGAACACGAAGAAGACGGCGGCGAACAGGTCCCGCAGCGGGGTCAGCAGCTTGCGCGCACCCTCCGCGACCTCGCCGGAGAGCGCGATGCCGACGAGGAACGCGCCGACGGCGGCCGACACCTGGAGCTGCTGGGCCACCCCGGCGACCAGGACGGTCAGGCCGAGCACGACGAGCAGCAGCATCTCCGGATTGTCCGAGGAGACCGCGCGGCTGATGAGGCGGCCGTGCCGCAGCGCCAGATAGAGCACGAAGCCGACCGTGCCGAGCGCGATCAGCAGGGCGACGCTGCCGCCCGCGAGGCCGACGCCCGCGAGCATCGCGGTGAGCAGCGGCAGGTAGACCGCCATCGACAGGTCCTCGATGACGAGCACCCCGAGGATGACCGGTGTCTCCCGGTTGCCGAGGCGCCCCAGGTCCGCGAGGACCTTCGCGATCACGCCGGACGAGGAGATCCAGGTGACCCCGGCGAGCGCGACGGCCCCGACCGGGCCCCAGCCGAGCAGCAGCGCGGCGACCGCGCCCGGGGTCGCGTTGAGCACGAAGTCCACGGCGCCGGACGGGTACTGCGTCTTCAGGCTGGTGACCAGCTCGGAGGCGCTGTATTCGAGGCCGAGCAGGAGCAGCAGCAGGATGACGCCGATCTCGGCGCCGACGGCGGTGAACTCCTCGCTGGCCCCGAGCGGCAGCAGTCCGCCGTCGCCGAAGGCCAGTCCGGCCAGCAGGTAGAGGGGGATCGGCGAGAGTCCTATCCGGCCGGCGAACCGCCCGATGATGCCGAGTCCCAGGATGACGGAGCCGAGCTCCATGAGCAGTGCGGTCGTGTCGTGCACGGTCAGCCCTCCGCGATGATCTCGGAGAGCGTGTCGACGCCCTCGCGTGTTCCGACGGCGATGAGCGTGTCGCCGATGGCCAGCCGGAAGTCCGGCCCGGGTGACGGGTGCGCGCTGTGGGTGCGCAGCACCGCCACGATCGAGGCGCCGGTCCGGGTCCGCGCCTTGGTGTCGCCGAGCAGCCGGCCGCCGTACGGCGAGCGGGTGCCGAGCGGGATGTGCTCGGTGACCAGGTCGATGCCCTCGGTCCGTACGGCGTCGATGGGCGCCGCGTCGATGAGGTGCGCGAGCCCCGTCGCCTCCTGTGGGGTCAGGGGAACGGAGAGCCGGCACGAATCAGGGTCGTCCTGGTCGTAGAAGCCGATGAACCGCCGCCCGTCGTGGTGGACCACCACGGAGATGTGCTGCCCCGACTCGGTCGTGTAGTCGTACTGGACGCCGACTCCGGGCAGCGTGGTGCGGTGGGTTCCCATGGCTTCCTCCCGAGGGGCGCGGTACGCGCGAGGCACTTGGTGATCTCTTTAGACCCGCATTACCTTATCCGGAGGTATGCGGCACCCCCGAGGGGCGACTTCCGGCCACCGGCCCGTCGTGCCCCGGGACCCGGCACACGAATGCCCGGCCGGTTGCGCAACCGGCCGGGCACGCGGGTCTGTTCGTACGGGGGATCAGTCGCCGATCTCGATCTTCCCGTTCTTCTCCGGCGAGGCCGCCGGGACCGGCTCGGCGGCGGCCGGCTTCGGCACCGCGCCCTTGAGGTTCTGGAGCAGCGCGGCGAGGTCGACCCCGGTGGTGGAGCTCAGCAGCTCCATGCCCTGGGCGACGTTGTCCGTGACCGTACGGGACAGCCGGCTCGCCCCGTCCGTGGAGATGACGGTCATCTTGTCGATCGCGCTCAACGGCTCGGCGGCCTTGGCGACGACCTGGGGCAGCACCTCGACGAGCATCTGGAGCACGGCCGCGTCGCCGTACTGCGCGAAGGCGTCGGCCTTCTTCTGCATGGCCTCGGCCTCGGCCGAACCGCGCGCCGCGATGGCGGCGGCCTCCGCCTCACCCTCGATGCGCACCGCCTCGGCGAGCGCGGAGCGGTGCAGCTTCTCGCCCTCACCGGTGAGCCGGGCGCGCTCGGCGGCCGCCTCGGCCTCCTTGACCTGGGCGATGCGGCGGGCCTCCGCCTCCTGCTCGGCCTGGTAGCGGGCGGCGTCGGCGGGCTTGCGGACCTTGGTGTCGAGCTCGCGGTCGGTCAGGGCGGCCTGGCGCTCGGCGACCTTCTCCTGCTCGGTCAGGATCTCCTGGCGGCGCGCGGCCTCGGCGAGCGGGCCCGCGGCGTCGGCCTGGGCGGCGGCCGCCTCGGTCTCCGCCTTGATCTCGGCCTGCTTCAGGTAGAAGGTCCGCTCGGCGATGGCGATCTCCTCGGCGGCCTTCAGGCGGGCCTGCTCCGAGGCGCGGCGGGCGATGGCCTCCGCGATGTCGGCCTCCTGCTTGGCGCGGGCGGCCTCGGGGCGGCCCAGGTCCTCCAGGTAGGAGCCCTCGGTGGTGATGTCCTGGATCTGGAAGGCGTCCAGGATCAGGCCCTGGCCGGACAGGCTGGCCTCGGCCTCCTCCGCCACCTGGCTCGCGAAGGCGGCGCGGTCGCGGATGATGTCCTCGACGGACATCCGGCCGACGATGGCGCGCAGCGCGCCGGAGAGCACTTCCTGGGTGAAGCCGACGATGCCGTCCTGCTGGCGCAGGAAGCGCTGGGCGGCGGCCCGGATGGAGTCCTCGCTGCCGCCGACCTTGACGATCGCGACGCCTTCGAGGTGGGCCTTGACGCCGCGCAGGGTGACGGCGCCGCGCACGGCGACCGGGATGTGCCGGCTGGACAGGTCCAGGGTGAACTTCTGCTGGACGAACGGCACGACGAAGACGCCGCCGCCGACGACGACCTTCTGGCCGCTGTTGTCGATGCTGGTCCGGCCGGTCACCGGGTCGACGGACTTCTTGCCGCGGCGGCCGGTGATGATGAACGCCTGGCTGGGGCCGGCCACCTTGTAACGGGTGATCACGGCGAGGGCGAGCAGGAAGAGGAGTACGACGACTCCGACGATCGCGATCATTACGGGACTCATGCGGTTTCCCCCTCTGCCTCCTGACGGGGGCAGTCGTGAGACGAGCGGTGATGGTGCCGGGCGTACCGGTCAGCGTTCGACGGGACGGACCGACACCGACGTGCTGGAGAGCGACGCCTCGACCCATACCTCGGCGCCGCGCGCGACGGGCACCGTGCTCCTCGCGGACAGCTTCACGAGGTGGCCGCCGAGGCGGAGCAGGACCTCGCCGTAGCCGTCGGCCGGGATCGCGGTGACCACCGAGCCCGACGTGCCGACCAGGTCCTCGCCGCGCGGGGTCGAGTCGGTCTGGTCCCGCATCAGGGCGCGGCTGAACTTCCAGGTCAACAGGGCTGCGGCGACTCCGGCCGCGGCCCCCGCCACGGTGGCGACGAGGGTGCCCGCGCCGGTCGTGCCGAGCACGATGGCGCCGCCGAAGCCGAGCATCGACAGGAAGCCCGCGATCACCGGAAGGGAGACGAGCCCGCTGAACAGGCCCTCCAGCAGGCCTCCGAAAAGGCCCTCCAGGATCCCGTCGAAGACCAGCGACAGGGCGAGCAGGGCGACCCCCGCGATGCCGAGGCCGAGAAACACGGTCATCCGATCACCCCTCCCGGCCCCGTTGATCCCTGTGCTGCTTTTCCGTCGAACTGGCTGGATGGTCCCATACGCACCCCCCGGACGACATTGCCGGAACCCGGCAATCTTTTACTTGCTGTTGATGCCGGACAACTGGTCGGAGAGGGTGTCCAGGGACTGGAACGTCGCCCCCAGCAGCGCCACGTGCTTCCACCGCAGCACCCCCTCCGCGTCGATCAGGAAGACGGCGCGCCGCACCCCGATCCCGGGCGCCGCGACGCCGAAGGCCCGGGCGGTCTCCCGGCCCGGGTCCGCCAGCAGCGGCATGCGCAGCCCATGGGCGCGGGCGAACGACTCGTGGCTGTCCACACCCTGGGGACTGATCCCCCACACCTCCGCGTCCAGCTTCTCGAAGGTCTCCATGCCCGAGGAGTACGCGCACAACTGCTTCGTGCACACGGTGGTGTTGTCGCCCGGGTAGAAGGCGAGGACCAGGGCCCGGCCGCGCGCCTCCGCGAGCGCGTAGTCGCGCCGCTCGAAGGCGTCCCCGGCGAGCACACCACCGGGGAGCGTGAAGTCCGGTACGGCCGATCCCAGTTGCGGTGACGATCCCATGGCGTGCCCTTCGGTGTGCTGCGCCCGGGCGGCGGTGGTGCCGCCCGTGTCGCGTACAGCATGCCTCCGTCACAGGGGACGGTCAGCCACCCGGGGACGGTTCCGGTTCGGTGAGGAACAACCCGAGGAGCACGGCCGGTACGGGGATGGCGCACAGGATCGTGAACACGCCCTGCGGCCCGTACGTCTGCGCCGCCGCGCCCAGCGCCGGGGCGATCAGCCCCCCGATGCTGACGGCGAGGCCCAGCGTGACCCCGGCCGCCGTGCCCGGGCGCCCCGGCAGGTAGTCCTGACCCAGCTTCACCAGGACGGCGAACGGCACGTTGAGCGCCAGCCCCGCCAGGACCGCGAAGACCAGCGGCAGCAGGGTGCCGGGGGTCAGCCGCAGCGCGACCAGGGCCGGCACGGCGGCGAGACCGCCCAGCTGCACCGTACGGACCATGCCGACGCGGTCCGCGATCCGGCCGCCGAGCAGCGTGCCGGCGACCCCGCCGACCAGGAAGCAGGCGAGCGCGACCCCGGCGACGCCCCGGCCCGAATGGAGATGGCGGATCCAGAACAGCTCGATGAAGGTGATCGCGCCGAAGAACGCCACCGAGCGCACCACCTCGATCCCGGTGAGGAAGAAGAACGGCCGCCACCGGTCCCGCCCCGCCCGTCCGGCCCTGCGCGCGGGGGCGGCGGCCGGGCGGTGCCGGAGCAGGACGAACGCCATCAGCACGGCGGGCGGGATGAACAGCGCCGTCGCCCCGACCCCCATCGCGACCAGCGCCGGGGTCGCGAGCACCGGGGCCAGGAAGAAGCCGACGCTGCCGCCCGCCGCGAAGACGCTCATCGCGGACGCGCTGTCGCCCGCCGCCTCCCGGGCCGCCTTGCCCGCCGCCGGGTGGAACATCGCCACGCCGAGCCCGGAGAGCAGGATCAGCAGCCAGACGGCGGCGTACGGCCGCACCAGGCCGGACAGGCCGAGCCCGATCCCGGCGACGGCGAGCCCGGCGGGCGCCAGCCGGGGCAGCCGGTAGCGGTCCACCGCGAGGCCGATGAACGGCTGCGGCACCGAACTGCCGAGGGCCGCCGCGAGGGTCAGCCCGGAGGCGGCGACATAGCTGTAGCCCCGGTCGAGCACGAAGTACGGGACGCAGGCGGGCACGAGGCCCTGGTAGAGGTCGTCCACGGCGTGCGCGGCGCCCCACATGCGCATCCGCCGCCAGGCGGACACGGGTGCGGCGGCGGACCCGGCGGGCGCGGCGTCGGCGGGCGGGGCCCCGGCCCGCGCGGCGTTGTCGGTGGTCATGAAGGTGCTCCTCCTCGAAGGTCCCTTCGAGGATTCCGGGCGGCCCGGGCAGCGGGCTAGCGATAATCTGCCTGGTTATGTCGCCAACCGGCCGCACGCTGCACGGCCCCGCCCGGGTTCCGCTCGCGCACCAGGAGCGCATCGGGAGCCACCATCACCTGGAGCACCAGCTCATCTGCCCCTCGCGCGGGGTGCTCGAAGTCGCCACCCCGCTCGGTGTCTGGGCCGTGCCCCCGCACCGGGCGGTCTGGATCCCGGCGGGCGTCGTCCACGCGCACCTCGCGTACGGGCCGACCGAGCTGCGGGCGCTCAGCTTCGCCCCGGCCGACAATCCGCTCCGGCTCGACCGGCCGACCGTCCTCGCCGTCACCCCGCTGCTGCGCGAGGTCGTGGCCTGCCTGACCGACGACACGGAGCTCGCCGGCGACGCGCGCCGCCGGCGCAACCTGGAGCGCGTCGCACTCGACCAGCTGCGCCGGGTCGAACCGCTCGGCGTCTGCCTGCCCACCCCGGCCGACGCCCGGCTGCGCGACATCGCCCGCATCCTCCAGGACGACCCGGCGGACGGGCGGACCCTCACCGAGCTGGGCGCGGCCGTCGGCGCGGCGCCCCGCACCCTGAGCCGGCTCTTCCGCGTGGAGACCGGGATGTCGTTCCCGCAGTGGCGCACCCAGCTCCGCCTGCACCACGCGCTGACCCTGCTCGCCTCGGGCGGCTCGGTCACCTCGGTGGCGGTGGCCTGCGGCTACAGCGGCCCCAGCGCCTTCATCCAGTCCTTCCGCCACGCCTTCGGCACCACCCCGGGCTCGTACGCGGCAAGCACGAGCTAGTACCTGCCGCCACCCGGCGGTCTGCGGATGCGGGAGCGCGCGGGGCGACCGAGGATGAAGGGCCGGGCAGCAGGCGGCCCGCGCCCTGCCCCAGGAGGTTCGTCTTGCCGGTGCACGCCCACCATCCGCCGTCCATCGACGTCACGGCGCTCGCCGCCGTGCTCGACGGCACGACGGCGGGCGTGGCCGTGTTCGACACCGAGCTGCGCTATCTGTACGTCAATCCGTCCCTCGTACGGCACAACGGCATCCCGCCCGCCGCCCACATCGGCCGCCGCCCCAGCGAGGTGCTGCCCGACATCGACGCCCGCGAGGACCTGATGCGCGCCGTGCTCGCTGACGGCCGGGCCCGCGAGGTCACCTCCAGCGGCCGGCTGCCCGCCGAGTCCGGGACCGCCCGGGTCTACTGGCACGGGGCCTACCACCGCCTGGAGGCGGACGGCCGGGTCGTCGGCGTCGTCGGGATCGTGCTGGAGGTCATGGCCGACGACGAACAGCGCCGGTTCGCCCAGGCCCAGCGCCACCTCTCCCTCCTCGACAGCGCGAACACCCGCATCGGCACCACCCTCGACATGGACACCACCTGCGCCGAGCTGGCCGACCTCGTCGTGCCGGGGCTCGCCGACGTCGCCACCGTCGAGGTCTTCCCGCCGGACGTCGCCCCGCCGGTGCGCCCGGCGCCGCCCGACGTGGTCCGGCTGCGCCGGGCGGCCATGTCGGCGGTACGCGGACTGAGCCGGGGCGTCGCCCGCTTCGGGGTGGCCGGCGACTACATCGACTACCAGGAGGAGGCCGCCGTACCGCGCTGCCTGGCCACCAACCAGCCCGTGGTCGAGGACCTCACCGACGCCGAGCGGCTGAGCCGCGTGGCGCCCAACCCGGAGCGCGTCGCCGCCTACGGGGAGCTCGGGCTGCACTCGGCGGTCGCCGTGCCGATCTCGGTGCGCGGCGCCCCGATCGGCGTGCTCGGCCTGCTCCGGGCCGGCGGCTCGCCCGTCTTCTCGGACGACGACGTGGTGGTGGCGCGGGAGCTCGCCGGGCGGGCGGCCGTCCATCTCGACCACGCCCGCCGCTTCACCCACGAGCACACCATCGCCCTGGAGCTCCAGCGCTCCCTGCTCTCCGAGCCCCGGCCGCCCCACCCGCACATCGAGGTCGCCACCCGCTATCTGCCGGCCGACCGCAGCGTCCTGGTGGGCGGCGACTGGTTCGACGTCATCCCGCTGCCCGACGGGCGGCACCTCAAGGCGATGGGCGACGTCATGGGGCACGGCGTGGAGGCGGCCGTCGCGATGAGCCACTACCGCTCGCTGCTGCGCCTCCTCGCCGACGAGGAACTGCCCCCGCACCGCATCCTGGAACAGCTGGACCGCATGGTGGAGCGCTCCGGGATAGACCGGGCGGCGACCTGCCTGCTCGCCGTGGTGAACGCGGACGGCGGGCTGTGCGAGGTGGCGAGCGCGGGCCACCTGCCGCCGGTCTTCCTCGACCCCGGCCCGGCGGGCACCCGGATCTGCGACGTACCGGCGGCCCCGCCGCTCGGCACCGGGTTCGGCGGCTACCGGTCGACGGTGATGGAGTGCGGCCCGGGCACGGTGCTGTTCATGTACACCGACGGGCTCGTGGAGCGGCGGGGCGAGGACATCGACGCGAGCGTCGCCCGGCTGGGGGAACTGGCCCTGCCGGACAACGGCGATCTGGAGACCTTCCTGGACCGGGTGCTCGAACGCTTCGGGCCCGGTGCCGAGGACGACATCGCGGTCATGGCCTCGCGGACCCGGGAGGAGCCGGAGGCCACGGTCCTGGAGGCCTGAGCGGGGCACGCCGCCCGGGCTCCGGCGTCGTCACACGAACAGGAACGCCGTCGCCGTCGCCGCGCCCAGCGCCGTACCCGCCGTGACCTGGCCGACCGTGTGGTAGCCGAGCGCCACCCGCGACCAGGAGACCGCGGCCGCCATCGCGTACGCGCAGAGCCACCACGGCGAGTGGACGGCGGCCAGCAGGGCGACCACCGCCGAGGCCACGGAGGCGTCCACGGAGATCTTCCACACCGTGTTGACCGCCAGCAGCACGACCGTCATCGCCCACAGCGCGAGCATCGCGGCCAGGATGCCGGTGGGCGCCCCGCCCAGCACCATGACCGCCGAACCGGCGCCGATGGAACCCAGGATCACGAAGAAGATGGGCGCCCGCTTGGTGCGGTCCACGACGTGGCGGTCGCCCCAGGTGCCGCGCCCGCGCTCCCACTCGATGTACCCGGCGGGCACGATCCCCGCGCACAGCGCGCCGAGCAGCCCCCAGAGCAGCCCGGTCCACTCCCCGGCCGCCGCGAGGCCGATGGCGAGCATGCCGACGAGCAGCACGTTGCGGGGCTGGAGGACGTCGGTCACCCGCCGCGCGAGGGCGTGGTCGGGGGAGGCCGCCGTGCTGTCGGTGGCGTCGGTGGTGGTCATGCCGGCTGCTCCTTGCCCGCGGTGTCACAGGTGTCGAGGATCTGACGGGCCCGCTCCGGGGTCACCGTCCGGTAGGCCGCCGCGACCCGGACCAGCCAGGCGACCTCACCGTCCTGGTCGGTGGCGTGCTGGGCGGAGAAGGCCGCCGCCTCCCCGGCCGGCGCCCCGGCGTCCCGCGCGATCAGCGCCGCCTTGATCCAGTAGGCGTCGGCGAGCGGCGAGCCGGAACCGGTCCCGGCGGCGGCCTCGGCGGCGGGCAGCAGGGTGTCCGGCGCGTAGTGGCGCAGCTTCTCGACCGCGTCCGCGATGTCCGCCGTCCAGCGGTCGACGCGCAGGTCGGCCGGGGTGTCGAAGCGCGTGAGCTCCCGCAGCAGCGGGCGCGGCGGCTCGAAGGGCTGGTCCGGGAAGGCGGTCATCAGCGCGTACCAGAGGCCGTGCAGCCGGGCCTGCGCCCGCCAGAGCTTGGCCCGGCGGCGGACGTTGCTCAGGGCCGGGATGGAGGCGCCGACCGCGAAGAAGAGGAAGAGGACGACCTGGGCGGCCTCGGTGACCTCGTCGAAGTCCAGCGCGAAGGACTCGCTCGGCCGGTCCACGACGCTGACCCAGAGGAACAGCGTCCGGCTGACGGTGTAGCCGACGCCGATGAACATCGCGAATGTCATCATCCCGAGCCCGACGCGCAGATGGCGCATCCGGGCGCTCCCGGTGGCCAGCGCCCACTGGTACGCGCAGACGGCGGACGCGGCGCCGAGGTAGAGGTAGAACACGCTCATGTAGAGCGTGGCGCCCCACTGCCCGGCGTGGTCCGCGACGAAGCGGTCCGAGGGCGTGGAGCGGTCGACCACGGTGAAGAACAGCACGGTGAGCAGCACCAGGGTGGCGACCGACGCCTTGGCCGCGACCTGCTGGATGAGCCGGGCGAACCGCACGTGCCGGGGGATGCCGCCCTCGTCCTCGTACCGGCCGTAGATCGCCACGATGTAGCTGAGAATGGCCAGAATCGCGATGGTCGCGGTGTAGTGCTTGATGAGGACCGACAGGTCGGTCACCGGGCTGTCGTTGAGTCCGACGCGCACGAACCGGGTCTTCGTCCAGAGCGCCAGCGCGAATCCCGCGTAACACCCCCACAGCGCCCGGCGGCGCCGGTCCTCCTCGTCCCCCCACAGGGCGGCCGGCATGCGCCACAGGGCGACGGCTGTCATCAGGCCGGCTATGAGATAGCCGGCGAGGTCGAGCGGGGTCACGGCGGACGTCCTCGGGGGTGGGGGGAGTGCGGTCGGGCGGTACGGATCCTACGTACGCCGGAACAGGCCGCCGCGGCGGTGGGCGACCGGGCGCGAGAGCGAGTTGGCGAGCCGCCCCACCATGTCATCGCTCGTGACGTCCCGGGCCATCCGGGGGATCAGCGAGGCACCGAATTCGGCCATGCGTTCGTCGTGGGTGTCGTACTGCGCGCGCGCCTGCACGGCGTCCGGGGTGAGCACCGCGTCCGGGCCGACCATCCGGGAGATGAGCGAGGTGTCGAAGACGGGCAGCAGCCGCCGGAGCTGTTCCGCGTCGAGCGAGGTGCCGTGGTCGAACCACTCGTGGCACAGCTCGTGCAGGATGACGTGCTGGGTCTGGTACGCGGTGGGGCGCCGGCGGTACAGCACGAAGCTGGTGTCCCCGCTCTTCAGACGCAGCCCGCAGGCGGCGTTGACGCGCGCCAGCCGGTCGGGCATCTCGTGCAGCACGATGGTCCGACCCCGGGCCGCCTCCATGTTGGCGACCAGGCCGGGTATGGAGAACGGCGAGGGCAGCGGCAGTTCCGCGAGCCCCTCCTCGCATTCCCGCCGCAGCTTCCGCAGGGACATGGCTCAGCCCTGCTGTCCGCCGCCGGCCGGGGGCGTGCGCTCCTCGGCGTCCCGCAGCAGGGACATCGCGAACTGCAGCAGCTCCGGCGGCAGCCCCTCCTCGTCGAGCCCGCGCCCGGCGAGCCCGCTGATCTCGCCCGTCCGCCGCTTGGCGAGGAACTGGAGCCCGGCCACGACGTCGTCCACGACCTCCGACTCCTCCTTGAAGAACCGCCAGTCCACGCCGAAGCCCAGGCCGAGCGCCTTCAGGATCTCCTCGGACGGCTGGGTCACCTTGCCGGCCAGGATGTTGGAGAAGTAGCTGTGGGAGAGCGATCCGCCGCGCTCCCTGACCAGGTCGGCGAAGAACCGGCCCGAGATCTTCCGGCCGGGGAAGGTCTTCTCGACCATGTACTCGACCTTCTGGCGCAGCGTCCGCAGATCCGGCGCGCGCTCTACGCCGTTGTCCATCCGGCCCCCACGTTCACGTCCGCCGCGGACCCCTGTCCGGCTCCGGGCGGCGCTCGATTCGGTCAACGGGCTCGTACTGTAACGAACCCCCGACCACGCTCCCGGGGGCGGGCGACCGGAGGTGGCGTGAAGCGGAGCATTCTCATCCGGTGTCCGGAGCGGGCTTGCGCAAACACTCTACGTCACTGTTAACTCGAAAAAACATGGGCAGGGGGCCACGAGGGGAGTCCCTTGCCCGTGAAGACGCCGGTGCGCGCCGCCGCCGCGCGCGCCCACAAAGGGGTGTAGCCCTTCACGACGGGGGATGCGTGAAGGGCTACCCGAACATTATGGCCCCTGCCCGGTCCGGCATCAACTGACCGGCCGGTCAGTGTCCTTGTTCAGGGCGTCTTTTTCGGGCCCCGCGCTCCGCACCCGCCCCGGTTACCATCGGAAAGAGCCGCGGGACGCCGCGCATCTCCCGACGAAAAGGTTCCGCTTGAGCCGCGACCGCACCCCCCGCCCGCACGACCGTTCCTCCCGCTCCCGTGGCCAGGGTGCCCCGGGAGCCCGAGCGGGCGGCGGCTTCCGCACCCGGGGCGCCGGCCGCTCCGGGGCCCCCGACCGCCGCTTCGGCGGGAAGGGCCGCAAGCCCGTGGCGCGGCAGGGCGAGTACGAGCTGCCGCGGACCGAGACCCCGGCGCTGCCCCCCGTCGCGTCCTTCGTCGAACTGGACCTGCCCGACGCCGTGCTGGCGGCGCTGACCGAGCAGGGCGTCACCGAGCCGTTCCCGATCCAGGCGGCCACCCTGCCGAACTCGCTGGCCGGGCGCGATGTGCTGGGCCGGGGCCGCACCGGTTCCGGGAAGACCCTCGCCTTCGGCCTGGCGGTGCTCGCCCGCACGGCCGGGCACCGCGCGGAGGCCCGGCATCCGCGCGCCCTGATCCTGGTCCCCACCCGCGAGCTGGCCCAGCAGGTGACCGCCGCGCTGACCCCGTACGCGAAGCCGCTGCGGGTGCGCCTGGCGACCGTCGTCGGCGGGATGTCGATCGGCCGCCAGACGGCGTCGCTGCGCGGGGGCACCGACGTCGTCGTCGCCACGCCGGGCCGCCTCAAGGACCTCATCGAGCGCGGCGACTGCGTGCTGGACCGGGTCGAGGTGACGGTGCTGGACGAGGCGGACCAGATGGCCGACCTGGGGTTCATGCCCCAGGTCACCCAGCTGCTCAACCAGATCCCGCTGGGCGGCCAGCGCATGCTGTTCTCGGCGACCCTGGACCGGGACGTCGACCTGCTCGTCCGGCGCTATCTGAACGACCCGGTCGTCCACTCGGTGGACCCGGCCGCGGGCGCCGTGACGACGATGGAGCACCACGTGCTCCACGTACGGCCCTCCGACAAGTTCGCCGTCACGACGGAGATCGCGGCGCGCGACGGCCGGGTGCTCATGTTCCTGGACACCAAGCAGGCGGTGGACGAGCTGACGGCCCATCTCCTCAACAGCGGGGTCCGGGCGGCCGCCCTGCACGGCGGGAAGGCGCAGCCGGAGCGCAACCGCACCCTGGAGCGCTTCAAGACCGGGCACGTCTCGGTCCTGGTCGCGACCAACGTCGCGGCGCGCGGCATCCACATCGACAACCTGGACCTCGTCGTCAACGTCGATCCGCCCGCCGACCACAAGGACTACCTGCACCGGGGCGGCCGCACCGCCCGGGCGGGGGAGTCCGGCAGCGTCGTCACGCTGGTGCTGCCCAGCCAGCGCCGCGACATGACCCGGCTGATGGCCGACGCGGGCATCACCCCGCAGATCGCGGAGGTCCGCTCCGGCGGCGAGGAGCTGAGCCGGATCACCGGCGCGCAGGCCCCGTCCGGCGTGCCCGTCACCATCACCGCGCCGCCCTCCGAGCGCCGGGTCAGGCCCAGACCGCCCCGGCGAGCCTGACGCCCGCGAAGGCGGCGCCGAGGCCCATGACGACGCTGACCACGACGTTGGCCGCCGCGTAGAACCTGGCCCCGTCCTCCGCGAGCCGCAGCGTCTCGTAGCTGAACGTGGAGTACGTGGTCAGCGCCCCGCACAGTCCGGTCCCGAGCAGCAGCTGAAGGTGCGAGGAGGCCGCCCCGGCCGCCACCGCGCCGGTCAGCGTGCCCAGGATCAGGCAGCCGGCCATGTTGACGGTGAACGTCCCCCACGGGAAGACCGTGTCGTGGCGGGACTGCACGGCCCGGTCGGTGAGATAGCGCACCGGGGCGCCGACCGCCGCCCCGGCGATCACGAGCAGCCAGTTCACTCCTGATCCCCCTGTATCCCGGGGTTCCGCACGATCTCGCAGGCGTCCAGCGTGACCGGGCAGCCGTTGGTCAGCTCGGCGATCTCCGGCAGGAAGGCCCGTACCGCCTCCTCCGCGTCCACGATCACCACCGCCACCGGCAGGTCCTCGCTCAGGGACAGCAGCCGCTGGGTGTGGATCATCGAGTGGGCGCCGAAGCCCTCGATGCCCCGGAAGACGCTGGCGCCGGACAGCCCGGCGGCATGCGCCCGGTGCACGATCTCCGTGTAGACGGGCCGGTGGTGCCAGCTGTCGGACTCGCCGACCAGCACGGTCAGCCGCAGGCCCGGTTCGGTCATGGATGTCGTCATGCCTGCCTCCACGCCAGTGCGCGGCGCGTCAGCCACACCGCGCTCCACACCGCCGCGAGGGCCGCGAGCAGTGTTACTCCGAGATAGACCAGTCCGGTGCCGGCCCGGTCCTTGGACACGAGCTGTTCGATGTCGACCGCGTACGTCGAGAAGGTGGTGAACCCGCCGAGGACCCCGGTCCCGAAGAACGGTCTCACCAGCCGGTGCGCCGCCCACACCTCGCTGATCACCACCATGAACACGCCGATGACCGCGCAGCCGACGACGTTGACCACGAGGGTCGTCCAGGGGAAGCCGCCGGCCGCGGTGGGCCAAAGGAGCCCGGCGCCGTAGCGGGCGCAGGCGCCGGTCGCGCCGCCGAGCGCGACCACGGCGACGACGGCGGTCTGCGGGTTCTTCGTGAGGGTGCCGGGCATACGTCTCCTACCTGCCGGGGCGCCCGCAAGGTTACGGGCGCGCGTCTGCGCAAGTAGGGACCGTTGGCGGCGCATGAGCGCTCGCGGTTCGGGTACGGCGGGCCCCACCGCCGCGCGGCGGCCGTCACCGGCCCGCTGCTGCCCCCAGGATATCGCCGCCCGGCGGGTGCCCGGACGCGGCCCGGAGGTATTCCCCGTCCGGGGCGATTTCACCCGATCGGCCACCTCATCTGCGGGCCCGGCGGGATAGCCGCAGGGTGGAGCCATGTGGCCCCACCGAATATGGCTGGGTGCCGCGGTCCTCCCGCTGGCTCTGCTGGTGCCGCGGGACGCCCCGGTGCCCCACATCCTGGCCGAGCCGCCCGCCGCCCCCCGTAGTACCCGGGCGGTGGCCGCGGCGCAGCCCGTGATCGTCAGCCGGACGGCCTGGCACGCGGACGAGTCCATCGTCCGGGAACGCGCCGCCTACACGGGCGCCGTCCGCGCGGTCTTCGTCCACCACACGGGCGAGACCAACGACTACGACTGCGCCGAGGCGCCCGAGCTGATCCGGAACGTCGAGGAGGCCCACATCAAGGGCCGGGGCTGGGACGACATCGGCTACAACTTCCTGGTCGACCGGTGCGGCACGATCTACGAGGGCCGGGCCGGAGGCATCACGCGCTCGGTGCGCGGCGCCCACACCACCGGCTTCAACGCGGACAGCGTGGGCATCGCGGTGCTGGGCGACTACCGCGACGGCGAGAAGGTCCCGGCCCCGGTCGTGCGGGCCCTGGCGACCCTCGCGGCGTGGAAGCTGCGCCCCGGCGAGGACCCGCGCGGCAAGGTGAGGCTGCGCTCGACCAACGACGCGAGCCGCTACCCCAAGGGCGACGTGGCCGTGCTGAACGTCATCTCCGGCCACCGCGACACCTACCAGACGAGCTGCCCCGGCCAGGCGCTGTACGACGAGCTGCCCGAGATCCGGTCGATGGCGGCGGCCATGCGCGCGGCGGCCGGGCGCGAGGGTGAGGCGGACACGGAGGATGCGGGAAATACGCACTAGTGCATAAGTAGTTTGCCGCTAGTACGTACGAGGGTAGGGTGGCGGGTATGGCCGCCACGCACCCCCTCCCCGTGACCCTGACCGGTCGCCATGTCCGCGTCGAACCGCTCGCCCCGGCCCACCTGGACGACCTCTTCGCCGCGGGCGGGGGCGACGAGGAGGTCTGGCGCTGGCTCGGCGGCCCGGTGCCCCGCACCCGGGAGGACATGGAGGCCGCGCTCGCCGCGATGCTCGCCAACACCTCGTACGTCCCCTTCGCCGTCGTCCACCTGGCCACCGGACGGGCCATCGGCTGGACGTCCTTCCTGGACATCGACGCGGCGCACGAGCGCCTGGAGATCGGCTCGACCTGGTACGGCCGCGCGTACTGGCGCTCCGCGGTGAACACGGAGACCAAGCTGCTCCTGCTCGGCCACGCCTTCGAGGATCTGGGCATGGGCCGCGTCCAGTTGAAGACCGACCACCTCAACGAGCGCTCCCAGAAGGCGATCGCCCGCCTCGGCGCCCGCCATGAGGGCGTCCTGCGCCGCCACCGCCGCCGCCCGGACGGGAGTTGGCGCGACACGGTGTACTTCTCGCTGCTCGCGGACGAGTGGCCGGAGGCGAAGGCCCGCCTCGCGGCGCGGCTCTGACGGGTCAGGCGGGCCGCGGCGCCGGGGCCGGGCGCGCCCGGCCGGTCTCGCGCAGCGTCAGCAGTCCGGTGACCGCGATGAACGCGCTGGTCAGACCGTGGATGCCGAACGCGGCGGAGAGCGGTCCGTCATGGGCCAGCACGTTGACCATGTCGCCGAACGGGGCGACGGCCTCCATCAGCAGCACCAGGCCCAGGGCGCGGCGGTGGCCCGTGACCAGCAGGACACCGATAACCAGGCCCATGGCCCGTGGCCATCGACCCCGGACTGCCCGGCCTGCCCCTCGAACCGCACGACGAGATCGGCCGCACGCTGGTGCGCCACTTCCTCACCCTCTGGGAGGAGAACGGAGAGCTCACCGCACTGCTGCGGGTCGGCTCCACCGATCCGGCCGCCGCCGACCGCATGCAGACCGTGCTGCGCGACCAGCTCATCCCGCTGGCCCGCCGCCTGGGCCACGCAGCCGAACAGGCGTCGACGCGGGCGGCGTTCTGCGCCTCGGCGGTGCTGGGCCTCGCGCTGACGCGTTACGTACTGCGCTTCCCGGCGAGCGTGGCGCTCGACCCGGAGGAGATCGTGGACTGGCTCGGGGCCACCGTTCAGCGGTATCTCACCGCGCCTGAGCCGTAGTTCGTGTCCACCGACCGGTGGACCCCCGGTTCCACCGGTCGAGGCTGCCGGGCGCACCCCCCTCCGCAACAGCATGGAGGGCATGAGACTTCGACCCGTACACCTGGCCCGGTGGAGCGCCCGGCACCCCTGGCGCGCGATCACCGGATGGTTCCTCTTCGTCCTCCTCTGCCTCGGGACCGGCATCGCGGCGGGCTCCCACGCGGCCACCACCGAGGACTTCTGGGTCGGCGAGGCCGGTCGCGCCGAGTCGACGGCCACCGACGCCGGCCTCCAGCGCCGCCCCACCGAACACATCCTGATCCGGTCCGCCTCCGGCCCCCTGGACACCGCACGGGCGCAGGCGGCCGCCCGCGAACTCACCTCCCGCATGCGGGCCTTGGACGAGGTGCGGGACGTGGAGGCGCCGGTCCCCTCGGCGGACGGCACCGCCCTGCGGGTGAGCGTCGTCATGGAGGGCGCCGAGCTGGACGGCCGGAAGAACGTCGTCCCGCTCCTCGCCGAGACCGCAGGGGTGGCCGCTGCCCACCCGGAGCTCGTCGTCGAGGAGACCGGCTCACCGGCCATCAGCAAGGGCGTCAACGACCAGCGCGGCGACGACCTCGCGCTCTCCGAACGGCTCTCCCTGCCGGTCACCCTCGTCATCCTGCTGGCCGTGTTCGGCTCGGTGGTCATGGCCGGGGTGCCGCTGCTGCTCGCGCTCTCCTCCATCGCCGCGACGATGGGCCTGTCGATGCTGGCCTCGCACCTGCTGCCCGACCCGGGCGTCGGCACCAACATGATCCTGCTCATGGGCCTCGCGGTCGGCGTCGACTACACGCTCTTCTACCTGAAGCGCGAACGCGAGGAGCGAGCCCGCGCGGGCGGCCGGCTCACCCCCGAGGCGCTGGTGGAGCTCGCGGCGGCCACGGCCGGCCGGGCCGTCGTGGTCTCCGGCCTCGCGGTGATCGTCTGCACCGCGACCCTCTACCTCTCCACGGACGTCATCTTCTCCTCGCTGGCCACCGGCACCATCCTCGTCGTCGCCGTGGCCGTGCTCAGCTCGCTCACCGTGCTCCCCGCCCTGCTGGTCAAGCTGGGCCACCGCGCCGAGCGGCGCGCCGCTCGGAAGTCCGCACGGAAGGCCGCCCGGCGGTCCGGCCGCGGGGCACCGGCCGCCGCGAAGCCCGAGAACGGCCGGATCTTCACCGCCCTCCTGCGCCCCGCGCAGCGCCACCCCGTGGCCACCCTGTGCGCCTCGGTCCTGGTCATGCTCGCCGTCGCCGCGCCCGCCCTCGGCCTCAAGCTCGTCGACCCCGGCAAGGACACCTTCTCCCGCTCGATCCCGGCCATGCGGGTGTACGACCGGCTGACCGCGGCCTACCCCGAACTCCTCGTAAAACACGAGGTGGTGACCCGTACGAGCCCCGGCCGCGCGCCCGAGACCAGGGCGGCGCTGACCGAACTCGGGCGGCGCGCCCAGGCCGACCCGCTCTTCGCCCGCACCGGGAAGCCCGTCCTGCGCACCTCCGCCGACGGCCGGGTCACCGTGCTCGAACTGGCCGTCCCGCACCCCGCGCCCTCGGACGAGGCCATCGCGTCCCTGGAGCACCTCCGCGACCGCTACATCCCGGCCACGGTCGGCAAGTTGCCCGGCACCGACACGGCGGTCAGCGGTGACGTGGCACGCGGGCAGGACTACGTGCACCACGAGCGCGGCAAACTGCCGCTGGTGATCGGCTTCCTGCTGCTGTTCACCTTCGTGACGACCGCGGTCGCCTTCCGCTCGGCCGTCATCGGCCTGATCGGCGTCGTGCTCAACCTGCTCTCGGCGGCCGCCGCGCTCGGCGCGCTCGTCCTGGTCTTCCAGGGCACCTGGGCCGAAGGACTGCTCGACTTCGACTCGCTCGGCGCCATCGCCTCGCGCGTACCGCTCTTCCTCTTCGTGCTGCTCTTCGGCCTCTCGATGGACTACCAGGTCTTCGTCGTCAGCCGGATCAAGGAGGCCATGGACCACGGCATGACGGCCCGGGAGGCCGTCCTCGAAGGCATCGCCCGCTCGGCGAAGGTCGTCACGAGCGCCGCCCTCGTCATGGTCACGATCTTCGCGGCCTTCGTCTTCCTGCACCTCACGGAGATGAAGCAGATGGGCTTCTGCCTCGCGGTCGCGGTCCTGCTGGACGCCGTGGTGATCCGGATGATGATCCTGCCGTCGCTCCTGCTGCTCCTCGGCGAGCGCGCCTGGCCCGGTAAGCGCCCGGCCCCGGCTGCCGCCGAACCCCTCCCCACAGGGGGTGTCTCGTCGGCCAGGGCCGGGTCCGCGGCGCCTGGCACGGCACCTCGCCGCGTTGCCGGAACGCCCGAATGGCTCCGCCATGAGGACGTCCCGGCGCCTTGCGATGCACCGCACCAGACGCCACGGCCTATCCGACCCTGACCGACGAGACACCCCCTAGGCTGACCGGCATGCTTCAACGGCCCCGGCGCGGCGACCCGCTCTGGATCTGGGTGCTCCACGGCTGGGAGGCCCTGTCCTGGGGCATCGTCGCCCTGGTCACCCTGATCACGATGGCGGGCGGGACCCCCGGGGCCCGGAAGCTCGGCATCCTCGGCCTGACGGCCGTCATCGCCGCCTGCTACGCGCGGGTGCGGCTGCGCCCCGGAAGCCGGGTGCCGGGACCGTACGGCTATCTGTCGGTGCTCACCGCGGGGCTCGGGCTCCTCGCCTACCTGGGCGACGGGTTCGGCGCCCTCTACACCGTGATGCTCGCCCAGTTCATCGTCTTCGTGGACGGCCCCCGGGGCGCCGTCCTCTTCACGGGGCTCGGGGCGGTGGGCATCACGGTCGGCGGGAGCCTGCGGGAGGGCGGGGCGCCGGAGGTCTTCCTCCACAACACCCTCTCCTCGCTCCCCGTCTGGGCGGTCGCCGCCCTGATGGCCGTGCTCACCCCCAGGGCCCTGGCCCAGCGCGACGAACGGGCCGCCCTGCGAGCCGAGTTGCAGAGCACCCAGCTCGAACTGGCCGAGAGCCAGCGGCGCCAGGGCGCGGCCGAGGAGCGCGAACGCCTCGCCCGGGAGATCCACGACACCCTCGCCCAGGGCTTCGCGTCGATCATCGTGCTCGCCGAAGCGGCGAGGTCCCAGCTCGCCGCGGATCCGGCGCGCAGTGCCCAGCAGTTGCAGTCCATCGAGCAGACGGCCCGGGAGAACCTGGCCGAGGCGCGGGTCCTGGTCGGGTCCGCCCCCAGCAGCGGGGTCGCCGCGGGCTCCGTCGCCGCGACGCTCCGCCGCACCCTGGACCGCTTCACCGAGGACACCGGCCTCACGGTCACCGCCGAACTGGCGGACCTCGACTGCGACCAGCCGACCCGGGTCGCCCTGCTCCGCTGCACCCAGGAGTCCCTGGCCAACATACGCAAGCACGCCGCCGCGACCACCGTGGGCGTCGTCCTCACCGCACACCCCGGCGGCGCCGAGCTGGAGATCACCGACGACGGGCGCGGCTTCGTCGTGGCGGACTCCCGTGGCTTCGGCCTGGACGGCATGCGCAGGCGCCTCGCGGAGTTCGGCGGCGGGCTCACCGTCACCAGCTCGCTCGGCGACGGCACCCGCGTCCTCGCCACCATCCCGCTGCCCGAGAGGCCCCAGGTGCCATGACGCCCACCCCCGCACCCCTGCGCATCGTCCTCGCCGACGACCACACCGTGATGCGCGCCGGACTGGTCGCCCTGCTCGGCTCCGAGCCGACGCTCGACATCGTCGGCGAGGCGAGCAACGGCCGCGAGGCGGTCGCCCTGGTCGAACGCCTCCGCCCGGACGTCGCCCTGCTCGACCTGCGCATGCCCGTCCTCGACGGCGTCGGCGCCACCACGGAGATCGTCGCGGGCCCCGCCCCGACCCGGGTGCTGATCCTCACCACGTACGACACCGACGCGGACATCGAACGCGGCGTGGAGGCGGGCGCCACCGGCTATCTGCTCAAGGACGCCACCCGCGAGCAGCTGGTGGACGCCATCCACGCGGCTTCACGCGGCGAGACGGTCCTGGCCCCGCGCGTCGCCCAGCGCCTGGTGGCGAAGATGCGGCGCCCGGACCCGGTCGCCCTGACCGCCCGCGAGTCGGACGTGCTCGAAGCGGTCGCGGACGGCCTGTCGAACGCGGAGATCGGCCGCAGGCTGTTCATCGGCGAGGCCACGGTGAAGACCCATCTCCTGCGCATCTTCGCCAAGCTGGACGTCAACGACCGCACGCGCGCGGTGGTGGTGGCGCTGGACACGGGCCTGCTGAAGCGCTGTTGAGGACCTGGAGGGCTTGGAGGGCGAGGGCTCAGAGGGCGTCCGGCCCCCGCTCGCCCGTGCGGACCCGGATCACCGTCTCGACGTGCTGGACCCACACCTTGCCGTCGCCGATGCGGTCCGTCCGGGCGGCCCGGACGACCGCGTCGAGGGCCGTCTCCTCGTCCGCGTCGTCCACGACCGCCTCGATGCGGATCTTGGGCACCAGGTCGACGCGGTACTCGGCGCCCCGGTACACCTCGGTGTGCCCGTGCTGGCGGCCGTAGCCACCGGCCTCGGTGACGGTCAGCCCCTGGACGCCGACCTCCCGGAGCGCGGTCTTCACCTCGTCCAGGCGGTGCGGGCGTATGACGGCGGTGATGAGCTTCATGGAGCGGTCTTCCTGTCCCTCGGGAGCGCCGACTGCGGGGCCGCGTGACCCAGCGCGCCGTGATCGTAGGCGCTCTCCGCGTGCAGCGTCTGGTCGAGCCCCGTGACCTCCTCCTCCGAGGAGGCGCGCAGGCCCATCAGCCGGTCGATCGCCTTGCCGATCCCGTACGTCACGAGGAAGGTGTACGCCGCCACCGCGACCACGGCCACCGCCTGCTTCAGGAGCAGGGCCGCCCCGCCCCCGTAGAACAGGCCCTCCGCGCCGCCGGTCATCGCGGTGGTCGCGAACAGGCCGATGAGCAGGGTGCCGACGACGCCCCCGACGAAGTGCACCCCGACGACGTCGAGCGCGTCGTCGTAGCCGAAGCGGAACTTCCACGCGACCGCGTACGAGCAGACGACACCGGCCGCGAGCCCGACGGCGGCGCCGCCCAGGATTCCGACCGTGCCGCACGCCGGGGTGATCGCGACCAGCCCGGCGACCGCGCCCGAGGCCGCGCCGAAGGTCGTGGGGTGACCGTCGCGCCGCTGCTCCACGAAGAGCCAGCCGAGCAGTCCGGTGCAGCCCGCGACGACGGTGTTGAGCATCGAGGCGGCGGCGATCCCGTTCGCGGCGAGCGCGGAGCCGCCGTTGAAGCCGAGCCAGCCGAACCAGAGGAGCCCCGCGCCGAGCATCACCATCGGCAGGTTGTGCGGGCGCATCGCGTCCTTCCGGAATCCGATGCGCGGCCCCACCACGAGCGCCAGCGCCAGCCCCGACGCACCGCACGCGATCTCCACCACGAGCCCGCCCGCGAAGTCCAGCGCCCCCAGCGAGTCCTTGATCCAGCCGCCGGGCCCCCAGACCCAGTGCGCGACGGGCACGTATACGAGCAGCGTCCACACCGGTACGAAGACGAGCCACGCGGCGAACTTCGTACGGTCCGCCACCGCACCGCTGATCAGCGCCGCAGTGATGATCGCGAAGGTGAGCTGGAAGGTGGTGAACAGCAGGGTCGGCACCCCGCCGGTCAGCGCGTCCGGCCCGATGTCCGCCAGGCCCAGGTGCTCCAGGCCGCCGACGAGCCCGCCGAACGCGTCGTCGCCGAAGACCAGCGAGTAGCCCGCGACCAGCCAGACCACGGTGACCAGGGCGATCGAGACGAAGCTCATCATCAGCATGTTGAGAACGCTCTTCGTGCGGACCATGCCGCCGTAGAACAGCGCGAGCCCGGGCGTCATCAGCAGAACGAGGGCGGTGGCGGCGAGCAGCCAGGCGGTGTCGCCGCTGTCCAGGCCGGGCGCGGCCACGGTCACGGGGGTCACGGGGGGTCCCTCCTCGGGGCGGGGAGCGGTGGGAGCGACTGCGAGCGTGACCGGCTCGCGTTTCGGCGAGGGACCCCGTGTGTTTCCGCCGTATTTCATTGCCCGGGTGTTGCCGGGATCTCACCGGCCCGGCGCGGGGCGCGGGCTCAGCAGCCGTGCGCCGTGAAGCGGCGGGGCCCGCTCTCAGCAGCCCTTCGCGAAGCGGCCGAGCCCGTACGCCGAGTCCAGCCGGTACGTCCCCGGCTTCCGCACGGTCAGCCGCGTCCACTCGCCGTCCTGCCGCAGACAGGCCCCGGCGGGCCCGTGCACGCGGAGCCAGGGGGAGTGGGCGACCCGTACGGTCACCGATCCGGCCCGCTCCACGCGCAGGACCAGCTCCGCGTCGCCGCCACCGGCGACCGTGGCGGGCGGGGGCGCGAGCGGGGTCGCCTCCCGGACCCGGTAGACCGTCCAGCCGTCGTCCTCCCACACCTCGTCCAGCCACGGCAACCCGCCCCCGACCAGGGCCGCTTCGGCCTCGGCGGGCCCGTCGGGCCGCCCGTGGTGCAGGACGACGAGGCCCACGGCCCAGCGGTCGAGCCAGGCGCGGTAGCGGTCCGGGGTGAGCTCGCCCTCGTAGAAGAGGCGCCCGCGCTCGACGTCCAGCTGGCGGTTCCAGCCCCGGGCCATGTTCACGTGCGGGGCGAGGACGGCGGCCTCGCGGTGGTTGCGCGCGGGGACGACCTCGACGCGGACCCGGTCGGCGCCCAGCCGGTCGAGCGCGGCGACGACCCCCTCGGTGCGGGACGCCCAGGCCGGCACGGGGGTGGAGACGCGCAGGTCGTCCACGGTCTTGTCGACGAGCCAGTACCCGGAGAGCACGAGGACGGCGGCCAGGAACCCCGTACGCACCCGCGCCCCGGCCCGGACCGTGTCGAGGAGCGCCGCGCACAGCACGGGCACGGCGACCAGACCGAGCAGCCGCTCGACGTTCGTGCCGATGGGGGACGCGACGAGGAACGTCAGCACCACGCCGACCGCGTACACCACGGCCCCGTACCGCGTCAGCCGCCACTCCCGCGTCCGGGGCGCCGCCGCCGCGAGCACCGCGCAGACCAGCACCGGCATCCACACCCGGTCCGCGTGCATCGGCTGCTCGCCCCGGAAGGGGAACAGCAGCGTCGTCGCGCCGACGACCACGAAGAACGGGACCATCAGGACCGCGCCCGTGCGCCACCGCCGGTCGAGCAGGTACGCGGCGCCCACGACGACCAGGAAGAGCCCGGCCACCGGGCTGGCCATGGTCGCCAGCGCCCCGGCGACGACGGCCACCACGGCCCGGTGGGTGTACCGGCAGGCGACGAGCCCGACGGCCACGCCGAGCGCGAAGGTCGTACGCCCCGACGCGACGTTGCACCACAGCGCGAAGGCGCCGAGCAGCGCGGGCGGGAGCGGGCGGCGCATCCCCGTACGCACGAAGAGGCGGGCCAGCAGCCAGGTGGCGGCGAGCCCGGAGACCACGGACACCGTGCGGACGCCGACGAGGGCCATCACGTACGAGGAGAAGACGCTGTAGCTCGCGGTGTGCATCCCCCCGTACCAGGACAGGTTGTACGCCGATCCCGGGTGGCGCGCGGTGAACCCGGACCAGGCGAGCTGCGCCGCGAGATCACCGCCGCCGGTGGCCAGGACGGCCGCCCACACGACGTACAGCGGCAGCGCTATCGCGACGGAGACCAGCGGGACACGGTGGACCCGCCACCACGGCTCGCACACCGACTCGCTTGCGCCCGCCCGTACTTCTTCACCGACCACCACGTGTCAAACCCTAGAGGCTGATCAGCGCCCTCACCGACCCGAAACTTTCGAAATGACGGCCATTCGGTTCGAGGGGAGAGGCCACTTCCTCTCCAATTCCGCACCGCTCGCTGACGCATAGATGGCAGCTGAGCTGCGCAATCCCCCAACTCCCTTACTGAGAAGGGCATTCGAAGGTTTCGCAACTCATGCCGAAAGTATTGACACCCCCAGGGGCCGGTCCAACACTGAGCGCCGTCGGCAGGCCCCCTTGCCGACGTCTACCTGCTCACGGGACGAGGAGGACTTCCCCCCCATGTACGCAACCCCCGCACATCCGACGAGCCGCCCCAGACCGGTGAACGCCCTACGGCTGTTCATCCGCAGCGCCTTCGCCCTGGTGATCGCCGTCGTCGCGGCGATCACCCTGCCCGGCACGGCCACCGCCGACACGACCGTCACCTCGAACCAGACGGGGACCAACAACGGCTACTACTACTCGTTCTGGACGGACAGCCCCGGCACCGTCTCCATGAACCTCGGCTCCGGCGGCAGTTACGGAACCTCCTGGAGCAACACCGGCAACTTCGTCGCGGGCAAGGGCTGGAGCACGGGCGGCCGCCGCAGCGTGACCTACTCCGGCTCCTTCAACCCCTCGGGCAACGCCTATCTGGCCCTCTACGGCTGGTCGCAGAACCCGCTGGTGGAGTACTACATCGTGGACAACTGGGGTACGTACCGGCCCACCGGGACCTTCAAGGGCACGGTCACCAGTGACGGCGGCACGTACGACATCTACGAGACGACCCGGACCAACGCCCCCTCGATCGAAGGCAACAAGACCTTCAAGCAGTACTGGAGCGTCCGCCAGTCCAAGCGGACCGGGGGCACCATCACCACCGGCAACCACTTCGACGCCTGGGCCCAGCACGGGATGAACCTCGGCAGCTTCAACTACATGATCATGGCCACCGAGGGCTACCAGAGCAGCGGCAGCTCCAGCATCACGCTGGGCAGCACGTCCGGCGGCGGTGACAACGGGGGCGGCAACACCGGCGGCGGCAACAACGGCTGCACCGCCACCCTCTCCGCAGGCGAGAAGTGGGGCGACCGCTACAACCTCAACGTCGCGGTCTCCGGCTCCAGCAACTGGACCGTGACCATGAACGTCCCGTCCCCGGAGAAGGTCCTCTCCACCTGGAACATCAGCGCCAGTTACCCCAGCGCCCAGGTGCTGACCGCCAAGCCCAACGGCAGCGGCAACAACTTCGGCGTCACCATCCAGTCCAACGGAAGCTGGACCTGGCCGACGGTCTCCTGCGCCACGGGCTGACCGTCCGGCGTGCTCCGGAACGGCGGCGGCCACCCCGGAGCACGCCCCAGTCGTCCAACTGCCTCACAGCACCGGCGACGCTGCCCCTGGGCTCCCGGGCTCCCGGGGTTCCCGGGGCACCCGGGCGGCGCCCGCCCGGCCGGGTCCGGAGCACCCGGGCGGCGCCCGCCCGGAGCACCCCTTCAGCCGCGCACCCGCCTCACAGCACCGGCGGCCGTCCCAGCCGGGTCATCCGCCACACCGTCCGCCAATTCATCGGCGCCCGCTCCCCGGCCGGTGTCCTGATCCCCTCGGCGAACCCGCCCCACCACGCCTTGAGCCCCGTGACCGAGCGCATCCGCAGCATGGCCAGCGTGATCCACACACCCAGGTAGACCGGGATCAGCGGCACCGGAAGCCGCCTGCGCGCCAGCCACACCCGGTTCCGCGCGGTGAACCGGTAGTAGACGGCATGCCGGGCCGGAGACGTCCGAGGGTGCTGGAGGACGAGCGTCGGCACGTAACGGATCTCCCACCCGCCGTCCAGCGCCCGCCACGCCAGGTCCGACTCCTCGTGCCCGAAGAAGAACTCCCCCGGCCACAGACCGATCTGCCGGAGCATCGGCATCGAGAAGGCGTGCCCGCCACCCAGGAACGCGGTCACCGGCCCCCCGCGCATCGGATCGCCCGCCCGCAGCCTCGGCACCCAGCGCCGTTCGGTCCGCCCCTGCTCGTCGGCGACCCGGAATCCGATGATCCCCAGCCTCGGATCCTCCGCGAACTGCCGCCGCACCTCGCGGAACACGTCCGTCGCGATGAGCAGCCCGTCGTCGTCCAACTCGACCACGACATCGACCTCTTCCCCGCCGGCCCCGCCCCCGTCCCGCAGCAGCTCAAGCCCCACGTTCCGGCCGCCGGGGCACCCCAGATTCTCCGTGAGCGGCACCTTGGTCACCTCGGTCGCACCGGGGGTGCCCGCCGCGCCGAGCACATCGGTCGAGACGTCGTCCAGCGAGGTCGCGTTGCCCACCAGCACCACGCGGGCGGCCGGCACATCCTGCTTGGCCACGGACGCGAGCAGCGCCTCCAGCTCCCGGGGCCGGGTCCCCATCGTCACGATGACAACCCCGATACGCGGCGACAAGGTCATGGCGGCTCACTCCAGTGATCGGTGGGGCCCCGATGCTAGGCCGTATCCCCGGGCCGCCGGGCCGCCCTCCGCCCTCCGCCCTCCGCCCTCCGTCCTCCGTCCTCCGCCCTTCGTTCTCCGTCCTTCGTCCGCCCCTTCGTCCGCCGCCCTCTGCCCGTCCCCCTCAGGCCGCCGCCCCGCTGTCGATGACCAGGTCCGTGCCGACGACCGCTCCGGCGGCGGGCGAGGCGAGGTACAACACCGCGGCCGCCACCTCCTCGGCCTGCGCGAGCCTCCCGAGCGGGTTCTGCGACTTCACCCGTTCCGCCCGGTCGGCCTCGGTCTCGCCCGGGCGGAGGGACATGGGCGCCTCGGAGGCTCCCGGGCTGACGGCGTTGATACGGATGCCCTCCTGGATGTGGTCGAGCGCCGCGGCCCGGCTCAGCGCGGAGACGGCCGCCTTCGACGTGATGTAGGCGGCGGCGTTCGGTATCCGCAGGTGGGCCCCGAGGTTGGAGGCGATGTTGACGATGACGCCGCCCCCATGGGCCCGCATGTGGGCGATCTCGTGCTTCATCGCCAGCCAGACACCGGTGACGTTGGTCCGGAGCACCGCGTCCCAGTCCTCTTCGCTCACGTCCGCCGCCGGGCCGGAACCTCGGAGTATCCCGGCGTTGTTGACCGCGATGTGGAGCCCGCCGAAGCGGTCCGCGCTCTCTCCGACCAGGCGGCGGACCTGCTCCGAGTCGGTGACGTCGGCGACGACTGCGGCGGCCGTGCCCCCGCTCACCTCGATGAGCCGCACCGTCTCGTCCAGGGGTGCCCGGGTGCGCCCCGCGACCACCACCGACGCGCCTTCGGCGGCGAAGGCGAGCGCGGTGGCACGGCCGAGGCCGGAGCCGGCGCCCGTGACGAGGACAGACCTGCCGATGAAGCGGTTCACTTCCACAACTCCTCTGTAGGGGTTCGCCGGGCCGCCGGCGAACCCACTAAATGGACCGATCGTTCCATTATTTAGTCGTGCGAGATTGCGTCCGGCCCACCCCGGCCGGCCGGAGTGCCAGGCCGTTCGGGGGAGAGGCCGGGGGCGGGGGCCGGTCCAGTCGGCGGCCGGGGTCAGTCGAGCAGCGACAGGGCCTGCTCGGCGGCCTCCCGCACGCGGGAGGGATCGCTGGACGCCTTGCCGACGACCCGTATGCCTTGGAGCAGGACGAGCAGCAGGCGGGCCAGTGCGCGCGGGTCGCGGTCCTCCGGCAACTCGCCCTGGGCCTGGGCCCGTACGAGCGCGGAGTGCAGCGGGGTTTCGAGATGCTCCCAGCTGATCTCGACCCGGCGGGCCGCCGCCGTGTCATGCGGTGCCAGCTCGGAGGCGGTGTTGGTGATGAGGCACCCGTGCAGCCGCGCCTCCAGCGAGGTGGCCTCTTCGGCGAAGCGGCGCACCACGGTCCGGACTGCGGGCAGGGCCGGCCCCGGCTGGGACAGTTCCGCGAGAAGGAGCGGATCGCGCCCCTCCGCGTAACGGTCCAATGCCTTCAGGAACAGCTCGTGCTTGTTGCCGAAGGTGGCGTAGATGCTGGCCCGGCCGATGCCGAGATGTTCGACGAGGTCGGCCATCGACGTCGCTTCGTAGCCGCGCTGCCAGAACAGCTCAAGGGCCGCCTGCAGTGCGGCCTCGGGATCGAATTCCTTGGTCCTGGCCACATCGAAGAGCGTAGGCGATTCTGGAACGATCGGTCAATTACCTCGTTCGGGTGATCGCCGACCCGCGCCGACCCCGCCTTCACGATTCTCCGTCTCTCCATCACGGATTCATCACTTACGGAGGATCTGACTCCCCTTGCCCTGGAGCGCACGGATACGGTCATGCCTCCACTAATCGCACCTTGGGGGGACGAATGAACTGGAACAACAACACCCAACAACCCTGGGGCCCGGCCCCGCAGAAGCCGTCCGGAGCGGCTCCGGGCCTGCCGGCCTGGGCGCGCAAACGCGTCGTCGTTCCGGCGGCGGTCGGCCTGTTCGTCGCCGGAGCCGTCGCGGGGAGCGCCGGCGGCAGCTCCGCGGAGAACGTCAACAGCGCGGCGCCCGCGCCCGTCGCGACGGTCACCGTGACGGCGTCGCCGAAGGCCGGTGCGCCGGCCGACGCCGAGCCGCCCGCGCCGAAGGGCACGACCCGGCCGGCCGACGACGGGGCCGAAGCGGAGGTCTCCGTACCGGACTTCGTCGGCATGGGCCTCCAGTCCGCGCAGGACGCGGCCCAGGCCAAGGGCTTCTCCACCCTGACCTCGCACGACAGCGCGGGCCGGGACCGGATGCAGGTGTTCGACCGGAACTGGAAGGTCTGCTCCCAGAACGTGGCGGCGGGCAAGTCGGTCGCCACGACGACCGAGTTGGACTTCGGCGCCGTGAAGACCGAGGAGAGCTGCCCGGCCAAGGACAAGAAGCCGCCGAAGGTGGTGGCCGGCCGGATGCCCGACCTCGCGGGCAAGTCCGTGAACACCGCGCGCGACGCGCTCGACTCCGGGACCTCGCTCACGGTGAAGGACGCCGCGGAGGACCGCATGGTGCTGCTGGAGAGCAACTGGAAGGTCTGCACCCAGGTGCCGGCGGCGGGCGCGAAGCTGAACGGGCAGCCGGTCGAGATCACGGCGGTCAAGTTCGAGGAGAGCTGCCCCTAGCTTGCCCGCAGGGGCGCGGGCCGCCCGGCTCCGTCAGGTGCGGCCGATGCCGAGCACGAGTGAGGGGTCATCAACTCGACGCCTCCAGCGCATCGGCCCGTTCCGTGAGCCCGGCGGCCACGTCGTCCCAGTCGGGGCCGTGCAGCCAGAGGTTCTGAGCGGCCTCCCGCAGGAGCGCCGGTTCGTCCGGCAGCTGCAACAGCACCAGCCGGTATGCCAGGTTGCGTACCCACACGGGCAGATAGCCGTCCACGATGTTCGGGGCCAGCGCACGCAGCATGGCGAGGATGGCGCCCGCGTCGGCGAACGTCAGCTCCTCGATGAAGTAATGCTCGCGGTGGTCAAGCCCGCATACGGGGGTGGGCCCGTACTCGTCCCCGTACAGGCATCGCGCATGTGCCGTCAGGCTGCTGTGCATGGACGCGAGGGTACGGCGCGCACCGCGCCCGCCCTCAGTCCCCGCCCCCGTCGCCGCCGTCGCCGTCGAAGATCCAGCTCAGCGGATTCCAGCCCGGGCCCGTGCTCTCGGGCAGCGACTCGCCGCCGCGTGTCCGCCCCGGCGTGCCCTCCCGCTCGCGGATCAGTTCCCGTACGGTCCGCGCTATGGGGTCCCGTCCGGCGGAGGCCGTCACCTCGCTGCGCGGCTGGAACAACTCGTCCCCCGGCAGTACGTGTCCGGCCAGCCCGGTCGCCCCGACGAGCGCGGCGAGCAGCCGGGCGCGCTCGTCGCCGGTCGCCCCGTTCCCCACGGCGGACACCCGCTCGCGTGCGGGCGACGTCCGGTCGTCCGCCCCCACGAGGTGGCGGCGCTGCGCGATGACCCCCAGGGTCCGGGTGCGCTCCTCACGCAGGGCCCCGCGCGCGACGAGCCGGTGGCGCCACACCTCGTCCGTCCTGCCCGCACTGGTCTTCACGCCCGCGGTATCGCGTACCCACCGCTGAAGCTTGTGCCCCTTGCGACGCCCGGCGACCCCGGCCAGCGCCGCATCGAGAAACGAGTCCCCGGTCCCCGGCGCACCGGACGCGACGATCTTCCCGTCCCGCACCTCGACCCGCCCTGCCAGCACCAACTCGGCGGCAACGGCCCCCGCGATCCCGATCCGCAGCGCGTACGTCCGGCACACGACCCGCCCCTCGACGGGATCGTGCGCAAGCAGCGACAACTCCTCGGGAAGCGTGAAGTGCGGTACGAACACGACGACATGACCCCCAGCCCACTACGAACAACGGGGCCATGTTCGCACGCACTCGCGAATCGAAGTGAGCGGAGCGCCCGCGCGGCCCGGCGTCGCCTCAGTCCTCGCGCGGCGGCTCCGCCGACTCCCTCGCGCGGCGGTACTCGGCGTTGATGCGCTGCGCCTCTTCCAGCTGGTCTTCCAGTACGACGATGCGGCAGGCGGCCTCGATGGGCGTGCCCTGGTCGACCAGTTCGCGGGCGCGGGCGGCGATGCGCAGTTGGTAGCGGGAGTAGCGGCGGTGACCGCCCTCCGAACGCAGGGGGGTGATCAGACGGGCTTCACCGATGGCGCGGAGGAAGCCTTGGCTCGTGCCGAGCATCTCGGCGGCCCGGCCCATCGTGTAGGCGGGGTAGTCGTCATCGTCAAGACGGCCGTACGAGTCGTCTGCTGTCACTTGCACCTCTCTTGTGGAACGCACGGAACGCGTTGAGGGGCCTTGGCGCCGAACGGCACCAAGGCCCCGAAGGAACTACTACACCACCTGCCGGTCCAGACACGGCACCGGCCTTCTGTATCCGCGGCTCCGACCTGGCTGCTGTCGGGGACGCGGGGATCGCGGTTGCTTGACCGGAGACCACCTCACTATCGATGTCCTGCGGTACCCGGGCCGGCCAAAGGCTCAACCCCGGGCGATCCTGATGGCGCGGGCTCCTCCGTTCTTTCTTGCGGTGATCGACTGTCTATCAGCGGGTACTGCGTACTGCTTTCACGGGCGCCGTGACTGTCGTGTCTGCGGTCCCGCTCGGCGGCCCCTCGCTGCGGGCCACCCGGTCCGGCCGTCAGTCCCGTCGCCGTCACAACAACCCTGGCTTCGAAACTCCACCGCCGCACCGTCCTGCGACTACGTCCAACCACCGGCAGTTCGTCTCTGCCGGGTATCACTGCCTCTCTGGGTTACGAGAGAAACCCTAGCCACGCCAGTGCGCAATGTCTACTGCGGCCACCGTAGATTTTCGGGTTCACTCCAAGGAGGTAAACCACCGCGCCCGAGGCGCCGGCCGCCCCGTGGCCGACCACCTTGTGCGAGGGGCCAGGGGACGACGGGGCGACACGTGCATAAGATTCGCTCTCATGTCGAAGCCTGACGAGCTGCTCGTTGACGTCGCCACGCTGGTGGAGTCCGGGCACAGCAACCAGATGTCCCTGACCGTGGTCGCCGGTGGTGCCGTCATCACCGGCCGCCTGGCGCCCGAAGCCGTGTGGCGGCAGCGGGTGTCGGAGGTCCTGACGGACTCGGCCCGCCTGGGCGAGTTCTCCGCCATGTTCACCACCGCGGCCGGGAGGGAGGGACCGCCCGCGTATCTGCACTTCCACATGGCGCGGATCCTGCAGGGCACGGTGGGGATCCCGGAGACGGGCGGGATGTACCGCGTCGCGATCGAGGACGTCAGCGCCTGGACCATGGGCGACTTCACGTACTCCGAACACTGACGAAACCACGGGTACGCGAAAGGGCCCGACCGGTGTGTACCGGTCGGGCCCTTCCGACTGCTCAGATTCCGGCTCGCGCCTTCCGTCGGGCGACGGCGAGCAGCCGCGCGCCCGGCTGGACGGCCGGGCCTCATACAGGGTCAGACGGCCACCGGGGTGCCCAGCATCGCCGAGGCGTGCTGGAGCGGGCTGAGGGCCGGGGCGGGCACGGCCTCCCGGGCAGCGCTGCGGCAGGTGAAGCCGAGCTTGGTCATCGCCCGGAGGACCTCGTCGGCGCTGAAGTCGCGGCGGTCCTGGCGGGTGACGACCTCACCGACCTGCTTGACGGGGTAGGCGCGGCGGCCGATGGTGACGGAATCTCCGACGATCTCCTCGGGCTTGACGCCCTTCATGGAGTCCAGGACACCGCTCTTGGTGAGCTCGAACGGGAAGCGGGCGATGACACAGCGCACGATGCCTCACAGGGAGAGAAAGGGCGGATGATTCCGCAGGGGGAGACGCTTCGGAGCGCCGGGGCGGACGCTTCAGAGCGCCTGGGCGAGGGCGGAGGGCCGCCGGTGGATGGCCTGCTCGGCCGCCGGAGCACACGGCCCCCGGTCCCCGAGGATGTCGCGCAGCCGGACCCGGTCCGAGTAGCCGGGGCCGTCGCGGACGACGGTGAGCTGGGCCCGGGTCACCAGCCCGGTGCACAGGCTGTCGTTGTCGCAGACCCTCAGCCGACCGGTCCTGGCACTGGCCATGACGGACAGGGCCACCTCCACGGTCATGTCGTCGTAGACCTGGGGCCCGGCCGCGTCCATGGCGTCGAGCGTCGCCGCGGACGCGGGGTCGGTGTTCGCCGGGCCGGGCTGATTCTGAACCGTTGTCACCATGTGCCTCCTGCGGAGATGGGCCGTCATTCGGATCACGTGGTGCTCAGGCCGCCGCGTTCATGGCGGACTGCCGCCCGCCTCCGCGCCGGGCCGCCGCCCCCGGGTTGCGCCGCCCGGCGGCGGACGCGCCGCGCCTGCGCCGCTCGGGGGCCGGTGCCGTGATCGTCACGGGGACGCCGGAGGGGGTCCGGGCGCCGGTGATCCGGCTGAGCGCCGCCTCGCCGGAGCGGACCTCGGTGGTACGGGGGACGATGCCGGCCGCCGCCATGAGGCGGGTCATCTCGCGGCGCTGGCCGCTGGTGACCAGGGTGACGACGCTGCCGGACTCGCCGGCCCGCGCGGTGCGGCCGCCCCGGTGCAGGTAGTCCTTGTGGTCGGTCGGCGGATCCACGTTGACGACGAGGTCGAGGTGGTCGACGTGAATCCCGCGCGCCGCGACGTTCGTCGCCACCAGCACCGTGACGTGCCCGGTCTTGAACTGGGCCAGCGTGCGCGTGCGCTGCGGCTGCGACTTCCCGCCGTGCAGAGCGGCGGCACGGACCCCGCTGGCCAGGAAGTGCTGGGTGAGGCGGTCCACCGCGTGCTTGGTGTCCAGGAACATGATCACCCGGCCCTCGCGCGCCGCGATCTCCGTCGTCAGCCGGTGCTTGTCGGCACCGTGCACGTGCAGGACGTGGTGCTCCATGGTGGTGACCGCGCCCTGGGAGGGGTCCACGGAGTGGACGACGGGGTCCGCGAGGTACCGCCGGACCAGCAGGTCGACATTACGGTCCAGAGTCGCGGAGAACAGCATGCGCTGGCCCCCGGGGCGGACCTGGTCCAGAAGCGCGGTGACCTGCGGCATGAACCCCATGTCGGCCATCTGGTCGGCCTCGTCCAGGACGGTGATCGCGACCCGGTCCAGCCGGCAGTCGCCGCGTTCGATCAGGTCCTTGAGGCGGCCGGGGGTGGCCACGACGACCTCCGTACCGCCCCGCAGCGCACTCGCCTGCCGGCCGATCGACATCCCGCCGACGACGGTGGCCAGCCGCAGCTGCGCGGCCCGGGCGTACGGGGTGAGGGCGTCGGTGACCTGCTGCGCGAGCTCCCGGGTGGGAACGAGGACCAGGGCCAGCGGCTGACGGGGCTCGGCGCGCTGACCGGCGGTGCGGGCCAGCAGGGCCAGGCCGAAGGCGAGCGTCTTGCCGGAGCCGGTCCGGCCGCGGCCCAGGACGTCACGGCCCGCCAGGGAGTTCGGCAGCGTCGCGCCCTGGATCGGGAACGGCGTGGTCAGCCCCTGCGCGGTGAGCGCGCCCAGCAGGCTCGTCGGCAGGTCGAGGTCGCTGAACACCTTGACCGCGGGCAGCGCCGGGGTGACCGTCCTGGGCACGGCGAATTCTCCCCGCATCGGGGCGGGCCGCCGGCCACTCGAACGGCTCGGGACGGAAGCGCCGGAGCGTCGGCCTCGAACCGGGCCGGACCGGCTGTTTGTGCGCGTGGGGTTCATGTTGAACCTTCCTTGATACGGCACGCATCAAGGAATTCCGCAGCGAAAGAGCGGCGCGGGGAATCACAGGCACGGACCGAATGAAATGCGAACGCGGCCGGTGGGAATTCCGTACCGACAGCGGAGAAAAAACAAGTAGCTGGGGCCCGCACCCCGGAGGATGCGGGCCCCAGCTACTGATTGCGCGTGGCGTCAGGCCGTGACGATGTTCTCGGCCGTCGGGCCCTTCTGGCCCTGCGCGATGTCGAAGGAAACCTTCTGGCCCTCCTGGAGCTCGCGGAAGCCCTGGGCGGCGATGTTCGAGTAGTGGGCGAACACGTCAGCGCCGCCACCGTCCTGCTCGATGAAGCCGAAACCCTTTTCCGCGTTGAACCACTTCACGGTGCCAGTAGCCATGTCAATCTCCTTTGGGCAGTACAGCAGAATCCGCACTTTACGGACCCCGTGTCGCCGCGATGATGCCCTGCCCGGAAATGACCGGAAATACTAAGCGCCTCTCTTCGGCTTTCGGCCGGCCTGAGGTGCCTGAAGTTTTTTTGGGTACCACAACTGCAACTGCCTCCGACCGTAGCACGCCGAGAAGGGTTTATGTGCACCCGACATTTTCCCGCGCACGCCGCAATAGAAACCCTTCCGGTGCGGACCGCTAAATTCTGAGACGGCCGACAGAGGTATTCAGCGACCCCGGGCAGAGCGTTTCCGCCCGGCGGCACCGGCATCTCGGACCAGCCGATCGCCGGCGGACGCCGGGGCGCCGAAGGCGCGGCGTGCGGGGCCGACAGGACCGGGTAACGTCCTCGGCACGTTCTTCCAGGCGCCGATTCACGGCTGAGAGCGTGACGGGCCCCGCTGACGTCTTCCGTAACAGCCTCCCGTCCCCCACCGTGGATCCCTTCATGACACCACCGGGAGAACCCGTGACCGACAGCAAGAACATCAACAACCCCGTGGGCCAGGGCGGCGGCCAGCGCAAGAAGCTGTCCCGCGCCGAACGGCAGAACAACGGTCCGCACCGCAACCTCGACCGCCAGGGTGCCGCCGACCGCAAGGCGGAGCTGGTGCGCAAGATGCGGGAGAAGACTCATGCGGCCGGGAACACGGGGCAGGCGGACGACGCCGCCCAGGCCTGACGTACCGCGCACGCCGTGGCACAGGCAGCGCCCGAGGACCGCACCCCGCAAAAGAGTGCGGTCCTCGGCGCATGCGGTTACGCGGGCCGGCCGCCGTACGGCACGGTGATGAGCTCCATGGCGTGACCCGGCTGCCCCGCCCGCGGCGACGAGAGACCATCGGCGTCGAAGCCGACCGGCTGTCCCCGTACCCGTGCGGGCAACAACACCCCTCCGTCCCGGAGACATCGCTCACCTGGAAGCGCTCTGGCAGCGGGCGCACATGAGCAACGACGGCCTGCCGAAACCGAACGCCGAGATATTGCTTCAGGGCCTTCATCCGCTCTTATCCGCCGCCAAGAGCGCGGTCTCGGCACGAGGGGCTGGGTGGGTCTCGGGTCCGCCCGGCCGGCGTCTCCGGGTCCGCCACTCTCGGCCAACCAACTCAGTGCGGCGAGCGGTGCCGGTCCAGGATTCCCTCGACGACTTTCATCAGGCGGTCTCCCGTCTGATCGATGCTTCCGTTCTGTGCGCTGACCTGGGCCCCTTCGAGTGCGAAGGTGATCTCGGCCGCGGCCTGGCCGGGGTCGCGCATCTGCGCTTCGGCGCACATGCCGATCAGCCTGCGGGTCTGGCGGGCCTTGTGGTCCTCGATCACTCGCCGTGCCGGATGAAGGCGGTCGGGAAGCTCGGCGAGGGAGTTGATGAACGGGCAACCCCTGTATGAGATCGCCGACAGCCCCTCGGCGATGAATCGGGCGAGGCCCAGAATCTGCTCCTCGGGCCGGTCGGGATATTCGGCTTCCACCCGGTCGAAGGCCGCCTGATAGTCCGCGGCGACGATCCGCAGCCATTCCGCGACCAGCGCGTCCTTGGTCTCGAAGTGCCGGTAGATCGCCATCTTGGTGGTCTCGGCCTTGTCGGCGATCGCCTGGACCCCCACCAGCCGGATCCCTTCTCTCTGGAAGAGCTCTTCGGCGGCGTCGAGAATGCGCTCACGCGGCGGCAACTTCGCCACTCTGCTCGGCCTGCTGAGGGTCGATGCCATGACTACTCCGGTCGATCGTGCGGTTCACACCCTCGCCACGGTACCAGTCGGACCCACCCGATACCGTTGGGTATCGTTCGGCACTCAACGGTATTTTTCTTGGTGGGAGTGACAGTGAAAGCTTCTGAGTACGTGGGTTTCGACGCGGTCGGGCTGGCGGAGCTGGTGGCCGAGGGTGAGGTACTGCCCGCCGAGTTGGAGGCAGTCGCACGCCAAGCCGTGCAGGTAGTTGATCCGCAGATCAACGCCGTCGTGGAGACCTGGCTGACCGACGACGAACCTGCCCCTGGCAGCACACCTCTGGCCGGCGTCCCCTTTCTGATCAAAGACATCGCGGTGGCCATGGCCGGGAGGCGGATGGAGCTGGGAAGCCGCCTGGCGGCCGGTAACGTCGTCGGCGCCGACTCCTCGCTGATGCAGCGCTTCCGGCGTGCGGGCCTCGTGACGTTCGGGCGTACCGCGACACCGGAGATGGCTTATGGCATCTCGACGGAATCCGCGTTGTACGGCGTGACCCGTAACCCGTGGGATCTGGAGCGCAGTGCAGGCGGGTCCAGTGGAGGCGCTGCCGCCGCTGTCGCCGCCGGGGTGGTTCCGGTCGCCCATGGCACCGATGCCGCCGGATCGCTCCGTATCCCCGCCGCCTACAACGGCCTCTTCGGGATCAAGCCGACCCGTGGCCGGGTGTCCATGGGGCCTGACGTCGACGAGGTCTTCAGCGGCCTGGCCGTCCACGGCAGCGTCAGCCGCACCGTACGCGACAGTGCGGTACTGCTCGACCAGGTACGCGGCCCGGAATCGGGCGACCCCTACTTCGCCCCGCAGCCGTCACGGCCGTACGCGGAGGAAGTCACCCGTCATCCGGGGTCGTTGCGCATCGGTGTTCTCGCCCAGGCGTGGGGCGGACGCCGCACCACCGCACCGGTGACCGACGCCCTCTTCCGCACCGTGCGGTTGCTTGAATTCCTTGGTCATCAGGTAACGGAGGTCGAGGTCGGCCTCGGCGTCGGCTGGGAGGAATTCGTCCTGGCCAACGCCCGACTCATGACGGTGAACCTCGCCACCCTGGTCGACGGCCTGGCCGCCGCCTTCGGCCGCCCCATCGACTCCTCGACCCTTGAACCGGCGACCCTCGCCGGCTACCACTACGGGCATCGGGTCGCCGGCGCGCAATTCCACACCGCTCTCGCGATGCGGAACCGGGTGGCCCGAAGCCTGGCGCGGTACTTCGACGAGTACGACATCCTCCTCACGCCAACCCTGCCGGAGCCTCCCGTGTCTCTCGGCACTCACACGGAGGGGGCGGAGGCACTGGACGGCCTCGGCTGGATCGAGCGCATCCATGACCTGTCGCCATTCACCTTGCCGTTCAACGTGGCAGGCACACCCGCCATGTCCGTACCCGTGACGGCCGATGCCGGGACGGGGCTCCCGGTCGGCATGCAGTTCGCCGCCGGATACGGCCTCGAAGGCCGACTCTTCCGCCTCGCCGGACAACTCGAACAGGCAAGTCCGTGGTCAGGCCGAATCCCCACGGTATGGGCAGGGAACCATCCAGCCCGCTGAAGAACGCTCCCATCACGTACGCCGACTTGGGTCGCGCAGAGGCCACGCGGCCACACGGCGTCCAGGAAACGACAAACCCCCAGGCCGTTGACCTGAGGGTTTGTGGGAAGAGCGGGTGACGAGAATCGAACTCGCGCTCTGAGCTTGGGAATCAGCGGTTCTTACGCTGCTGGAGGGGCTCTGACCTGTGATTTCGGATTGGTCAGGTGGATGGTTCCCGGTCTCTGGGAACCGTCTGACCGCTGTTGTCCGCTCTGCTGGGCACGGACGGGGCACGAGAGCCGGCAGTGCGACGCGTGATCCGGCCGGGCCGGCTGGTCAGAGAGGGATGATGCGAACCTGGCTGCCGCAGAGCTTGATCATGTCATCGCTGTCGGACGTCAGCAGGGCGACGGGCTTCGGCTGACGGAGTGCGACCTCGGCGACGGTGGCATCGATGGCGTACTTGTGCCCGTGCAGTCCGGCACCTTTGAGGAGTTCCGCTGCTGCTTTCGCCGCCGCTTCGGTGACGGGCTCCACCTTGACGCGGGAGAGAGTCCAGTTCAGGCGAGGCATGTTGGTGCGGGAGTGGCTGACTTCCACGATGGTGTTGGCCCCGATGACCAGGTCGGCTCCCATGTCGTGGAAGACCTGAAGCATCGCGAGGAGCTTGCGGTCCTGCGCGATCCAGGCGGAGAGCCCTTCCGAGTCCAGGACGACGGTTTCGATACGCTCACTCACGCGGCATCTGCGCTCGTGGAGGAGCCGGCGGAGCCGAAGATCTTCGCGCGAGCCTCGGCGAGCTCCTCGTCGCTGAAGGCTCCGTGCTCTTCCTCATGACGGCGGAGGTCGTCGCCCAGGAGCTGGTGCCGGATCTGCCGGGCTACGGCTTCCGCTACGTAGCCGGAGACGTTGTCCGTGAGCTTGCGGAGTTCCGCCACCTGGTCGCTGGGGAGCGTGACGGTGATGCGAGTCGTTGAGGACATAAGGTCAAGCATACTTGGGTATGCACGCACTGGCTCGGGTTTCTGGTTCCCAGCCTTGACGTCTGCGGTCGCAAGTTCCGGGTGACATGGGCGCGATCACTCACAGGCTGTCCCTGGCGAGTGACGCTCCGAGCTGATGCCGTTGGGCGGCAAGGAAAAGGCCCGAGTCATTGACCGGGGCCTTCGTCGTGGAGCGGGCGACGAGAATCGGACTCGCGCTCTGAGCTTGGGGAATCACCCGGCCTTCGATCATTGGCATGGGCTCCGACCTGCTGAAACGTGCTCCGATGGTGAGGTCCTGACTGGTGTCGGATCCTTTGGTGACCGCTGTTTACCGCTCCTCCTGGCACGTTCTGGCACGGCTTCCTGCGAGGTGGCAGGGGGTGTGCGTTGCCCAGGGGCACGGCAGTTGCTCAGGTGGAGGCAGAGAGCACCTTGATCGCAAAGGGCCGATAGTCGTCATCGCTTGGCTCCGCGACGTACCCAAGTGCCCCCAGCGTGCGGAGGATCGTCGATGCCATCCGCTCGTTTATGCGGCCCGCGGAGGCGATCACCGGGTCATCGAACCGTTGCCCCCGGAGAGCCTCGCTCGTCGCCTTCCGGAGGGAAGGGTGTACCTCCCAGTGGAGCCAGATGCCGCCTGCGGCGTCGTCGAATTCAACCACTTCGACTCTCAGGCCGCCGGCCGAATTCTCCCGGTACTGACTCTGCTGGCCGGATATGACGAGCCCGGATCGGGCCAGGTCCGCCGCAACTGCTGCGGCGAGCCCCCGGAGGCGGTTCACCTCGCTTGGCCCGAGTGGCCGCAGCCCCCATTCGTTCTCCTCCGCCATGGCGGACACGGTACAGCCGAGGTGGGTGGGGCCGCGGAGCCGGACCCCTCAGCCGGGTGTCGGCCGTTTTGCCCTGGTTGGTGCGTGCCGAGCGCGTCCGACGGCCGGGCTAAGCGGGGCGGAGGCAGGGCCCTCTGGTGCCGGACCCCTGAACTGGTCCGGACGGCAGAAAGCCCCGGGCCGATGGCCTGGGGCTTTCATGTGGAGCGGGTGACGAGAATCGAACTCGCGCTCTGAGCTTGGGAAGCTCATGTTCTACCATTAAACTACACCCGCGAAATGGGATGCCGCGTATCCAGCGGCGCATCCTCGCACACTGTACCCCATCGCGATCCCCTCGCGGCGACGTCCCGGATCGGCTGTGTGTGTGGCGGGAGTTGGGGGCGTAGCGTGGGTGTCGGAGTGCCGCGTGGAGGGGGGCCCCGTTCATCCCCTAATGTGGCGGTCTCGTCCACGGCTTGATGGGGAAGGGACTTGATGGACTCCATGGAGCGCACCGTCGTCCGCTGTGCCGAAGGGCACGTTTTCGCTACCAGCTCGTTTCCGATGCAGCAGCTCGGGGCAGGGCGGATCGGGCCCGGGCGGCTCATCCGGTGTCCCCGGTGCGCGCGGTTGCGGCATGCCGTTCCCGTGGTGTTCGAGCGGCGGTAGCGGCGGCGGGTGACGGAGGACAGGCGCGCGGGCGGCCCGATGAGGGCGGACCCGCGCGTTCTGCGTATCCTCGGTGGGTGCTTCTCTCAGACAAGGACATCCGCGCCGAGATCGACGCCGGACGCGTACGCATTGATCCATTCGACGCGTCGATGGTGCAGCCGTCGAGTATCGACGTGCGGCTCGACCGCTATTTCCGGGTGTTCGAGAACCACCGCTACCCGCACATCGACCCCGCCGTCGAGCAGGTGGACCTGACCCGCACCGTCGAACCGGAGGGGGACGACGCGTTCATCCTGCACCCCGGGGAGTTCGTGCTGGCGTCGACGTACGAGGTCATCTCGCTGCCCGACGATCTCGCGTCGCGGCTGGAGGGGAAGAGCTCGCTCGGCCGGCTCGGGCTGGTCACGCATTCCACGGCCGGCTTCATCGACCCGGGCTTCTCCGGGCACGTGACCCTGGAACTGTCGAATCTCGCGACGCTGCCGATAAAGCTCTGGCCCGGTATGAAGATCGGCCAGCTGTGCATGTTCCGGCTGAGTTCTCCTTCCGAGTTCCCTTACGGCTCCGAGCGGTACGGATCGCGCTATCAGGGGCAGCGCGGTCCCACCGCTTCGCGCTCCTTCATGAATTTCCACCGGACGCAGGTGTGAGGGCCCGATGACCGACGATGTACGGGAGAACCTGACGTACGACGGCTTCGGCCACGCCGTACGCGAGCTGGCGCAGGCCGTGGCCGACGACGGGTACCAGCCCGACGTGGTGCTGAGCATCGCGCGTGGCGGGGTGTTCGTCGCGGGCGGTCTGGCGTACGCGCTGGACTGCAAGAACATCCACCTGGTGAACGTGGAGTTCTACACGGGCGTGGGCACCACCCTGGAGATGCCGGTCATGCTGGCGCCCGTGCCCAACGTGATCGACTTCTCGGACAAGAAGGTCCTGATCGCCGACGACGTCGCCGACACCGGCAAGACGCTGAAGCTGGTGCGCGACTTCTGCATCGACCACGTCGCCGAGGTGCGGTCCGCGGTCATCTACGAGAAGTCCCACTCGCTCGTGCAGTGCGAGTACGTGTGGAAGAAGACCGACCGCTGGATCAACTTCCCGTGGAGTGTGGAGAAGCCCGTCGTGCGGCGTAGTGGGCAGGTTCTCGACGCGTAGTAAGAGCCTTATCGCGCGAAAGGGCCCCGGTCACCCCGGGGCCCTTTTCCGTACGCGCGGCGCAGCCGTCAGATCGTGCCCAGCTTGAGGATCGAGACCAGCGCCAGCAGCTGGATCGCCGACGCGCCCAGCGCCTTCGGCCACGGCAGGTCGTGCGACTTGCTGACCATCGAGGTGAGCAGCGCCGCCGCGGCCAGCCAGGTGACCCAGCCGAGGATGACGACCAGCGCGTTCTCGCCGCCCAGGAACATCGCGAAGACCAGGCGCGGGACGTCCGTGATCGACATGATCAGCATGGACAGGCCCACCGTCGGCTGCCACGCGCCGTCGCCGCCGAGCTGGCGGGCCAGCGTGTGGGTGACCGCGCCAAGGACCAGGCCGCCGAGCACGAAGCAGACGCCCGTGAGGATGACGTAGGGCACCGCGCTGGAGACCGGGGAGTGGATCGCGTCGTCGCGGGCCTGGTCGAAGCCGAAGAGCGCCAGGAGGCCGTAGAGGAACGTCACGGTCAGGGCGGGGCCCCAGACCGCGTAGTCGCGCATCTGCCAGAACGTCGGGCCGGGGCGCGTCACGATGCCGCTCAGCAGCTGCTTCCAGTGCAGGCGCGGGCCCATGGGAGCCGCGGGCGCGTGTCCGGCGCGGTAGGCGTTGCCGTCGCTGTACGGCTCCTCGTCCACGCGGAACGCCTGCGTGTGGCCCGGATTGTTCGCGTACGGGTCGCCGGGGTTGGGGCCCTGGGGATACGGGTACGGCGTCGGGTCGGTGAAGTACTCCGGCTCGTCCGGGCCGGCGCCGGTGTAGCCGCCGCCCGGGTGGCCACCGCCCCCCTGGTGCCCGCCGTGGTAGCCCGGTGCGGCGTGGTGCGGGGCGCCCTGTCCTCCCGACGGCGGCCATTGCTGCTGCCCGTACGGCGGCGGCGATGCCTGATTGCCGTACGGCTGCTGCCGCGGTTGCTGTTGCCCTTGCTGCGGGGTGCGGTTGTCCCGGCCGCGTCCGATCCTGAATCCAGCCACGTCATCGAACGTACCCGCTCCGCCGGTTACGGGGGCCCGGGGCCGGGGAAGTGCCGCCCTTTGACGCGTAGATGTGACATCCCCTAAGGGGACCCCCGGGGGTTATCCCCAGCATCCGCCGGGGGAACGCGGAAGCGGCCGGTCCTGCCCCCGAGGCAGGTCCGACCGCTTCACCGCGCCGTGACGCGGGCCCGGCTACTTCGCCGGTTCCGGCTCCGGTTCGTCCGCCGACTCCTGCTCGCCCGCCGGGTCGGCCGGGGTCTTCACGGAGTCGAGCAGCAGCTGGGAGACGTCCACGACCTGGACGGACTCCTTCGCCTTGCCGTCGTTCTTCTTGCCGTTGACCGAGTCGGTCAGCATGACCAGGCAGAACGGGCAGGCCGTCGAGACGATGTCCGGGTTGAGGGAGAGGGCCTCGTCCACGCGCTCGTTGTTGATGCGCTTGCCGATCCGCTCCTCCATCCACATCCGGGCACCACCGGCGCCGCAGCAGAAGCCGCGCTCCTTGTGGCGGTGCATCTCCTCGTTCCGGAGGCCCGGCACCTTCGCGATGATCTCGCGCGGGGGCGTGTAGATCTTGTTGTGACGGCCCAGGTAGCAGGGGTCGTGGTACGTGATCAGGCCCTCGACAGGGGTCACCGGGATCAGCTTGCCCTCGTCGATGAGGTGCTGGAGCAGCTGCGTGTGGTGGATGACCTCGTACTCGCCGCCGAGCTGCGGGTACTCGTTCGCGATCGTGTTGAAGCAGTGCGGGCAGGTCGCGACGATCTTCTTGGAGGCCTTGGCCTTCTTGGTCGAGTCGTCCTCGTCGTCCTCGCCGAACGCCATGTTCAGCATCGCCACGTTCTCCGCGCCGAGCTGCTGGAACAGCGGCTCGTTGCCGAGACGGCGGGCCGAGTCACCGGTGCACTTCTCGTCGCCGCCCATGATCGCGAACTTGACGCCCGCGATGTGCAGCAGCTCCGCGAAGGCCTTGGTGGTCTTCTTGGCGCGGTCCTCCAGGGCACCGGCGCAGCCGACCCAGTAGAGGTAGTCGACCTCGGTGAGGTCCTCGACGTCCTTGCCGACGATCGGGACCTCGAAGTCGACCTCCTTGGTCCACTCGACGCGCTGCTTCTTGGCGAGCCCCCAGGGGTTGCCCTTCTTCTCCAGGTTCTTGAGCATGGTCCCCGCCTCGGACGGGAACGCGGACTCGATCATCACCTGGTAGCGGCGCATGTCCACGATGTGGTCGACGTGCTCGATGTCGACCGGGCACTGCTCCACGCACGCACCGCAGGTGGTGCAGGACCAGAGGACGTCCGGGTCGATGACGCCGTTCTCCTCGACCGTGCCGATCAGCGGGCGCTCGGCCTCCGCGAGGGCGGCCGCGGGAACGTCCTTCAGCTGCTCCTCGGTGGCCTTCTCCTCGCCCTCCATGTCCTTGCCGCCGCCGGCCAGCAGGTAGGGGGCCTTGGCGTGCGCGTGGTCGCGCAGGGACATGATCAGGAGCTTCGGCGAGAGCGGCTTGCCGGTGTTCCAGGCGGGGCACTGCGACTGGCAGCGGCCGCACTCGGTGCAGGTGGAGAAGTCGAGGATGCCCTTCCAGGAGAACTGCTCGACCTGGGAGACACCGAACACGGCGTCGTCGGCCGGGTCCTCCCAGTCGATCTCCTTGCCGCCGGTCGTCATCGGCTGGAGGGCGCCCAGCGCCACCGCGCCGTCGGCGTTCCGCTTGAACCAGATGTTCGGGAACGCCAGGAAGCGGTGCCAGGCGACACCCATGTTGGTGTTGAGGCCGACGGTGATCGCCCAGGTCATGGTGACGCCGAGCTTGATCATGGCGGTGAGGTAGACGAGGTTCTGGAGCGTGCCGAGGCTGAGCCCCTTGAACGCCGCGACCAGCGGGTACGAGGCGAAGTACGCGGCCTCGTAGCCGTCCACGTGGTGCAGCGCGCCCTCGAGGCCGCGAAGCGTCATGATCGCGAGACCGATGACGAGGATGACGGCCTCGACGAAGTACGCCTGGCCCATCTTCGAACCCGCGAAACGCGACTTGCGGCCGGCCCGGGAGGGCAGGTTCAGCTGGCGGATCGCGATGAGGACGAGGATGCCCACGGTGGTCGCGAGCGCGATGAACTCCGTGTACACCTCGTACGGCAGCCAGCCGCCGAGGACGGGCAGGACCCAGTCGGCCTTGAACAGCTGACCGTACGCCGTGACGATGGTCAGGCCCAGGGTCAGGAAGCCGACGGCGACGAACCAGTGGGCGATGCCGATGATGCCCCATCGGTTCATCCTGGTGTGGCCGACGAACTCCTTGGCCAGCGTGATCGTGCGCTGTTTCACGGAGTCGGTGCGGCTGCCGGCCGGAACCGGCTGTCCGAGCGTGACGAACCGGTAGATCTGCGCGACGGCTCGGGCGATGAGCGCAACGCCGACCACGGTCAGCACCAGCGACACGATGATCGCGGCGAGTTGCATTGGGGGCTCCTCGGGCCTGCGGCGAGGGTGGGATCGATCCAGCGTCCACTAGCGGGTACTGCGTCTTCCAGTGACCACTGGGACTACGAGTATCGCTACTACTAAGCAGTAACTTAATCAGTCTGTGCCGACACTACCCACTTATTCCGCCGTGCTGTAGCCGGGCAGGCGGTGATCTGTGTCGCTCAGGTGTGCCTTGCCGGGCCACGGCAGGGTGTGGGCCGCCTCGCGCAGGGGTACGCGGACGGCCTCGGCGAGCACCGCGAGGTCCAGCCGCAGCCCCTGGTGCTGGGCATAGTGCTGGTCCAGGAGGTCCGCCTCGTCCCAGGGCATCGCCGACCGGTGCCGCACCTGGGCCAGGCCGGTCAGCCCGGGCTTCAGCTCCTGCCGCCAGTGCCGGGCGCCCCCGGTGCCGTTCCGTGCGTCGCCCGGGGCGAGCGGCGCGGGCCCGACGAGGGAGAGCTCACCGCGCACCACGTGGTGCAGGCGCGAGATCACGTCCAGCTTCAGCCACCGGGTGTCCAGGTAGTACAGGACGAAAGGGCTGCCGTGCAGGCCGGTGCGCGGGGAGCGGCGCGTCACGCGGCGGCCCTGTGCGGCCAGTGCCAGGGCGGCGGCCGCAAGTAAAGGGGACGTGAGGAGCAGCAGGGCCGAACCGAGGAACAGATCGAGGGTGCGTTTGGCGCTCGGGCGGGGGAGCCGGGGCGGCCGCCGGAGGCGCGGCCGGGGCGCGCCTCCCCACTGTTTCTGCGTACGCATCGTTCGCACCTGCCTGCACTCGGCGGATCGAATGCCGCTTTTGTGCTGCTCACGGCATTTTGTGACAGAACGATCCCATGCGGCCATGATGGGGGAGGGCTGTGCGGCGCATGAGGCGCCAGGTGTCGCCGATGGCGCGCAGGGGGAGCACCTAAGTTGAGCCGAGCCGACTCAGGTCTGTTGACTCCGAGAGGGGAGTCGTGCATCCTTGAGTCAGATCCACTCAAGTAGTCAGTTGGAGGAATCGAAATGGCACGTGCGGTCGGCATCGACCTGGGCACGACTAACTCCGTCGTCAGCGTTCTCGAAGGCGGCGAGCCCACCGTCATCACCAACGCAGAGGGCGCCAGGACCACGCCGTCCGTCGTCGCCTTCGCGAAGAACGGCGAGGTGCTGGTCGGCGAGGTCGCCAAGCGCCAGGCTGTGACCAACGTCGACAGGACCATCCGCTCCGTCAAGCGCCACATGGGCACTGACTGGAAGATCGACCTGGACGGCAAGAGCTTCAACCCGCAGCAGATGAGCGCCTTCATCCTGCAGAAGCTGAAGCGCGACGCGGAGTCCTACCTGGGCGAGAAGGTCACCGACGCGGTGATCACCGTCCCGGCGTACTTCAACGACTCCGAGCGCCAGGCGACCAAGGAGGCCGGCGAGATCGCGGGTCTGAACGTCCTGCGCATCGTCAACGAGCCGACCGCCGCCGCGCTGGCGTACGGGCTCGACAAGGACGACCAGACGATCCTCGTCTTCGACCTCGGTGGCGGCACCTTCGACGTGTCGCTCCTGGAGATCGGCGACGGCGTGGTCGAGGTCAAGGCCACCAACGGTGACAACCACCTCGGTGGTGACGACTGGGACCAGCGCGTCGTCGACTACCTGGTGAAGCAGTTCGCCAACGGCCACGGCGTGGACCTGTCCAAGGACAAGATGGCTCTCCAGCGTCTCCGCGAGGCCGCGGAGAAGGCGAAGATCGAGCTGTCCTCCTCGACGGAGACCACGATCAACCTGCCGTACATCACGGCGTCGGCCGAGGGCCCGCTGCACCTGGACGAGAAGCTCACGCGCTCGCAGTTCCAGCAGCTCACCGCGGACCTCCTGGACCGCTGCAAGACCCCGTTCCACAACGTCATCAAGGACGCGGGCATCCAGCTCTCCGAGATCGACCACGTCGTTCTCGTCGGTGGCTCCACCCGCATGCCGGCCGTCGCCGAGCTCGTCAAGGAGCTGACCGGCGGCCAGGAGGCCAACAAGGGTGTGAACCCGGACGAGGTCGTCGCCATCGGCGCCTCGCTCCAGGCCGGTGTCCTCAAGGGCGAGGTCAAGGACGTCCTGCTCCTCGACGTCACCCCGCTGTCCCTCGGTATCGAGACCAAGGGCGGCATCATGACCAAGCTCATCGAGCGGAACACCACGATCCCGACCAAGCGGTCCGAGATCTTCACGACGGCCGAGGACAACCAGCCGTCCGTGCAGATCCAGGTCTACCAGGGCGAGCGCGAGATCGCGGCGTACAACAAGAAGCTCGGGATGTTCGAGCTGACCGGTCTGCCGCCGGCCCCGCGCGGTGTCCCGCAGATCGAGGTCTCCTTCGACATCGACGCCAACGGCATCATGCACGTGACGGCCAAGGACCTCGGCACCGGCAAGGAGCAGAAGATGACCGTCACCGGCGGCTCCTCGCTGCCGAAGGACGAGGTCAACCGGATGCGTGAGGAGGCCGAGAAGTACGCGGAGGAGGACCACGCCCGCCGCGAGGCCGCCGAGTCGCGCAACCAGGGCGAGCAGCTCGTCTACCAGACCGAGAAGTTCCTCAAGGACAACGAGGACAAGGTCCCGGCCGACGTGAAGACGGAGGTGGAGACCGCGGTCACCGAGCTGAAGGAGAAGCTCAAGGGCGAGGACTCCGCCGAGATCCGCACGGCCACCGAGAAGGTCGCGGCCGTCTCCCAGAAGCTGGGCCAGGCGATGTACGCCAACGCCCAGGCCGAGGGTGGCCCGCAGGCCGACGCGCAGCCGGGTGCCGAGCAGGCCCAGGGCGACGCCCAGGACGATGTCGTCGACGCCGAGATCGTGGACGACGAGAAGGACTCCAAGGGCGGTGCGGCGTGACCGAGGAGACTCCGGGCTTCGAGGAGAAGCCCGACGTCCCCTCCGGCGCCACCTCTGACGACGCCGAGCCGAAGGCCGCCACCCCCTCCGAGGAGGAGGCGGCGGCCCCGGCCGGGGACGCGAACGAGAACACGGCCCTGACCGCGCAGCTGGACCAGGTCCGCACGGCGCTCAGCGAGCGCACCGGGGACCTCCAGCGGCTTCAGGCCGAGTACCAGAACTACCGCCGCCGTGTGGAGCGGGACCGGGTCACGGTCAAGGAGATCGCCGTCGCGAACCTCCTGTCCGAGCTGCTGCCCGTCCTGGACGACGTCGGCCGGGCCCGGGAGCACGGCGAGCTCGTGGGCGGGTTCAAGTCGGTGGCCGAATCGCTGGAGACGGTCGTCGCGAAGCTGGGCCTCCAGCAGTTCGGCAAGGAGGGCGAGCCCTTCGACCCGACGGTCCACGAGGCCCTGATGCACAGCTACGCGCCGGACGTCACGGAGACGACCTGCGTGGCGATCCTGCAGCCCGGCTACCGGATCGGCGAGCGCACCATCCGCCCCGCGCGGGTCGCGGTCGCCGAACCCCAGCCGGGGGCGGCTCCCGCGGCCGCGAAGGAAGAGAAGGCAGACGACCAGGAGAGCGGTGGCGGCGAGGAGGTCTGACATCCTGTCCGATCACCTGGCAGCACACCGCCTGGCCACCAGGGCCTCCCGTCCGGTCGGTGCCAGGGCCTGCGGGCCCGGCGCCGCCCGGACGGGAGGCTCCCGGCCGGTCGTCCGGAAGGAGGGACGTCGATGAGTACGAAGGACTTCGTCGAGAAGGACTACTACAAGGTTCTCGGCGTCCCCAAGGACGCCACCGACGCCGAGATCAAGAAGGCGTACCGGAAGCTCGCCCGCGAGTTCCACCCGGACGCCAACAAGGGCGACGACAAGGCGGAGGAGCGCTTCAAGGAGATCTCCGAGGCGAATGACGTCCTCGGTGACGCCAAGAGGCGCAAGGAGTACGACGAGGCGCGCGCCCTCTTCGGCAACGGCGGCTTCCGCGCCGGGCCCGGTGGCGCCCAGGGCAACTTCAACTTCGACCTGGGGGACCTCTTCGGAGGCGCCCAGGGAGGCAGCCAGGGCGGCGCCGGCGGTTTCGGCGGCGGCGGCCTCGGCGACGTGTTCGGCGGCCTCTTCAACCGTGGCGGCGGCGCCGGTACGAGGGTGCAGCCGCGGCGCGGCCAGGACATCGAGTCCGAGGTGACGCTCAGCTTCACCGAGGCGGTCGACGGGGCCACGGTCCCGCTCCGGATGTCCAGCCAGGCGCCCTGCAAGGCGTGCTCCGGCACCGGCGACAAGAACGGCACCCCCAGGGTCTGCCCGACCTGTGTCGGCACCGGCCAGGTCTCGCGCGGCAGCGGCGGCGGCTTCTCGCTCACCGACCCGTGCGTGGACTGCAAGGGCCGCGGCCTCATCGCCCAGGACCCCTGCGACGTCTGCAAGGGCAGTGGCCGGGCCAGGTCCTCGAAGACCATGCAGGTACGCATCCCGGCGGGCGTCTCGGACGGGCAGCGCATCCGGCTGCGTGGCAAGGGCGCCCCGGGCGAGCGCGGCGGGCCGGCCGGCGATCTGTACGTCGTGGTCCACGTCGACGCCCACCCGGTCTTCGGCCGCAAGGGCGACAACCTCACCGTCACGGTGCCCGTCACCTTCACGGAGGCGGCGCTCGGCGGCGAGGTGAAGGTCCCGACGCTCGGCGGACCCTCCGTGACCCTCAAGCTACCGGCCGGTACGCCGAATGGGCGTACGATGCGGGCCCGCGGCAAGGGCGCGGTCCGCAAGGACGGCACCCGGGGCGACCTCCTGGTCACCGTCGAGGTGACCGTGCCCACCGACCTCGGCACCGAGGCCAGGGACGCGCTGGAGGCATACCGCAAGGCGACTGCGGGGCATGACCCGAGGGCGGAGCTGTTCCAGGCGGCGAAGGGAGCTTGAGGTGGACGGCCGACGGCGTAATCCTTACGAACTGACCGACGAGTCCCCGGTGTACGTGATCTCGATCGCGGCCCAGCTCTCGGGCCTGCATCCGCAGACACTGCGCCAGTACGACCGCCTCGGCCTGGTCTCGCCCGACCGTACGGCCGGACGCGGCCGGCGCTACTCGGCCCGCGACATCGAGCTGCTGCGTACGGTGCAGCAGCTGTCGCAGGACGAGGGCATCAACCTCGCCGGCATCAAGCGCATCATCGAGCTGGAGAACCAGGTCGCGGCGCTCCAGCAGCGTGTCGCCGAACTCTCGGCGGCCGTGGACGGAGCCGCGGCGGCCATGCAGCAGCGCGAGGCCCAGGTCCACGCGTCGTACCGGCGCGACCTGGTCCCCTACCAGGACGTGCAGCAGACCAGCGCCCTGGTGGTCTGGCGCCCCAAGCGCCCCAAGGACTGACCCCGCGCCCAGAGGCGGCCCGTCATCCCGGATTTCCGGGCGTGGCGGGCCGTTTCGCGTATCCCGGCGGTACGGGACCGGCGGGGCCCTCCGCGAGGCCGGAGCGGATGAGGAGGGCGCCGAGGTGGGTGCGGCTGGTGGCGTTGAGGGTGTGCATGAGTTTGGCGATGTGGGCGCGGCAGGTGCGGACGCTGATGCCGAGTTTTTCGGCGGCGGCCTGGTCGGTGCAGCCGTCGATGAGGAGGCGGGCGATGCTCTGTTGGACTGCGGTGACGGGGGCGCCGGGGAGTGCGGTGGGGAGGTGTTCGGTGAAGGGGGTGGCTCCGGCCCAGAGGGTTTCGTAGATGTCGGTCAGGTAGCGGACGAGGGCGGGGTGGCGGATCTCCAGCGCGGCGTTGCCGTCGGGGTCGGCGGGGAGGTAGGCGACGGCCCGGTCGAAGATGATGAGACGGTCGATGGCCCGCTCCACGGTGCGGACCTCCAGGAGCCCGCTGGGCAGTTGGGCCACGTACGCCCTGAGGTCGGTGCTGTAGCGCGCGGAGTGCTGGTAGATGTGCCGGACCCGGACGCCCCGCGCGGCGGTGGGCAGCGTCCCCGTGAGCGCTATCCGGAGCTTTTCGCGCGGACGGGTGCTGCCGGGCTGGATGGTCAGGATCTCGTCCCGTACCTCGCGGGCCGAGCCGTTGATGGACGCCTGGATGGTCGATCGCCCGTGGAGCGTGGCGAGGGAGATGGGCTCCTGGTCCGACGAGGTGAGGGGGACGAGAAACTTCGCCAGCAGGTCGATCGCGCGTACCTGGTCGAGGACTTGGCGGGCCAGCGGATGCAGCAGGTGCGCCAGCCCGGCGGTGGGCGGTACGGGGCGCAGCCGGCGGCTGTCGTGGGGGTCGGGGACGAGCAGGGCGCCGTCGGCGACGCAGGGGACGTGCGCGGCGGCGGACCGGGCGATGCTGCCCTGGGTGAGCGCCTGCGTGTAGAGGCCGACCGCTGCGTCGCACAGCTCGCCTTCGCCGTGGCGGTGTTCGGTGGACAGGGTCATCGGGTGGGCTCCGCGAGGCGGGACTGGACGAGCAGGGCGCCGAGGTGGGTGCGGCTGGTGGCGCCGAGGGCGTGCATGAGTTTGGCGATGTGGGCGCGGCAGGTGCGGACGCTGATGGCCAGTTTGCGGGCCACGATCTGGTCGGTGTTCCCCTCGACGAGGAGGCGCGCGACGCTCAGCTGGGTGGCGGTGATCGGGGTGTCGTGCGCGGGCGCCTGGAGGGGAGAGGTCAGCGGCTTGGCCTGGGCCCACAGCACCTCGTACACCTGGATCAGGTAGCGCACGAGGGCGGGGTGGCGGATCTCCAGGGCGGTGTCGCGCCGTGCGCTGGCGGGGATGAAGGCGACGGTGCTGTCGAAGACGAAGAGACGTTCGACCGTCTGCTCGATGGTGCGCACCTGGATGTGGCCCGGCGGCACGTCGTCCAGGTACGCCTTGATGGCCGGGCTGTAGCGGGCGGGGTGCTGGTAGATGTGACGCAGCGTCACACCGCGCTCCGACATGTCGAGTGCACGCGCCAGCGCCTTCTTCAGCTGTTCCACGGGCCGGTTGCCGCTGGGCTGCAGGGTCAGGACCTCGTGCTGCGCGCCGTCCGTGGCGTTCTGGATGGCGGCCTCGATCAGCGGGAGGCCTTCGAGGACGGTGATGGCGAGGTTGGGGTCGGTGCTGGCGACGGAGGCCAGGGGTGCCAGGGAGTCGGCCAGGGCCGCGGAGAGCCGGATGCGCTCGTGGATCTCCCGGGTGACGGGCTGGAGCAGATGGGCGAGCGCCGCGGACGGCGGCACCGGCCGGATCCAGCCATCATCCTGAGGATCGGGATGGACGAGAGCCAACTCGATCAGGCACGGGGCGGGTCCGAGAGCGGAGCGGGGCAGCCGGCCGGCTCGGAGCGCTTCGGTGTAGGTCCTGACGCCGGCATCGCACAGTTCTAGATCACCGTGCGACTGGTGCGGTATGCCCTCGTCCTTGCTCATTTGGGACCCCCCACTTTTGGCAGTGCAGCAAGATGACGGTGGTGCCAGCCTAGTTCCCGGGCCAGTGTGGAGATGTCGGGGGAGCCGGGAACTCCCCCGGCTGATCTAGGGCGTGGCCATGCTCTCCCCCATTGCGTGGCACGCCCGTCCGGCCCGGGGGGTGGGGATCTTTGGGGCCGGCCGGTCAGGAATCCTGGTCCAGGATTCCTGACCGGGCGATCAGATAGCCGAGTTGGGCGCGACTGGTGCTGCCGAGAACGGCGGAAAGTTTCGCCACGTGGGCCCGGCAGGTACGCACATTCATGCCGAGACGGCGGGCTATGGCTTCATCGACGTGGCCCTCCACGAGGAGTTGGGCGATGGAGCGCTGAACGCCCGTGATGCCGTCGCGCGCCGGATCGTAGGGCGCGGCCTCGTTCAGCGGGACGGCCCTGCTCCAGAGCTGTTCGAATACCTTCGTCAGGTACGCGACCAGTCCGGGGTGCCGCAGTTCCAGGGCGATGGGTGGATCGTCCCTGGCCGGAATGAACGCCACGGTGTCATCGCAGATGATGAGGCGCTCGATGAGTTCTTCCAGCGTCCGGATCTCCATGCGTGCGCCGGCCATGAGGTCCACGTACGCGTAGGTGCGCTGGCTGTGCCTTACGGTGTGCTGGTAGAGCGTGCGTACGCTGATCCCGGAGTCGATGAGAGGCTTGCTGCGTGCCAGGGCCTCGCTCAGAACCTCCTCGCTGCGCTTGCCGCCGGGCTGGACGGTCAGCACTTCCGTCCGGCTCTCGGAGATGGCCAGATCCAGAGCCCCGTTGATCCGGTCGATGCCTTCCAGCACCGTGATCGCGTGGGTGGCCGCAGGCCGCTGGGCGCTGATCGCCATGAACGGTTCGAACGCGTCGGTCAGCTCCACCGACGTTCGCCTGCGGTCCTGGATCTCGCGTTCCAGGGGGTGGAGCCGCTGGGCGAGGGCGGCGGACGGCGCCACCGGCCGGAGCCAGGAATCATCGTCGGGGTCGGGCAGCAAAAGGCCGAATTCGAGCAGGCAAGGAGCCGGTTCCACCTCGGTTCGGGCGATGCGCCCGACGCCCAGCGCGGCCGAGTACAGCCGGACTCCATCGGTGCATAGATTCGCGACCGAGTGAGTATGTGCCGGTTTGGCGTCGATTGCGGGCAAAGCTCCACCCCCCAGGGTCCTGAACATTCAGGAACATGATGCATCGGTTCTGTGGCTTTGACGTGTCCGAATGAGCCATCGTCTTCAAGTGGAGCGGGGGAGACGATTCCATCAGGTGAGGACGAAGCCGGCTATGTACAAGAGATTGCTTCGCTCAGTGCTTGGCACTGTCGTTGCGGCTGCTGCGCTACTGCTCATGGCGCAGGTCTCTCCGTCAGACCTCGTGTGGGGCCGCGACTCTGCAGCCGTCGGTAATGTGCCGCAGGCTGATGTGGGGTGGGGTTACTCGATTCCGCAGGACAAAGCATGACCACCCCTCCGGACGACCGGACCTTCCGGCGTGAGATGGCGACCGCCTACCGGTCAGGGTGGCATTTCATCGATCTCGTCACGGCACTGCCCCACCGTGGCGACTCGTTGATGGTCACTCTGTTCGGCGACCCGGTCGTCGTCGCCCGCGAGGACGACGGTGAAGTCCGCGCCTACCGGTGCCTCCGCAAGCCGCGGGGCGCGCCGCAGCCGGTGCGGTGTGCCATCCGGTACGACATGATCTTCGTGAATCTCGCACAGCGTGACCATCAGCTGTTCGAACCAGAAACCATTGCCGCCACCCCCCACAGTGCCTGAGCGATCCCCCGTCGTTCCACGTCGCTCAGTCACTTCCCCCACACAACGGCGCCACCGTGACCTGAACACGGTGGCGCCGTTGTGCTTTCCCCGGGGGCGGCCCGCTCAGCCGCGGCCGAGCGCCCGGTCCAGGGTGATCTCGATGACGACCCGGTCCGGGTTGGGCGAGGGCACCCGGTCGTAGCGCTCCGTGTGGCGGCGTACGGCCTCCGCGACCCGCTCCGGGTCCGTGCTGATCCGGGCGACGCCCTCCAGGGTCGCCCAGCGGCGCCGGTGCACCTGGCACGCCGCGACCCGGGCGCCGTCCGGGCCCGCGGCCAGGATGTTGGCCACCTTGCGGCTGTGCTTGTTGGTGATGACCCGGGCGAGGCCGGCCTCGGGGTCGTACGTCACGCACACCGGGACCACGTGCGGCGTGCCGTCGGGGCGGGGCGTGGTGAGCGTGCACACGTGGCTCTCGCGCCAGAACGCGAGGTACTCGGGGCTCGGCTGGTGTACGTCGACTGCCATGGGCCCCAGCGTATGCGGGCGGGAACGGCCTGCGGTGGCGGGTGCCCGCGACGGCCGGTTCACTCGGAGGTGAGGCGTGGCCGCATTTCGCCTTGAGTGGAATGCGCTCAACTTTCGGCGCGCACAACCTTGAGTGGAATAGACTCAACTTTGTACACGTTGACCGTGTCAGTAGTGGGGAACGGACCAGTCGTCGCAAGGAGGAGACAGCGCACGTGGACGCCGAGCTGACCAACAGGAGCAGGGACGCCATCAACGCGGCCACCAGCAGGGCCGTGAAGGACGGGCATCCCGATCTGACCCCGGGGCATCTGCTGCTCGCGCTGCTCTCGGGCGAGGACAACGAGAATCTGGTCGATCTGCTGGCCGCCGTCGAGGCCGACCAGATCGCCGTACGCACCGAGACGGAACGGCTCCTGGCCGCGCAGCCCAGCGTGACCGGGTCGACCGTCGCACCGCCCCAGCCCAACCGTGAGCTGCTCGCCGTCATCGCGGACGCCGCGCAGCGCGCCCAGGAGCTGGGCGACGACTTCGTCTCCACCGAGCACCTGCTGATCGGGATCGCCGCGAAGGGCGGCCGTGCCGGTGAGATCCTCGACGGGCAGGGGGCCAGCGCGAAGAAGCTGCTGGACGCGTTCGAGAAGAGCAGGGGAGGGCGCCGGGTGACCACTCCCGACCCGGAGGGCCAGTACAAGGCCCTGGAGAAATTCGGCACGGACTTCACCGCCGCCGCGCGCGAGGGCAAGCTCGACCCGGTCATCGGCCGGGACCAGGAGATCCGCCGCGTCGTCCAGGTGCTCTCGCGGCGCACCAAGAACAACCCGGTGCTCATCGGTGAGCCGGGCGTCGGCAAGACCGCCGTGGTCGAAGGGCTCGCCCAGCGCATCGTGAAGGGCGACGTTCCCGAATCCCTCAAGGACAAACGGCTCGTCTCGCTCGACCTGGGCGCCATGGTCGCGGGCGCGAAGTACCGCGGCGAGTTCGAGGAGCGCCTGAAGACCGTCCTCTCCGAGATCAAGGAGAGCGACGGCCAGATCATCACGTTCATCGACGAGCTGCACACCGTCGTGGGCGCGGGCGCCGGCGGCGACTCCGCGATGGACGCGGGCAACATGCTCAAGCCGATGCTGGCCCGCGGCGAGCTGCGGATGGTCGGCGCGACCACGCTGGACGAGTACCGCGAGCGGATCGAGAAGGACCCCGCCCTGGAGCGCCGCTTCCAGCAGGTGCTGGTCGCCGAGCCGTCCGTCGAGGACACCATCGCGATCCTCCGCGGCCTCAAGGGGCGTTACGAGGCCCACCACAAGGTCCAGATCGCCGACGCGTCCCTGGTCGCCGCCGCCACCCTGTCCGACCGCTACATCACCTCCCGCTTCCTGCCCGACAAGGCCATCGACCTCGTGGACGAGGCGGCCTCCCGGCTGCGCATGGAGATCGACTCCTCGCCCGTCGAGATCGATGAGCTCCAGCGCTCCGTCGACCGGCTGCACATGGAGGAGCTGGCCCTCAGGAACGAGACCGACGCCGCCTCCAAACAGCGCTTGGAGAAGCTGCGCCGCGACCTCGCCGACAAGGAGGAGGAGCTGCGCGGCCTCAACGCCCGCTGGGAGAAGGAGAAGCAGGGCCTCAACCGGGTCGGTGAGCTGAAGGAACGCCTGGACGACCTGCGCGGCCAGGCCGAACGCGCCCAGCGCGACGGCGACTTCGACACCGCGTCGAAGCTGCTGTACGGGGAGATCCCCGGCCTGGAACGCGAGCTGGCCGAGGCCGACGAGGCCGAGCAGGAGGCCGCCCGCGAGCCCAAGGAGACCCTGGTCAAGGAGGAGGTCGGGCCGGACGACATCGCCGATGTCGTGGGCGCCTGGACCGGCATCCCGGCCGGCCGCCTCCTGGAGGGCGAGACGCAGAAGCTGCTGCGCATGGAGTCGGAGCTGGGCAAGCGCCTGATCGGGCAGACCGAGGCCGTGCAGGCCGTCTCGGACGCGGTACGCCGCACCCGCGCCGGCATCGCCGACCCCGACCGCCCCACCGGCTCGTTCCTGTTCCTCGGCCCGACCGGGGTCGGCAAGACCGAGCTGGCGAAGGCCCTCGCGGACTTCCTCTTCGACGACGAGCGGGCCATGGTCCGCATCGACATGAGCGAGTACAGCGAGAAGCACAGCGTCGCCCGGCTGGTCGGCGCCCCGCCCGGTTACGTCGGTTACGAGGAGGGCGGCCAGCTCACGGAGGCGGTCCGCCGCCGCCCGTACACCGTTGTCCTGCTGGACGAGGTCGAGAAGGCCCACCCCGAGGTCTTCGACATCCTGCTCCAGGTCCTGGACGACGGCCGGCTCACCGACGGACAGGGCCGGACGGTGGACTTCCGGAACACCATCCTGATCCTGACGTCCAACCTCGGCAGCCAGTACCTGACCGATCCGCTGACCAAACCGGAAGAGAAGAAGCGCCAGGTTCTGGAGGTCGTCCGGGCGTCCTTCAAGCCGGAGTTCCTGAACCGGCTGGACGACCTGGTGGTCTTCTCCGCCCTGTCCGGCGACGAGCTGGCGCACATCGCGGGCCTCCAGATCGACCGGCTCGCCAAGCGCCTGGCCGACCGGCGGCTCACCCTGGAGGTCACCCCGGAGGCCTTGGCCTGGCTGGCCGAGGAGGGCAACGACCCGGCGTACGGCGCCCGGCCGCTGCGCCGCCTCATCCAGACGGCGATCGGCGACCGCCTCGCGAAGGAGATCCTGGCGGGCGAGATCAGGGACGGCGACACGGTCCGCGTGGACCGCTTCGAGGACGGCCTGATCGTCGGAGCGGCGAGCTGAGCGCGGCCGCCGACGCGATAAGCGGAATCCGTACGGCGTCATCGGAACGCCCCGGCCCCGTTCCCCACCGGCTGAATATCAGCTTGTGGCGGATCGGGGCCTTCCGGGCTTGCCATGCCCCGCCCGGCATAAGAGAGGATGGCAGCCAACCGCACGAAGGGAAATAACGGTGAGCATCGATCCGTCCTCGATTCCTAACTTCGGGGCTCAGCCCGAACCGCAGGCGGCAGGACCGGAGGGCCCCGTCGTCCCTGACCAGGACCTCGTCAAGCAGCTGCTGGACCAGATGGAGCTGAAGTACGTCGTCGACGACGAGGGCGACCTCGCCGCGCCGTGGGAGGAATTCCGCACGTACTTCATGTTCCGCGGCGAGGGCGAGCAGCAGGTCTTCTCGGTCCGTACGTTCTACGACCGCCCGCACGCCACGGACCAGCGCCCGGTCCTCCTCGACGCGATCGACGACTGGAACCGCCGCACCCTGTGGCCCAAGGTCTACACGCACACCCACGAGCCCGAGGAGGGCGAGGAGGGCGGCCCCTCGGTCCGCCTGATCGGTGAGGCGCAGATGCTCATCGGCACCGGCGTCTCCCTGGAGCACTTCGTCTCCTCGACGGTCAGCTGGGTGCGCGCCTCCATCGAGTTCGACAAGTGGCTGCTGGAGCGCCTGGGCCTGGCCCCGGCCGAGCAGAAGGCCGAGGACGGCACGGAGGCTCCGGACGCCTGAGTCCGCTCCGCACGCATGAAGAGGCCCGGCCGGGGGAACCCGCGCCGGGCCTCTTCATGCGTCAGAGCTGCTTCAGCCGGGAAACGGCCTCCTGGAGCACGTCCGTACGTTTGCAGAACGTGAAGCGGACGAAGGGGGCTCCCTGGTCGCGGTGGTCGTAGAAGACGGCGTTGGGAACGGCCACCACGCCGCAGCGTTCCGGCAGGGCCCGGCAGAACGCGATGCCGTCGCCGGTCGCGTCGAGCGGGCGGATGTCGGTGGTGACGAAGTACGTGCCGGCCGGGCGGTAGACCGCGAAACCGGCCTCGGCGAGGCCCGCGCAGAGCAGGTCCCGCTTGGCGTACAGGTCCGCGCGCAGCTCCTCGTAGAAGCTGTCGGGCAGCCGCAGCGCCTCGGCGACGGCGTACTGGAGGGGGCCGCCGGAGACGTACGTCAGGTACTGCTTCGCCGAGCGCACCGCCGTCACCAGCTCGGCGCTGCCGGTGACCCAGCCGATCTTCCAGCCGGTGTACGAGAACGTCTTGCCGGCAGAGGAGATGGTGACCGTGCGCTCGCGCATGCCGGGGAAGCCCGCCAGCGGCAGGTGCTCGCCCTCGAACACCAGGTGCTCGTAGACCTCGTCGGTGACCACGAGCAGATCGTGCTCGCAGGCCAGTTCCGCGATGGCGCCCAGTTCCTCGCGGCTCAGCACCGTGCCGGTCGGGTTGTGCGGGGTGTTGATCAGCAGCAGCCGGGTACGGCGTGTGACCGCCGCGCGCAGTTCGTCGAGGTCCAGCCGATAGGTGCCGGCGGAGGTGTCGGGGCGCAGCGTGACGGGAACGCGCGTCGCGCCCGCCATCGCGATGCAGGCGGCGTACGAGTCGTAGTACGGCTCCAGCGCGATGACCTCGTCGCCGGGCTCCAGGAGCGCCAGGAGCGAGGCGGCGATGGCCTCGGTGGCGCCCGCGGTGACCAGCACCTCCGTGTCGGGGTCGTACGCCAGGCCGTAGCGCCGCTGCTGGTGGCCGGTGATCGCGGTGCGCAGCTCGGGGACGCCGGGGCCGGGCGGGTACTGGTTTCCCTGCCCGGCGCGCAGGGCACGCACCGCGGCCTCGCGGATCTCCTCGGGGCCGTCGGTGTCGGGGAAGCCCTGGCCGAGATTGATGGCTCCGGTGCGGATGGCCAGCGCGGACATCTCCGCGAAGATCGTCGTGCCGAACTCGGCGAGGCGGCGGTTGAGCAGCGGTCGTCCGTGTGTCATGGCCGCCATCCTGCGCGCAAGCTCTGGACTTGCTCAAGTCTGCTTTGGGCCTGCGGCGGCAGGGGCATCTCCCCTGCACGCCGGAAGGGCGCGGAGCGGGGGGCCTCGCTTCGGGGGAAGGAAGGACGTGAGGTCATGGTCGGTGTGCTGGTCGGCGTGATTCTGGTCGTGCTGGTCCTGGTCCTCGCCGCGAAGGCAGCGCGGCCCGGCGGACGGGGGCGTGCGCCGGCGCGCAGCAGGCGGCGCGGTACGGCGGGCGGCTCGGCCGCCGGGGGCAGCTGGTGGGCCGGGGACAGCGGCGGCGGACACTCCGGCGGGCATTCCGGTGGGCACTCGTGCGGCGGTGGGCACTCGGGCGGCCACTCCTGCGGCGGCGGGTCCTCGTGCGGCGGGGGTTCCTCCTGCGGCGGGGGAGGCGGATGCGGCGGAGGCAGCTGACACGGGGCAGTTGGTCCGCGAAGGTATGTCAGCGGACACGCTTCGGGGCCCGGCGGGAGGCGCGACGCACGCGCCAAGTCCCGCCGGGCTCCTTTTTGTTGGGGTCTCTCATGGGTCTGCGGTGAACAGGTGAGCGGAAGGCCCCCCGAGGGGGATGGAAACCCCGGCAAGTTGGGCAAAAACGCTGTGAGTGCGGCGTAGTTCGTGATTCCCTCGTTGGAGAGAACATTCAGCCCTCGGACCCCAGTTGGACCTGATCGGGCGCTTCCCACCTCCCACGCGCACGACGCGGGGGCGTCCCCTGTCCATGTGTCCATGCGTGTTTGCGGAGCCGACCCATGCTCACGACCCTTCATACGGCCTATTCCGATACCCGTGCCGCCGATCTGGCCTGGGCGCTGGGGCGCGAGCCGCTCCCCGCGCTGGCCGTCCTCGACCTCGAACTCGCCGGCGCCACCCTGCAGCTGCGGTTGCTCGGCGCCTCCCACCAGGTGCTTCTGGAGGAGGAGCAGGGCAGCTGCTCCGAGACCGTCGCCTGCATGCCCGGCAGCAGCACCCCGCTGCCGCTGGGCGTCGCCAAGCGGATCGGTGGCTGGGAGTACGAGTTCGCGGCCCGCGTCGAGACGCTGAGCGCGGGCTCCTTCGCCGGACGCGCGCAGGAGCTGCTGGCCCTCGTCTCCGATCACCCGCACGGTCTGGCCGGAACGTTTCCGGGCAGCCCGCACGCCTTCACGGCCATGCTCGCCCAGCGGACCGAGGGGCAGGTGCGGTGGCGCACCTGGCACGCGTACCCGCAGGAGGGCCAGCTCGTCGTGACGCGGACCCGGGTGGGCGTGCGGGTACCCGCGGTGGCGCTGTGACGCACACCCGCCGCGCCTCGGATGCGCCAGTTACACCCTTGTGGGTGACAAGCGGCAAGCGATCGGTGACGTAGCGTTCGCGGCATGATCGACCAGCAGGTGTCGCTGCGAGGGGGCGCGGCGCGGCTTCCCGTCCGACCGAGGACCGGTCGGTATCTCGTGCTGGCGGCCGTCTTCGTCTGTGCCGCCTGCGGTCTGGTGTACGAGCTCGAACTGGTGGCGCTCGCGTCCTACTTGATCGGCGACTCGGTCACCCAGGCGTCCGTCGTGCTCTCCGTGATGGTGTTCGCGATGGGGATCGGCTCGCTGCTCGCGAAACGTTTACGCAACCGGGCCGCGGTGGGCTTCGGGCTGATCGAGGCGGCCCTCGCCCTGGTGGGCGGCTTCTCGGCGCTGGTGCTCTACGCGTCGTTCGCCTGGTTCGGCGAATCGCGGTACGCGCTGGTCGGCTTCTCGCTGACGATCGGCATCCTGATCGGCGCGGAGATCCCCCTGCTGATGACGCTGATCCAGCGGGTGGACCGGCAGGACGCGGGCGGGGCCGTCGCCGATCTGTTCGCGGCGGACTACGTGGGCGCGCTCGTCGGCGGCCTCGCCTTCCCGTTCCTGCTGCTGCCGATGCTCGGCCAGCTCACCGGCGCGCTGCTGACCGGCGCGGTGAACGCGGCGGCGGGCGGGGCGCTGGTGCTGTGGGTGTTCCGGCGGGACGTGACCCGCCGGGCGCGGTGGCTGCTGATCGCCGCCAACGTCACGGTGATCGCGGTGCTGGCCACGGCCGCACTGCTGGCCGACGACTTCGAGCGGGCGGCGCGGCGCGCGGTGTACGGGGACCAGGTGCGGGTCGCCGTGCAGACCGATGTGCAGGAGGTCGTGCTGACCGGGGCCGGCCGCAGCTCCCTGGACCTCTATCTGGACGGGCGGCTGCGGGTCAGCTCCCGCGACGAGTACCGCTACCACGAGGCGCTGGTGCACCCCGCGATGAACGGGACGCGCGCCCGGGTGCTGATCCTGGGCGGCGGGGACGGGCTGGCGGCGCGGGAGGTGCTGCGCTACCCGGACGTGCGGAGCCTGACCCTGGTCGAGCTGGACCCGGCCGTCACCCGACTGGCCCGTACGGACCACGCGCTCTCCGCGCTGAACGCGCACGCGCTGGACGATCCCCGCGTGACGACGGTGACCGGCGACGCGTTCACCTGGCTGCGGACCGCCCGCGGCCGCTACGACGTGGTGATCTCCGACCTCCCCGACCCAGGGATCTCCGCCAGTACGAAGCTCTACTCGGCGGAGTTCTACGGCCTGGTCGCCGAGGCCCTCGCCCCGGACGGACGGCTCGCGGTGCACGCGGGGCCGGCCGTCGTCCGGCCGCGCACCTTCTGGACGGTCGAGGCCTCCATGCGGGCCGCCGGGCTGTGTCCGCGCCCCTATCGGATCAGCGGGCGCCAGTCGGGCTTCGCGGCCGGCCCCGACCGGGCCGAGGGCGGCACGGACGGAACCGGCGGCTGGGGGTTTCTGCTGGCCGGGAGGGCGGCGACGCCCACGCTCGGCCTGGCCCCGGACGCGCCCGCGCTGCGCTCGCTGAGCGTGCCGGGGCTGCTGGACGCGGGGCGCAGGGCGGAGGCCGGGCGGCTGTCCGGCCTCGCGCCCTCGACGCTGGTGCACCCGCGCTACTGGGAGGAGCGGTGAGGGGGGCGTGCGGGCTGTCGCGGGTGAACGCGGCGCCGGGGTGCGGGGGCGGTCGCGGACGCGGAAGCGCTGACGGGAGGGCCGGGGCTGAGTAGGCTCGTTCACCATGGAGCATGAGGTGTTCGTTCCGGTTCCGGTCCCGGCCCTGCGGCGGACGCTGGGTGACCCCGTCCGGGTCGCCCGCTGTGTACCGGGGTTCCAGCAGGACGCCGACGCGTCGGCGGGTCCCCTGGCGGGCCGGCTCAGAATCCGGGCGGGCGGCCACACCATCACGTACCGGGGCGCCCTGCGCCTCACGCCGTTGCCGGGCGACCCGGACGTGGACTCCGTGCACGCCGTCCTGGTGGAGGGCGAGGGCGCGGAGGCCCGGGGCGGCGGCTCGGCGAAGCTGTCCCTGACCCTCCGGCTGACGGAGGGCGACGAGGGCACGTCGATCTCCTTCGAGGGCGGGGCGAGCGGTGACGGCCGCCTGCGGGACCTGGAGCCGGCGGCGGCGTTGTCGACGGCCCACCGCCTGCTGGACCGGTTCGCCCAGCAGCTCGTGACGGAGTCGCTGGCCGCCCAGGGCGAGGGCGCGGCCGACGAGGCGTGGGGCGGCGGGGCAGCGGGCGACGGGGCGGTGGCCGGCGGGGCTTCCGCCGACGGGTCCTCCATCGACGGTGCTTCCGCCGGTACGCCGGAGGCGCCGGGCGCTGCCGAGGTCACCGCCGATGAGCTGGCCGTCGGGGAAGCCGTGGAGAAGGCGCTCGAAGAGGCCGCCGAGGAGGCGGACCAGACCGGCCCCGAGCCCTCGGCCGGCTCCCCGCTCAGCGCCTCCGGACCCCGGAGCGACGCCGACGAGTCGCTGCCGACGCACGAGGCCGCCCCCGACGAGGCGCCGGGCGCGGAGCAGCCGGGGGAGCGGGGCGCGGAGCAGGGCGGGAAACAGGACGGGGAGCCGGACGCGGAGCCGTCGCAGGAGGGGGAGTCGCTGTTCGACGCGCCGATCCCGCCGTCGTCGCTGGACCCGGTCGCCGGGATCGAGTTCACCGTGCCGGACGGGCCTCCGGCCGAGGCCGCGCACGCCCGGCGCACCATGATCGGGCGGAGCGCGGAGGAGGTCGACCACGCCCCGCCGCGCGGCCGGTACGCCCCCGTGCCCACGCCGGAATCGGGCGGGGCGGGCGCGACGCTGCGCTGGGTCGCCCCGGCGGCCGCGCTGGCCCTCGCCTCGGCGGTGGTCGTCAGCCGGGCGTTGCGGCGCCGGAGGTAGCGGCGCCAGTAGGGTCGTCCCGTGAGCAGTAGCGAGAAGGACGTCCGGCTCTCCGTCGGCGACACAGAGTTGACCGTGAACCCCGCCAACGGCTGCCGGATCAGCAGCCTGCGGATCGGCGGTACCGAACTGCTGCGGCAGGGGGAGCGGTACGGCTGCTTCCCGATGGTGCCGTGGTGCGGGCGGACCGAGAACGGGCAGTTCCGCGACGGTGGCGTCCTCCACCAGCTGCCGCTGACCGCCCCGCCGCACGCCATCCACGGCACCGGCCGCGACACGGCGTGGCACACCGCCCTGGAGAGCGGGACCCAGGCGTCGTTCTACTACGACCTGGCCGACCCCTGGCCGTATCCGGGCCGGGTGACCCAGACCTTCGAACTGGCCGAGGACTCCCTCACGTTGGCCTTCGGCATCGAGACGTACGGGGACTCCTTCCCGGCCCAGGCGGGCTGGCACCCGTGGTTCCGCCGCCGCCTCGACACCGGCGAGGGGGTCCGTATCGACTTCGACGCCGACTGGCAGGAGGAGCGCGGCGAGAACCACCTGCCGACCGGCCGCCGGATTCCGCCCCTGCCCGGCCCGTGGGACGACTGCTTCGGGATGCCGGACGGCGTCGATGTCACCCTCACCTGGCCGGAACGGCTGGAGCTGACGGTGAAGAGCCGGACCGAGTGGGTCGTGATCTACGACGAGCAGGACGAGGCGGTCTGTGTGGAGCCGCAGTCGGGCCCGCCGAACGGGCTGAACACCGACCCGCGCTATGTCACCCCGATCGAGCCGCTGGAGATCGCCACCACCTGGAGCTGGCGCCGGCTCTGAGCGCGGGGCGCCTGCCGGTCGGGGGACGGGCCCCCTGCCCTGGGCGGGCCGCCGCGGAATGCGCGCGCCTTATCCTCGTAGCCATGACTGACGTACGTGCTGAGCTGCTCCAGCAGATCAAGGACAAGGCCGTGGTCCACGGCAAGGTGACGCTCTCCTCCGGCCTGGAGGCCGACTGGTACATCGATCTGCGCCGCATCACGCTGGACGGCAAGGCCGCCCCGATGGTCGGTCAGGTCATGCTCGACGCGACGGCCGAGCTGGACTACGACTGCGTGGGCGGGCTGACGCTCGGCGCCGACCCGGTCGCCACGTCGATGCTGCACGCCTCCGCGGCCCGTGGCCAGGAGCTGGACGCCTTCGTCGTCCGCAAGGCGCAGAAGGCCCACGGGATGCAGCGCCGGATCGAGGGCGCGGACGTGAAGGGCCGTCGCTGCCTCGTCGTCGAGGACACCTCGACCACCGGCGGCTCGCCGCTGACCGCCGTCGAGGCCGTGCGCGAGGCCGGTGGCGAGGTCGTGGCCGTGGCCGTGATCGTGGAGCGCGGCGCCGCTCCGGCCATCGCCGAGGCGGGCCTTCCGTACGTCCACGTGTACACGGTCCCGGACCTCGACCTCGCCTGACCTGACGGTTTGCCCGGAGGCGGTCGGTTTCACGTGAAACCGACCGCCTTCGTCGTACGCCGGACAGCAGGGACCCTCCGGGCTCGGAGGCACCGCCGGGTGGAGCCGGAACCAGAGTCTGGGAAGATGGGGGCGACGATGACGTCGCCCCCAGGTCAGGGACCCAGCACGCACACCCGCACATCCCAAGGAGCGGACAGATGCCCATCGCAACCCCCGAGGCATACGCCGAGATGCTCGACCGGGCGAAGGCAGGCAAGTTCGCCTACCCGGCCATCAACGTGACGTCGACCCAGACCCTGCACGCCGCCCTGCGCGGCTTCGCGGAGGCCGAGAGCGACGGCATCGTGCAGATCTCGACCGGCGGCGCGGAGTTCCTGGGCGGCCAGTACAACAAGGACATGGTCACGGGCGCCGTCGCCCTCGCCGAGTTCGCGCACATCGTCGCCGCCAAGTACGACATCACCGTCGCGCTGCACACCGACCACTGCCCCAAGGACAAGCTGGACACGTACGTCCGTCCGCTGATCGACGTCTCCGCGGAGCGCGTCGCCAAGGGGCTGAACCCGCTGTTCCAGTCGCACATGTGGGACGGCTCGGCCGAGACCCTGGCCGACAACCTGGCCATCGGCCAGGAGCTGCTGGCCAAGGCCGCCGCCGCCAAGATCATCCTTGAGGTCGAGATCACCCCGACCGGTGGCGAGGAGGACGGCGTCACCCACGAGATCAACGATGAGCTCTACACGACCGTGGACGACGCGCTGCGCACCGCCGAGGCGCTGGGTCTGGGCGAGAAGGGCCGCTACCTGCTGGCCGCCTCGTTCGGCAACGTGCACGGCGTCTACAAGCCGGGCAACGTCGTCCTGCGCCCGGAGCTCCTCAAGGACCTCCAGGAGGGCGTCGGCGCCAAGTACGGCAAGACGTCGCCGTTCGACTTCGTCTTCCACGGCGGCTCCGGCTCCACCGCCGAGGAGATCGCCACCGCGCTGGAGAACGGCGTCGTGAAGATGAACCTCGACACCGACACCCAGTACGCCTTCACCCGCCCGATCGTGGACCACATGTTCCGCAACTACGACGGCGTGCTGAAGGTCGACGGCGAGGTCGGCAACAAGAAGGTCTACGACCCGCGCAGCTGGGGCAAGTCCGCCGAGGGCGGCATGGCCAAGCGCGTCACGGAGGCGTGCGCCAACCTGCGCTCCACCGGCACCAAGCTGAAGTAATCCGGTACGGATGTGTGGCGTGGGCCCGTCACCCCTCGGGGTGCCGGGCCCACGGCATGTCCGGACCCGTCACGCACGACCCGAGGGAACAGCTGTGAGTACGTCCTACGACTTCGACACCGAGATCGACCGCCGCGGAACCTCGTGCGTCCAGTGGGACGGCGTCGCGGACCGCTTCGGGGTGGACGGGCTGCTGCCGTTCACCATCTCCGACATGGACTTCGAGACCGCCCCCGAGGTGCTGGCCGCCTTGCGGACCCGGCTCGAACACGGCGTGCTCGGCTACACGGACTGGCGGCTGGGCGACTTCCGGCCGGCCATCGCCCACTGGTACGCGACGCGGTACGGCACGGAGATCGATACCGGCAGCCTGGTGTACGGGCCGTCCGTGCTCAGCCAGCTCTCGCAGCTGCTCCAGATGTGGACGGCCGAGGGCGACGGCGTGGTCCTGCACACGCCCACGTACGACGGCTTCCGCAAGGCGATCCACGGACTCGGGCGCGAGCTGCGGGGCGTGCCGCTGGGGGACACGGACGCGCTGGAGCGGGAGCTCGCACGGCCGGACAGCAAGGTCCTGCTGGTCTGCTCCCCGCACAACCCGTCCGGGCGGGTGTGGACGGAGGCGGAGCTCGCCGGGATGGCCGAGCTCGCCGCGCGCCACGGTGTCGCTGTGATCAGCGACGAGATCCACGCGGACTTCGTGCACGACGGGCTCCCGCACGTGCCGTGGAGCCGGGTGGGCGGCGATGCGCGCTGGGCGGTCATCACCTCGGCCTCGAAGTCGTTCAACTTCCCGGCGCTGACCGGTTCGTACGGCCTCATCGGGCGGCCGGAGGACCGGACCGAGTATCTGCGCCGGATGGAGACGGCGGAGGGCCTCGCCTCACCGGCGGTGCTCTCGCTGACCGCGCACATCGCCGCGTACCGGGAGGGCGGGCCGTGGCTGGACGCCGTACGCGCGTACGTCGTGGAGAACCTGGCCCTGGTTGCCGAGCGGCTGAACACCGCGTTCCCCGCCCTGGAGTGGGAGCCGCCGCAGGCCGGCTACCTGGCCTGGATCGATCTGCGGCGCGCGGGCGTCCAGGACGACGAGGCGTTGCAGCGGGTGCTGATCGAGCGGGAGCGCGTCGCGGTGATGCCCGGCAGCACGTACGGGGCCGAGGGCTTCGTGCGGCTGAACGTGGGCTGCGCGCGGAGCAAGGTCGAGGCGGGGCTCGACGCGCTGATCCGGGGCATCGAGGCGGTACGGGTCACCGGCTGAGGGCTCCCGGTGGCCCTTCGGCCGGTGGCCGACGATGCTGAGGCCATGGAGAAGAGCGAGGCGGACGGGCCCGCGATCCGGGTGGCCTCCGCCGCCGGGCGCTGGGTCGTCCTGACGACGGTGCTCGGGTCGAGCATGGCCATGCTCGACTCCACCGTCATCAACGTCGCCCTGCCCCGCATCGGCGACGACCTGGGCACCGACCTGGCCGCGCTCCAGTGGACCGTCAACGCCTACATGCTGACCCTCGCGGGGCTGATCCTGCTCGGCGGGGCGCTCGGCGACCGCTACGGGCGCAGGCGGGTCTTCGTAGTCGGCGTCATCTGGTTCGCCGCCGCCTCGCTGATCTGCGGGCTCGCGCCGAACGCCCCCGTGCTCATCGCCGCCCGCGCCCTCCAAGGGGTCGGCGGCGCGCTGCTGACGCCCGGTTCGCTGGCCCTGATCCAGGCGAGCTTCCATCCTGACGACCGGGCCCGCGCGGTCGGGCTGTGGTCCGGGTTCGGCGGGGTCGGCGCCGCCGTGGGGCCGTTCCTGGGCGGCTGGCTGGTCGACGGGCCGGGCTGGCGCTGGGTGTTCCTGCTCAACCTGCCGCTCGCCGCCGTCTGCGTGCCCGTCGCGCTGCGCCACGTACCGGAGTCCCGCGACCCGAACGCCGAGGGGCGCTTCGACGTCGCCGGGGCGGCCCTCGGTGCCCTCGCGCTCGCACTGGTGACGTACGCGCTGATCGGTGCGCCGGGGGAGGGCGCGTCCCCGGCCGTGATCGGGTCGGCGGTGGGCGGGGTGCTCCTCGGGGCCGCCTTCGTCCAGCTGGAGCGGCGGCGGGCCCATCCGATGCTGCCGCCGTCGGTGTTCGCGTCCCGGCAGTTCACCGCCGTCAATGTCGTCACCCTGTGCGTGTACGCGGCGCTGGGCGGATACTTCTTCCTCTCCGCGATCCAGCTCCAGGTCGTCGCCGGCTACTCGGCGCTGGGTGCCGGCACCGCGCTGCTGCCGACCACCCTCCTGATGCTGCTGTTCTCGGCCGCTTCGGGCGAGCTGGGCCAGCGCATCGGCCCGCGCATCCCGCTCACCGCCGGGCCGCTGACGGCCGCCGCCGGCATGCTGCTGATGCTGCGCGTGGGGCCGGGCTCGAACTCCGTCACCGGGTACCTGACCGACGTACTGCCCGCCGTGGCCGTCCTCGGCGTCGGTCTCGTCACCGTCGTGGCGCCGCTCACCGCGACCGTCCTGGCCTCCGTCGACACGGGCCGGGCCGGGCTCGCCAGCGGCATCAACAACGCCGCCGCCCGCGCCGCCGGCCTCATCGCGGTGGCCGCGTTGCCGCTGCTCGCCGGCATGGGGCCGGAGGCGTACCGGGACGCCGGGGAGTTCGCCGCGACGTTCCGGCGGGCGATGCCGATGTGCGCCGGACTGCTGGTGCTGGGCGCGCTGATCGCCTGGGCGACCGTACGCACACCCGCCCCCGTGGACGACACCGCGCGGCCCGAGTGCGCGGTGCACTGCGGCGTCACGAGCCCGCCGCTGGAACCCGCACCGGAGGCCGCCCGGCCGGACACCACCGGCTGACGGGCGCGGGCTGTTCCCCGGCCGCACGGGCCGGGGCCGGAATCGTGCCCACCCGGTCCTCGGCGCGTCCCGTGCCAGGCACACTGGGAGCATGTCGATCCACGAGAACCTGCTCGGGGGCCCGCCCCCGACCCACCTGCCCGACGACCCGGAGCCGCGCGAACTGCTCGCCGCCGGCACCGCGCCCGCCGATGTCGCCGCGAAGTACCCGACCTCCTCGCTGGCCTGGGCGCAGCTCGCCGACGAGGCGTTCGAGGGCGGCCGGGTCGTCGAGTCGTACGCCTACGCCCGCACCGGCTACCACCGCGGCCTCGACGCGCTGCGCCGGGCCGGCTGGAAGGGCCACGGCCCCGTGCCGTTCGAGCACGAGCCGAACCGCGGCTTCCTCCGCGCCCTGCACGCCCTCGCCCGGGCCGCGCAGGCCATCGGCGAGCAGGAGGAGTACGAGCGCTGCTCGTCGTTCCTGCGCGACTCCTCGCCGACCGCCGCCGAGACCCTCGGCTAGCAGACGCCCTACCGCAGGCCCCGCAGCTCCGCATCCGCGACTGCGGGGCCTGCGCGTGTCCGGAGCAGGCGTTTAGTATGCGAACAGGGGACCGGGGCTCCACTTCCGAGGGGAAGGGGCGGACCGCTACCCGGAAGCTCGTGTCGAGGAGACAGCGATGTCGACGATTCACCCCGACCCCGAAGCCACCGGTGCGGAGACCCCGCACCTCGACTTCGCGGGCACGACTCCGTACGAGGACTATGTCCAGGCGGATGTCCTGACCCACCTCCAGCACCTCCGCTCGGACGATCCCGGCGAGATGGTCTTCCTGGTCACCACCCAGGTCATGGAGCTGTGGTTCACCGTCATCGTCCATGAGTGGGAGACCGCCGCGCACGCGATGCGCGAGGACCGCCTGGACGTCGCGCAGGACGCGCTGAAGCGGTCGCTGCGGGAGCTGGAGGCCCTGAACGCCTCCTGGACGCCGCTCGCCCAGCTCACCCCCGCCCAGTTCAACTCCTACCGCTCCTCGCTCGGCGAGGGTTCCGGTTTCCAGTCGGCGATGTACCGGCGGATGGAGTTCCTGCTCGGTGACAAGTCCGCGTCCATGCTGGTGCCGCACCGGGGCGCGCCCCGGGTCCACGCGGAGCTGGAGAAGGCCCTCGCGGAGCCCGGCCTGTACGACGAGGCCCTTGCCCTGCTCGCCCGGCGCGGGCACCCGATCCCGGAGTCCGTGCTCGGCCGGGACCTGACCCGGAAGTACGAGCCGTCGCCCGAGGTCGAAGCCGTCTGGGCGGAGATCTACGCCAACCCGGACCAGAACGACGAGCTGGTCCGTCTCGGCGAGGTGCTCACCGATGTGGGCGAGCTGGTGTGGCGATGGCGCAACGACCATCTCCTCGCGACCCGGCGGGCCATGGGCTCCAAGACCGGCACCGGCGGCTCGGCCGGCGTGGCCTGGCTGGAGAAGCGTGCCACGAAGAACGTGTTCCCCGAGCTCTGGACGGCCCGCAGCCATGTCTGACCTGCAGGAGCGCGCACAGGCGCTCGACACCGAGGACGCCCTCGCACCGCTGCGCGAGCTGTTCACCCTGGACGACACCGTCTACCTGGACGGCAACTCACTCGGCGCGCTGCCCCGCCATGTGCCCGCCCGGGTGCAGGAGGTCCTCACCCGCGAGTGGGGCGAGCTGCGCATCCGGTCCTGGGGCGAGAGCGGCTGGTGGACGGCGCCGGAACGGATCGGTGACCGCATCGCCCCGATCGCCGGCGCGGCGGCCGGCCAGATCGTCGTCGGGGACTCGACCAGCGTGAACGTCTTCAAGGCCCTCGTCGCCGCGACCCGGCTGGCGCCGGAGGGCCGCGACGAGATCCTGGTCGACGCGCAGACGTTTCCCACCGACGGCTACATCGCCGCTTCGGCGGCCCGGATGACCGGCCACCGGATCGTCCCGGTCGCCCCCGCCGACGTGCCGGACGCGCTCGGCCCGCGGACCGCCGCCGTCCTGCTCAACCACGTCGACTACCGCTCGGGCCGGCTGCACGACCTGCCGGGGCTGACCGCCGCGGTGCGGGCCGCGGGCGCGATCGCCGTCTGGGACCTGTGCCACAGCGCGGGCGCGCTCCCCGTCGGCCTGGACGAGCACGGCGTGGACCTGGCGGTCGGCTGCACGTACAAGTACCTCAACGGCGGCCCCGGTTCGCCCGCCTACCTGTACGTCGCGGAGCGCCACCAGGCGTCCTTCGACTCGCCCCTGCCGGGGTGGACGTCGCACGCCGACCCGTTCGCGATGACGCCCGGCTACACCCCGGCGGACGGTGCGGTCCGGGGCCGGGTCGGCACACCGGACATCCTGTCCATGCTGGCCCTGGAGGCGTCCCTCGACGTCTGGGACGGGGTCGGGATCGAGGCGGTCCGGGCCAAGTCCCTGGCCCTGACGGACTTCTTCCTGGAGTGCGTCGAGGCGTACGCCCCCGAGGGGCGGGTCACCTCCGTCACCCCGGCCGCCCACGCGGAACGGGGCAGCCAGGTCGCGCTGCGGTGCGACGACGCCGAGCCCGTGATGGCCGAGCTGATCGCGCGCGGTGTCGTCGGGGACCTGCGCCGTCCCGATGTGCTGCGGTTCGGTTTCACACCGCTGTACGTGGGGTTCGCGGACGCGGAACGCGCGGCGCGGGTTCTCGCGGAGGTTCTGGGCGCTCCGGCGGCGTAGGCTGCCGCATCCGTCCGGTGACCGGCTCGCCCCGGTCACCGGACGGCGCCGTGCGGGGGCTCGCGCGGGACGGGGCCGGCGCGGTGTGCGGGGTGCCGATTCCCGGTGGGCGGGGTGGTCCGCTGTACTGGTACCGTCCCCGCAGGTCAGGCCAGTTGGGCCGGACGACAGGGAGGGTGGAGCAGGATGTCGGATTCCGCCGCGCGCGAGCGGGACGCCGCCGAGACCGAGTCGGCCTTCTCGCATCCGGCCGTCGCCCCCGACGCGTCCGCCGCCTACGGCAGCCACCCCGACCAGGTCATCGACTTCTACGCCCCGCGCGGGGGCCGCACCGGCGTGCCGGTCGTGGTCGTGCTGCACGGGGGCGCGTGGCGGGCTCCGTACGACCGGGCGCACGTGTCGCCGTTCGCGGACTTCCTGGCCCGGCACGGATTCGCCGTGGCCAGTGTGGAGTACCGGCGCGGCAGCGAGCTCCCGCAGCAGCGCGGGACCGGACCGGTCGCCGGGCGCTGGCCGGAGACCTTTGACGACGTCGCCGCCGCGATGGACGCGCTGCCGGAGCTGCTGGCGCGGGAGCTGCCCGCGGCGGACGTCCGCCGGATCGTCGTCACGGGGCACTCGGCGGGCGGACAGCTGGCGCTGTGGGCCGCCGCCCGGCACGTACTGCCGGAGGGGTCGCCGTGGCGGCTCCCGAGGCCGCCCGCACTGCGGGGCGTGGTGGCGCTGGCGCCGATCGCGGACTTCGGCTCGGCGGTCGCGCTCGACGTGTGCTCGGGGGCGATCGGCCAGCTTCTGGGGGCCGCGGAGGACTTCGCCGAGCGGAGCGCGCACGCCGATCCGTCCCGGCTGCTGCCCACGGGCATCGCGACCGCGGTCGTCCAGGGCACGACGGACCTCACGGTCCCGGCGGCCGTCTCCGAGGCGTTCGTGGACGCGGCGGCGAAGGAGGGCGAGACGGTGGGGCTGACCCTGCTGCCGGACGTCGGCCACTTCCCGCTGATCGACCCGGCCGCCGACGCGTGCGCGGTGGTCGCGGAGGAGATCGCCCAGCTTGCCTGGTAGACGTGTGGCGGCGGGCGCGTAGTACTTGCGACGGACGGCCGGGAATCCGCAACACTGCTGACGACCCGGCCCGCCGCCCCGCCTACCGTGGAGGCGTGACCGAGACCAAGACCCGAAGCCCCGAGCTACGGCTCGCCGCGCGTGCGATGGACGACCTCTGGGAAGACCTCTTCGAGGACGCCTTCGCCTACCGGCCGATGGCACCGATGCGCACGGACGGGGCCCTGACCAGGCGCTTGCCGCGCCGCCTCGCGGCACGGGCCGCGTGGCTCACGCACGCGGCGGTGCTGGGCGTCGCGCTGATCATCTTCATGGCGGGGTTCGCCGTCACCGGCAACGCCGGCGTCCTGCTGGCCGGGCTGCTGCCCGCGGCCTGTGTGGCGATGACGCTGATCAGGCCGGTCGGGGCGTTCTGGATGTCGATGGTCCTGATGCCGGTGAGCGTGGTGGTGGGCGGCTACGAACCGTGGTCGGCCACCGTCTTCGTCTGCCACCTGGTGGTGCTGTTCGTGGTCGCGGCCAGGACCCGGCCGCGCACCGCGGCCTGGATGTGGGTGCTCACGCTGCTGCTGGGCCTCGTCGTGGAGGGCGTCGTCACCGGCGGGGCCGGTGGGCCGAACACCGCGGGCATGGCGGTGGCCTCGGCGTTCGCGCTGCTCGTGGTGAGCATGGTCCAGGTCCGGCGGGAGGCGCAGCGCGAGGTCACCGTGCAGCGCACCGTCACCGCCGTCGAGCGCGACCGGCGCACCCTGCTGGAGGAGCGCAGCACGATCGCCCGGGAGCTCCACGACGTGGTCGCCCACCACATGTCCGTCGTCGCCATCCAGGCCGAGGCCGCCCCGTACCGGGTGGAGAACCCGCCGCCGGAGCTGGAGCAGGCGTTCGTCACGATCCGGGAGAACGCCGTGGCCGCGCTCACCGAACTGCGCCGGGTGCTCGGCGTCGTCCGGGCCGACGACTACGAGGCACCGGACGCGCCGCAGCCCACCCTCGCCGACCTCGACCGGCTGCTCACCAACGTCGGGGACGCGGGCCTGGTGACGGAGAAGGCGGTGACCGGAGCGGTCCGCGAACTGCCCCAGGGCGTCGAGCTGTCGGCGTACCGGATCATCCAGGAGGCGCTCAGCAACAGCCTGCGGCACGCCCCGGGCGCCACGGCCAGGGTCGAGATCGGCTACGTCCTCGGCGGGCTCGGCCTGCGCGTGGTCAACGGACCGCCGACCGCTCCCGTGAAGCCGTCGCCGGGGGCCGGGCACGGAATCACCGGGATGCGGGAGCGCGTCGCGATGCTGAACGGCGAGATGACCGCCGAGCCCACCGAGGAGGGCGGCTACGAGGTCACGGCCTTCATCCCGGCCCAGCAGACGGCGCCCGGTGCGACCGGCGCCTTCAAGGAGCAGGCATGACGACGCAGCCCGCCGCCCCGCCGATCCGGGTCCTGATCGTGGACGACCAGATGATGGTCCGCGAGGGCTTCTCGGTCCTGCTCAACGCCATGCCGGGCATCGAGGTCGTCGGCGAGGCGGTGAACGGCCGCGAGGCTGTCTCCCAGGTCACCGCGCTCCGCCCCGACGTGGTGCTGATGGACATCCGCATGCCGGAGCTCAACGGCATCGAGGCGACCCGCGAGATCGTCGCCGCGGACGCGGATGCGAAGGTCCTGGTCCTCACCACCTTCGACCTGGACGAATACGTTTACCAGGCGCTTCGCGCGGGGGCCTCCGGCTTCCTCCTCAAGGACGCCTCGGCCCGCCAGCTGGCCGACGGGGTACGGGTGGTCGCCTCCGGGGAGGCGCTGCTGGCCCCCACCGTGACCCGGCGCCTGATCACCGAGTTCTCCAAGCTCGCCTCCGCTCCCCGCCCTCCGGCCCTGGCCCGGGTCGGCGACCTCACCGAGCGCGAGACCGAAGTGCTCGTCCTCATCGCCCAGGGTCTGTCGAACGCGGAGATCGCCGGGCACCTCGTCGTCGCCGAGTCGACCATCAAGACCCATGTGAGCCGCATCCTGGTCAAACTCGGCCTCCGCGACCGCACCCAGGCCGCCGTCTTCGCCTACGAGGCCCGCTTGGTCACCCCTTCCTGAGCACCGTGGTCTAGCGTCGGCCCATGGACCAGCCCAGCACCTCCCCCGCCCCGTTCGACCCCTGGTCGGCGGCGTTCGTCGCCGACCCGTACCCCGCCTACGCCGAGCTGCGGGCCACCGGCCGGGCGCACTACTTCGAGGCCACCGACCAATGGCTCGTCCCGCACTACGCCGACGTGTCGGCCCTGCTGCGGGACCGGCGGCTCGGGCGCACCTACCTCCACCGGTTCACGCACGAGGAGTTCGGCCGGACACCGCCGCCCCCGGAGCACGAGCCGTTCGAGACGCTCAACGGGCAGGGGCTGCTGGACCTCGAACCGCCGGACCACACCCGCATCCGGCGCCTGGTGTCCAAGGCGTTCACCCCGCGCACCGTCGAACAACTCGTCCCCACGGTCCAGCGGCTGGCCGCCGGACTCGTGGACGACTTCGTGGAGCAGGGCGGGGGCGACCTGCTGGCGGCCGTCGCCGAGCCGCTGCCCGTCGCCGTGATCGCCGAGATGCTCGGTATCCCGGAGTCCGACCGGGCCCCGCTGCGGCCCTGGTCCGGGGCGATCTGCGGGATGTTCGAGCTCAACCCGTCCGAGGACACCGCCCGCGCCGCCGTCCGTGCCTCCCTCGAATTCTCCGCGTATCTGCGCGAGCTGATCGCCGAGCGGCGCGCGCACCCGGGTACCGACCTCATCTCCGCCCTCGTCGCCGCCCACGACGAGGGCGAGCGGCTGACCGAGCAGGAGATGGTCTCCACCTGCGTCCTCCTCCTGAATGCCGGGCACGAGGCGACCGTCAACACCACGGTCAACGGCTGGTGGACGCTGCTGCGCCACTCCGAGCAACTGGCCGCCCTCCGTGCCGACCACGGGCTGCTGCCCACGGCGCTGGAAGAACTGATGCGGTACGACACCCCCCTTCAGATGTTCGAGCGCTGGGTCCTGGACGACATCGAGATCGACGGCACCGTCATTCCGCGGGGGTCCGAGGTGGCCCTGCTCTTCGGCTCGGCCAACCGCGACCCCTCCCGCTTCGCTGCCCCGGACACCCTGGACCTCGCCCGGCGGGAGAACCCGCACATCACCTTCGGCGCCGGCATCCACTTCTGCCTGGGCGCCCCGCTCGCCCGGGTCGAACTGACCGCCTCCTTCGGTGAGCTGCTGCGCAAGGCTCCCGGCCTGCGACTGGCCGCCGAGCCCGAGTGGAACCCGGGCTACGTCATCAGGGGCCTGAAGGAGCTGAGGGTCGAGGTGTGAGCCCGTGGGCGGGCGGCCCTCCCGTTCGCGCCCGCCCCACCTCAGGTCACCAGATCCCGGCGGCGCAACGCCGTCAGGGCCGCGGCCACCAGAACCGCCGACAGCGCGGTGAGGAGCGTCACCGGCCCCCATTCCATCCCCGCCCCCGGCAGCTTCGGCAGGTGCGTGAACGGCGACGCGTCCATCACCGGCTGCGGCAGGTCCAGGGCGGGCCCGATCCAGCCGAGCGCCAGGCAGAGCCCCACCACCCCCCAGCTCGCCGGGGCCGCCTTCGGTATCGCCCCGTGGAGCAGGGCCGTGATCCCGCCGAGCAGCCAGACGGCGGGCAGCTGCACCAGGCAGGCGCCGAGCACGGCCGGAAGCGCGTGACCGTATCCCGCCGCCAGGCCGAGGCCGCCGACCGCCATGATCAGGGCCGCCCCGCCGAAGGCGATGAGCAGATGGCCCCCCGCCCAGCGGAGCCGGCCGACCGCCCCCGCGAGCACCGGCTCCGCGCGGCCGGCGGTCTCCTCCCCGTGCAGCCGGAGCACCGACGCGGCGATGTACAGGGCGGCGACCGTGCCGAGCACGGAGACCATCGAGGCGAGGAACGCGTCGGTGAGACCGGACTGCCCGCCCATCCGCTCGAAGATCTCGCGGGCCTTCTCGTTGTCCCCGACCAGGTCCGCCGCCCCGCCGGCCAGTCCACCGAAGACGAAGCCGACCACGGCGAAGGACACCGTCCACCCCAGGAGCGCACCGCGTTGCAGCCGTATCGCGAGGCCCCAGGCGGTGGACATCCGGCCCCGCGCAGGCCCCGGACGCGCCGCCAGGAAGCTCATGCCGACGTCCCGGCGCCCGGTCAGCGCGTACCCCACGAGGCACTGCACCACCACCGCGCCCGCGATCAGGAGCAGCACCCACCACCGCTCGTCCGCGTACGGCCGGACGTTCTCCGCCCAGCCGAGCGGGGAGAGCCAGGTGAGGAGGGACGAGCCGTCGTCCGTGGCCGAGTCGCCCGCCGCCTTCAGGACGAACGCGGCACCCACCACCGCCGCCGTCACCCCCTTCGCGAGACGGCCGCTCTCGGTGAACTGCGCGGTGATCGCAGCGGTGCAGGCGAACAGGACACCGACCCCGGCGACGGCCGACGCGAGCGCCAACGCCCCCGCGCCCCCCGCGCCCGAGCCGGCCATTCCGGCGGTGATCACCAGCGTCAGGCCGGCATTGGCGATCAGCGCCGCGAGCAGTGCGGCCGTGAGCGGGGCGCGGCGCCCGACCACCGCTGAGGAAAGCATCTCCTGACGACCCGTCTCCTCTTCCTCCCGGGTGTGGCGCACGACGACGACCAGGCTCATCACCGCTGCCAGCGCCGCGCCGAAGGCGAGCATGCGCCAGCTGACGAGCCCTCCTACGGAGTCGCCGAACACGGGCCCGTACATCGCCCGCACGGAGCTGTTGGCGTTCATCGACGCGGCGAGCTCGGCCCGTTGGGACGGCGTCTCGTAGAGCGAGGAGATGGATTTACCGACGGAGGAGAAGGACCCGCCGAGGACGAGTACCCAGACAGGGATGACGATGCGGTCGCGTCGCAGGGCGAGCCGCAGCAGGGCACCGGTCCCGGTGAGCGAGCCGGTGGACGCGCGGCGCCGCACACCCGTCTTCGTCGCGAGGGGCACGGCGGTCATCGCGCCACCGCCCCCGACGACTGCTCCGCTTCCGCCGTGTAGTGACGGAGGAACAGCTCCTCCAGCGTGGGCGGGGTGCACGTCAGCGAGCGGACGCCGGATGCGGACAGGGACTTGAGGGCGGCGTCCAGCCGGTCCGTGTCCACTTGGAGCGAGACCCGCCGCCCTTCGACATCGAGGTCATGGACCCCCGGGAGCCGTGTCAGGCCGTCCGGCTCGCGTATCAGCTCGGCGCTGATGTGCGTCCGCGTCAGATGACGCATGTCTGCGAGTGATCCGGTCTCCACCGTCCGTCCCTGGCGGATGATGCTGACCCGGTCGCAGAGCGATTCGACCTCGCTCAGGATGTGGCTGGAGAGCAGCACCGTCCGACCGCGCTCACGCTCCTCGGCCACGCAGCTCTGGAAGACCTCCTCCATCAGCGGGTCGAGCCCGCTGGTCGGCTCGTCCAGGATCAGCAGATCGACGTCCGACGCGAAGGCGGCGACCAGCGCCACCTTCTGCCGGTTGCCCTTGGAGTACGTCCGCCCCTTCTTCGTCGGGTCGAGCTCGAAGCGGTCCACGAGGTCCGCGCGCCGGCCCCCGTCGAGCCCGCCGCGCAGCCGTCCGTACAGGTCGATCACCTCGCCGCCGGAGAGGTTGCGCCACAGGGTGACGTCCCCGGGGACGTACGCCACGCGCCGGTGCAGCTCGACCGCGTCGTGCCAGGGGTCGCCGCCGAGCAGCTGGGCAGCGCCCGAGTCGGCTCTGAGCAGCCCCAGCAGGACCCGAATCGCCGTGGACTTCCCCGACCCGTTCGGACCGAGGAATCCGTGGACCTCACCGGTCTCGACGGCCAGGTCGAGCCCGTCCAGCGCCTGCGTCCGGCCGAACGATTTGCACAGTCCGGCCACGGTGATTGCTTTCGTCATGATTTTGAACGTACGCTACTTTCACAAAATTGTGAAGTTAAGGAACCGTATAAACTCGAAGGAGTGACATGCAGTGGCGCACGGAGGAAGAGGAGCGGGATGAGCGGCGAATCCGCGGAGGAGAGCGCGGGCGAGGACGCGGTCCGGGGCCCCGGGGACCGGGATACCGAGGCCGTCGCGCGGTTTGTCGAGCGGTTCGCGTCCGAGATGACCGAGGCGGGGATGCAGCGCATGGCCTCGCGCGTCTTCGCCGCGCTGCTCGCGGACGACGACGCCTCGATGACCTCGGCGGAGCTCGCCCTGGCCCTGCAGATCAGCCCCGCCGCCGTATCCGGCGCGATCAACTACCTCACGCAGGTCAGCATGGTCGGCCGCGAGCGCGAACCGGGCTCGCGCCGCGACCGGTACCGCCTGCACAACGAGATCTGGTACACCACCTTCGCCAGCCGCGACCAGGTCCTCACCCGCTGGGAGCGCACCCTCAAGGAAGGCGCGCGCACGCTCGGCGAGCACACCCCGGCCGGCGCCCGGATCGCCGAGACGGCGGCGTTCTTCGAGTTCCTGCAGTCGGAGCTGGAGGGGCTGATGGGGCGCTGGGAGGAGCACCGCAAGGCCCTCGACCTGCCGGTGGGCAGGTCCGGCGCGGGCACCTGACCGCCCGCGTCCGCTACCCCGCCGGGAGCATCAGCCCCCAGGCCCCCGCCCGTACCGTCCACGTACGTGTCCGCACCGGCCCCGCGACCTGTATGTCCGCCCGGTAGCGGAAGTCCGCCCCCGAGACCGTGACCGCCTTGGCCTCCGTGGTGACCGGGGCGGTATCCGGCGCGTCGATCGTCACGGCGGCCAGGCCGTCGTCGCCGCAGCCCGACGTCACCGTCACGGAGGCGACCGGGCGGTCGAGGTCGTTCAGCACGACGCCGTCGGCCTCCACGCGCAGCCGGTGCGTCGGCGGCACGGCGGCCGGTTCCGGAGGAGCGGGGCGCACCAGGGTGCGGACCAGGGAGCGGCAGGCGTCCCAGACGGAGGACACGCCCGGCCGGTCGGCCGCCGTGCCGGGGGCTCCGTTCAGCGCGGGGATGCGCAGCGCGCCGAGGACCACGCCGTCGCTGTCGTCCACGAGCAGGTCGAGACGGCGCACCGCCCCGTCCAGCGCCGTGCGCGCCGCCGCCACGGCGCCGTTCGGCACGCCGAGCGAGTGGGCGAGTTCCAGCGCACCCGACGCGCCGACGGGGACGAGCGACAGCGCGCTCATGGCGGGCTCCCGTTCCCGGTGCAGCAGAGACACGGCGCGCCGCAGCGCGCGGTCGTCGCCGATCACCACCGGGCGCCGGCCGCCCCGGCGGGACAGGGCCCGGGCGAACTCCCCGGGGCTGTCCGGGAGGCAGATCTTGGCGTGCGAGCCGGCGCTCAGCACGTCCTTCGCGATGCGGACGGACTCGCCGTCCGTCCGGCGGGCGACCGGATCGATCACCACCAGCAGGTGGGGCGCACCGTTACCGGGGGGCTGGGCAGCCGACACCTCGGTCCTTCCTCGGGTAGCATCTTGGTGCAAGAGCCCCTTGCGCTATTGCGCCAGGGGTTTCGTCTATTCCGGGGCACCCGGTTCGACGGTTCGGACTGTGCCGTACAACGACGTACGGCATGTACGGCGTTTTCGTACGCCCCCTGACCTTGGACATGCCCCGCCCGGAAGGGGTGTACGCCTGTGCCCGCACTTGTGCTGCTCGGTGCTCAGTGGGGTGACGAGGGCAAGGGAAAGGCCACCGACCTCCTCGGTGGATCCGTGGACTATGTGGTGCGCTACCAGGGCGGCAACAACGCCGGCCACACGGTGGTCGTCGGTGACCAGAAGTACGCACTGCATCTCCTCCCCTCCGGCATCCTGTCACCGGGATGTACCCCGGTCATCGGTAATGGTGTCGTCGTCGACCCGGCGGTCCTGCTCTCCGAGCTGAGTGGGCTGAACGACCGCGGCGTGGACACGTCGAAGCTGCTGATCAGCGGCAACGCTCATTTGATCACCCCGTACAACGTCACCGTCGACAAGGTGACGGAACGGTTCCTCGGGACGCGCAAGATCGGCACCACCGGGCGCGGCATCGGCCCGACGTACGCCGACAAGATCAACCGGGTCGGCATCCGCGTCCAGGACCTCTACGACGAGTCGATCCTGGAGCAGAAGGTCGAGGCGGCCCTGGAGCAGAAGAACCAGCTTCTGGCCAAGGTCTTCAACCGGCGCGCCATCGAGGCCGGCAAGGTCGTCGAGGACATGCTCCAGTACGCGGAGCAGCTCAGGCCGTACGTGGCCGACACGACGCTCGTCCTGAACAACGCCATCGACGAGGGCAAGGTCGTCCTGTTCGAGGGCGGCCAGGGCACGCTGCTCGACGTCGACCACGGCACGTACCCCTTCGTGACCTCCTCGAACCCGACCGCGGGCGGCGCCTGCACCGGTGCCGGGGTCGGTCCGACCAAGATCAGCCGGGTCATCGGCATCCTCAAGGCGTACACGACCCGTGTCGGCGCCGGTCCGTTCCCGACGGAGCTCCACGACGAGGACGGCGAGGCCCTGCGGCGGATCGGCGGCGAGCGCGGTGTCACCACCGGCCGTGACCGCCGGTGCGGCTGGTTCGACGCGGTCATCGCGCGGTACGCGACCCGGGTCAACGGCCTCACCGACTTCTTCCTCACCAAGCTGGACGTGCTGACCGGCTGGGAGCAGATCCCGGTGTGCGTCGCGTACGAGATCGATGGCAAGCGCGTCGAGGAGCTTCCGTACAGCCAGACCGACTTCCACCACGCGAAGCCGGTCTACGAGATGCTTCCGGGCTGGTCCGAGGACATCACCAAGGCGAAGACGTTCGCCGACCTGCCGAAGAACGCGCAGGCGTACGTGAAGGCGCTGGAGGAGATGTCCGGCGCCCCGATCTCCGCGATCGGCGTCGGCCCCGGCCGGACCGAGACCATCGAGATCAACTCGTTCCTGTAGCCGTACGGGGGCACAGGAGGGCCGGGGCGGCGGATCAGCCCCGGCCCTCCGGCGTGCGCGCCCAACGGGGCCTGTCTGGTCTAGACCTTGACAGGTTCAGACCAGCGACGGTTGGGTGCAGGGATGCCCGCACGGCCGCCCGCCGAGGTGTGCGGCGCACCGTGCCCCGTCCTCGCAGAAGGAGTGAGCAGCGCTGAACCGCATCAAGAGCATTCTGACCGTACTGAGCGCGGTCGTCGCCACGGCGGCCTTCCTGCCCGGCGCCGCCAACGCCGCACCGGCCGCCTCGGACACCGCAGGCTCCGCGTCGTGCGCACCCCTGTGGAACTCCTCGACCGCCTACACGGCCGGCGGCGCGGTCTCGCACCACGGCCGCAACTGGACGGCGAAGTGGTGGACGCAGAACGAGAACCCGGGCGCCACCACCGTCTGGGCGGACGAGGGCGCCTGTACGGGAGGGGTCTCCGACTTCGTCATCAGTGAGGCGGAGTTCGACGCGATCTTTCCCGAGCGCGACCCCTTCTACACCTACCAGGGCCTGATCGACGCGCTGCACGCGTATCCCCGCTTCGCCAACACCGGGACCGAGGAGACCAGGAGCAGGGAGGCCGCGGCGTTTCTGACGCACGCCGACTTCGAGTCGGTCGGCCTGCGGTATGTGAAGGAGATCAACGAGGCCAACTACTGGATCAAGTGCGACTACAGCCAGCCGTTCGGCTGCCCGGCCGGCCAGTCCGCCTACTACGGGCGCGGCCCGATCATGTTCAGCTGGAACTTCAACTACAAGGCGGCCGGAGACGCGCTCGGCCTCGATCTCCTCAACGACCCGTGGCTGGTGGAGCGCGACCCGTCCGTCGCCTGGCAGACCGCGCTCTGGTACTGGAACACCCAGAACGGTCCCGGAACCATGACCTCACACGACGCCATGGTCGGCGGGGCCGGCTTCGGTGAGACCATCCGCTCGCTCAACGGCTCGCTGGAGTGCAACGGCGGAAACCCCGGGTCGGTGCAGGCGCGGGCGGCCAAGTACGAGCACATCACCGAGGTCATCGGCGTCGACCCGGGTTCGCACCTCACCTGCTGACGCTGCCTCGAACCCCGGTGCCCATGCCGTCTTTGTGCAGGGGGAGGGCTCCGGGGTTCTCGCGGCGGAAGAGGTTCCGTTTTTTGGTCTAGACCTTGACAGGTCCAGACCAACCGCGCTTGAGTGGCGGCAACCCCCCACGGCGGTGCGCCGCGACGATCGGTGCGCCGCGACGAAGGAGTGTGCAGATGTTCCGTCGCATCATGGGCCTGCTCGCCGCGCTGGGCGCGGTCGTCGCTGGGCTCGTCGTACTCCCCGCCACCACCGCGTCGGCCGCCGACTGCGCGGCCGCCTGGAACGCCTCGTCCGTGTACACGGGCGGCGGCTCCGCCTCGTACAACGGGCACAACTGGACCGCCAAGTGGTGGACTCAGAACGAGACGCCGGGCAGCTCGGACGTCTGGGCCGACCAGGGCGCCTGCGGAAACGGAGGCGGCACGGACCCGGGTGACCCGGGCTCGTCCTCCGGCTTCGTGGTCAGCGAGGCGCAGTTCAACCAGATGTTCCCCGGCCGCAGTTCCTTCTACACGTACAGCGGGCTGGTCGCCGCGCTGGACGCGTACCCGGGCTTCGCCAACACCGGCAGCGACACCGTCAAGAAGCAGGAGGCCGCGGCCTTCCTCGCCAACGTCAGTCACGAGACCGGCGGACTGGTGTACATCGTCGAGCAGAACACCGCCAACTACCCGCACTACTGCGACAGCAGCCAGCCCTACGGCTGCCCGGCGGGCCAGGCCGCGTACTACGGGCGCGGTCCGATCCAGCTCAGCTGGAACTTCAACTACAAGGCCGCGGGCGACGCGCTCGGCATCGACCTGCTGGGCAACCCCTACCTGGTCGAGCAGGACGCCGCCGTGGCCTGGAAGACCGGCCTCTGGTACTGGAACACCCAGAACGGCCCCGGCTCCATGACGGCCCACAACGCCATGGTGAACGGCGCCGGCTTCGGTGAGACGATCCGCTCCATCAACGGCTCGATCGAGTGCAACGGCGGCAACCCCGCCCAGGTCCAGAGCCGCATCGACAAGTACCAGGCTTTCGTGCAGATCCTCGGAACCACGCCCGGTTCCAACTTGAGCTGCTGACCAGGGCTTTAGCCCGGCAACTTCACTCGTGTGGGGGATGCCTCCGGCCTCGTGGCCGGAGGCATCCCCCCTCTCGTTGTCAGTGGTCGCCTCTAACGTCGAAAGCGTCGGGACCGCAGGCGGTCGGCGCATGAGGAGAGGGCATCACGATGGAGTTCCGGATCGAACGAAGCGAGCTGACGGACGCCGTCTCCTGGGCCGCCCGCGTTCTGCCCACCAGGTCGCCCGTGCCCGTCCTGGGCGGGCTGCTGCTGGAGGCGGCGGACGACAGACTGAGCATCTCCGGCCTCGACTACGAGGCGTCCGCCCGCATCGAGGTCGCGGCGCGGACCGAGCGGCCCGGGAAGGTCCTGGTCATGGGCCGCCGCCTGCTGGACGTGTGCAAGGTGCTGCCCGAAGGGCCGGTGGAATGCGCGGTCGAGGGCTCACGGTTCACGGTGACGGGCGGCGGCGCCGGGTTCGGTCTGTCCGTCCTGCCGCTGGACGACTACCCCGCGCTGCCGCCGCTGCCGGAGATGCTCGGCGAGGTGGACGGGCAGGAGTTCGCGGCAGCCGTCGCCGACGTCTCGGTGGCCGCCGGCCGGGACGACACCCTCCCCACGCTCACCGGAATCCGCCTGGCGCTCGACGGTGAGCGGATGACCCTCGCGGCCACCGACCGCTACCGCTTCGCCGTCCGCACGCTCGACTGGCGGCCCACGGGCCACGGTGTCACGGCCGACGTCGTCGTCTCGGCCCGTCGGCTCACCGAGATCGCCCGCTCGGTCGGCAGCCGCCCCGGTACGGTCCGCCTCGCCCTGGACGGCGGTTCGGCGGGCTTCGAACGGGAGGGCATGCGCACCACCGTCCGGCTGCTCGACGGCCGACTGCCGCGCCACGACAAGCTGTTCGTGCTGAGCGCCCCGGTCACGGCGGTGACCGAGCGCGAACCGCTGGTCGAGGCGGTGAAACGGGTCGCGGTCGTGGCGGACGGCGACAGCCCGCTCCAGTTCGCCTTCACCGGGGAATCCGTCCTGCTCCAGGCCGGGTACGAGGACGACGTGGCCTCCCAGCGCCTGCCCGCCGTGCTCCTGGGCGCCGAGGAGATCACCGTGGGGTTCAACCCCGCCTACCTGATGGACGCGTTGGCCACATTCGACGCCCCGGTGGTCCGGTTCCAGCTCATGGGCCAGGGCCAGCGCGCCATGATCACCGGGCACCGGGACCACGAGGAGGCGGCGGCAGCGACGGACGGGGTGGGGGACACGGTCCACCAGCACCTGCTCATGTCGCTCCGGCCGCTGGTCCAGTGAGCCCGGCGGCGGGGCCGCCCGGCAGCGGGCGGCCGCACGCACGCAGGGGCGGCCTCGCCCGGTCCGGAGGGTCAGCCGGACTTCGTGTACGTGAGCTTCTCGCCGCTCGACGTGTTCTCACGGCTCAGGCTGCCGTCCGGGAGCAGCGTGAGCGTGGTCGGAGCCCCCGGAGTGCAGGAAGCCGCCGGTTCGCCCTCCGTCACGGTGGAGGGGCCGATGCGGACGGACTCGCCGTCACCGGTCTCGGCGCTCAGGGTCGCCTCGAAGACGCAGCGGTAGGTGCCGCCGCCGGCGAGAGGGCCCTCGGCGGTCAGGGTGAGGATCGTGTCGCCCACCTCGCCCTGACGGATGACGAGTTCACGGGTGGAGTGGCCGGTGGCGTTGTCGATGCTGCCCGACCAGGAGCCCAGGTAGCTGTCGGGGACGGCTCCCTCCTCGCCGTTGGCCCCGTCATCGGGCGAGGGGTCCGGGGAGACGTCGGGGGTGGGGGAGTTGTCGATGGCCCGCGAGGGGGAGGGACCGGCCGAGCGGGTGGGCTCGGCCGTGGGCGTTCCTCCCTTGTCGCTCATGAGGGCGTAGACGGACCCGCCCGCGCCTATGGCGACCAGTACGGCGACGAGGATCAGCGCGATGGTCGAACCGCTGCTCCTGCGGGCCGGTTCGGGAGCGGGGGCCGGATGCTGGGTGCCCGTGGGGTACCCGGGGCCGTAGGGGGGAGTGGCGCCTTGGCCGGGCTGCTGCGGATAGCCGTACGGGTAGCCGTGGTCCGGGCTCGGCTGCTGGGGGTAGCCATATGCCTGGCCCTGGCCGGGATGCTGTGGATAGCCGTACCCCTGGCCGGGGTTGGGCTGCTGCGGGTGGCCGTAGCCCTGGGCCTGCTGCGGCTGGGCGGCCTGGTGCGGGTAGCCGTAGCCGGGAGGCGGGGTGGCCGGGGGCGGCCCGCTCGGCGGCGTGGCGGCGGCCCCGGCCGCGCCGGCGGCCGCGGTGGGGAGCGCGTGGACGGGCCCGGGCCCGGGCTGCCCGGGGGACGGAAGCGGGGCGGGCGGACCGGCGGGGGCGTCGAGGACCGCGGTCTCCGGCTCCGCGGGAGGCTCGGCGCCCGGTCCGGACGGGGCGCCGACGGGAGCATCGGACGGGCCGCCGGGGACGGCGTCCGACGGGGCGCCGCTCGCCGCGTCGGCGGGGGCGCCCGGCTTGGTGAGCGGGACCGCGCCCTGCGGCTTCCCGCCGACCGGGGCGGGGGAGGTGCTCGGGGTGCGGTCCGGGTCCGGCACCGCGTCCGCCGGTGCGGCGTCACGGGGCCCCGCATCGGCGGGCGCCGTGCCACCCGGCGCCACTGCGTCGGCCGGCACCGCGTCCTCGGGGTCCTCCGAGTCGAGCAGTTCCACGGCGTGGCGCCCGAGTTGGGCGAGGAGCGCACCCGGGAGCCAGGGCTCCGGGCTGTTGTCGCCGTCGGCCAGGATCGCCAGGATATCGTCCGTGGACGGCCTGGCCTGCGGGTCCTTGTGGAGGCAGCCGCGGATCAGGTCGTCGAGCCCCGGCGTGACCCCGGTCAGGTCCGGGTCCTCCTGCGCGATGCGGAACAGCAGGGCGTGCATCTCGTTGGCCGCGGCGCCGAAGGGAAGCCGGCCGGTCAGGGCGTACGTCAGCACCGAGCCCAGGCAGAACACGTCGCTGGCCGCGCTCACCCGCTCGCCCCGCACCTGCTCCGGAGACATGAAACCGGGCGTGCCGACCAGCGCGCCGGTGCGGGTGAGGCCGCCGTCGGTGATGGTGTCCAGGGCCCTGGCTATCCCGAAGTCGATGACGCGCGGGCCGTCGATCGTGAGCAGGATGTTGGAGGGCTTCAGGTCGCGGTGGATCAGCCCGGCCGTGTGGATGGCCTTCAGGGCGTGCGCCAGGCCGGAGCCGAGAATGCGGACGGACCGCTCCGGCAGGGGGCCGTAGGCGCCGGGGGCCCGGCCGGACGCGGTGCCCGGCCTGCCCGAGACGGTGGCGTGAAGGGAGGGGCCGGCCACATACCCGGTGGCGACCCACGGGACGTCGGCCTCGGTGTCGGCGTCCAGGACGGACGCGGTCCAGGTGGAACCCACCCGCCGGGCGGCCCGCACCTCCTGGCGGAACCGGTCGCGGAATTCCTGCTGCGCGGCCAGCTCCTCGCGTACCAGCTTGAGCGCGACCGTGCGGCCGCGGTCGGACCGGGCCAGATAGACCTGCCCCATCCCGCCCGCGCCGAGGCGCCCCAGCAGTCGGTAGGCGCCGATGCGCTGTGGATCGGTGGACCCGAGCTTCTCCATGGTGTGCGGCCTCCCCCGTACGACAACACGCCGGACGGGGACGAGAATAGCGGCGTGGATCGTCCGGCCGGGCCCCTCCGGGGCTCAGGGGCGGTACGACCCCGGTCTAAGGTGACCCGGAACCGAATGGGGGAGGGGCGCCATGTGCCCGAGCGGAGCCGTCACCCGCAGCACCCTGCGACAGCAGATCGCGGACGCGCTGCGTGACGAGGTGCTCGCCGGGCGTCTACTGCCGGGGCGCGAGTTCACCGTCAAGCAGATCGCCGAGCAGTACGGGGTGTCCGCGACGCCCGTTCGCGAGGCGCTGTTCGACCTGTCCGCGCAGGGCCTCCTCGAATCCGACCAGCACCGCGGATTCCGGGTGCACCAGTTCACGGTCGCGGACTACCGGGCGATGGTGGAGGCCCGCGCCCTGGTGATGGACGGGGTCATCCGGGACGTCTTCCACGAGCCGGTCCCGGACCGGCGGGCCGACTACCGGGACGCGCTCGTCTCCGTACGGCGACGGGCCGAGGAGGCCGCCCGCGCGGCACGCGGCGGTGACCTGGACATCCTCATCGGCTACGACCTGCGCTTCTGGCGCGAGCTCGGCGGGCTCATCGGCAACGGCTACATCAGCGACTTCCTGCACCGGCTGCGCGTCCAGGCCTGGGTGTTCGCCGTGCCGTACCTGCGGGGCGACGCCGATCTGCGGGACTGGCTGTGGAACGGCCATGCCGAACTGGTCGCCGCCATCACGCACCGGGACCGCGAGGCCCTGCGCGCGGTGATAGACGGGTACAACGGCCATGCGCTGAGCTGGGCCGACCGACTGGCCGGGCTGGGGCCGTCCGGGGCGGAGACCGAGGGGCCGGTCTGAGCCCCCGGCACCGTCGTCGCTCCTCTGCGCCTCGGGCCGGTCGTGAGTGACCACTGTGCGCGCGCTGCCGGTCGCATTACGCTGTCCCGACCACCGCACGCCCCCGTTGGAGAGCGAGACTTCGTGGCCTGTGACCTGTGGCTGGTCCCCCTCGTCGATGTGCTGTGCCACAGCCCCGACAACCCCTTCGCCGAAGAGATCGCCCTCTACGACAAGGCCCTGGGCGAGGCCGGACTGCCGCCCGTCCCCGTCTACGCCTACATGCCGGGACTGACCGGAGACGTCGCCCCGGTCGCGGGCTTCGACTACGACGCCCTGCACTTCCTCCGCCGCGCCTATCTGCTCCAGCTCAGCGGCCTCGCCGTCACGCCGGTCGGTGAGCTGGGTGGGGACTACGAGCAGCTGCTGGAGATGTTCGAGTCCACGGCCCGGCAGTCGCACCTGGTGTGGCACTTCGACCACGCGGGGGCGTACGTCCCCCTCGACTTCGCCGCACCCGTGTCCACCGACGACCTGCTGGCGGCGGGCGGACCGCTCGGTTCCGCGCACGGGCTGCTGCGGGAGCTGGAGTTCGTCGCCCCGGCCATCGGAATCGACCCGGCGAACCCGCCGGCCGCCCCCCTGCCGCCCGCCGCCCCCACCGAGCTGGAGGAACCGGCGACCTCCGTCCCGTACGACGACAACCCCTTCGCCCGGGAGCGCCACGTCTGGCTCGGCCTGCACGCCGCGGCCACCCGCAGCCTTGCCCAGGGATCGATGATCGTCTTCAGCTGACGCGGTCCCGGCGTCCCGCGCCGGAGCCCCGCACCGGCCGGAGAGCGGTCAGCGCGGGGACTCCGGCGGGCGCTGCCGGGGCATGTTCGGCCGGCCCATCGACTGGAGCGGGAAGCGTCCGGGCGCCGCCCCCGGCTCCGGGCGCCCGTTCCCGGAGCCGCCGGAGACCAGGGCCTGCATCCCCAGGGGCGCGGGACCGGCCCGGAACTCCACCATCCAGTCGGCGGTCTCCGACCGTACGAGCTCCGTGATGTCCTCGGAGAAGCGCCGCAGCACGCCCAGGCACCGCTCGGTCGCCTCGCTCGCCGTGCCCTCGGCCGGGCCGAGCACCTCCCGTACGCACTCCGACGCCCAGTCGAACCGGAGCACCTGGAGCCTGCGCTGCACCGCCTGCGCGGTCGCGAGGTTCCTTATCCAGCCCGAGGTCAGGCCGAAGTAGCGGTCGCACGCCATGCACGCGGCACCGAGCAGCAGCGACAGATAGCCCCAGCCGGCCGCGCCGTGCAGCGCGCCCGTCAGGTCGAGCAGGGGCAGGGCGGCGCCCGCGACCATCCCGGCGGCGGTGCCCATCCGCAGCGCCCTGGCGCCGCGCCGCTTCCACAGCCGGTCGTTCAGATACCAGTCGGCGGTGCGCAGCGCGTCCGCCTCCAGCCACCGGTAGAGGTCGTCCAGCCGCTGGGACGGCTCTCCCCAGTCGCCCAGCGGGAACGGCTCCCCGGTCAGGTCACGGGCCCGCCCCGCACGGTCCTCGGAGTCCGTACCGGAGGGAGCGGCCGCACCCGCCGGGCCGGACGTGCCGGACTTGCGGGGCGGCACTTCGGGCTGCATCTCCGGCTGACTCACCGGGGTACTCCTCTGCATGCTGCATAGCGACGCGTGCTCTCGACCGCGTACTCGACGACGGGGCGGATCTCTGCTCTGCTCCCGGTCCCTTGACGCGACGGGCAGTCCCCCATGCGTAACCATGCGTGACGAGGGGTAGGCGCGTGCGTGCCGGGACGCATGCCCTTCCTACCGCCGAATGGTGGGGCGTGGGGTCGAAATCGCGGTATTCCCGGGTGCGCACGGCCTCTGGTCAGGTATAGGAGTCCCGGCACCGCTCCCGCGATCTCACTCGAAAGAGTTGCTCGTCGGCGGGTGGGGCGCGCCGCCCGGGGACAACGTAGGCTCGGCGTACCGAAACATTTGTCGTCGAAATGCCTGGAGTGACCGTGATTCCCGGTGGTGGTCAGCCCAATATGCAGCAGCTGCTGCAGCAGGCCCAGAAGATGCAGCAGGACCTCGCTCAGGCCCAGGAAGAGCTTGCCAGGACCGAGGTCGACGGTCAGGCGGGCGGCGGCCTGGTCAAGGCGACGGTCAACGGCTCGGGCGAGCTGCGCGCCCTGGTGATCGACCCGAAGGCGGTGGACCCGGAGGACACCGAGACCCTCGCGGACCTCGTCGTCGCGGCGGTCCAGGCGGCCAATGAGAACGCCCAGCAGCTCCAGCAGCAGAAGCTGGGCCCGCTGACCCAGGGCCTGGGCGGTGGCATGCCCGGCCTGCCGTTCTGACCGGCCGCATACCCAAGACCGTACGTACCCCCTACGGTACGTACCACGACTCAGCCGACTCAGTCAGGAAGGCGTTCCGTTGTACGAAGGCGTGGTTCAGGACCTCATCGACGAACTGGGCAGGCTGCCCGGCGTCGGTCCCAAGAGCGCGCAGCGGATCGCCTTCCACGTGCTGCAGGCGGAGCCCACGGACGTGCGGCGCCTGGCCCACGCCCTCCTGGAGGTCAAGGACAAGGTCCGCTTCTGTGCGGTCTGCGGCAACGTGGCCCAGGAGGAGGAGTGCGGGATCTGCCGTGATCAGCGCCGCGACCGGTCGGTCATCTGCGTGGTCGAGGAGCCCAAGGACGTCGTCGCGATCGAACGGACCCGTGAGTTCCGGGGGCGCTACCACGTGCTGGGCGGGGCCATCAGCCCCATCGAGGGCGTCGGCCCGGACGACCTGCGCATCCGCGAGCTCCTCGCCCGCCTTGCCGACGGCTCCATCACCGAGCTGATCCTGGCGACCGACCCCAACCTGGAGGGCGAGGCCACCGCGACGTACCTGGCGCGGATGGTCAAGCCGATGGGCCTGCGCGTCACCCGGCTCGCCAGCGGCCTGCCGGTGGGCGGCGACCTGGAGTACGCGGACGAGGTCACGCTCGGCCGCGCCTTCGAGGGGAGGCGGCTGCTCGATGTCTGACGGTCGCGTTTCCGCATCTCACGGCGGCTTTACGTTCAGCGCGGTTATCTTCTACTCACCGTCTCCGACCGTGCACACGGGAGGTCTCCTCGATGTCTGACGCCACGTTGAACACCGTCACGCAGGACCCCGGCGATTTCGCGGTCCAGATCGCGGACCAGATCAAGACGTTCATCGTCGCGGTCACCGAGGTGTCCAAGGTCGAGGAGCCGGAAGAGGCCGTTCCGGTCCTGCTCCTCCAGGTCTCCCAGCTCCTGCTGGCCGGCGGCCGGCTCGGCGCGTACGAGGACATCCTCCCTGACGAGCGCTACGAGCCCGACCTGGGCGCCGAACCGGACGCGGACGGCCTGCGCGAGCGCTTCGCGGCCCTCCTGGAGCCGATCGACGTCTACTCCGAGGTTTTCGACCCGTACGAGCCCCGCAAGGCCCCGGTCGCGTCCCGCATCTCCGACGACCTGGCCGACCTCGTGACCGACCTGCGCCACGGCCTGGCCCACTACGAGGAGGAGCGCACCACCGAGGCCCTGTGGTGGTGGCAGTTCTCCTACTTCTCCAACTGGGGCTCCACCGCTTCCGCCACGCTCCGCGCCCTTCAGTCCCTGATCGCCCACATCCGCCTCAACCAGCCCCTCCAGGAGCTGGACGGCCTGGACACCGACCAGGACGCCGGCGACGACGACCTCGCCGAGGAGGCGGGCCGCGTCATGTTCGAGGAGATCGCGGGCCCGCTGGGCCTGCGCCCGGCCAAGTAGCGGCCCCATGTGGTCCGGCCCGTGTGTGGGCTGGGCCACAAAGGGGAATGCGTACGTGTTCGGTGGGCAGCAGGGCGGTACGAGCAGTTCGGGACGACGCCCCGATGATCACGTGGTGAGCGGGACATCTCACCATGTGGTATCAGCGGGGCGTTTCCGGGCTGCTCGTTAAACTGAGCCGACCGCAGTAATGGACTGAGCGAGGAGCGCACGTGGGCCTTGTCGTGCAGAAGTACGGAGGCTCCTCCGTAGCCGATGCCGAGGGCATCAAGCGCGTCGCCAAGCGAATCGTCGATGCCAAGAAGAACGGCAACCAGGTGGTTGTCGTGGTGTCCGCGATGGGCGACACGACGGACGAGTTGATCGATCTCGCCGAGCAGGTATCCCCGATACCGGCCGGGCGTGAGTTCGACATGCTGCTGACCGCGGGAGAGCGGATCTCCATGGCGCTGCTGGCCATGGCGATCAAAAACCTGGGCCACGAGGCCCAGTCGTTCACCGGCAGCCAGGCAGGCGTCATCACCGACTCGGTCCACAACAAAGCGCGCATCATCGATGTGACGCCGGGCCGTATCCGTACGGCGCTGGACGAGGGGAACATCGCGATCGTCGCGGGGTTCCAGGGTGTGTCCCAGGACAAGAAGGACATCACCACCCTCGGCCGCGGCGGGTCCGACACCACTGCCGTCGCGCTCGCGGCCGCGCTGGACGCCGAGGTCTGCGAGATCTACACCGACGTGGACGGCGTGTTCACCGCCGACCCGCGGGTCGTCAAGAAGGCCCGTAAGATCGACTGGATCTCCTTCGAGGACATGCTGGAGCTGGCCGCGTCCGGCTCCAAGGTGCTGCTGCACCGCTGCGTCGAGTACGCACGCCGATACAACATCCCGATCCACGTCCGCTCGTCCTTCTCCGGACTGCGCGGCACCTGGGTCAGCAACGAGCCGCAAGGGGACCAGAAGGTGGAGCACGCGATCATCTCCGGAGTCGCCCATGACGTCTCCGAGGCCAAGATCACCGTCGTCGGCGTGCCCGACAAGCCGGGCGAGGCCGCCGCGATCTTCCGTACGATCGCGAACGCCGAGGTCAACATCGACATGGTGGTGCAGAACGTCTCCGCCGCGTCGACCGGTCTGACGGACATCTCCTTCACGCTCCCGAAGGCCGAGGGCCGCAAGGCCATCGACGCCCTGGAGCGCAACCGCGGCGTGATCGGCTTCGACTCGCTGCGCTACGACGACCAGATCGCCAAGATCTCCCTGGTCGGCGCGGGTATGAAGACGAACCCCGGGGTCACCGCGGGCTTCTTCGAGGCGCTGTCCGACGCCGGCGTCAACATCGAGCTGATCTCGACATCCGAGATCCGCATCTCGGTGGTCACCCGCGCCGACGACGTCAACGAGGCCGTGCGCGCCGTGCACACCGCCTTCGGTCTCGACAGCGACTCCGACGAGGCCGTCGTGTACGGGGGCACCGGCCGATGACCGCACGCCGCCCTTCGCTCGCGGTCGTCGGTGCGACCGGGGCGATCGGTGGCGTCATGCTCCAGATCCTCTCGCAGCACGCGGACGTCTGGGGCGAGGTCAGACTCGTCGCCTCACCGCGCTCGGCCGGCCGCAAGCTGGTCGTACGCGGTGAGGAGTGCGAGGTCCTCGAAATCACCGAGGACGTCTTCGAGGGCATCGACGTGGCGCTGTTCCTGGTGCCCGCCGAGGTCTCCGCGCGCTGGGCACCGCTCGCCGCGTCTAAGGGCGCGGTCGTCATCGACGACTCCGCCGCCTTCCGGACCGACGACGACGTTCCGCTCGTCGTGCCCGAGATCAACCCGCACGCCGTACGGATGAGACCGCGCGGCATCGTCGCGAACCCGAACTGCACCACGCTGGCGCTGATCGTCGCCATCGGTGCCCTGCACGCCGAGTTCGGTCTGCGGGAACTCGTCGTCTCCTCGTACCAGGCCGTCAGCGGCGCCGGCCGCGACGGGGTCGCCGCACTGCGCGAACAGCTGTCGATGGTGGCCGGCACCGAACTCGGCACGAAACCGGGCGACGTGCGCCGCGTCGTGGGCGACACGCACGGCGGCCCCTTCGCCGCTCCGGTCGCGCTCAACGTCGTCCCGTGGGCCGGTACGGACGCCGGCGACGGCTGGTCGTCGGAGGAACTGGCCATCCGCGAGGAGTGCCGCAAGATCCTCGGCCTGCCGAGCCTGCGGGTGTCGGCGACCTGCGTGTACGTACCCGTCGTCGCCACGCACTCGATGTCCGTGCACGCCCGCTTCGAGAACGAGGTCGCGGTCGACCGGGCCCACGAGATCCTGGCGACCGCTCCCGGGGTGGTGCTGTACGACAGCCCGGGCGCCGGTGACTTCCCCACCCCGTCCGACGTGGTCGGCACCGACCCCACCTGGGTCGGCCGGGTCCGGCGCTCGCTGGACGACCCGCAGGCGCTGGAACTCTTCGTCTGCGGCGACAACCTCCGCAAGGGGGCCGCGCTCAACGTGGCGCAGATTGCCGAATCGGTGGCCGCCGAATTTCCCCGGTCCTGAGCGATCGTGATCATGAGGTCCGGATCGAACCCCTTTTGCACTTTCTGTGAACGATCTGTGAGCAACTCGCTGGTCTGAACCTCTTGAGCTGGGCAGTCGCCGTGACCGACGATGACCTTTCGGTTCGTTGCAACCGCGGGTCGGGCGCCAAGCGTCTAAGCGGTCACTTCTTGCGCGGCGGGGCGCATGTGCGGGGCATCTGAAGAAGAGCGGGTACGTATGAAGGCATATCGCAGGGCCTCAAACGCTGTGCCGTATGCGTACAACCCTGACGGGGGGAAGCGTGTCCAACTGGCGTGGCAGAGGTTCTCGATATCACAGTGGTGGGCCCCTTGCGCGGCGCTTCGGTGCGACCGCTCCGACGGGCCCGTGCAGCCGGTGGCATGCCGGTGATCGCGCCCATGCCCGCCGCGCGCCAGACGGGGCTGCCGGCGCAGCGCGAGGGTGCTGAAGAGAGCGTGGCAGCCGGAACAACCGTCGACCATCTCACCGAAACCTACCGCGCCCACTACCGTTCGCTGCTCGGCCTCGCGGCCCTGCTGCTGGACGACACGGCGTCCTGCGAGGACGTCGTGCAGGAGGCGTTCATCCGCGTGCACTCCGCGCGCAACCGGGTCCGCGAGCCCGAGAAGACCCTCGCGTACCTGCGCCAGACCGTCGTCAACCTCTCCCGCTCCGCCCTGCGCCGCCGCATCCTCGGGCTGAAGCTCCTCTCGAAGCCGATGCCGGACATGGCGAGCGCGGAGGAGGGGGCGTACGACCAGCTGGAGCGGGACGCGCTGATCAAGGCGATGCGCGGCCTCCAGAGGCGCCAGCGCGAGGTGCTGGTGCTGCGCTACTTCGCGGACATGACCGAGGCTCAGGTGGCCGAGACGCTCGGGATATCCCTGGGCTCGGTGAAGGCGTACGGGTCACGCGGTATCGCGGCCCTGCGCGTGGTGATGGAGGCGCAGGTATGACCCGGCGCGGTGAGCACCACGATCACGACCATGAACAGGACCCGCGGCCGGGGGGCCGTAACGGATACCGGCGCGGTCCCTCGCGCGGGTTCCCGCTGGACCGGACTGGGAACGGAACTGTGAACCACGGGCCGGAGAACGCTCCGCACGCGGACCGCGACGACGACACCCTGGGCCTCGCGGCCACGGCCGGCCTGTTCGGCGGGGGCGGCTCGTCCGGCGGGGGCGTGCCCTTCGGCGACGACGGTGACGAGGATGCGCTGCGCCGCATGATGCACGGTGTCGTGCAGGGCCTGGAGCCGAGCGAGGGCAGCCTCGACCGGCTGCAGCGCGCGGTGCCCGCCCGGCGGGCCCGCCGACGGCAGGCCCTGGTGGGCGCCGCCGCGGCGGCACTGCTCATCGGCACCGCGATCCCCGCGTTCGTGCACGTCGCCAACTCGGACGGCTCCAGCACGGCCAGTCCCGCCATCGCCGGTCACGGCGAGCAGGCCCAGGGTGGCAGCGGCGACGACTCCGGCGCGGACTCCGGCAACGGCGGTGACGGCGAGAGCGGTGGCGGCCACCCCAACGGCGGCCAGGGGCTTCCGGAGAGCACCATGAGCCCGTCCGGCAGCAGCGGCCAGGGCCAGGAGGGGGACCCGGCCGGGGCGTCCGCCGACCCCTCCAGAAGCGCGGTGGACGCCATGCGCCCGTGCGACCCGGGCCAGCTCGGCGTGGAGTCGGCCAGGACCGGCGCGGCGGGTGCCGACGGCACGGTGTACGGGGCCTTCCGCATCGCCAACGTGTCCGGCGAGAACTGTGCGGTGCGGAGCAGCGGCACCGTGGGCTTCGAGGCGATGGGCGCGGCCGACCCGACCCGGATCGAGGTCGTCCGGCACACCCAGGGTGATCCCGCGTCGGGCCTGCCCGACCCCGCCGCCGAAGAGCCCGTCGTCGTGCTGAAGCCGGACGCGGTCTACGAGGTGCAGTTCGCCTGGGTCCCCAAGGACACCTGTCCGTCCACCGGTGGTTCGCCCTCCCCGACGCCGACCGAGGGTGCGGCGGGCGCCGCAGGTGGCGGCGGCGCGGCCGGATCCGGGGCGGCCGGCGGCTCCGGAGAGAGCGAGACGGGTACGGAGACGCAGTTCGGCGCCGACGGTGGCACCCCCGCCCAGGGCAGCATCTCCGTGCAGCACACCCCCGAGCCGGGGGCCCCGGTGGCCGCCGCGAAGATCGACAACGCCTGCGCGGGAACGATCTACCGGACGGGCGTCCTGGAACCGTCGTCGTAGGAGCCGCTACGGGGCACCCGGCGGCCCGCACCGCCGGGCCACCGGCTCACGTCCCTGAGCGGGCCTCCGCCTCGGGGACGGCCTCCGCCTCGGGAACCGACGGGGAAGCGGGCTCCGCGTCCGGGATCAAACCGAGCCGCACGTCCCGGGCGGCCTCGGCCTCGCGCCGGAGCAGCCGGAACCACATGAAGACCACGAACCCGGCGAAGACGAACCACTCACCCGTGTAGCCGAGGTTCTGGAACGCCTTGAGATCGAGACCGCCACCCTCCGGCGCGGTGGCCGGCACCGGGCGCAGCGCGGTCGCCTCGGACGGGGCGGCACCGCCCGCCGCCTCCCCCGAGGCACCCGCGGCCTTCTCGGAGCCGCCCGCACCGCTCGCCGGGAGCGTCACCCAGGCGTCGTACACCTGGTACGGCACCAGGTTGACGAGCGACGCCGCGCTGATCATGCCGACCTGGCCGTCCGGCAGCCCGCCCGTCGCGCCGATCCCCGCGGTGCCCGCGTTCTCCGAAGCCTGGAGGTCGCCGGTCACCGTGACCCGCCCGGCCGGCGCGGGCGGCACCCGGGTCTGTCCGGGCTTCCCGGGCAGCCAGCCGCGTACCACCGGCAGGGCCTTGCCGCTGTCCGTCCGCAGCATGTCCAGGACGTAGAAGCCCTTCCGGTCGTCCAGCTCACGGCCGGGCACCAGGAAGCGGTCCGCGTACCGGCCGGTCGCGGTGGCGGGCCGGCCGGAGGTCTCCGTGTCGACGGGCAGCAGCTCGTCGAGCGGTTTGGCGGCCCTGGCGCCCGGCGCGGGCTGCTTCTCGGCGGCCTCGTGCGTGTGCACGCGGTCCTCGAAGCGGCCGAGCTGCCAGGTGCCCATGAACACGCAGAACGGGATCGCCAGCACGACGAAGAGGTTGATCCCCCACCATCGCGGGGTCAGCAGGAACCGGTACACCCCTCCACGGTACGGTCCCCGCTCCGGCCGACCGGAGCGGGGGCACCCGGAAAGCAGCCCTTTATCCGGCCCCTACGCGCCGATCAGCTCGTCGTCCGCCCACCGTCCGACGCCTCGCCCACGTACCGGCCAACACCTCCCTTACGCGCCCCCGGTCGGCACCTCCTCGCCCTGGCCGACCGGGTCCCCGGGCCCCGCCGGCGACCCCCCGGACAGGTGCCGGCGGGCGAAGTCGAGCTCCAGCCGGACCTGCTTGATCCGCTCCTCCACGACGAGCGAGCCGTGCCCCGCGTCGTACCGGTAGACCTCGTGCACGGCGGCCCGGTCCTTCAGCCGGTCCACGTAGTTCTCCACCTGGCGGATCGGGCAGCGCGGGTCGTTGACCCCGGCGGAGATGTAGACCGGGGCGCGCACGGCGTCGACGTACGTCAGGGGCGACGATGCCTCGAACCGTTCGGGCACTTCCTCCGGCGTCCCGCCCAGCAGCGTGCGGTCCATCGCCTTCAGGGCCTCCATCTCGTCGTGATACGCCGTGACGTAGTCCGCGACGGGGACTGCGGCCAGCCCGAGCGCCCAGTCGCCGGGCTGCGTCCCGAGGCCGAGCAGCGTGAGATAACCGCCCCAGGAGCCGCCGGCCAGGACGAGCTTCGCCGGGTCCGCGAGGCCGGACTTCACCGCCCACTCCCGTACCGCCGCGATGTCCTCCAGCTCGATCAGCCCGACCCGGTGCTTGAGCGCGTCCGTCCACGCCCGTCCGTAGCCGGTCGACCCGCGGTAGTTGACCCGGACGACCGCGTAGCCGTGGTCCACCCAGGCCGCGGGACCGGCCGCGAAGGCGTCGCTGTCGTGCCAGGTGGGGCCGCCGTGGATCTCGAAGACCGTCGGGAACGGCCCCTCGGCGGGGGCCGCCGGACGCTGGACGAGCGCGTGGATCCGGCCGCCGGGCCCGTCCACCCACACGTCCTCGACGGGCACCGAGGCCGGGGCCTTGGCACCCGGCGGGTCGAGCACCACCGCGCCGGTCGTGGAGCGGACGACGGGCGGCTCGGCCGCCGACGACCACAGGTATTCGACCGTCCCGTCCGGGCGGGCCGTGGCGCCGGAGACCGTGCCGGTCGGCGTCTCCACCCGGACCGTCTTGCCGTCGGCCGCGGCGGGCTCGTACCGCCAGAGCTCGCTGCGGGCCTCGAAGCCGTGCTCGATGAGCAGCGCGGAGCCGTCCGGATACCACTCGGCGCCCACGTCGCCCGGCAGGTCGATGGCCAGGTCCGTCTGCGTGCCCGCCACCGGGTCCCAGATCATCGGCTCCCAGCGTCCGCGCCTCTGGTGTCCGACCAGCAGCCGGGTGTCCCCGGCGACCGGGGCGAAGCCGAGGACCGCGAGGCCGAGCTCCTTCGTACCCCCCTCGGTGTCGTCCAGCTCCGCGACCGTCGTCCCGTCCGGCCGGACCACGCGCAGCGCGGAGTGCATCGCGTCCCCGTGCTCCGTGTGCTCCAGCGCGATCAGCGTCCCGTCGTGGCTCAGGTCGCCGACCCCGGCCGACTCGCGGTGCCGGTAGATCTCCACGGGGGCCTCGCCGGGCCGTACGACGTGGACCGTCGTGCCGTCCTCGTCCGTCGAACGGCCGATCACCGCCGTGTTGTCCCGGCCGATCGCGAGCCCGGCCGGATAGGACGGCCCGAGACCGGGGGCGGCCGGTGCGGACTCGGTGTCGACGCCGCCGTGGAACGGCCGGCGCATCCACACCCCGAACTCGTCCCCGTCGGTGTCGTCGAACCACCACACGGCCTCGCCGTCCGGTGTCAGCACGCCGTCCGTCGTCCCGTTCGGCCGGTCGGTCACCTGACGCTGCTCACCGGTCGCCCGGTCCCACGCGTACAGCTCATAGGTCCCCGTCGCGTTGGAGACGAACAACGCGCGGTCCGGCGCGTCCTCGGCCCAGTCGGGCAGCGATACCCGGGGAGCGCGGAAGCGCTGCTCCCACAGTGGGGCGGATGCGGTCGTCGGGGAACCAGTGGCCTCAGTCATGACCCCATTCTGCGCAGAACCCCCGACAATCCGTTCGCTTCGTCCGCAGCCTGTGGATAACCTCGCGCACATGTCCACCGCTCCGATACCGCCCGACTGGCGCGAGGCCAACCGCAGGATGTGGGATGAGCGTGTGCCCATCCATGCAGGCGGTGACTTCTACGACCTGGGCTCCTTCCGCGCGGGGAAGGACGCCCTGAGGCCCTTCGAGGTGGCCGAGGTCGGTGATGTGACCGGACGCTCGCTGCTGCACCTGCAGTGCCACATCGGACTCGACACGCTCTCCTGGGCGCGGCACGGCGCGGCGCAGGTCGTCGGCCTCGACTTCTCCGAACCGGCCGTCGAGACCGCTCGCGCCCTCGCCGAGGACCTGGGGCTCGGCCCCGACCGCGCGGCCTTCGTCGCCGCCGACGTGTACGACGCGGCCCAGGCCGTACCGGATTCCTCGTACGACATCGTCTATACGGGCGTCGGCGCGCTGAACTGGCTGCCCGACATCGAGCGCTGGGCCGAGACGGCCGCGTCGCTGGTGAAGCCCGGTGGCTTCCTGTACCTCGCGGAGTTCCATCCGCTCACGGACTGCCTGGACGACGAGACGGGTTCGCGGATCGTGCACGACTACTTCAGTCGCGAGGCATGGGTGGACGAGACGCCGGGTACGTACGCGGACTTCGATGCCCCAACCGTCCACAACCGCAGCGTCGAGTGGCAGCACCCGGTGGGCAGCGTGGTGTCCGCGCTGGCCGCCGCCGGTCTGCGGATCGAATTCCTCCACGAGCACGATGTCTCGCTCTTCGCGCGTTTCCCGGTCCTGAAACGCGGCGGGGACGACTTCTTCCGCTTCCCGTCGGACCGTCCGCGCATCCCGCTGATGTACTCCCTCAAGGCCACCCGCCCGACGGCCTGACGGTGGTGCGGCGCCCTGGTTCTCCACCGGGGCGCCGCCTCCGTGTTACGCCGCCGAGCGGAACGCCGGCAGGTAACCGCCGGACTGGCCCTCGGGCTTGGGGTGGTACGAGTTGGAGACGGGGATCGAGACGCTGTGCAGCCACGGGTCTCCGGAGCACAGCTCGTGCCCGGTGAACTCGTCGGCAACCCCGGAGAAGGTGAACCCGGCGTTGGCCGCCTGCTTGGCGATGACACCGTTCAGCACGTCGGACGCGTTGTTGATGGCCGTACGCGCCTTGTCGGACAGACCGACGACGCAGCTCCCGCCGATCTTGTAGAAGCGCGGGTACCCCAGCACCACGACATGGGCCTGCGGCGCCTTGGAGTGGATGGAGGAGTACAGCGAACTCAGCCCTGACGGCAGGGTGTTGTTCATCTTCCCGACGGCCGCGTTCACGGCCGAGATGCAGGTGGACTCGCCGGACAGCACGCAGTCCTGCATGACATCGGCGAACCCGACGTCATTGCCGCCCGCGGTGACGCTCACCAGCGAGGTGGACGAGCTGAGCGCCCCGAGCTGACCACTGGCCACGGTGCTCGAGGTGGCGCCCGAACACGCGACGAAGGTGAACGAGGACGGCGAGTTCGCCGCCGCCCAGAGGTACGGGTACGCCTTGGTGCTGCGCTTGCAGTCACCGCTGTCGGACAGATAGCTTCCCGCGCCGACACCGGACGAGTACGAATCGCCCAGGGCGACGTACCCGCCGGCGGCGGCCGAGGAGGACGCCGAAGCCGGCTGGGCGATCCCCAGAGCGGCAGCGGCGGCGAGGAGCAGAGTGGATGCGGACGCCCAGAATCTCCGTACTGACATAGCTGTCAGCCCTCCGAAGTGTGGGGGGTGGGTGGGGGGTTGAGTGAGCGGTCCCTGTTGTAGCAGCTCCCGGTACCAGTCGGTAATAGCTCTGCGAGAACCCGCCTGAATTGCCCGAATGATCGGTCGGGAGTCGTAGCTCCGCGCGTAGATAAACCCACAACTCCCCCTGAAATAAAGGTTCTAGAGCGTTTGCTCCGCTGCTTCGCAGGGGTGCTCTCTTCGGGGTTCTGCGCCCCGGATGGCGTCCGTACCGGTCGAGCCGGGCCGCGTCATCGCTTCCTCGGTGTTCATCAGATCGGGGGAAGCGGATCTCGTTCCGTAGCTTGAACCGTCACTTTTGATTACTGTCAGTGACATTCATGCTGCTGGCCAACGGCTGTCGGAGATCGGGGGAACCGCTCGCCATGGACGCCATCCTTCGCGCCACGGGCCTGGAGCTGAGCTATGGCTCACAACGCGCTGTGTCTGATGTGGACTTCACGCTGAGGTCAGGGGAGGTCTGTGCGATCACGGGCAGCAGCGGATCGGGGAAGTCCTCGCTCCTCCACTGTCTGGCCGGGGTCGTGGCGCCCACGCGAGGGGACGTCTACTTCGGAGGAGTGGGGTTCCGGAGCCTTGACGACGGACGAGCTGAGCGCTGTGCGCCGAGAGCGGTTCGGGTTCGTCTTCCAGTACGGGGAACTGCTTCCGGAGCTGACCGTCGAGGAGAACGCCGCCCTTCCGCTGCGGCTGGCCGGGCGGCGCAAGGCGGCTGCGCACGAGGTGGCGGGGGGAGGTGCTCGGCCGGCTGGGCCTCGCCGAGCTGCGGCAGCGCAGGACTTCGCAGATCTCGGGAGGCCAGAGCCATCGAGTCGCGGTGGCCTGGGCGCTCGTCCACCGCCCCGCCGTGGTCTTCGCGGACGAGCCGACAGGTGCTCTCGACAGTGCCAACGCCGATGCGGTGCTGGAGGAGTTCCTGAACCTGGCGCGCTCCCAGGACACCGCCGTGATCATGGTGACCCACGATGCCGCGGTGGCCGCCCGGGCCGACACCCGGTACACCGTGACCGGCGGTGCCCTGACCAGGCAGGCAGCGGCGTGAAGCCGCGTCCCGCGATCAGCCTGCTGATCGGGATCAGGCTTCTGCGCGGTGCCGGCCGTGCCGGCCTGGCGCGCTTCCTCCTGATGTCTCTGGGCTGTGCGATGGGCGTCGCTTGCCTTGCCGCCGTGCTGACCATCCCCGCGATCCTGTCGGCGCACGACAGCCGGGCCGCAGCGCGCGAACCGCAGCCCGTGACCGGGGCCTTGCACGCCCGGTCCGCCGCCGACACCGTTTTCCTGACACGCCGGGACCCCTACGGCTCCCAGCCGTTCACCCGGGTCTTCGTCGGGCACGTGGCCGGTGACCACCTGCCCCGACCACCTGGCGTCGACCGCGTGCCGAGTCCCGGCGAGGTGCGCGTCTCGCCACACCTGCGGGAGGTCCTGGCCGGCCAGCCAGGCCTCGCCGGACTTCTTCCCGGCCGGATCGTCGGCACGATCGGCCCCGCAGGGCTCACCGGGCCCGACGAGCTCTATGCGTACATCGGCCGCACTCCTGGGCAACTACCCGCCTCCGCAAGGCCACTGGCAGGCTTCGGTTCGAAGTGGGCTCCGACTCCCGCGGTGGACTCCTCGACCCTCGACATCCTGCGCTTCGCCCTCGCCTGCCTCGTGCTGCTGCCCCTGGCCGTGTTCCTGTCCGTCTGCGCCCGGCTGTCCGCCGAGGCGCGGGCGCGCAGACTGGCCGCGCTGCGTCTGCTCGGACACAGCGTGAAGGGAACCCTGCGCGTCAACGCCGTGGAGACGGTGGCCGCCGCACTTCTGCGCGCGGTGATCGGCGTCGGCGTGTACGCGCTGGCCAACGAAGTTCTCGCGGAGGTCGGCCTGCCGGGGCTCCAGTGGTATCCGCCCGACGGACGCCCCACCACCACCGTCCTGGCCGTGTGTCTGATCGGCTGTCCCGCCCTGGCATGGTTCGTGGGACGCCACCGAGCCCGTGAGGCCGCGCTTCGCCCGCTCCAGGTACGGAGAGGGGCACGGCCGCGGCCCCCGAAGAAGTACGGGCTGCTGCTCCTTCTGCCGGGACTGGGCGTCATCTGCGGCTACTGCGTCCTCGGTGTCCTCGGCCGTGATCCCTCCGAGGGGCCGGCCAATTCGGTCTTCGTCCCCGCCGGGGTCCTGCTGGCGGGGGCCGGCCTCGTCCTGGCACTCGCGCCGGTCACGGCCTGGCTCGCCCGTCGACTCGCCGGCACCACCGAGTCGTTGCCCATGGCCCTCGCCATGCGCCGCAACGAAGTCGAACCCGGCAGCTCACTGCGCGTCGTCACGGGGCTGGTCCTCCTCGTCTACGCCGCATCCCTCGCCCAAGGCCTCCTGGTCGAGCTCGCCCACATCAGTCGCCCCACCTCATCCACCCAGGAATACGCGATCCCGCTCAGCGATCTGAGTGACAGCCGCCGTGTACGGATGGGGCTGGTCGAAGGCGTGAAGGGGCAGGCGGTCGCCATGGGCTCCTGGATCCCGGACGCCGGGTCTTCCGAGCCCCGCATCACCGCCGTGGTCGCCGACTGCGCCCAACTCGCGGCGTTCAGCGCGGTGCCGCCCCGAGGATGAGTAGAAGGCAGGATCCAGCGCCTCACCGACCCTGAGGTGGCCGAGGACCCGGGCATCCGGCCCGGCCGCAGCTCGGCCCGCGGCGGGCAGCTTCCTCCTGCTGTCGGATTCGGACCCGGACACCGTACGCGCGGTGCTCGACGGCCTCTGAGCTCTCGCACCTACCGCCGAGGTGGAGGCGGTGGGCGTCAACGTGGAGGCGCTTCAACAGATCACCGTCGTCAAGAGTCTCCTTGCGGCCGGAATGGTCCTCGGCCTCGCCATCGGTGTCGCCGCCTTCGCCGTGTCCGCCGCAGACCGTGCGATCGAGCGCCGAGGCCGGCTCGCCATGCTGAACCTCCTGGGTGCGTCCCCTGACCGTCCGCGCGGCCCAGTGCATCCAGGTCCTGCTCCCGCTCGCCGTGGGCCTTGTCGGCGCCCTGGTCGCAGGCCGCCTGGCTGAGTCCAGCTACCTGATCACCGGAGGCGGGACCGTCCACTGGGACGCCGACGGGCTTCCGCTCCTGGTGGTCTGCACCGGCGGCATCCTGCTCGCAGCAGCCCTGGCCTCCCTGTCGCTCACCCGGCGCCACGTCGAGATCCAGCACATCCGCCGCGACTGACCCGAGGCTTCCCGCTCGAAGAGATCTCGCGGCTGGTGGGCCATTCCGGCACAGTCATCACGCGGATAGATACGGACAAAGCCAGAGGGCCGGTACTGAGATCAGTACCGGCCCTCTGGCCTGCTGCTTAGCTGTCGGGGTGGCGGGATTTGAACCCACGACCTCTTCGTCCCGAACGAAGCGCGCTGCCAAGCTGCGCTACACCCCGATCGCCGCCGGTCTCCCGGCGACATCGACAACTCTAGCCCACCGGCGCCCGGAGACGAAATCCGGTTTTTGTCGTGATCGGCGGGAGCGCGGCGGTCAGGCGTCCCGGGGTGTCAGGGTGAGCAGGGTCGCCTCCGGGGGGCAGGCCACGCGGACCGGGGCGTAGCGGCTCGTACCGCAGCCCGCCGAGACGTGGAGGTAGGAGCGGTTGCCGCCGGAGTAGTGGGTGGAGAGGCCCTTCACGCGGTCCGTGTCCAGGTCGCAGTTGGTGACCAGGGCACCGTAGAAGGGGATGCAGACCTGGCCCCCGTGGGTGTGACCGGCCAGGATCAGGGGGTAACCGTCCGTGGTGAACGCGTCCAGGGACCGCAGGTATGGGGCGTGGACCACGCCGATCGAGAGGTCGGCGCCCGTCTCGGGGCCGCCGGACACCTCGGCGTAGCGGTCGCGCTTGATGTGCGGGTCGTCCAGGCCGGTGAAGGCGAGCTCCAGGCCGTCCAGCTTCAGGCGGCCGCGGGTGTTGGACAGGTTCAGCCAGCCCGCCTCGTCGAAGGCGTCACGCATCGGCTCCCACGGGTTGTGGACGACGCCGGTCGCCGGGGCGTTGCCGTTGAGGCCGTGCTTGCCCGACGCCTTCTCGAAGAGATAGCGGACCGGGTTGCGCAGCTTGGGGCCGTAGTAGTCGTTGGAGCCGAACACGTACACGCCCGGGAGTTCCATCAGCGGGCCGAGCGCGTCCAGCAGCTCCGGCACGGCCTCGGGGTCGGAGAGGTTGTCGCCGGTGTTCACCACGAAGTCGGGGCGCAAACCGGCCAGGGACTGGAGCCAGGCCCGCTTCCTGCGCTGTCCGCTGACCATGTGCACGTCGGAGACCTGGAGGACGCGCAGCGGGCGCGCCCCACTCGGAAGCACCGGGACCGTGACCCTGCGCAGGCGGAACGAGCGGACCTCGAAGCCTGCCGCGTAGGCGAGACCGGCGGCGCCGGCCGCGGCGGTGACCGCCGTGATTTTCAGGGGTACTCCGTAGCGTGCGCGCATGCGCCCATCGTCGCAGACGTCGTGCGCCCGCAGGAAAACAGGCGGGCGCCGGGTGTCCCGCACCTGCCACAATCACCTCATGACCACGCTCAAGTCCAAGCTCAAGGAAGACCTCACCACGGCCATGAAGGCGCGTGACGAGCTGACCTCGTCCACGCTCCGGCTGACCCTCACCGCGATCACGAAGGAAGAGGTCGGCGGCAAGACCGCCCGCGAACTCTCCGATGACGAGGTGCAGAAGGTGATCGCCAAGGAGGCCAAGAAGCGCCGTGAGGCCGCCGACGCCTTCGCCAAGGGCGGCCGGACCGAGCAGGCCGAGCGGGAGAAGAAGGAGGGCGCGATCCTCGACGCGTACCTTCCCCAGCAGCTGAGCGACGAGGAGCTGACCGCGATCGTGGCCTCCGCCGTCGAAGAGGCGAAGGCCGCCGGGGCCGAGGGGCCGCGCGCGATGGGCGCCGTCATGAAGATCGTCAACCCGAAGGTCGCGGGGCGCGCCGAGGGCGGCCGGGTGGCCGCCACGGTGAAGAAGCTCCTCGCGGGCTGAGCGGAGCCGGAGCAGGAGCAGGAGCCGGACGGACCGGCCGTACGTACGAGGGCGGGGCGCCCCGGATGATCCGGAGCGCCCCGCCCTCGTATGCGTAACGGCTGATCAGGGGCCGTTCGTACCGCCGTCGTTCTGACCGCGGCCGTGGCCGTTGTTCCCGCCGAGGATGTCCGGCGGGATGCTGATGCCGGGGAACGGGTTGTCGTCGCCGCCGGGCTTGTTGTCGCCCGGCTTCTTCTTGTCCCCGCCCTTGTCCTTGTCCTCCTTCTCCTTCGCCCGCGGTACGTCGACCGGGTTGAAGGAAGGAGTCTCGGACGGGCTCAGGGCGCCGGTCATCGCCGTCCGCCAGATCGGACCGGGCAGGCAGCCACCGCAGACCTTGTCGTAGTACTGGCCGCCGATGGTGATGCCGGTCATCTCGTTCTGGTGGGTGCCGTCGCTGCCGACCCATACCGCGGTGGACAGGTTCGGCGTGTAGCCGACGAACCAGGCGTTCTTGCGTCCGTCGGTGGTACCGGTCTTGCCCGCGTTGTCACGGTCGCTGAGGCCGGCCTGCGTGCCGGTGCCGTCCTCGACGACGCCCTTGAGCATCTGGTTGATGGTGTCGGCCGTGTGCTCGCTCATCGCGCGGTTGCACTGCGACTTCGGTACGTCGATCGGCTTCCCGTCCGGCTTGGTGACCGAGAGGAGCGCGACCGGGGTGCAGTACGTGCCGCGGTTGGCGAAGGTCGCGTACACCGAGGCCATGGCCAGCGGGGTCGACTCCTGCCCGCCCAGCGTGGTGTTGGCGACCTGCCACAGCGGCTTGTTGTCGCCGCGTTCGTAGCCGACCTTCTTCGCCATCGCGAGCGTCTCGCAGAGGCCGGTCTTCTGTTCCAGCTTCGCGAAGTAGGTGTTGATCGACTTGCCCAGCGCGCTGGTCATGTCGAACATGCCCTTCTCCGACTCCGTCTCGTTCTGCACGTCCCACGGCTTGTCGTCCGTGGGGGCGCCCTCACAGGTGCGGAAGGCGTCGGCGGGCAGGCTGATCTTGCGCGGGGTGTCGAAGCTCTGCGCCGGGCTGATGCCCTTCTCCAGCGCCGCCGCCGCGGTGATCGGCTTGAACGTCGAACCGACCTGGAAGCCGACGTAGCTGCCGCCCATCGCGTGGTCGACGGAGAGGTTCAGCACGGTCTGGTGCTTGGAGGCGTCGAGACCGTACGGCCGGGACTGGGCCATCGCCAGGATCCGTCCGGTGCCGGGCTGGACCTGGACGACCGCGTCGGCGACCTTGTCGTCCTTGTTGACCCGGGAGACGGCGGCCTCGTTGGACGCGGCCTGCGACCTCGGGTCCAGGGTCGTCTTGATGGTCAGACCGCCGGTCGCCCAGAGCTTCGCGCGGTCCTTCTCGGTCTTGCCGAAGGCCGGGTCGTTCTTGACGATCTTCGAGACGTAGTCGCAGAAGAACCCGGCACCGCTCACGGCGGTGATGCAGCCGTTCTGCGGTCGCTTGACCTTCAGCTTGATCGGGGTGTTCTTGGCCTTGTCCGCCTCTTGCTGCGAGACCTTGCCGATGTCCGCCATCCGCTGGAGCACGGTGTTGCGGCGCTTGGTCGCTTCCTCCGTGTCGTTGATGGGGTCGTAGCGGCTGGGTGACTGCACGATCCCGGCCAGCAGCGCCGCCTCCTCCAGCTTCAGGTCCTTCGCCGACTTGGAGAAGTAGCGCTGGGAAGCCGCCTCGACGCCGTATGCCTGCTGCCCGAAGAAGGTGATGTTGAGGTAGTTCTCCAGGATCTTCCGCTTGCCGAGCTCCTCCTCGACCTGGATCGCGTACTTCAGCTCCTGGACCTTGCGGCCCAGCGTCTGCTGGGTGGCCTCGGCGACCTTGGCCGGGTCGTCGCCGGCCTCCTCCACGAAGACGTTCTTCACGTACTGCTGGGTGAGGGTCGACGCGCCCTCCGCCGTACCGCCCGTCTGAACGTTTCGGTTCAGCGCGCGCAGGATGCCCTTGAGGTCGACCGCGCCGTGCTCGTAGAACCGGGCGTCCTCGATCGCGATGATCGCGTTCTGCATGTACGGGGAGATGCTCGTGAGCGGCACCACCGTGCGGTCGCGCGAGTAGACCGTGGCGATCAGGCCGCCCTTGCTGTCGAGGATCTTGGTGCGCTGGCTCAGCGGCGGGGTCTTCAGGTTGGCCGGGATCTCGTCGAAACCGTCGACCGTCCCCTTGGCCGCGAGGCCCAGTGCTCCGGCCGCCGGCAGCGCGATGCCCGCCAGGACGACTCCGGAGAGTGCGGCGACACCGAGGAACTTGGCGGCCTGCTGGGTCGTGGTGAGACCCCCGCCCGAGCGCTTCTTTGGCATGGGGGCAGCCTAATCCGTAGATATGAGTGTTCCGTGGGACCGGGGGCCTCTCGGAGCGTTCGCGTACCGGACCGTGACATTCGGAACCGGCGTGGGTGCCGCGCTGCGGATGCTGGACCTGGTGGCATGGTGACGAGAGGCGGCTACGTTCCCATTCGCCGGACACACGGATATGCCTTGGCCTAAGCTGCTCTCAACTGTCACAGCAGTCCGGTTCCGTATCAACCCCCGTGCACGATCCGGCCACACGCCCGGCGCTCCCGAATTCGCCCGGTGTGTCACCGAACGCCCGATGCGGTTCTAGCAGACTGTCCCGATTCTGACGGGATAGTCCTGCATGTCCTCACCTCACTCCCCTGGGTGATCTGCCGTATACGCATAGTCCGTTCGGGCCATTCAAGATTGGGCCCGAAGGGGGTGTTGTGCTGTCGCCACCTTCCGTAACGTCCTCAACTGGCAGCGGTGAATATGCCGCTGCCGCCGTGGGGGAGCCTCGATTCGGGAGAGGACGGCGCCGGGATGGGCTGGGTAACCGACTGGAGTGCGCAGGCAGCCTGCCGCACTACTGATCCGGATGAACTGTTCGTACAAGGGGCAGCGCAGAACAGGGCCAAGGCGGTGTGCACCGGATGCCCGGTGCGGACCGAGTGCCTGGCCGACGCGCTGGACAACCGCGTCGAATTCGGCGTGTGGGGCGGGATGACCGAGCGGGAGCGCCGCGCGCTGCTGCGCAGGCGGCCGACGGTGACGTCGTGGCGCCGGCTGCTGGAGACCGCCCGCAGTGAGTACGAGCGTGCCTCGGGCATCCTGCCCGTGGCGATCGGGCTGGAGGGCAGCGAGGAGCTGCACGAGACGTTCGCCGCCGTCGGCTAGTCCCCGGCGGTCCGTACGCTGTACGGCTTACGTAGGACGAGGGGCTAGGCAGCTCCGGCCGGTGCGGAACCGGTCGCGAGGCGGTCCCCGATGGTGCGCAGGCCCGAGAGGTCATGGACGTCTCCGGGCAGCGCGGCCACGGCGGTCACGGCCACCTCGGGGTGCAGCGCGGTGAAGCGGTCGCGTGTGTTCTGTTCGCGCGCGACCACCTGCATCCGCTCGGCATGCAGACGGAGCAGGCCCGCGGTCAGTTCTTCGGTGGTGACGGCTGCCGTGTTGTCCGGCCGGGGTTCGGAGTCCGTGGTGGGTGCGTGCCCGGCCGCGGGGGAGTCGGCGGGCTCACGCAGTCCAGCCTTCCCGGCCGCCTGATCCACAATGCCGTCGGTTTCAAGATTTTCTGCTTCAAGTTTCTCCGCGCCGGCCAGCGCCTGCTCGGCGGAGAGCCGCGCCGCCTCGCTGCCGTGGACCCGGTTGAGCACCAGCCCCGCGAGCGGCATGTCCTCCGCGGCCAGGCGCTCCACGAAGTACGCCGCCTCGCGCAGCGCGTCCCGCTCCGGAGTCGCGACGACGAGAAACGCCGTACCGGGCGCCTGAAGGAGTTTGTACGTGGCGTCCGCCCGGGTACGGAAGCCGCCGAACATGGTGTCCATCGCGGCGACGAACGTCTGTACGTCACGCAGGAACTGACCGCCCAGCAGCTTGCCCAGGGTCCCGGTCATCATCGACATGCCCACGTTGAGGAACTTCATCCCCGCGCGGCCGCCCATCTTCGCGGGCGCCATCAGCAGCTTGATGAACTTCCCGTCCAGGAACGACCCCAGACGCTTCGGGGCGTCCAGGAAGTCCAGCGCGGACCGCGACGGCGGGGTGTCCACGACGATCAGGTCCCATTCGTCCCGCGCCCGGAGCTGCCCCAGCTTCTCCATCGCCATGTACTCCTGCGTGCCCGCGAAGCCCGCCGACAGGGACTGGTAGAAGGGGTTCTCCAGGATCGCGCGGGCCCGCTCGCCGTCCGCGTGCGCCTCGACGATCTCGTCGAAGGTCCGCTTCATGTCGAGCATCATGGCGTGCAGCTCACCGGAGCCCTCGATGCCCTTCACCCGGCGCGGGACGTTGTCCAGCGAGTCGATGCCCATGGACTGGGCGAGCCTGCGGGCCGGGTCGATGGTGAGGACGACGACCTTGCGGCCGCGCTCCGCCGCCCGCACCCCGAGCGCCGCGGCGGTGGTCGTCTTGCCGACGCCGCCGGAACCGCAGCAGACGATGATCCGGATGCCCGGATCATCGATCAGGGCGTCGGTGTCCAGAGCCGGTACGGGATCCGCCGCGTCGCCCTCGGCACTGCTCTCCGTCCCCGTCTTCGTGCGCGCTGTCATGAACCCGCCCCTCGTCCGGCTCCCGGTTGGCCCGCGCCCTGTTCGCGGAGGGCGGCCGCCAGGTGGTCGAGCCCGGCCCGGTCCACCCCCTCGCCCATCAGCGGCAGCTCGTACCCCGGCAGACCGAGCCCGGCCAGCACGCCGCGCTGCTCACGCTCCAGCGCGACCCGCTGGGTGTGCTCGGCGGCCTGCTCGACCAGCGGGCGTACGAGCCCCGCCGCGCCGGTCACGCCCGCCCGCGTCAGCGTCTTGGCGATCTCCTTGCGCCGTCCGCCCACCGTGGCGCGCAGCGCGTCCCCGTCCAGCAGCTGCGGGCGCACCATGTTCACGATGACCCGGCCCACCGGCAGCTCGGCGGCGCGCAGCTCCGCGATGCCGTCCGCGGTCTCCTGGACCGGCATCTCCTCCAGCAGCGTCACCAGGTGCACCGCGGTCTCCGGGGACTTCAGCACCCGCATCACGGCCTGCGCCTGATTGTGTATCGGGCCGATCCGAGCGAGCCCGGCCACCTCGTCGTTCACGTTGAGGAAGCGCGTGATGCGGCCGGTCGGCGGGGCGTCCATGATCACGTAGTCGTAGACGAACCGGTTCTGCCGGTCCTTGCGGCGGACCGCCTCGCACGCCTTGCCCGTCAGCAGGACGTCCCGCACCCCGGGCGCGATGGTGGTGGCGAAGTCGATCGCGCCGAGCTTCTTGAGCGCCCGGCCCGCGCTGCCGAGCTTGTAGAACATCTGGAGGTAGTCGAGGAGCGCCAGCTCCGCGTCGATGGCGAGTGCGTAGACCTCGCCGCCGCCCGGAGCGACGGCGATCCTGCGCTCCTCGTAGGGGAGGGAGTCCGCCTCGAAGAGCTGGGCGATGCCCTGTCTGCCCTCTACCTCCACGAGGAGGGTGCGCCTGCCCTCGGCCGCGAGGGCGAGCGCGAGGGCGGCGGCGACCGTGGTCTTACCGGTACCGCCCTTGCCGCTGACGACCTGGAACCTGCTCACGTATTCGAGCCTAACCAGTCGCACCGCAGGCTACGCACGAGGCTGCGCGTGCCCTGGATTGCGCAGGCATTACAGTCGGGCCATGACCAAGTGGGAATACGCGACCGTGCCCCTTCTCGTGCACGCGACCAAGCAGATTCTGGACACCTGGGGCGAGGACGGCTGGGAGCTGGTCCAGGTCGTTCCCGGCCCGAACAACCCCGAGCAGCTCGTGGCCTACCTGAAGCGGGAGAAGCAGTAGTGGCGGGCGCCGTCGAGGCGAAGCTCGCCGAGCTGGGACTGCCGCTGCCGGCCGTCGTACCGCCGCTGGCCTCGTACCAGCCGGCCGTGCAGTCCGGGGTGTACGTGTACACGTCCGGTCAGCTGCCCATGGTCGACGGCAAGCTGGCGGTGACCGGCAAGGTCGGCGCCGAGGTCACGGCCGACGAGGCCAAGGAGCTCGCGAAGACCTGCGCGCTGAACGCCCTCGCCGCCGTGAAGTCGGTCGCGGGCGACCTGGACCGCATCGCCCGGGTCGTGAAGGTCGTCGGCTTCGTCGCCTCGGCCACCGACTTCACCGGCCAGCCCGGTGTGATCAACGGTGCGAGCGAGCTGCTCGGTGAGGTCCTCGGGGACAAGGGTGTGCACGCCCGCAGCGCCGTGGGCGTCGCCGTGCTGCCGCTGGACGCGCCGGTCGAGGTCGAGATCCAGGTCGAGCTGACCGGAGTCTGATCCGTACCGTCTCCGCCCCTGATCCCGTCCGGCCGTGAGGACCGGGCGGGATCTTGTGTGTACACGCCATGTACGGATCCGGGGACCCCTCGAACATCGACGCGGTTCCGGATAGCCTCCGGCCATGTCCAATGGTCAGTGGTACCCCCCGGAATGGCCCGGCCGGATCAGGGCCCTCGCCGCAGGCGAGCTGACGGCCGCCGAGCCCCGGCGGGCCGCCACCGTGATGCTGCTCCGGGACGACGCCACCGGCGCAGGGGGCGCGCCCGCCGTCCACATGCTGCGCCGGCGCACCTCGATGGCCTTCGCCGGAGGGGCGTACGCCTATCCGGGTGGCGGCGTCGACCCGCGCGACGACGACCGGCTCGTCCGCTGGGCCGGGCCCGCGCTGGAGACCTGGGCGCACCGGCTGGGGGTCGGCACGCCAAAGGAGGCGCAGGCGATCGTCTGCGCCGCGGTCCGCGAGACGTACGAGGAGGCCGGCGTCCTGCTGGCCGGTCCGACGCCGGAGACCGTCGTCACCGACACCACCGGCGACGACTGGGAGGCCGACCGCGCGGCGCTGGTCGCCCGGGAGCTGTCGTTCGCCGGATTCCTGGAGCGGCGCGGGCTGGTGCTGCGCTCGGACCTGCTGGGCGCGTGGGCGCGCTGGATCACTCCGGAGTTCGAGCCGCGCCGCTACGACACCTGGTTCTTCGTCGCCGCGCTCCCTGCGGGCCAGCGCACCCGGAACGCCTCGACGGAGGCCGACCGCACGGTGTGGATCACCCCGGGCGACGCGGCCGACGGATACGACCGGGGCGAGCTGCTGATGATGCCGCCGACCGTGGCGACGCTGCGGACACTGCGGCCGTACGCCACCGCCGCGCGGGCGCTGGAGGCGGCGTCGGACCAGGACCTCACCCCCGTACTCGCGCAGGCGCGTCTGGACGGTGACGAGCTGGTGCTGAGCTGGCCGGGGCACGAGGAATTCACCAAGCACGTCTCCACGGCCGGGGCGGACGAAACGCACGGCGGGGAGCAAAAGGGCGACGCGGAAGGCGGTGCGGCATGAGTGACGCGGCGGCGCTGCCCGGACAGCCGCGCGGCAGTGTGCTGTCCGGTCCCGCCACGGCCCGTACGGTCAACGTCCTGGCGCCCAACCCCTCGCCGATGACGCTGGACGGGACCAACACGTGGATCGTCGCCGAGCCCGACTCGGACCTCGCGGTGGTCATCGACCCGGGCCCGCTGGACGACGCCCATCTGCGGGCCGTCATCGACACCGCCGAGCGGGCGGGCCGCCGGATCGCGCTGACGCTCCTCACCCACGGCCACCCCGACCACGCGGAGGGCGCGGCGCGGTTCGCGGAGCTGACCGGGACCAAGGTGCGCGCGCTCGACCCGGAGCTGCGGCTCGGTGACGAGGGCCTGAGCACGGGTGACGTGATCACGACCGGCGGCCTGGAGATGTACGTGGTGCCGACGCCGGGCCACACGGCGGACTCGCTGTCGTTCCACCTGCCGGCCGATCAGGCGGTGCTGACCGGCGACACGATCCTCGGACGCGGGACGACGCTGGTGGCGCACCCGGACGGGCGGCTCGGGGACTACCTCGACTCGCTGCGGCGGCTGCGCTCGCTGACGGTGGACGACGGGGTCCATACGGTGCTGCCCGGCCACGGGCCCGTCCTGGACGACGCGCAGGGGGCGGTCGAGTTCTATCTCGCCCATCGCGCGCACCGGCTGGCCCAGGTGGAGACCGCGGTGGAATCGGGCTACCGGACCTCGTCCGAGGTCGTGGCCCATGTCTACGCGGACGTGGACCGTTCGCTGTGGCCGGCGGCGGAGCTGTCGGTGCGGGCGCAGCTGGACTACCTGACCGAGCACGGGCTGATCTGACAGGCATGCATGAGAAGAGGGGCCCGGCCGGCTGTCGGCGGGGCCCCTCACTCATGGCGTACGACGGGTCAGCGCGACCGCTTGGCCAGCCGCTCCACGTCCAGGAGGATCACCGCGCGGGCCTCCAGGCGCAGCCAGCCGCGGCCGGCGAAGTCGGCGAGGGCCTTGTTGACCGTCTCGCGGGAAGCGCCGACCAGCTGGGCCAGCTCCTCCTGCGTCAGGTCGTGCACCACGTGGATGCCTTCCTCGGACTGGACGCCGAAGCGGCGCGACAGGTCCAGGAGGGCGCGGGCGACGCGGCCGGGCACATCGGAGAAGACCAGGTCGGACATCTGGTCGTTGGTCTTGCGCAGGCGCCGGGCGACGGCACGCAGGAGGGCCGTGGCCACCTCGGGGCGCGCGTTGAGCCAGGGCTGGAGGTCGCCGTGGCCGAGGCCGAGGAGCTTGACCTCGGTCAGCGCGGTGGCGGTGGCGGTGCGCGGGCCCGGGTCGAAGAGCGAGAGCTCACCGATCAGCTCGCCGGGGCCGAGGACCGCCAGCATGTTCTCGCGACCGTCGGGGGAGGTGCGGTGGAGCTTCACCTTGCCCTCGGTGACCACGTAGAGGCGGTCACCCGGGTCACCCTCGTGGAAGAGCGCGTCACCGCGCGCGAGGGTCACCTCACTCATCGAGGCGCGGAGCTCCGCGGCCTGCTCGTCATCGAGCGCCGCGAAAAGCGGGGCGCGCCGCAGAACGTCGTCCACGAGTTCTCTCCTTGTCGGCCTGTTCAGGGAACCGTGGTCCCCATCATGCCGGACGGTAAAACAGTGCGATCAATCACAAACCAGTTTGACGCACGCGCGTGCCGAGGGGTACGGCAGGGGGCCGATTGGGGGCGGATCACCCGTGACCGGGGCGGATGTCAGTGCCGGGCTCTAGGCTGGCCGAGTGTCCGGATTGCCGGTGAGAGCGCAGGCCAAGGGGGCTGATGGGGTGTCGGAGGGGCGTGATTCCGCTGTGGGCGAACAGGGTGCGAGCAAGAGGAAAAACCTGAAGAAATCGACCGAAAGCGGCTCCGGGGCGGCGAAGAGCCGGTCCGCCGGAGCGGCCGCGCCGAAGAAGAAGCCGGGGCGGCCCGAATCGCATCTGGCCATGGTCCGCCGCGCCCGCCGGATCAACCGCGAGCTCGCCGAGGTCTACCCGTACGCCCATCCGGAGCTGGACTTCCGGAATCCGTTCGAACTGCTCGTCGCCACGGTTCTCTCCGCCCAGACCACCGACCTGAGGGTCAACCAGACGACGCCCGCCCTCTTCGCCGCCTACCCCACCCCCGAGGACATGGCCGCCGCCGTTCCGGAGAAGCTGGAGGAGATCATCCGGCCCACCGGCTTCTTCCGGGCCAAGGCGAGGTCGCTGCTCGGGCTGTCCGCCGCGCTCCGCGACGACTTCGGCGGCGAGGTGCCGGGGAGGCTCGCGGATCTCGTGAAGCTGCCGGGGGTCGGCCGCAAGACGGCCAACGTCGTGTTGGGCAATGCCTTCGGAGTGCCTGGAATTACCGTAGACACCCATTTCGGGCGGTTGGTCCGGCGGTGGAAGTGGACCGAGCAGGAGGACCCGGAGAAGGTCGAGGCGGAGGTCGCGGCGATCTTCCCCAGGAGCGAGTGGACCATGCTCTCGCACCGCGTCATTTTCCATGGCCGCCGCGTCTGCCACGCCCGCAAGCCCGCCTGCGGCGCCTGCCCGATCGCCCCGTTGTGCCCGTCGTACGGTGAGGGCGAGACGGACCCGGAGAAGGCCCGCAAGCTCCTGAAGTACGAGATGGGCGGCAAGCCGGGCCAGCGGCTGAGCCCGCCGCCGGACTACCCGGGAAGCCCGGCACCTCCCCTGGGCGCCGACTGACGCGGACCGCCGCTGCGGAACGAATCGCGGGACGACGGGCGTTGTGAGACGGAGGGGTGCCTATGAAGACGCATGAGACCGGCACGGAGCGCGGTGGGCCGGACGGCCCTGCGGTCATGGTTTCGGAGGAGGGGCTGCCCGACTGGCTCGACCCCGTCGCCCGTGCCGCGCGCACGGTGCGGCCGCAGCAGCTCAGCCGCTTCCTGCCGCCGGAGAACGGGGCGGGACGCCAGTCGGCCGTGCTCGTCCTGTTCGGAGAGGGCGCGCGCGGCCCGGAGCTGCTTCTGATGGAGCGCGCCGGAAGCCTGCGCTCCCATCCCGGCCAGCCGTCGTTCCCCGGCGGCTCGCTCGACCCGGAGGACGGCGACCAGGCGACGACCGGGCCGCTCAGGGCCGCCCTGCGCGAGGCGGAGGAGGAGACCGGCCTCGATCCGCGCGGGGTGCAGATCTTTGGTGTGCTGCCCCGTCTCTACATCCCCGTGAGCAGCTTCGTGGTGACGCCGGTCCTGGGCTGGTGGCGGACGCCCAGCCCGGTCGACGTGGTCGACCCGGGCGAGACGGCACGGGTCTTCACGGTCCCCGTGGCGGATCTCACGGACCCGGCCAACCGGGCGACGGCGGTCCACCCCAGCGGTCACCGAGGCCCGGCATTTCTGGTCGAATCAGCACTCGTCTGGGGGTTCACGGCCGGCGTGATCGACCGGATTCTGCACTTCGCGGGCTGGGAACGCCCGTGGGACAGAGCCAGGCAGGTGCCGCTCGACTGGCGCGCATGACAGGCTGACTTCCGTGCTCCGCCGATCCGGGACCGCCCGGCCACGGAGACGTACGGGCCCGGTGACGAATCTGCGAGGCTATAGACGGTGAACGTGCTGGACATCCTGCTGCTGGCCGGAGCCGTGTGGTTCGCGGTCATCGGCTATCGCCAGGGGTTCGTCGTCGGCATTCTGTCGGTGATCGGGTTCCTGGGCGGCGGTCTCGTCGCCGTCTACCTCCTGCCGGTTCTGTGGGACCAGATGACGGACGGTTCGGAGGTCTCCTCCACCGCGGCCGTCGTCGCGGTCGTCATCGTCATCGTGTGCGCGTCGATCGGCCAGGCGTTCACCACCCATCTGGGCAACAAACTCCGCCGCCACATCACGTGGTCGCCCGCGCGCGCCCTGGACGCGACCGGCGGCGCCCTGGTCAACGTGGTGGCGATGCTGCTCGTCGCCTGGCTGATCGGCTCCGCCCTGGCGGGCACCTCGCTGCCGACGCTGGGCAAGGAGGTCCGCAGCTCCTCGGTCCTGCTGGGCGTCTCCCGGGTGATGCCGCCCCAGGCGTCCACCTGGTTCACGGACTTCTCCTCGGTCCTCGCGCAGAACGGCTTCCCGCAGGTCTTCAGCCCGTTCGCCAACGAGCCCATCACCGAGGTCAGGGCCCCCGACCCGGCGCTGGTCGGCAGCCCCGTCGCCGCGCGCGCCAAACAGTCCATTGTGAAGGTCGTGGGTACGGCCCCGAGCTGCGGCAAGGTCCTCGAAGGCACCGGGTTCGTGTTCTCCGACCGCCGGGTGATGACCAACGCGCACGTCGTCGGCGGCGTGGACGAGCCGACCGTGCAGATCGGCGGCCAGGGACGCCTGTACGACGCGAAGGTCGTCCTCTACGACTGGCGGCGCGACATCGCCGTACTCGACGTCCCGGACCTCGACGTGAAGCCGCTGCGGTTCACCGGCCCCGACAGCGACGCGGAGACGGGCGACAGCGCCATCGTCGCGGGCTTCCCGGAGAACGGCTCGTACGACGTACGCTCCGCGCGCGTCCGGGCCCGCATCGATGCCAACGGCCCCGACATCTACCACCGGGGCACGGTCCGCCGTGATGTGTACTCGCTCTACACCACGGTCCGCCAGGGCAACTCCGGCGGCCCGCTGCTGACCCCCGAGGGCAAGGTGTACGGAGTCGTGTTCGCGAAGTCGCTCGACGACCCGGACACGGGCTACGCGCTGACGGCGGACGAGATCCGCGACGACATCACGCAGGGCCGTACCGCCAACCAGCAGGTCGACAGCCAGGGGTGCGCGCTCTAGAGGTCCGCGGTGGTGCCCGCGGGTACGTCAGTTACGAGGATGGCGCAGCCGCGCCGAGACCCAGCGGGCCCTGCGGCGGAGGATGCGTGAGATGCCGAGCCGAGGATCATGCATGACGTGCAAAGCGTGCACCCGGCCCTGAAGGCCGTCCCCCTCGTGAATGCCCGGATCCGCCGTGGCGGTCGAGCGACGGTTGCGTGCTGCGTCACCGAAGTCGTGCGTCCAGCCCATACCCGGACGTCTGCCCGTGCCTCATGGTCCGTAACCGCCTATCCGTCAGCCAATTGGCTTATGCGCCAGGCACGTGGCCGTTCGTAGGACATGTGTGCCAGAACGGCTAGCGATCCGGCTCGGAATCCTTGAGCCAGTTGATGAGTTCGGCCGAGAACCCCGCCGGATCCTCCTCGTGGGGGAAGTGGCCCAGACCGTCGAAAAGTCGCCAACGGTAGGGCGCCTCGACGTACTCGCCGGACCCGGCCGAGCTGCGCGTGCGGACCGCCGGATCGAGTGAACCGTGAAGGTGCAGCGTCGGCACCCGAACGGGCCGCTTCATGCGCCGGTTGAACTGGATGCCGTCCGGGCGCGCCAGCGAGCGCACCATCCAGCGGTACGGCTCGATCGAGCAGTGCGCCGTCGAGGGGATCGTCATGGCCCGCCGGTAGACGCCCAGCGTCGTCTCGTCGGGGAACTCCGCCTTGCCCGGTCCCGGTCCCGCCCACTCGCTGATCAGCCGGCCCACCAAGGCGCCGTTGTCGGCGACGAGCTGACGCTCCGGCACCCAGGGCCGCTGGAAGCCCCAGATGTACGAGCCGGCCCGGGACTGCGCGAAGTCGGAGAGCATCGAGGAGCGCCACCGCCGCGGGTGGGGCATCGAGGAGACGACCAGCCGGCGCACCAGCTTCGGGCGCATCACGGCGGCCGTCCAGGCCAGGTACCCGCCCATGTCGTGGCCGACGAGGGCGGCGTCCGGCTCGCCGAGGGACCTGACCACCCCCGTGATGTCGAGCGCCAGGTTGGCGGGGTCGTAGCCCCGGGGCGTGCGGTCGCTGCCGCCGACGCCGCGCAGGTCCATCGCCACGGCCCGGAACCCTGCCTCGGCGAGCGCGGGCAGCTGGTGGCGCCAGGTCCACCAGAACTGCGGGAAGCCGTGCAGGAGGAGGACCAGCGGCCCTTCACCCATTTCGGCGATGTGGAAGCGGGCGCCGTTCGCCGCGACGTCCCGGTGGGTCCAGGGGCCGTCGAGGCGGACGGGGCCGCCGGCCGGGGCGGACGGTGCGGGAACGGTCATGTGGACGAGCGTGCCACAGCCGACGCCTTGTCCTGGACCGGTGCGCTCTCGATGGCGCGGTCGGAGCGGGTGCTGCCACCCACCGGGAGGATCGCGTCGGCGGCGGTCTCGGGGCGCGGGTGCGGCTTGACGCCCTGGAGGACGGCGGCGGTCTGCTTGGCGGAGGCGATGGACTTCTCCGGCGGCTTGACCTTCTTGATCTTCGCGTACCCGAAGAGCGCGAGCAGAATGCCCAGCAGGATGAACGCGCCGCCCACGATCAGGAACGACCAGGCGAGGCCCAGTCCCAGGTTGTGGATGCCGTACGCGGCCGCGAAGCTCAGCACCGGGATCGCGAACAGGATCAGCACGCCCGTGACGATGAACGCCACGCTGCCGATGACGCCGCGCTTGACGTCCTGCCGCACCTCGGCCTTGGCCAGGGCGATTTCGTCGTGCACCAGCGCCGACAGTTCGGCCGTCGCCGACGCGACCAGCTGGCCGAGACTGCGGTCGGCGCTGCCCGCGTAATTGCCGGGGTCGCTCATCCCTGACTCCCTCTCCTGTTCAACACGTCCGATGTCAGATCATGCCGGACTGTCCGGCCTGTTGCTCGCTGCCCCCGCCAGTCGGGCAAGGCGGCGGTGCTCGGCCGCCTTCTCCTCGTAGATGGCGGCCATCCTCAGGTGGTAGGCCGGATCGTCCTGTTCGTAGACGTCCGGCACCCCTGAACCGTCCTCGTCGAGTTCCTCGGCGTCGGTCAGTGCCCTGTATCTGCGTACCCGGAGTTTGAGCAGTACACCGGAGAGTACGGCGGCAATGAGGGAGCCGACGAGAACCGACGCCTTGATCTCGTTGATCATGTCGTCGTCACCGGCGAACGCGAGCTCCCCGATCAGCAGCGACACGGTGAAGCCGATGCCGGCGAGGGTGGCGATCGCGAAGACGTCCGCCCAGGCCAGGTCCTTGTTCAGCTCGGCCCTGGTGAGCCTGGTGGTCAGCCACGTACCGCCGAAGACGCCGATGGTCTTGCCGGCGACGAGGCCCAGGACGACCCCGAGCGTTTCCGGCCGTTGGAACACAGCGCCCAGCGCGCCTCCGGACAGGGAGACCCCTGCGGAGAAGAGCGCGAAGACCGGCACGGCGAAGCCCGCCGACAGCGGGTGCACCAGGTGCCCGATGCGCTCCCCGGGTGAGTGCTCCTCGCCCTCGCGGCGGGTGCAGCGCAGCATCAGGCCCATGGCGACACCGGCGATGGTGGCGTGGACGCCGCTGTTGTACATCAGCCCCCAGATGACCAGGGCGAGCGGCACGTAGACGTACCAGCCGCGCACTCCGAGGCGGAGCAGCAGGTAGAAGAGGCCCAGGCCGAGGAAGGCGCCGCCGAGCGCGAGGAAATTGATGTCCTCGGTGAAGAAGACGGCGATGATGAGGATCGCGAAGAGGTCGTCCACGACGGCGAGCGTCAGCAGGAAGGCCCGGAGCGCGTTGGGCAGCGAGGCGCCGATGACGGCGAGAACGGCGAGCGCGAAGGCGATGTCCGTGGCCGTGGGGACTGCCCAGCCGCCCTTCGAGCCGTCGCCGAAGACGTTCACCAGGGTGTAGACGAGCGCCGGGACCGCCATGCCGCAGAGCGCGGCGGCCACGGGGAGTGCCGCGGCCTTGGGATCGCGCAGCTCTCCCGCCACGAGTTCGCGTTTGAGCTCGACGCCCGCGACGAAGAAGAAGACCGCGAGCAGCCCGTCGGCGGCCCAGTGCTCCACGGAGAGGTGCAGACCGAGGGTCTGGGGCCCGATGTGGAAGTCGCTGACGGCCGAGTAGCTCGAACCCGCGGTGTTCGCCCACACCAGCGCCGCCACGGCGGCGACCAGCAGGATGACGCCCCCGACGGTCTCCGTACGCAGGGCGTCGGCGACGTAGTTGCGCTCAGGGAGAGGCAGCCGCCCCAGAAGGGTGCGGCGCGGGCCGGCGGGCGTAGGGGTGGGTGTGGCCACGGGGGGAGACCTCCGGGTCGGTACGGCAGCGATGGCATGGCTGATGCACTTGCCGACCAGACTTCCCGGCACCCCTGTGAAGATTTTCTTATCGTGTTGTCGATCAGCTGCCACTGTACCCGCGGGGCGTGGCGGTGAGGATGCTTGGGAGCGGTGCTCTCACCGTAAGCGCCCGAAGGGCACCCGGCGCGCTGCCGGGTGCCCTTCGGATCGTGCGTCGCTGTCAGTCCTCGGAGGAGGCCGACGGCAGCTGGCTCTGGATCAGATCCATGACCGAGGAGTCGGTCAGGGTCGTGACGTCGCCCAGGGCCCTGTTCTCCGCCACGTCGCGCAGCAGACGGCGCATGATCTTGCCGGAACGGGTCTTCGGCAGCTCGGCCACCGGCATGATGCGCTTCGGCTTGGCGATCGGGCCGAGGGTCGCCCCGACGTGGTTGCGCAGCTCCGCGACCAGCTCGTCGGAGGCGGTCGCGGTGCCCCGCAGGATGACGAAGGCGACGATGGCCTGACCGGTCGTCTCGTCGGCGGCGCCGACCACGGCGGCCTCGGCGACCGAGGGGTGCGAGACGAGCGCCGACTCGACCTCGGTGGTCGAGATGTTGTGCCCGGACACCAGCATGACGTCGTCCACCCGGCCGAGCAGCCAGATGTCGCCGTCCTCGTCCTTCTTGGCACCGTCACCGGCGAAGTACTTGCCCTCGAAGCGTGACCAGTAGGTGTCGAGGAACCGCTGGTCGTCGCGCCAGATGGTGCGGAGCATCGACGGCCACGGCTCGGTGAGGACCAGGTAGCCGCCTCCGCCGTTCGGGACCTCGTTGGCCTCGTCGTCCACGACGGTCGCGGAGATGCCCGGCAGGGCGCGCTGGGCGCTTCCCGGCTTGGTCTCGGTGACGCCGGGCAGCGGCGAGATCATCATCGTGCCGGTCTCGGTCTGCCACCAGGTGTCCACGATCGGGCACTTGTCGGCACCGATGTGCTTGCGGTACCAGATCCACGCCTCGGGGTTGATCGGCTCACCGACCGAACCGAGGACGCGCAGGGACGACAGGTCGAACTTGGCGGGGATGTCGTCCCCCCACTTCATGAACGTACGGATCGCGGTCGGCGCGGTGTAGAGGATCGTGACCCCGTACTTCTGGACGATCTCCCAGAAGCGCCCCTGGTGCGGGGTGTCGGGGGTGCCCTCGTACATCACCTGCGTGGCGCCGTTGGCCAGCGGTCCGTAGACGATGTAGGAGTGCCCGGTCACCCAGCCGATGTCGGCGGTGCACCAGTAGACATCGGTCTCCGGCTTGAGGTCGAAGACCGCGTGGTGGGTGTACGCCGCCTGGGTGAGGTAGCCGCCGGAGGTGTGCAGGATGCCCTTGGGCTTCCCGGTGGTGCCCGACGTGTACAGGATGAAGAGCGGCTGCTCCGCCTCGAACGCCTCGGGCGTGTGCTCGGCGGACTGGCGGCCCGTGATCTCGTGCCACCAGACGTCGCGGCCCTCGGTCCACGCGGTGTCCTGGCCTGTACGGCGGACGACCAGGACGTGCTCCACGCTGTCGATACGGGAGACGGCGTCGTCGACCGCGGGCTTGAGCGCGGAGGGCTTGCCGCGGCGGTAGCCGCCGTCGGCGGTGATGACGACCTTCGCGTCCGCGTCCTGGATGCGGGCGGCGATGGCGTCGGCGGAGAACCCGCCGAAGACCACCGAGTGCGCGGCGCCGATGCGGGCGCAGGCCAGCATCGCGAAGGCGGCCTCGGGGATCATCGGGAGGTAGACGGCGACCCGGTCGCCCTTGCCGACACCGAGCTCGGTGAGGGCGTTGGCGGCGCGGGAGACCTCGTCCTTCAGCTCCGCGTAGGTGATGGCGCGGCTGTCGCCGGGCTCGCCCTCGAAGTGGATGGCGACCCGGTCGCCGTTGCCCGCCTCGACATGACGGTCCACGCAGTTGTACGCGACGTTGAGCTCGCCGTCCGCGAACCACTTCGCGAAGGGCGGGTTGCTCCAGTCGAGGGTCTCGGTCGGCTCGGTGGCCCAGGTCAGGCGGCGGGCCTGCTCGGCCCAGAAGCCCAGCCGGTCCGCTTCGGCCTGCTCGTACGCCTCTGCGGTGACGTTGGCGTTGGCGGCCAGCTCGGCAGGCGGAGCGAACTTCCGCTCTTCCCGAAGCAGGTTGGCCAGGCTCTCGTTGCTCACGACTTCTCCCAGTCCCAGGGTGTCCGTTGTGTCCCGGGGCATAGCTCATCAGTCCCAAGGCCAGGTGACAAGTGTCTGCCGGGAATTGGTTTAGACCTGTGTCTCGTGTATAGAGGCATGATCCCGCCTCCACGCCGTGGCGGCGCGGTGGAGCACACCGTCGGTGCGGGCGCCGCCGACACGGAAGCGGGATCACCAGGTCTTACGGATCTGAGCTGCCTGCGGTTCAGCCGCCGGTACGGGCCAGCTCGGCCGGGTCCGCCGGTGCGGCCGGGTCGGCCGGGTCCGCCGGTGCGGCCGGGTCGGCCGGGTCGGCCAGGTCCGCCGGTGCTGTCGGGCGCGCCGGTGTGATCGGGTGCGTCGGTGTGGCGGACTGATCCGGTGTGATCGGGTCGAACACCTCGGCCGTGCCGCTCTCCGTGCCCGTGCTCTCGTCCAGCAGATACGACTGGGCCTCGGCCACGTGGAAGTACATGCCGTGGAGCTGAAGGGTGCCGTCGGCGATCCGGCGCGCCACCGATGGGTGGGCCCTCAGATGGTCGAGCTGCTGGACCACGTTGGTCAGGCAGAGCTGCTCCACCGCGTCGGCGGGCAGCCGTCCGGAGAGCCGGACCGGGGCGTCGCCGGCCGAGGTCACCCGGGTCAGGCTGGGCAGCCCGTTTCGGAGCCAGCGCCACAGCGAGGTGTCCGGGGCTTCCGGGGCGGCCCCCAGCAGCGCGTTCATCGCGCCGCAGTCCGAGTGGCCGCAGACGGTGATGGACTCGACGCCGAGCACGTCCACCGCGTACTCGATCGCGGCCCCCACCGAGTGATCGCCCTCCTCGGCGTCGGGAGGTGGCACCAGGTTGCCGATGTTCCGCACGGTGAACAGGTCACCCGGGCCGCTGGCCGTGATCATGCTCGTCACGAGGCGAGAGTCCGCGCAGGTGATGAAGAGCTGCGAGGGGCGTTGGCCCTCCCTGGCGAGCCGCGCCAGTTCCCCCCGGACCAGGGGCGCCGTGTCCCGCTGGAACGAGCTGAGACCTCTGACCAGCCGGTGATCGCGGGCGGGGCGCGTGGGCCGGCCGGTGGATGCGGGCTGCCCGGTGGGGGCGGATTGAGCGGGGCGATCCGCGTGCGGGGCGGTGAGTGCTTGGGAGGAGGCGGAGGTGGGGGTGGTGACGGTGGGGGCGGTGCTGCCGGTGTGAGGCGGGGCGGAGGCGGGGGTGGGGCTGCCTGGGGCCGGGCCGGTGGAAGGTGCGATCCCCGTGGGGGTGACTGTCGCGGCGCCAGTGGTGGATGTGGGGCTCGGCGGGTGGACCGTGCCCGGGGCGCTCGCCGGGTGCTGCGGGACCTCGGTCGCGGCGGCATCCGCGCCGTCGTCGACCTCTGCGGGAGGGGCATGCTCGGGTTGGTCGTGGCAGTGGTGGTTGCGCCAGGGGGTCCATGGCCGGCAGCAGGAGTGTGCTGCCGCAGCGGGCTCGGCGATCCTGCCGCCCGACCTCCCGGCGAACGCCACCTGGCCGCCGTGGGCCGCATGGGCGCTGGACCAGTCCTGGATCGTCTCGTATGCGGCGTGGTCCACGAACGACCCGTCCAGCTCCAGGACCACATCGGCATCCTGGGGGAGCCGGCCCAGGACCCGGCTGAGGCGGGGGACGGCCAGGAAGGTCAACTGGCCCCGTACGACCACGAGATGCTGTCCGTTCTGTTCGGACACCGAGATCCGGGTCTGGCCCAGCCGGTGCAGGGCGACGGCCACCGCTACGGCGATGCCGATGACCACGCCCTTGAGTACGCCGACGACCAGCACCCCGGCGATGGTCGCGCCGTACACCAGGAACTCCCGGTGCTTATGGACGTTGCGGATGTGCGCCAGGCTCACCATCTTGAGGCCGACCATCATCACCAGCGCCCCCAGGGCGGCGAGCGGGATGCGCTCCAGCAGGGTGACGAGCAGGCCGGATGCGACCAGGATCCATACGCCGTGCAGCACGGTGGACGCGCGACCGGTCGCCCCGGCTCTCACATTCGCCGAACTGCGCACGGCGCCACCGGAGACCGCGAGTCCCCCCAGCAGGCCCGATACCGCATTGGCGACGCCTTGTGCGCGTAGCTCCCGGTCGAGGTCGGAGCGTTTGAGCAGGGGTGGCGCGGGTCGCTTGGTGCCGTCCGGGCCGGCATGGGCGGTGGCTGCTTCGACGGCGGGTGTCCCGGAAGAGTGCGGGCGGTCCCTGTTCTCGCGGGCCTCGTCGCCTCGTACCTCACCGGGCCGCGCAGGAGAGTCTGTCGAGTGGGCGCGGCTCCGGTCGGCGGCCAGTTTGTCCACGGCGACGGCGGCGAGCAGTGACTCCAGGCTGGCCACCAGCATCATCGTGAACACGGCTGTGGCCAGGCCGAGCACCGGCCCATGCGGCATTTCCGGCAGGGCGTGCGAACGCCAGGACGGGAGATCGACCCGGGCGATCGACGGTGCCGCCCACGCGGCCACGGCCGTGGCCAGACCCACAGAAGCCAGGGCCGCCGGAACGCGGCGCAGGAGCCGTCCGGTCCGGCCGGGCAGCAGTGGCCACAGGACCAGGATGGCAACGGTGAGCGCGCCGATCAATGGGGCGGCGGGACTGACACGTGCAAGTTGGTCGGGAAGATGCAGCACGTTGGAGATCGCCGAGCTCTGCGGGGAACCGCCCAGCACGATGTGCAGTTGAGCCAGCGCGATGGCCACGCCGATGCCGGCGAGCGTGCCGTGGACGATGGCGGGGCTGACGGCAAGTGCGCTGCGGGCCGCCCGCAATGAGCCGAGCGCGAGCTGAAGCAGGCCCGCCCCGATCGTGATGGCGCAGGTGGTGCGCCAGCCGTAGACCTGGATCGTCTCGGCGGTGACCACGGTCAGTCCGGCGGACGGGCCGGAGACCTGCAGGGGGGTGCCGCCGAGGAGTCCGGCGACGATGCCGCCGACTGCGGCGGAGATGAGGCCCGCCTCCAGAGGGGCTCCCATGGCGACAGCCAGGCCGAGCGACATGGGGATGGCGAGCAGAAAGACAGTGATGGACGCGGACACATCGGCGCCCGAGATGCGGAACCGTCCGCCGCGCGGCGGCGGGGGCGGGCTGTGTGGTCGCTTGACCCCCGAGGACCGGGAGGGGCGCGAGCTGCGGGATGAGTGGTCGTGGCGAGTGGGTACGCAGGCAGACATATTTCCCGTCTCTTCCTGGGCAACGCGGTCGTGGAACTCGATGACGCGGCCGTGGGTCGGGGCATGCAGCGGCGGGATTTCTCAACTCTCAGTAAACAGACAGTAATGGAGAGTAAAGAGCGGTGTCCAGGATTAAGGGCAAATGGGCCATCCGGCCACCCATTCCGGTGAATAGTCAGTTTTTCATTCGGCCTGTCGTGCTGACTCTTGGACAGTGCGTGCGACTTTGGCGGCGCCGTGTCGGCACCCGGCGCAAGCTACCTGCGAGAAAGAGGTGGGCGGATGATGGCCGCCGCGAAGAAGTCGATGGGCGCCACGAGAAGGATCGCCCTGGGCGTCGGGACCGTCGTACTGGTCGTGGGGGCGGCCGGGTGCGCGGGGACCGGCTCCGGCGCGGAGGGCTCCGGCCTCGGGGCCGTGAACGGCGCCGCGGGAGAGAAGAAAAAGGGTGCTGAAGCCGCACCCAAGCGCGTGTTCCGGGCCATTGGCGATGGTTCCACCGCGTTCACGGGTGTCCAGCCCAAGCAGCCGGCTGTGGCCCACCTGACGGCCGGCCAGAAACCCCCGCAGTTCGTTGTGTTCTCGTGGGACGGGGCGGGCGAGGACAGTCAGCGGCTCTTCTCGCACTTCCGCGAGGTGGGCAAGAAGTACAACGCCGCGATGACGTACTTCCTCAGTGGCGTATATCTGCTGCCGGAGGGGAAGCGGGCCCTGTACGACCCGCCCAAGCACAACGCCGGCGCCTCGGACATCGGCTTCAACGACACCAAGGGCATCCGCGACACCCTGACCCAGCTCCGCGGCGCCTGGCAGGACGGCAACGAGATCGGCACCCACTTCAACGGGCACTTCTGCGGCAAGGACGGCGGCGTCGGCACCTGGTCCGTCGAGGAGTGGAAGAGCGAGATCAGCCAGGCCAAGTCATTCGTGAAGGGCTGGAGGACGAACGACCCGGTCCTCAAGAACGAGAAGGCGCTGCCCTTCGACTACGACAAGGAACTCGTCGGCGGCCGTACCCCCTGCCTGGAGGGTCAGAAGAACATGGTGGAGGCGGCACGCACCATGGGGTTCCGCTACGACTCCAGCGGTGTCAACGACCAGGTGTGGCCGCAGAAGAAGAACGGTGTCTGGGACCTCTCCATGCAACTGGTGCCGGTCCCGGGGCGCGCGTTCGAGACGCTGTCGATGGACTACAACTTCATGTTCAACCAGTCCGGAACGACGCAGGGCGACCCCGACAAGCACGCGTACTGGGGGAACCAGATGCGGGACGGCCTGCTCCAGGCGTTCGACCGCGCGTATGACGGCAACCGCGCGCCGCTGATCATCGGCAACCACTTCGAGTCCTGGAACGGTGGCACGTACATGCGTGCCATCGAGCAGACGATCGCGGCGGTCTGCACCAAGAGGGACGTGCGCTGTGTCTCGTTCAGGCAGCTGGCGGACTGGCTCGACGCCCAGGACCCGGAGACCCTCGCGAAGTTCCGGACGCTGAAGGTCGGCCAGGCGCCCAAGGCAGGCTGGCCCGCGTTCCTGGAGGCAGGCCGGGAGCAGTCGCCCTCAAAGGCTCCGGCCGCTGCCGCGGGCAACCCGGCCGGTCGTTAGATCCGGTGGCTCCGGGCGCCGGGCAGGAGACATGCCCGGCGCCGTCCGGTGCGCCCCTCGGAGCCACGGCGGCGCCGCGGCATGCCCGCCCGGGACCTCAGTCGCTCACGCGGGCTGGGCGGCTTCGGCGCGGATGAAGCGTTCGTCCAGTACGAAGCCGGGGTCGACCTGCGCGGCGAGGTCGGCGCCGGTCTTCTCGTTCCCCCAGCTCTCCGCGTTCCTCAGGTGGAAGTGGACCATCTGGCGCGTGTAACGGCCCCAGTCCCGGCGCTCGTACGAGTCCTCCGCCGCGTTCTGCAGGGCCTGCAGGGCCATCCGGTTGTCCGCCTCGAGCAGCTCGAAGCGAGCGGGGCGGCCCTTCTCCATGGCCCGCACCCAGTCGGAATGGCCGACGGCCACCAGCAGGTCGTCGCCCACTTCGGAGCGCAGGAAGTCCAGGTCGTTTTCGTCCTGCACCTTGTTCCCGACGACCTTCAGGTCCACGCCGAAGTCCCGCGCGTACTCCTTGTACTGACGGTAGACGGAGACGCCCTTGCGGGTCGGTTCGGCGATGAGGAACGTCATGTCGAAGCGGGTGAACATCCCCGAGGCGAAGGAGTCCGAACCGGCGGTCATGTCGACCACCACGTACTCGTCGGGGCCGTCCACGAGGTGGTTGAGGCAGAGCTCGACCGCGCCGACCTTCGAGTGGTAGCACGCCACGCCCAGGTCCGATTCGGTGAACGGCCCCGTGGCCATCAGCCGGATGTCTCCGTCGTCGAGCCGGACCGTACGGGCACAGGCGTCGAAGATCGGGTTGTCCTCGCATACGCGCAGGAGGCGGGAGCCCTCGCCCGGCGGCGTCGTCTTGATCATCGTCTCGGCCGAGGCGATGCGCGGATTGCTGCCGCGCAGATACTCCTTGATCAGGGGCAGCTGGGCGCCCATGGCGGGCAGCGCTGCGGATTCGTCCTCGTCGAGGCCGAGTGCGGCTCCGAGGTGCTGGTTGATGTCGGCGTCCACCGCGACGACGTGGGCTTCATTGGCTGCGAGGTGGCGGATGAAGAGCGAGGACAGCGTGGTCTTTCCGCTGCCGCCCTTCCCTACGAAAGCGATCTTCATGTTCACCTAGGGTAGTCGATTGCTCGCTATGAGTTGTGTGGTTTCGTGAAGAAGGCCACTCCCGGCGGGTAGGTGGGCGGGAGGCGCGTAGCCTCGCTACTTATGAGTACGACTTCCTCGGACCCGCTCGTCGCTCTGGGCGCTCTGCCGGGCGTGACCGACGCGGTGGACTCCGTACGCAAGGCGGTGGACCGCGTGTACGGCCACCGTGTGATGCGGCGCCGCAGCAACGAGGTCACGGCGGAGGCCGCTCTGCGGGGCGCGCGCGGATCGGCCGCTCTGTCCGGCGCCGACTGGAACCTCGAAGAGGTGCGCCGGCGCACCGATTTCAGCAGCGACGACGAGGCGCGCGTCGTCGGGGCCGCGCTTCGCCTGACGGCGGAGGCCGGTCAGCTCCTCTCCATCTGGCGGCAGTCGCCGCTGCGGGTACTGGCGCGGCTTCACCTGGTGGCGGCCGGCAGTGCCGCCCCGGAGGACGCGGTCGGACGGCCCCGGCTCGCGGGCGAACCGGTGGACGAGCCCCTGATCGAGGCACCGCTGCCGGGTGCCGATGAGGTCGCGGGCCGACTGGACGGCCTCAGCAGAATCATCCTTTCGGGGAGTGAGGCGCCCGCTCTGGTGACCGCCGCCGTCGTCCACGGAGAGCTGCTGGCGCTGCGTCCCTTCGGTTCGCACAACGGCCTGGTGGCGCGGACCGCGGAGCGGATCGTGCTGATCGGAAGCGGGCTCGATCCCAAATCGATCTGCCCGGCCGAGGTCGGGCACGCCGAGCAGGGGCGGGCGGCCTACGCGGCCGCCTTCGACGGCTACCTGTCCGGCACGTCGGAAGGCATGGCGGCCTGGATCGGTCACTGCGGACGCGCGGCGGAGCTCGGTGTCAGGGAATCGACAGCGGTGTGCGAGGCGCTGCAGCGAGGCGCCGCATAGGGCGGGCTGCCGCTCGTCACCGGCGCAGGCCGGTGACTGCTGTCCGGGGCGTCGCTGTCGTACAGGCTGAGCATGGTTGCGGCGGTACCGGTCTCGGTACCGCCGCTGGCACGTCCGCCCGGTTACCAAGCGTCCTCGATATGTGCCCATCAGGGCGGAGTCTTTGCCCGCTCCTGGTGTGGCTGGCCCGTAATCGACGGGTCGACGTCGCGTGGGTGCCGGGTTTTCATGCGCGGTCCGTGGGGCCTTTGCTGCGTAATTCAGGTCATCCTCGCGGATGTCCTTGGTCTCGCGGGCCGTTGAATCCTTTGTACTCCAGGGGCCCGTGGAGCGGTAGTGGTGGCCGCACTTCTTTACTTTTAGGTTCAATTACGGACGAGTTGGTTCAATCGGTCGGTCGGTTCAGGCGGTAGCGGCGCCGGCCCGTCGGCGGGCCGCGTACCAGACGGCTCCTGCCGTGAGTGCGGCCGCACTCACGGCAGCCGCGGCCACGAGTGCCGGTCGGGGCGGCAGGGAGAACGCCGAGAGGCGCTGCTTGAGGCGGACGGGCCGGTCGAAGGCGAGAATCGGCCACTCGCGGAGCGTGGCCTCCCGTCGCAGCGCACGGTCCGGGTTGACCGCGTGAGGGTGTCCGACGGATTCCAGCATCGGGACATCGGTGGCCGAGTCGCTGTACGCGTAGCAGCGGGCCAGATCGTATCCCTCGGATTCCGCGAGCGCCTTGATGGCTTCGGCCTTCGTGGGGCCGTACGCGTAGTACTCCACCTCGCCCGTGTAGCAGCCGTCGTCACCGACGACCATGCGGGTGGCGACCACGCGGTCGGCGCCGAGCAGCTCACCGATCGGTTCGACCACCTCGGCGCCCGAGGTCGAGACGATCACGACGTCGCGGCCGGCGGTGTGGTGCTCCTCGATGAGGGTCGCCGCCTCGTCGTAGATGATGGGGTCGATCAGTTCGTGCAGGGTCTCGGCCACGAGTTCCTTGACCTGCTGCACGTTCCAGCCCTTGCAGAGCGCCGAGAGATATTCGCGCATCCGCTCCATCTGGTCGTGATCCGCGCCCCCGGCAAGGAACACGAACTGTGTGTACGCGGTACGCAGCACCGCGCGGCGGTTGATCAGCCCGCCGTGGTAGAAGGACTTGCTGAAGGTCAGTGTCGAGGACTTCGCAATGACCGTCTTGTCCAGGTCAAAGAAGGCGGCTGTGCGCGGCAAGAAGCGGTTTTCCACACCGCAGAGCATAGGGGCCCGCCATTCGGCGTAAACCCCGGCGCGTGGGTTTGCTTGAGAAGGGCCTCGGGTACACCATGGAAGTCACGGATCGTTCGCGACCGTGCTAACCCGGTCCGGCTCCTCCCCCCCCGAGTCGGCCGTGGGGACGACCCCCGCTCTCCCCCCCGGCGGGGGTCGTCGCATGTCCGGACGCGGTTTCTCGCGCGGAATCGACCATTTCTCCTCCTCCTGCTTTCTGTCGGGCTGTGTCCACGCCCGACTCACTTCAGCGTGCACTGTGACGCTGGGTAGCGAAAGAGTCGCACCAGGAAGTCACCGGTATGAGCGACGAAGTTATTCACAACCACTGAGTTGTCCACGGTTTTTGAGCAAGATCCACATGATTTCCGGAAGCGCTGCACCTTGATTCCACCCGCGAACTCCGCGGGTACCGGAATCACCGTTCTCGGACGGGCTCCGAGATCGCCGCGACCCGCGGTGAAGGTGAGTGATGGAGGGGGAGAGCGTGGCTGAATCCAGTGCGCAGGGCCGATGGGCGGGTGTCACCACGCGGCGGGGTGGACCGCTGATCGTGACCGAGGACGTGGATCTGCTCGACGACCTGCTCAGGCTGTGTGCCGCCGCCGGCGCGGAACCGGAGGTGCATCACACGCTGCCGGACCATCGAGAGGGGTGGGAGCAAGCACCCCTGGTCCTCGTCGGCGACGACGCGGCCGCACGGTGCCACGGTGCGGCGCGCCGGCGGGGCGTCATGGTCGTGGGACGAGGCCGGGACGTGCCGGACGTGTGGCGTCGTGCCGTCGAGATCGGCGCCGAGTGCGTGATCCGCCTGCCTGACTCCGAGAACTGGCTTGTCGACCAGATCGCCAACGCGTCGGAAGGCGTCGGCCGGCCAGCGGTCACGGTCGGGGTGATCGGGGGCCGGGGAGGTGCGGGAGCGTCCACACTTGCCTGCGCCCTCGCGGTGACCGCGGCCAGGGCGGGGCAGCGGACCATGCTCATCGACGGGGACCCACTGGGGGGCGGCATCGATGTGCTGCTCGGCGGCGAGCGGGCGGACGGCATGCGGTGGCCGGATTTCGCCCACTCCAAGGGCCGGGTCGGCGGGGGCGCGCTGGAGGAGTCACTGCCCGCGCTGCATGGGCTTCGGGCGCTCAGCTGGGGCCGTGACGACTGGGTGGTGATCCCGCCACCCGCCATGCGGGCGGTGCTGGCAGCCGCACGCCGGCTCGGCGGAGTGGTGGTGGTCGACCTGCCGCGCCGGGTGGACGAAGCGGTGGCCGAGGCCCTTGCCCAGCTGGACCTGGGGCTTGTGGTCGTTCCCGGCGAGCTGCGCGCGGTCGCGGCGGCGAAGCGGGTGGCGTCGATGGCGGGGACGGTGCTTGACGATCTGCGGGTAGTGGCGCGGGGTCCGTACGCGCCGGGGCTCGACGCGCAGTGGGTGGCTCGAGCGATGTGCCTGCCACTGGCCGGTGAGGTCCCGCTGGAAAGAGGTCTGTCGGCCGAGCAGGACGCCGGCGAGCCGCCCGGTGGCAACGCGCGCGGCCCGCTGGCCAGATTCTGTGATGCCTTCTGGGAACAGGCCCTCGTGGGGGAGAGCGTCAGCGGCCCGGCCGTGGGGGTCGCCTCATGACCGAGGCGCTGCTTGATGCGGTGAGGCAGCGGCTCGCCTCCAGCGGCACTGCTCCGACCCCGGCCGGGGTCGCCGCCGCTCTGCGAGCCCAGGGTCGTCTGCTCGGTACCGCTGAAGTGCTCGGACGTGCGGACGAACTGAGGGGGGAGCTGATCGGGACCGGGGTGCTGGAACCGCTCCTCGCCGACCCCGATGTCACGGACGTTCTGGTGTCCGCGCCCGACAGGGTCTGGGTGGACCGGGGCGGCGGACTCGAACTCACCGAGGTGACCTTCGCGGACGCGGCTGCGGTCCGCAGGCTGGCCCAGCGGCTCGCCGCCGTGGCGGGGCGCCGGCTGGACGATGCCAGGCCCTGGGTGGACGCGAGGCTGCCGGACGGCACCCGAATGCACGCCGTGCTTCCCCCGGTATCGGTCGGGTCGACGTGCCTGTCGCTGCGGGTGGTCAGGCCCCGGGCCTTCTCACTGGCGGAGCTGGTCGAGGCCGGGACCGTGCCGCCCGGAGGCGACCGGGTGCTGAGGGCCCTGGTGGAGGCGAGGGTCTCCTATCTGATCAGCGGCGGGACGGGGGCGGGGAAGACGACCCTGCTTTCGAGCCTTCTGGGTGCGGTGGGGGAGCGCGAACGGATCGTGCTCGCCGAGGACTCGGCAGAGCTGCGACCGGACCATCCGCACGTCGTACGGCTGGAGTCGCGCCCTCCGAATCAGGAGGGTGCCGGACGGGTGACCCTTCGGGACCTGGTGCGACAGGCCCTGCGTATGCGTCCCGACCGGCTGGTGGTCGGTGAGGTGCGAGGAAGTGAGGTGACCGAGCTCCTGGCCGCCCTCAACACGGGACATGAGGGAGGCTCTGGAACGGTCCATGCCAATGCCGCCGGGCACGTCCCCGCACGGTTGGAAGCGCTCGGAACCGCGGCGGGGCTGGACCGGCTGGCGCTGCACAGCCAGTTGGCGGCGGCTCTGTCGGTCGTGGTCCACCTCGTACGGGACCGGACGGGACGCAGGCGGATCGCGGACATCCATGTGCTGGAGCGGGATGTGGCCGGGCTGGTACTGACTGTTCCGGCGTTGCGGTGGGGTACCACGGGCTTTGAGCGGGAGCGGGGCTGGGAGCGGCTGCGCGAGCTCATCGGGGGTGCGCTGTGACCGTGGAGTCGGCGCACGTCGGGGTGCCGGACGTGGTGCACGCCGCGGCGCTGTGCGCGGCGATGGCGGCCTGGCTGGTGGTGATCGGACGCAGTCGGCCGCTGCGCCGGGCGCGAGCGCTGTTGACCGACGGGGGCGAGCGGTCACCGGCCGGGGAGAGGTGGTGGAGGGTCCGCAGCCGGATCGAGAAGCGGCTGCGTGGGCGGTGGGAATGGCTGTGTCTCCCGGTCGCTTCGGTGCCGGCGGTGCTCGGGCAGTCCGTACTGCCGTTGATCGCGGGGGCCGCCGCCGTTCCGCTGGCACGGAGATGGCTGCTGAAAAGGCGGTCACGCGAGGAACAGGAGGCCCGGGCGAACGGGGTCGTTGACCTGTGCGGTGCGCTGGTCGGCGAGCTCAGGGCCGGCCGCGAACCGGGGGAGGCGCTGCTCGTCGCGGTGCGCGGCACGGACGTCATGGGCGAAGCCGGATTCCGGGTGTCGGCCGCCGCGCGGTTCGGGGGCGACGTGCCGCGAGCTCTCGTCCAGGCGGCGGGGGAACCGGGGCTCGCCGGGTTGGCCGGGGTGGCCGCCTGCTGGCGGGTGGCGGTGGGCAGCGGGGCCGGGCTCGCGGCGGGCCTGGGACGGCTCGAAAGCGCTCTGCGTGCCGAACGCCGTCAGCGGGACGAACTGCGGGCGCAACTCGCGGGGGCGTGGTCGACGGTCACGGTGCTCGCCCTCCTCCCCGTGGTCGGGCTGGGGCTCGGCGCCGCGCTGGGCGCGGACCCGTTGGGGGTGTTGCTGCACAGCACCGCCGGCCTCGTCTGCCTGGTGGCCGGCCTCCTGCTGGAGGTGTGCGGTCTTTTCTGGGCTGCCCGCATCGTCCGGGCGGGGGAAGCGGGATGAGCGCTTCGGCCGGCGGGATGGTCCAGGCGGCGGAGGCCGTTGGGGTTGCGTTGTGCCTCCACTCGCGCGTGGTTCTTCCTCTGGCGCGGCGGCAGGTCGGTCGGCGGGTACGGCGTCGGGGCGAGCGGCTTCTGGCGGTGGGACCGGCGGTTCCCGGGGTCTGGACGGGGCCGTTCCGGTCCGGGCCTCGGGTGGGCCGGATGGCCTCCGTCGGCCCGGTCCGGCAGTGGGCGGTGTTGTCGGCGGTCGTGCTGACCGGGTGGTTCCTCGTGGGCGGCCTGGCGGGATGGGCGGTCGGCCTGGCTTCGGCCTGCGGTGCGCGGCGGTGGCAGCGGCAGAGGCTCGGACACGCCTCGCTCCTCGCCGCCGAGAGCAAGGCCCGAACGGCGGAGACCGTTCGGCAACTCCCCATGGCGGCGGACCTGCTGGCGGCCTGCCTCTCCGCCGGTGCCGGCCCGGTGGAGGCGGCCCAGGCGGTGGGGGAGTCCCTGGGCGGTCCGGTGGGCGATCAGCTCGCCCGGACCGCGGCGGAGATCCGGCTCGGCGGAGACCCGGCCGTCGCCTGGGGGAGGTTCGGCGGGATACCGGGGGCGGCCGCCCTGGCCGGCTGCCTGGACCGGGCGGGCTCGACCGGGGCCCCGGCGGCGGAGCCGGTGGCCCGGATCGCCGAGGCACTGCGGGCCGAGCGGGCAAGGGCGGCCGTGGCGCGGGCGCAGAGGGCCGCCGTGATGGTCACCGCGCCCGTGGGGCTCTGCTTCCTTCCCGCGTTCCTGGCGGTGGGGGTGGCGCCCGTGGTGATCGGGCTGGCCGGGGGCCTGCTCCAGCCGGCGTAGTCCGGAAGGCCAAGACGTAAGAGCAGTTCAGCCGTGTTGTACGTAACCGATGTATCGGGGGTTTGAAGTGATGGGGGTTTGAAGTGATGCGCAAGATCAAGAACTGGACGCGGTCCGTGGTCCGTCTCGCACGGTCCCGGGCCGACAGCGGAATGACGACGTCCGAGTACGCAGTGGGCACGATCGCGGCCTGTGCGTTCGCTGCCGTGCTCTACAAGGTCGTCACCAGTGCGGCGGTGATGTCCCAGCTGCAGTCGCTGCTGAAGGGCGCGCTCGATGCGAAGTTCTGAGGCCGTTGCGGCGGTGGCAGGGGCCGGGCTTGGAGGCCAGGCGGGACGAGAGGACGGACGGTGCGGGGGCGCTGTGCCGGGCGGCAGGAGGTTCGGTGATCGGGGAGCGGTGACGGCGGAGGCCGCCATGGTGATCCCGGTGCTGGCGGTGTTCGCCCTGGCCCTGCTGTGGGCGCTGATGGCCGCGTCGGCCCAGATTCGCTGTGTGGACGCGGCCCGGGCCGGTGCTCGTGCCGCAGCCCGTTCGGAGCCGGCGCCCCAGGTGCGGGAAGCCGTTCTTTCCGCCGCGCCCGGCGGGGCTTCGGTCGAGGTGGAGCGGGCCGGAGAGCTGTGGCGGGTGACGGTGACCGCTCCGACGCCCGGGCCCGGGCGCCTCGCCGTGACGCTGAGAGCGGAGGCGGCGGCTGCGGCTGAGGACGCCCCGGTGCCTGCTGCCGGGTCCGCCGCGGGCGCGCCGGACCCGGCGGTGGAAGGGCCCGGCCGGTGAGGGGGCGGCGTCGGTGCCGGTGGGTCGGGGCTCCGGTCCGGTGGTGGGGGCGGCGTCGGATGCCGGTGGGGGATCAGGGGCTGGCGACCGTTTGGGCGGCGGTGACCACGACGACGTTGTGCACCGTGTTCGCGGTCGTCCTGGCGCTCGGGCAGGTGGTGGCCGCTCGGCACCGGGCCGGGGGCGCGGCCGACCTGGCGGCGCTGGCGGCGGCGGACCGGGCGCTGGAAGGCATGGAGCGAGCCTGCGCGTCGGCCGAGGAGGTGGCCAGGGCGCAGGGGGCGGAGGTGGTGCGGTGCGCGGTGCTGGGGGAGGTTGCCGATGTGACGGCCCGGGTGCGGTTCGGGCCGTACGCGCCGGAGGTCAGGTCCCGGGCGGGGCCGGCGGAGGTTGTTCCTCCGGCGGGCGTGCCGCCGCCCCGGGCGGGCCGGGATCAGCGCGGTGGCCCGGACCGGATTCAGCCGGGTGGCCCGGGCCCTCCGCCGTAGCGCCCCGGTTCTCCGGCGGAACGCCAGGCCCCTGGGGCGCCCTGCCCGGCTGCTGGGCCGCCCCGCCGGGCCCCCGGTCCGCCCCGCCGAGGCCCCCCAGCGCACCCTCCTGGCCCTCCACCGCATCCCCCGGCTCGTCGGCCCCGACCGCTCCGACCGCCTCGCCCGTCTCCCCGCCCGGAGCGGAGCGGAGGAGTTCCGTGAGGAGGCGGACGGCGCCTCGTTTGTGCAAGGGGTCGTTGCCGTTGCCGCACTTGGGGGACTGGATGCAGGACGGGCAGCCCGCGTCGCACTCACAGGACGCGATGGCCAGGCGCGTGGCGGACAGCCACTCGCGGGCGGTGTGGAAGGCGCGCTCGGCGAATCCGGTGCCGCCCGGGTGGCCGTCGTACACGAAGACCGTGGGCAGCAGGGTGTCGGGATGCAGCGGGACGGACACCCCGCCGATGTCCCAGCGGTCGCAGGTGGCGAAGAGCGGCAGCATGCCGATCGAGGCGTGCTCGGCGGCGTGGAGCGCGCCGCCGAGGATCTCGGGGTTGATCCGGGCGGCGTCGAGCTGGTCCTCGGTCACCGTCCACCAGACGGCTCGGGTGCGCAGGGTGCGGGGCGGCAGGTCCAGCTTGGTCTCGCCGAGCACCTCGCCGGAGATCAGTCTGCGGCGGAGGAAGGAGACGACCTGGTTGGTGACTTCGACGGACCCGTAGCAGAGGCGGCCGTCCCCCCAGGGGATCTCGGTGTCGGTGTCCAGGACGGCGATGGAGGTGGTGTCGCGGGCGGTGGTCGAGTACGGCGGGTCGGCCTGTTCGACCAGGGCCACGGAGTCCTCCAGGTCCAGTTTGCGGACCAGGTAGGTGCGGCCCTGGTGGAGGTGGACGGCGCCCTCGTGCACGGCGCTGTGGGCGGCGGACTCGTCCACGGTGCCCAGCAGCCGGCCGGTGCCCTCTTCCACGATCTGGACGGGGCGGCCGCCCTCGCCCCGGATGTCGGTGAGGTCGGCGGCCCGCTCACGCCGGGTCCAGTGCCAGCCCGACGGCCGTTTGCGGAGCAGCCTGGCGGTTTCCAGCTGGGGGAGGAGTCCGGCTGCGGCCGGGCCGAAGAGCGGGAGGTCGTTCTCGGTGAGCGGCAGCTCCGCGGCGGCGGCGCAGAGGTGGGGTGCGAGGACGTACGGGTTGTCCGGGTCCAGGACGGTCGACTCCACGGGCTGCTCGAACAGGGCCTCGGGGTGGTGGACGAGGAAGGTGTCGAGCGGATCGTCGCGGGCCACCAGGATGGCGAGGGCGCCCTGACCCGCCCGCCCGGCCCGGCCCGCCTGCTGCCAGAGGGACGCCCTCGTCCCCGGGTAGCCGGATATGACGACGGCGTCCAGCCCGGACACATCGATGCCGAGTTCGAGGGCGGTGGTGGCGGCGAGGCCCAGGAGGCTGCCGGAGTGCAGGGCGCGTTCCAGGGCGCGGCGTTCCTCGGGGAGGTACCCCCCGCGGTAGGCGGCGACCCGGGACGGCAGGGTGCGGTCGACCTCGGCGAGGCGCTCCTTGGCGATGACGGAGATCAGCTCGGCGCCGCGTCGGGAGCGTACGAAGGCGACCGAGCGGACGCCCTGGACGGTCAGGTCGGTGAGCAGGTCGGCGGTCTCGGCCGTGGCGGTACGGCGTACGGGAGCCCCCTTCTCGCCGTGCAGCTCGGTCAGCGGGGGTTCCCACAGGGCGAAGACCAGTTCGCCGCGCGGGGAGGCGTCGTCGGCCACCTCCGTGACGGGGAGGCCGGTGAGGCGGCCGGCCGCGAGGGCGGGCTCGGCGGAGGTGGCGGAAGCGAGGAGGAAGACGGGATCGGAGCCGTAGCGGGCGCAGAGACGGCGGAGCCGGCGCACCACCTGGGCGACGTGGGAGCCGAAGACACCCCGGTAGGTGTGGCACTCGTCGATGACGACATAGCGCAGGGAGCGCAGGAAGGAGGACCAGCGGGGGTGTGACGGGAGGATGCCCCGGTGCAGCATGTCGGGGTTGGTGAGGACGTAGTTGGCGTACTGGCGCACCCACTCGCGTTCCTCGACCGGCGTGTCGCCGTCGAAGACGGCGGGCCGGATGCCGTTGCCCAGCGGGGCCGCGAGTGCCTTGACCGAGCGTCGCTGATCGGCGGCCAGGGCCTTGGTGGGGGAGAGGTAGAGAGCGGTGGCGCCGCGCCCGTTCGGGGCTTCGGAGCCGTCCAGGAGGGCGCTGAGGACCGGGGCGAGGTAGGCCAGGGACTTGCCGGACGCCGTTCCGGTGGCGATCACGACCGACGTGCCGTCCAGCGCGTGCTCCGCGGCGGCCGCCTGATGGGCCCAGGGGTGGTCGATGCCGGCCTTATGGATGGCGGCGATCACTTCCGGACGGATGCGATCGGGCCAGACTGCATGGGTTCCCGCGCGCGGGGGCAAGTGCTCCGTATGAGTGATGCGCGCGGACCGGCCCGCCCCTGCGGCGAGCCGGTCGAGGACCATGTCGGGAGAGGGGCGGGAGCCCCCACTCCCCGGGGGTCGACTGGGGCGTTGATTCTTGGCCATCGGCACCGAGTGTGTCACTGGCGAGGCGGACAATGGTCCGAAGGCGTCGTGCATGGCTGCCGGTAAGTGATTGAATGCCATCGCGGCTGGCGATCCGTCCCCCGGCTCCGTCGGGGAGACCGAGGGGCGACCGCTCGATAGCAAGGTGCTGGAGGATCCGTGGACCTGTCCTTGTCGACTCGCAATGTGTCCGGCCCTGGTGGCGACCGTACGGTCGTCGAGGTCGGTGGCGAGATTGATGTGTATACCGCGCCCAAGCTGCGCGAGCAGTTGGTCGAGTTGGTGAATGACGGCAGCTACCACCTGGTTGTCGACATGGAAGGCGTCGACTTCCTCGACTCCACCGGCCTCGGCGTGCTCGTGGGCGGCCTGAAGCGGGTGCGGGCCCATGAGGGCTCGCTGCGCCTGGTGTGCAACCAGGAGCGCATTCTCAAGATTTTCCGGATCACCGGTCTGACCAAGGTGTTCCCGATCCACACCACGGTCGACGAGGCCGTCGCGGCCACCGACTGACGTCCGGCCCGGCGCCGGGCCGGTTCGTGCCGGTCCGGCGGCGGCCCGCCCGCGGCGGCTCCGCAGGGAGCCTGCCGGGGTGGCAGTCCCTGTCCCGCCGTGGCCGGTGGGGCGTGCAGCGGGCTGCCGGGATCACCCGGTCGGCGGCCGTGGCCGATTTATTTGTCAGCTGTTGTTCGTCAGCCGCCCGATCCGTCCGGGAGAGTCCGCTCGGCGCCGGGAGCCAGGGTCCCCAGAGGGAGCCGGGGCTTCGGGTCGCGCGGCCTGTCCCTGGCATGCACATACGTACGTTCGAGGGGGATCGCATGGCCACCGTTGAACTCCGCTTCAGCGCCCAGCCCGAACACGTCAGGACCGCCCGTCTCGTGGCGGCGGCCGTGGCGCGCAGGGCCGGAGTGGACGAGGCCGTGCTTGACGAGGTCCGCCTCGCCGTGGGCGAGGCGTGCAGCCGCGCCGTCGGCCTGCACCGCAGCCACGGCATCACGGCTCCCGTCACGGTCCGCCTGATCGAGGAGGAGAAGACCTTCGCCATCGAGGTCGGGGACGAGGTGCCGGGCCCCGGCGCCGATGGCTCCGTTCCCGGCGGGGTCTCCGGGCGAGGCGGCACCTCCGGCGGAGGACCCGATGAGGCCGAGGCCGACGAGGAGGACGAGATGGGCCTCGCGGTCATCAGCGGCCTCGTCGACGACGTGGAGGTCAGGTCCGGTGCGGAGGGCGGGGTCATCCGGATGAGCTGGCCGAAGACGCCGGTCGCCGTTCTTCCCTGAGCGGTGCCGACGCACGTCCCGAACGACGCGCGCTCAGTTCTCTTCCCAGAGGGTCGTTCTGACGCCGCGTCCGCCCCGTCGGTCTCCCGCGAGAGTGAAGAATCGTTCGCGTGTTCACCTCGGTGAGGGCTGTCCGGGTGAGTTGCGTATCCCTCATTTCCCTTGGTGCAAATGGCTGCAAAAGCCTGCCTATCGGACGCCTGGCACCCGGATGGAGGGCGTTCGGCGTGTAAGTTCCGGGGCCGAGAGCCTTGGAAGGGACCAAACCGGTGAACAAGAAGCTTGCAGCCGCGCTGTCCGGCGGTGCGGTACTCGTACTGGCACTGTCGGGCTGCAGCGACGACAGCGACGACAAGGTGAACGACTGGGCGAAGAAGGTCTGCGACCAGGTTCAGCCGCAGCTGCAGAAGATCGCGAACGCCAACGCGTCCATCCAGCAGCAGACCTCCGACAACAGCAAGCCCGCGGACGTCCAGAAGACCGACTCCGCAGCCTTCCAGCAGATCTCGCAGGCGTACAAGGCGCTGGGCTCGGCCGTCGAATCGGCGGGTCCGCCGCCGGTGGACGACGGCGAGACCACGCAGAAGGAGGCGGTGAAGGAGCTCAACGCCTCCTCCGCGGCCTACGCGAAGCTCCAGGAGAAGGTCGACGACCTGGAGACGAAGGACCAGGGCAAGTTCGCCGACGGACTCAAGAGCATCGCGGAGGAGCTGAACAAGATCAGCACCAGCGGTGACCAGGCGCTGCAGAAGCTCCAGTCCGGCGAGGTCGGCACCGCGATGGCCAAGCAGGAGGGCTGCCAGAAGCCGACCGCCTCGGCGTCTCCCTCGGGCGGATCGTCGGACGACTCCGAGCCCTCGTCCAAGCCTTCGATTGAGCCGTCGAAGGAAGCGTCTCCCTCCGCGTCCGCCAGCAAGAAGGCGTAACCGGGCGCACGGCGTCACGGCCCGCGGAGAGCGGACGGAAACCGGGTGAGCGGCCCGGCCACCCCGGGGATACCCGGTGCGGTGGCCGGGCCGCTGCCGTTGTCAGCGGGAGCCGTCACAATGGAGCACGTGAGTAAGACCAGCCTTTTCGCAGCAGACCTTCCCGCGGCGGACCACGCGCACCGGTTCCGCGAGGCCCTGCTCGCGGCCGCGTTCACGGCCGACGGGCTCCTCGACCGGCTCGGCGGGTCCGCCTACGCCGCGCTGGCGCGCAGTGAGACGGTCCCGGCGCTGCGGGCCACCCGTGGCGACGCGCCGCTCGACACGCTGGTGCGCCTCTTCCTCCTCCAGCGCCCCGTGCCCGTCGAGCGGGCGGCGGCCGTGCTCCCGCTGAAGGAGTGCGTGGCGGACGGCTGGCTGGCCGAGACGGCCGGCGAGGTGCGGGCGACCGTCGATGTGCGGCCGTACGGCGGGCCGGACGGCGAGGACTGGTTCATCGTCTCCGACCTCGGCTGCGCGGTGGGCGGCGCCGGTGGGATCGGCTCGCACGAGAAGGGCGTCGTCCTCGGCATCGGCGGGGCCTCCACCACCCTGGCCGGGATCACCGTCCGCAAGCCCGTCGGCTCCGCCCTCGATATCGGTACGGGCTCCGGCATCCAGGCGCTGCACGCCGCGCAGCACGCCACCAGGGTCACGGCGACCGACCTCAATCCGCGCGCCCTCGCGTTCACCCGGCTCACCCTCGCCCTGTCCGGCGCCGCCCCCGCCGACCTGCGCGAAGGCTCGCTGTACGAGCCGGTCGGCGCCGAGACCTTCGACCTGATCGTCTCCAACCCGCCGTTCGTCATCTCCCCGGGCGCCCGGCTCACCTACCGCGACGGCGGAATGGCCGGTGACGACCTGTGCCGGACCCTGGTGCGGCAGACCGGCGACCGGCTCAACGAGGGCGGCTTCGCGCACTTCCTGGCCAACTGGGAGCACACCGAGGACGAGGAGTGGCAGGACCGGCTGCGCACCTGGGTCCCGGAGGGCTGCGACGCCTGGATCGTGCAGCGCGAGGTGCAGGACGTCACGCAGTACGCCGAGCTGTGGCTGCGCGACAGCGGCGACCACCGCACGGACCCGGCGGAGTACGAGGCGCGGTACGACGCCTGGCTGGACGAGTTCGAGGCGCGGCGGACGAAGGGCGTCGGCTTCGGCTGGATCACGCTGCGCAAGTCCGCCGCGGCCGCGGCCGGGAAGCCCTCCGTCGTGATCGAGGAGTGGCCGCACGCGGTGGAGCAGCCGCTCGGCCCCGCCGTCGAGGCGCACTTCGCCCGCCAGGACTATCTGCGCGAGCAGGACGACGCCGCGCTCCTCGCCGCCCACTTCACCCTGGCCGCCGAGGTGGTCCAGGAGCAGGTGGGACTCCCCGGCGCGGAGGACCCGGAGCATGTGGTGCTCCGTCAGAACCGGGGCATGCGGCGGGCCACCAAGGTCGACGCGGTCGGCGCCGGGTTCGCCGGTGTCTGCGACGGCTCGCTGCCCGCCGGGCGCATCCTCGACGCGATCGCCCAGCTGATGAACGAGGACCCCGTGCTGCTCCGGGACCGCACCCCGCAGGCCATCCGGCTGCTGGTCGAGGAGGGCTTCCTGGAGCCGCTGCCCCCGGGCGGGCGGTGACCGGATGATCCGGATCGAGCTGGACGAGGCGTCGCTCGGCGCGACCCGTATCGCCATCAGCCCGCTGTGGGACGCCTTCTGCAGCCTCCATCTCGCGATGCCGCACCGCCACCCCTCCCGCCCGTACGAGGAGTGGGTGGTGCGGGCCCGCGAGGTGCTGCGCGAGGACGAGCGGACGCATGCGCTCCGGCTGCTGATCGACGGTCCGCACCAGTTCCCCGACTTCATGCTGCCCCGGCCGGTCGGCGCCACCTCCGTCGGGACGGAGCTCGACGCCGTACGGACCACCCCGGCCGACGCCGTACGCGCGGGAATCGCCGAGCACTACGCGGGGCTGGAGGACCATCCGTACGTACGCCCCTATCTCGCCGATCCCGAAGGCGCGTGCGCGGCGCTCGCCGATGCGTACGCGGCGTACTGGGAGGGCGCGATGGCCGCCCACTGGCCCGTCATGCGCCGCCTGGTCGAGGACGAAGTGCTCATCCGGGCGCGGACCTTCGCCACCGAGGGCATCGACGCGCTCTTCACCGGCCTGGAGAGCCGGGCCAAGTGGCAGCCACCCGTCCTGGAGCTGACGAAGCACATCGACGCCGAGTACCGGGCGGGCGAGCGGCGGCTCCTGCTCGTGCCCCTCGTCTTCGCGGAGGGCTGCCGTCTCTACTCCACTGACGACCCCGAGGTCCTGACGGTGTCCTTCCAGGCGCGCGGCGCGGGCGCCCTGCGCGAGCGGCCGGTGGAGCGCGCCGACAGCGGCGACCGGCTCGGACTGCTGCTCGGCCGGGGCCGGGCCTCCGTGCTGCGCCAGCTCGGCGGTCCGCTCACCACCGCCGGGATAGCCGACCGGCTGGGGCTCGCGCCGAGCACGGTCTCCGAGCATCTGTCGGCCCTCGCCGAGGCCGGTGTCGTCACCCGGCACCGGATAGGCCGCAGCGTCTACTACCAGCTCACCGACACCGGCCGCGCCCTCCTCGCGCTGCTCTCCGGGGAGGACGTGCTGCGCGCGGTCTCATGAGCGCGAGCGCGGACGATTCGGGGGGTTCCGAATCGATGGCAGAGCGGCAGCGACGGACCTAGCGTCCGGGCCATGCTTGCGATCGAGGCGAAGAACCTGCGCCGCACCTACACCAGCCGGAGCGGCTTCCTGCGTCCGCGCCGCACCGAGACCGAAGCCGTGCGGGGGATCACCTTCGAGGTGGCGCGCGGCGAACTCTTCGGGCTGCTCGGGCCGAACGGCGCGGGCAAGACCACCACCATCAAGATGCTCAACACCCTGCTGCTGCCCACCTCCGGCACGGCCCGGGTGCTGGGGCACGACGTGGCGTCCGACCCGGTCGCCGTACGCCGCCGGATCGGGTACGTCTTCGGCGGTGACCGGGGCCTGTACGACCGGCTCTCCGCCCTCGACAACCTGCGCTATTTCGCCGAGCTGTACGGAGTCGAGCCCCGGGACCAGAAGCGGCGGATCGCCGCACTCCTCGACCTGGTCGGCCTCGCCGGGCGCGAGAAGGAGCGCGTCGAGGGGTACTCGCGGGGCATGCGGCAGCGGCTGCACATCGCGCGCGGCCTGCTGCACGGCCCCGATGTGCTGTTCCTGGACGAACCCTCCATCGGCGTGGACCCGGTGGCGGCGCGCGACCTCCGCCGCACCGTCGCCGACCTGCGCGCCGACGGCACCACGGTGCTGCTGACCACGCATTACATGGCGGAGGCCGACGAGCTGTGCGACCGGATCGCCGTCATCGCGGGCGGCACGATCAAGGCACTCGGCACCCCGGACCGGCTCAAGTCCCGCGTCCAGGAACGCGGCATCCTGGAGATCGAGGCGTACGGGGCGGGCGAGGACCACCTCGAACGCATCCGTGCCGTGGCCGGTGTGCACGGCGTGGCCGCCGAGGACCGGGGCAGCCGACAGGCCGTCATCGTGCAGACGGAGCACGGCGCCGACCTGCACGGACAGGTCCTGGCGGCGCTCGACGGGGTCCGCGTCGGACGGGTCGTCACCCGGGAACCCACGCTGGAGGACGCCTACATCGCCATCGTGGAGGAGGCGGACGAGCCCTCCCGCGCGGAGCCCGCACCGACCGGGCCGGGTCCCGGCGAGCAGGCCCCCGTTGCCGGAACGGACCGCCACCTCGACGGGGAGGTCGCCGCATGACGCCCGCCCGGGCCCTGCGCCTGACCACCGTCGGCGTGCGGACGCACGTGTCGTACATGAGCCGTTCGCCGCTGGAGATCACCTTCGCCGTCCTCGTCCCCCTGGTCTACGCGACGCTCTCCGTCTACCTCTTCCGCGCCGCCGACGACCCCGACCGGCTGCTGACCGCGGCCGTCGGCGCGGGGCTGATGGGCATCTGGTCCTCGGTCCTCTTCGGATCGGGCGGGGCCGTGCAGAACCAGCGCTGGCTGGGCACCCTGGAAACGCTCGTCGCCTCGCCCACCCCGCTCGCCCTCGTCCTGCTGCCCATCACCCTGGCCACCGCTGTGATCGGCACCTACTCCATGGGCGCGACGGTGCTCTGGGGCGCCGTGCTCTTCGACGTGCCGCTGGACTTCGCGCATCCGGTGCTCTTCCTGGCCGCCGTCCCGGTCTGTGTGCTCTCGCTCGGGATGATGGGGCTGCTGCTCGCCGCCACCTTCGTCCTGCTGCGCAACGCGAACGCGCTGGCCAACCCGCTGGACGCGCCCGTGTGGCTGCTCTCCGGAATGCTCGTGCCGATCACCGTCCTGCCGGACTGGACGCGTCCGGTCTCCTGGGCGCTCCCCACCACCTGGGGCTCCCGCGCGGTGCACGCGGCGACCTCCGGCGGCGCGGGCGCGGCCGAGGTGCTGGTCCCGATGGGCGCCGCCCTCGGACTCGGGGCGCTCTACGCGCTGCTCGCCGTCCTCGTGCTGGGACGCGTCGAACAGCGCGCGCGGGCCGCCGCGACCCTCGCCCTGGCCTGACCCGGCGCGCCGCCCGCGCCGACCCTGCCCTCCCCGCCTCCCCTTCCGCCCCACCCCAGGAGTTGCCGCATGCCCGCCCGTATCCCCCACGCGGATTCCGGTTCCGCGCCCGGCCTCCGCCGCCGGATCGTTTCCTCGGCCAGGCTCGTGGTGATCGGCGGCGCGCTCTCGTACCGGGCGCTCTTCAACTGGACGACACCGCCCATGTTCATCGGCACCCTGCTCGTCGGCCCGCTGCTGCAACTCCTCTTCTTCGTCTTCCTGGGACGGCAGCTGGGCCTCGCCGACGACCGCTTCTACCTGCTCGGCAACGCCGTGATCTCCTCGTCCACAGCCTGTGTGTACGGCGGCACGATGGCCGTCGCCAACGAGCGGCGCTACGGGACGCTCGGCGCGGTCCTGCTCAGCCCCCGCCACCGTGCTCCGCTCTGGTTCGGCCGGGCCCTCCCGTATGTGCTGAACGGCCTCGTCATCAGCGTCTTCACGCTCTCCGCCGCCTGCCTCCTGCTCGGCCTGCGCATTCCGCTTGGGGCTCTTCCCGGGCTCGGCGCGGTGCTGCTCGCCGCCGCTGCCGGATGCTCCGCCTTCGGCCTGGCGCTGGGGGCCCTGGGGCTGCGCTTCCGGGACGTCTTTCTCGTATCGAACGTGGCCGCTTCCGTACTCCTGCTCCTGACCGGTGCGAACGTGCCGCGGGAGACCCTGCCGGGCTGGATGCGGGCCGTCGGGGACGTACTGCCGCTGACTCACGCCGCCGACGCGGCGCGTCAGTTGTCCGCCGGGGCCGGGCTCGACGGCCGGGGCATCGCCGCGGAACTGCTGACGGGCGCCGGGTACGCCCTGCTCGCCGTCGTCCTGCTCGCCCTGTTCGAACGGGGGAGCAGGCGGCGCGCGACGCTCGACGTGATGTGACGCGCCCTGCTGTTCACCCCGCGTTGGCGTCCGCGACGCTCCGCGGTGGGAGCCTCCCCGCGTATCCGAGATGTGGCAGGGGAAGAGGGAGGCGTACGGAATGGAGAGCGGGCCCGCTGTCCTCGCCGGAACGACGTTCGCACTGTTCGGCGCGGCGCTGCTGCTGTGGACGGGGGCGCGTGTGCTGAACCGCGCGCCGGTGGCGTACGGGGTGCGCCCCCTTGTCTCCACCGCACTCGCCACCGTGTTCGGCGTACTTTTCCTCGTCCTCGGGGTGTGGTGCTTCGGCCGCGCGTGAGTACGCCGGTGCGGCAGGTGTACGAGGCCGGGCCGCTCCAGGACCCGGTGGTGAGGCCGGAAACACGCCCGGGCCGCGTGACCCTCGCGCCCCGCACCCGCAGGGCGGTCCGGACCGTACCGAAACCCGCAGGCCGTGGCCGTGCGCGCGGCGGACCGAGCGGGCCGGGCGGCAGGAATGGCGGAAGTCGGGTTACCGTTCGAGTGGCCGTTGCGGGCTTTTGCCGTTTGACACGGGGGCGGGTTGTACCGTCACACTCCGCAGCGACAGCACTGTCGGCAGCGCCCTCGCGCTGCCCCGGATGCCCACCGAGCGTCGACCGGAGAGAAGAGCGAAGTTGTCCCCGACCAGCGAGACCGCACAGGGCGGCCGCCGACTCGTCATTGTCGAGTCCCCTGCCAAGGCGAAGACGATCAAGGGCTACCTCGGCCCCGGATACGTTGTCGAGGCGAGCGTCGGGCACATCCGCGACCTCCCGAACGGTGCCGCCGAGGTGCCCGACGAGTACACCGGTGAGGTGCGCCGTCTCGGCGTCGACGTCGAGAACGACTTCGAGCCGATCTACGTCGTCAACGCGGACAAGAAGGCCCAGGTCAGGAAGCTGAAGCAGCTGCTGGCCGAGTCCGACGAACTCTTCCTCGCCACCGATGAGGACCGCGAGGGCGAAGCCATCGCGTGGCACCTCCAGGAAGTCCTGCGGCCCAAGGTCCCTGTCCACCGGATGGTCTTCCACGAGATCACCAAGGACGCGATCCGCGCCGCCGTCGCCAACCCGCGCGAGCTGAACCAGCGCATGGTCGACGCCCAGGAGACCCGCCGTATCCTCGACCGCCTCTACGGCTACGAGGTCTCGCCGGTCCTGTGGAAGAAGGTCATGCCGAAGCTCTCGGCGGGCCGCGTCCAGTCCGTCGCCACCCGGCTCGTCGTCGAGCGGGAGCGCGAGCGCATCGCCTTCCGCTCCGCCGAGTACTGGGACCTGACCGGAACCTTCGCCACCGGGCGGGGCGGCGACGCCTCCGACCCCTCGACCTTCACGGCCCGGCTCAGCGCCGTCGACGGGCGCCGCATCGCCCAGGGCCGCGACTTCGGCGCGGACGGGCAGCTGAAGTCCGGCTCCGGCCAGACGCTGCACCTGGACGAGGCGAACGCCCGGGCCCTGGCCGCCGCGCTCGCGGACTCCTCGTTCGCCGTGCGGTCCGTCGAGTCGAAGCCGTACCGCCGCTCCCCGTACGCGCCCTTCCGTACGACGACCCTCCAGCAGGAGGCGAGCCGGAAGCTGGGCTTCGGGGCGAAGGCCACGATGCAGGTCGCGCAGAAGCTGTACGAGAACGGCTTCATCACCTATATGCGTACCGACTCCACGACCCTCTCGGACACCGCGGTCTCCGCGGCCCGGGCGCAGGTCACGCAGTTGTACGGGGCGAATTACCTGCCCGAGAAGCCGCGTACGTACGCCGGCAAGGTCAAGAACGCGCAGGAGGCGCACGAGGCGATCCGCCCCTCGGGCGACCGCTTCCGCACGCCTGCCGAGACCGGCCTCACCGGCGACCAGTTCCGGCTGTACGAGCTGATCTGGAAGCGGACCGTCGCCTCCCAGATGAAGGACGCGACCGGTAACTCGGTCACCGTCAAGATCGGCGGCCGGGCGAGCGACGGGCGGGACGCCGAGTTCTCCGCGTCCGGCAAGACGATCACCTTCCACGGCTTCATGAAGGCGTACGTCGAGGGCGCCGACGACCCGAACGCCGAGCTGGACGACCGCGAGCGGCGGCTGCCGCAGGTCACCGAGGGCGACGCGCTGTCCGCCGACGAGATCTCGGTCGACGGCCACGCGACGAAGCCGCCCGCCCGGTACACCGAGGCGTCGCTGGTCAAGGAGCTCGAAGAGCGCGAGATCGGCCGGCCGTCGACGTACGCCTCGATCATCGGGACGATCCTCGACCGCGGCTATGTGTTCAAGAAGGGCACGGCCCTGGTGCCGTCGTTCCTCTCGTTCGCCGTCGTCAACCTGCTGGAGAAGCACTTCGGCCGGCTCGTCGACTACGACTTCACGGCCCGCATGGAGGACGACCTCGACCGCATCGCACGCGGTGAGGCCCAGTCCGTGCCGTGGCTGAAGCGGTTCTACTTCGGTACGCAGGAGGGCGACGACGCGGCCGGTGCGGGGGCGGCCTCCGACGCGGGCAACGGCGACGGCGACCACCTCGGCGGGCTCAAGGAGCTCGTCACCGACCTCGGCGCGATCGACGCGCGGGAGATCTCGTCCTTCCCCGTCGGCAACGACATCAAGCTTCGCGTCGGCCGCTACGGCCCGTACATCGAGCGCGGCGAGAAGGACTCCGAGGGCCACCAGCGCGCGGACGTCCCCGAGGACCTGGCCCCCGACGAGCTGTCCGTCGAGTACGCGGAGGAGCTGCTGGCCAAGCCGAGCGGCGACTTCGAACTCGGCGCGGACCCGGTCAGCGGGAACCAGATCATCGCCAAGGACGGCCGCTACGGGCCGTACGTCACCGAGGTGCTGCCCGAGGGCACGCCGAAGACCGGCAAGAACGCGGTGAAGCCGCGGACGGCCTCGCTGTTCAAGTCGATGTCGATCGACACGGTGACGCTGGCCGACGCGCTCAAGCTGATGTCGCTGCCGCGGGTGGTCGGCGTGGACGCCGAAGGCGTGGAGATCACGGCGCAGAACGGGCGCTACGGGCCGTACCTGAAGAAGGGCACGGACTCGCGGTCGCTGACCTCCGAGGACCAGCTCTTCGATATCACGCTCGAAGAGGCGCTGGCGATCTACGCGCAGCCGAAGCAGCGGGGGCGGGCCGCGGCGAAGCCGCCGCTGAAGGAGCTGGGCACGGATCCGGTGAGCGGGGCTCCGGTCGTCGTGAAGGACGGGCGGTTCGGTCCTTACGTCACCGACGGGGAGACGAACGCGACGCTGCGTACCGGGGACAGTGTCGAGGACATCACGCCGGAGCGGGGGTTCGAGCTGCTGGCGGAGAAGCGGGCCAAGGGGCCGGCGAAGAAGAAGACGACGAAGAAGGCTGCGGCGAAGAAGGCGCCGGCGAAGAAGACCACGACGAAGAAGACCACGACGAAGAAGGCTGTCGCCAAGAAGGCTGCGGCGGAGGAGTAGGGGGCGCCTGCGGCGGGCGTCTTCCCCTACCCGCCCCTTCCCGAAACCGGGGCTCTGCCCCGGGCCCCGCGCCTCAAGCGCCGGCGGGGCTGGAGTTTCGGGGCTCTGCCCCGGGCCCCCGCGCCTCAAGCGCCGGCGGGGCTGGAGTTTCGGGGCTCCGCCCCGGGCCCCCGCGCCTCAAGCGCCGGAGGGGCTGGAGTTTCGGGGCTCCGCCCCGGACCCCGCGCCTCAAACGCCGGCGGGGCTTGGTGGTGCGGCGGGGCTGGATTGGCGGGCGGGGCACGGGGGATGTGGGTGGGCCGTTAGGCTGGGCGGATGACGCGAGCCGAGCAGCCTACGGTCGTGAGCCCCACCTCCGACGCACTTGCCGCAGACTCACGCGAGCGCGCCGTGCGAGCCCTGTTGCGTGTTCCTCCGCTGAAGCGGTTGTGGAGCGCCCAGCTCGTCGGCAGTACCGGCGATGCACTCGCCCTTCTCGTGCTGGTGCTGTTGTCGCTGCAAGCGGCGGTTCTCGAGGGCTCATTCGGGACCGGATACCGGGGGGCGGCCTTTGCCGTCGCCGCCGTGTTCGGGGCCCGGATCATTTCCACCCTGCTCTTCGGAGCCGTACTTCTGGGGCCGTTGACGTCGCTCACGGCACCGGGCGGGCCGGTCGACCGGCGGTGGCTGATGATCGGCGCCGACGGGTTGCGGCTCCTGCTGCTCGTCGTGGCGCCCCTGTGGATCGACTGGACGCCCGCCAACGCGCTCACGATGATCCTCGTCACCGTCTTCGTGGCCGGGGTGGCCGAGCGGCTCTGGACCGTCGCCAAGGAGAGCGCGGCGCCCGCGCTGCTGCCCGCCCCGCCGATCGAGGGCGCCGCCGTGCGCCCGCTGCCGGACCACCTCGACGCACTGCGCCGGCTGTCCCTGCGTACGGACTTCGCGGCCGTTCCGCTGGCCGCGGCCGTTCTGCTGGTCGCCACGGTGATCGGCAGCCTGCTGGGCTCCGGCCTGGACTGGTTCTCCTTCCATCAGGCGGCCCTCGGTTCGTACGTCGCGGCCGGGCTGTTCTCCGCCTCCATCTCCACCCTGTACTTCCTGCAACTGCCCGCCACACAGACGCCACGCCCGCGCTCGCCCCTGGAGGGGTTGCGCCGGCCGTCCGCGGGGAACGGGCCCGACAAGGGCCGCACCGGTTCCATCCCGCTGATCGTCGCCACCTGCGCGGCGGTCGCCGGAGCCATCGCGGCCGCGGCCGCCGTCGCCGTGCTGCACGCCAGCGACCTCGGCGGCGGGCCCGTCACGCTCGCCCTGCTGGTCCTCGCCCTCACCGGCGGTACGGGTGTGGGCATCCGTACGGCGGGCAAGGTGCTGCCCACCCTGTCGCGGCGGCGGATGCTCTCGTTCGCCACCGCCGTCACGGGCATCGCCCTCCTGGCGATGGGCCTCGTCCCGGACACCGCGACCGTCGTCCTGCTCGCCGTACTCGCCGGATACGCGGCGGGCGTCGCCGCGAACACCGGTCACGTCCTGGCCGACCAGGAGACCGAGGAGGCCCGCCGGACCCGGATCACCGAGCACCTCCAGGCCGTCGTCCGGATCCTCATCGCCCTCGGCGCGGTCGGCGGCCCCCTGGTCGCCGCGGCCATCGGCACCCACCGGCTGACCATCGGCGACTTCGTCTTCGCGCACGGCGGCGCCGCGTTCACCCTGATGCTGGTCGGCGCCCTGCTGCTGCCCGTCGCGGTCATCGTCCTCGCGAAGACGGACGATCGTTCCGGCGTACCGCTGCGGCGCGATCTGCGCGAGGCGCTGCGCGGCGGCGACCCGGCCGTCACGCCCGCCGCGAACGGCTTCTTCATCGCCCTGGAGGGCGGCGACGGAGCCGGCAAGTCCACCCAGGTCGAGGCGCTCGCCGAGTGGATCCGGGCCAAGGGCCACGAGGTCGTCGTCACCCGTGAGCCGGGCGCGACCCCTATCGGGAAGCGGCTGCGGTCCATCCTGCTCGACGTGTCGTCGGCCGGGCTCTCCAACCGGGCCGAGGCCCTGCTGTACGCCGCCGACCGCGCCGAGCACGTCGACTCGGTCGTCCGCCCGGCCCTGGAGCGCGGCGCCGTCGTCATCTCCGACCGCTACATCGACTCGTCCGTCGCCTATCAGGGCGCGGGCCGCGATCTGGCCCCCACCGAGATCGCCCGCATCTCGCGCTGGGCGACGAGTGGCCTCGTACCGCACCTGACCGTCCTCCTGGACGTCGCGCCCGAGACCGCGAGGGAACGGTTCACCGAGGCGCCCGACCGGCTGGAGTCCGAGCCGCCCGAGTTCCACGCCCGGGTGCGCTCCGGCTTCCTGACCCTGGCCGCCGCCGACCCGACGCGGTACCTCGTGGTGGACGCCGCGCAGGAACCGGAGGCCATCACCACCGTCGTACGCCACCGCCTCGACCAGGTCCTGCCGCTCTCCGAGGCCGAGATCAAGGCCCGCGAGGAGGCCCGCAAGGCCGCCGAGGAAGAGGCCAGGCGCCGCGCCGAGGAAGAGGCCGCCCGCAAGGCCGAGGAGGAGCGCCTGGAGCGCGAGCGGCAGGAGCAGCTCGCCAAGCTCCGCGCCGAGGAGGAGGAGCGCAAGCGCCGCGAGGAGGAGGAAGCCCGCCGCCGCGAGGCCGAGCGCCAGGCGGAAGAAGCCCGGCAGCGCGCCGAGGAGGCCAGGCTCCGCGCCGAGGAGGAGGCCGCCCGCAAGGCCGAGGAGGAGCGGCAGCGTGCTGAGGAGGCCCGCCGCGTCGCCGAGGCCGAGCGTGTGCGCCGCGAGGCCCAGGAAGCGGCGTACGAAGCGGAGCAGGCGCGGCTGCGCCGGCAGGCGGAGGAGGAAGCCCGGCTCCGCAAGGAGGCCGAGGCCGCGCGGCTGGAGAAGCAGCGCAAGGCCGAGGAGGCCCTGCTCCGGGCCGAGGCCGCCCGCCGCCAGGCCGAAGCGGAGGCCCGGGCGAAGGCTCAGGCCGAAGCGGATGCCGCCGAGGAGCGTGCCCGTGAGCGGGCCGCCCGCGAGGAGGAGGCCCGCGCCCTGGCCGCACGGCAGGAAGCCCGCGCCCGGGCCGCCCGGGAGGAGGAATCCCGGCTGCGGCAGGACTCCGGGGGCTCATCGGAGGCCGGCGGTTCCGGCAGCGGCGACCGGCCCGCCGGGCCCGACAACGAGTTGACCGTGCCCACGCCGATCGTGGACCCGAACGAGATCACGCAGCCCGTTCCCGCGCCCGGGGAGCCGGAGTCCGGCTCCGGCCGGGGGCCCTGGCCGTCCGACCAGGACGAGACGACCGTGATCCCGAAGTTCTCGGACGACTCCGAGGAGACGACCGTGCTGCCCGCCGTGCCGGACACCGGGCGCGGTGCCGGCGTACGGGACTCCGACCCGGCCGGCCGCGTGCCGCGCGGCATCTTCCGGGACGAGCGGCAGCCGGAGGGCGACAACGAGCGCACCCGTGAGCTGCCGCAGGTCACCGACCCGCACGCGGAGCAGCAGCGACCCCGGCGCCCCCGGCCCGACTGGGCGGAGGAGACCCCGCTGGACGACCTGCCCAGCCTGGCCGACGAACTGCTGGGCGGTTACGACGACGAGGGCCCGGAGTCCTCGGGCCGGGGACGACGGCCGCGCCGCTGACCGGGACACCCTTACGGGACGACGCCGATGGCCCCGCACCTTTCCCTGGTGCGGGGCCATCGGCGTCCGAGTTGTCAGACCCGTCCCTCACAATGGGAGACCGGAGCGACGGGAGCCACGCGTCGAGCGAAGCGGAAAGGCGGTGCCCCATGTCCGTGTGGGACGACCTGGTCGGCCAGGACCGGGTGCAGGAGCAGCTGGGCGCCGCCGCCCGGGACGCCGATGTGCTGGTCACCGCCGACGCGGCGGGGGAGCCGGTGCCGCCCGGCTCGAAGATGACGCACGCCTGGCTGTTCACCGGCCCGCCGGGCTCCGGGCGCTCCACCGCCGCCCGGGCCTTCGCCGCAGCGCTCCAGTGCACGAGCCCCGACCGCGCCCTGGGCGGGGCGCCGGGCTGCGGCTTCTGCGACGGCTGCCACACCAGCCTCATCGGTACGCACGCGGACGTCGACGTGATCCGCACCGACCTGCTCTCCATCGGTGTGAAGGAGACCCGTGAGCTGGTGCGCCGCGCCCAGCTCTCGCCGGCCGTCGGGCGCTGGCAGGTCATCGTCATGGAGGACGCCGACCGCCTCACCGAGGGCGCGGGCAACGTCCTGCTGAAGGCGGTCGAGGAGCCCGCCCCGCGCACGGTGTGGCTGCTCTGCGCGCCCTCGCTGGAGGACGTGCTGCCGACGATCCGGTCGCGGTGCCGCCACCTCACCCTGCGTACGCCGCCGGTCGACGCCGTCGCGGACGTGCTGGTGCGCCGGGACGGCATCGACCCGGAGCGGGCCGCAGCCGCGGCCCGTGCGACGCAGGGGCACATCGGCCGGGCGCGCCGCCTCGCCACGGATGAGCGGGCCCGGGCGCGGCGGGCCGCGGTGCTGAAGCTGCCGCTGCGCGTCGAGGACATCGGGGGCTGCCTGAAGGCGGCTCAGGAGCTGATCGACACCGCGACCGAGGACGCCAAGCAGGCGTCCGAGGAGGTGGACGCAAAGGAGACCGAGGACATGAAGGCGGCGCTCGGGGCCGCCGCCGGAGGCCGGATGCCGCGCGGCACGGCCGGGGTGATGAAGGAGCTGGAGGACAGGCAGAAGCGCCGCAAGACCCGCACCCAGCGCGACAGCCTCGACCTGGCGCTCACCGAACTGACCGGTTTCTACCGCGATGTGCTCGCCCTGCAGTTCGGCTCGCGGATCGCGATAGCCAACGCCGACGCCGAGGACGCCCTGGACCGCGTCGCCCGCGCGTCCACCCCGGAGCGCACGCTGCGCCGGATCGAGGCGGTGTCGGCCTGCCGCCGCGCCCTGGACCGCAATGTGGCGCCGCTGCTGGCGGTGGAGGCGATGACGATGGCGCTGCGCGCGGGCTGAGACGGCGTGCCCGTACACCCGCCGGATCACCCGAAAGAGCAAGGAATCGGGTGAACGGCCGGGCTGCGGCTACGCTCCGGGCATGGACACCAGGCGCCCGTTCCGCACTCTCGCCCTCGCGCTCGGCACCGCCGGCCTGCTCGTCTCCGGGTGCAGCGGCGGAGACTCGTCGTCGGGAACCTCGTCCTCCGCCGACACGGCGTCCGCGTCGCCCTCGGCGGTCCCGGCCGCCCTGAAGTCGTACTACGCGCAGCACCTCAGCTGGCGGGACTGCGGAGTCAGCGGCTTCCAGTGCACGACGATGAAGGCGCCGCTGGACTACGCGAAGCCGGACGGCGGCGACATCAAGCTGGCCGTCTCGCGCAAGAAGGCCACCGGCCCCGGCAAACGGATCGGCTCCCTCCTGGTCAACCCGGGCGGCCCCGGCGGATCGGCTATCGGCTACCTCCAGGGCTACGCAGGGATCGGCTACCCCGCCCAGGTGCGGGCCCGCTACGACATGGTGGCCGTCGACCCGCGCGGGGTGGCGCGCAGCGAGCCCGTCGAGTGTCTGACCGGGCCGCAGATGGACGCGTACACGCAGGTGGACCAGACCCCGGACGACGACGCCGAGGTCACGAAGCTGAGTGACGCCTTCGAGAAGTTCGCCTCGGGCTGCGATAAGCGCTCGGGCGAGGTGCTGCCGCATGTCTCGACCGTGGAGACCGCTCGCGACATGGACATGCTGCGCGCCCTGCTCGGCGACGAGCGGCTGAACTACGTGGGGGCGTCGTACGGGACGTTCCTCGGGGCGACGTACGCCGAGCTGTTCCCCGGCCGCACCGGCCGCCTGGTCCTCGACGGGGCGATGGACCCCTCGCTCTCGTCGGTGGAGATGAACCGGGCCCAGACGGCGGGGTTCGAGATGGCGTTCCAGTCGTTCGCGAAGGACTGCGTGCAGCAGGCGGACTGCCCGCTCGGGAGCACGTCCGCCTCGGATGCGGCGGACCGCCTGAAGAAGCTCTTCGCCGACCTGGACGAGAACCCGATCCGCACGGGCGAGTCCCGCGAGCTGGGCGAATCGCTCGCCACGACGGGCGTCATCGCCGCGATGTACGACGAGTCGGCCTGGCCCCAGCTCCGGAGCGCGCTGACCGGTGCCGAGTCGGGTGACGGTGCCGGGCTGCTGGCCCTGGCCGACAGTTACTACGAGCGTGAGCCGAGCGGTAAGTACACCAATCTGATGTTCGCCAACGCCGCGGTGAACTGCCTCGACCTCCCGCCCGCCTTCACCGGTCCCGAGGCCGTCGAGAAGGCGCTCCCCTCCTTCGAGAAGGCGTCCCCGGTCTTCGGCAGGGGCTTCGCCTGGGCGGCCCTGAACTGCGGCCACTGGCCCGTCCCCGCCACCGGCACCGCCCATCGCATCGAGGCGAAGGGCGCCGCCCCCATCGTCGTCGTCGGCACCACCCGCGACCCGGCCACCCCGTACGCCTGGGCCGAGTCCCTGGCGGACCAGCTCTCCTCGGGCACCCTCCTCACCTACGAGGGCGACGGCCACACCGCGTACGGACGCGGCAGCGACTGCATCGACACGGCGATCAATACGTATCTCCTGGAGGGCACCCCGCCCGCCGCGCACAAGAAGTGCCGCTGACCTGCGCGAACGGTGCCGGAACGGGCTGGTTCGGAGCACCCCTGGAAACTGTGTAGACTTGGCGTCGCTGCTGATCGCATCATGGTGCGAACAGGGCGCGCCGCCTTAGCTCAGTTGGCCAGAGCAACGCACTCGTAATGCGTAGGTCTCGGGTTCGAATCCCGAAGGCGGCTCAGTCGAGAACCCCAGGTCACTTTCGTGACCTGGGGTTTTTGGTTTCGGGCCTGCGGGTCAGGTCGTCAGGTGGTGGGCGAGGCGGAGGGCCAGGGCTACTACCGTCAGGGTGGGTGGGGCGTAGCCGCCGGTGGGGAAGGTGGAGCCGCCCGCGATGTACAGGTTGGTGACGTCGTGTACGCGGCTGTCGCTGTTCACCACGCCCTCGGACGGGGAGTCGGCCATGCGGGTGGTACCCAGGTGGTGGGGGCCGCCGACGGTGTCCAGGGACCAGGCGTTGGGGCGTATGCGGGCCTCGGTGGCGCCGAGGGTGTGCAGCAGGTCGCGGGCGGCGGCCGCCGCCACGTCCACCGTGCGGTGGTCCGTGTCCGTGAGCTCCCAGTGGACGACCGGCTTGGGCACTCCGTAGCGGTCCCGGTCCTCGCCGAGGACGACGCGGCTGTCGCGGTTCGGGATCTGCTCGGTCACCGCGACGAGGGCCAGTTCGTCGCTCGTGGCGGGCACGCTCTGCTTCAGGTGGACGGGGCGGTCCCGGTGCTCCACGGCGATGCGGTGCTGGGTGTGGTCGCCCACCTCCTCCAGGAACAGCTGCGCCCTGCCCACCCCGGCCGCGCGGCAGGCGTCGTCCGAGAGCATCAGGGCGCCGGTCGTGGACATGGGCTGTCCGTCACGGGACGTCCCGGCCGGTTCGCCCGCGAAGAAGCCCAGGTCGAAGTCGGCGGCGTTGCCGCGGAAGCGGAGGATGTCGACGTGAGGGTGCTCCATGAAGTAACGGCCCACGATGTCATGGCCGTTGCCGAGACCCTCGGGCCACTGACCGTTCGCCGAGGCGAGGAGCAGGCGGGGTGTCTCGAAGCCGCCGGCGGCCAGGACGAAGGAGCCGCCGGTGACGCGGCACTCGCCCTTCGGCGACGCCACGACCAGGTGGTCGACGCTCGACCCGTCCGGTGACGTCACGATCCGCGTCACCGTCGCGTCGAGCAGGAGGTCCGCCCGGCCCGTCGTGAACATCCCGGCGTGCCGGTGGCCGAGCTGGACGGCACCGAGCGCCGGGAAGCACCGCGACTCCAGCGGGGAGCCCGCCGCACGCGCCTCGTCCTGGCGCTTCCAGGACCTGAGGTCCACCTTGTCGGGCACCCCGCAGAAGGCGAGCGCTTCGGAGTAGTACGGCGCGAGCTCCGCGTGGTCCAGGCACCAGCCGGACGCGCCGGTGACCTCGGGGCGGTCCTCGAAGTCGATGGGGTCGAGCGGTTCGATCCAGCCGCCCCACAGCGTCGTGCTGCCGCCGAGACCTCGCGGCCGGCACGCGGCGAGGTTGTAGTACGGGTTGCCGCCCTCGATCCGGCCGCCGCCCAGATCGGGGTCGGGGGCGGGGCGGAAGGCTCCGCTGTCGAGTACGAGGACGTGGCGGCCGGCTTCGATGAGTCCCGAAGCCACCGCCATCCCCGCGGGGCCGGCGCCGACAACGACTACGTCCGCTTCGAGCGCGGGCTGCTGCGGATCGATGGTGGAGATCACCGGACTCGTTCCTCGTGTCTCGTATCAGGGGTGGGCGGAAGTGGGGTCTATTCGGCTTCGGTACGGATCTCCGGGCGCCCACCGGCGTACGGGCCCGTGAGCAGCTGCCGCTGGCGCGGGGTCCAGGGCTGGTCCAGGTTGGCCCAGGGGGATGCCTTCTCCCACTGGATGTGCCCGGGGGCGTACTTGCAGAGAACCGCGCGCCGGTCGTGCCCGGCGGCCCAGGGGAGCGATCCGTGGGTGACGGCCTCGGTGAAGATGACCGCGTCGCCGGCCTTCATGGGCACGTGGACGACGGGCGGTTCCTCGCCGGTGATCGCGCGGATCTCGTCCGGGACGGGGAACGACGACTTGTGGCTGCCGGGTATGACGCAGAAGCCTCCGTCGCCCGGGTTGACGTCGCTGAGCGCGAAGGAGACGACGACCAGCCCGTTGTGCATGCGGCCGTCGCGGACGAGGTAGTACTGCGAGGGGTCGAACGGTGTGGCGCCGTTGTGCAGGTGGTGCGGGGTTCCGTCGCCGGCGCCGGCGCGCATGAAGATCGCGTAGCTGTGGTCGATGCGGAGCTGGGGGCCCAGGAGCTGTTCCAGGGCCGGCAGGATGCGCGGGTGGTCGACGAGGTCCCGGAACGGCTTGCCCCAGTCGCTGAGGAGACCGTTCGTCAGGTCGACCGGGCCCATGGACTCGTCGTCGTTGCCCTCCTCGGAGTCGGGGAACCCGGTGTGGATGTAGTGCGTCTTCTCCAGGAGTTCGGGTACGCCCGCCTCGTCGACGCCCGCGTTGAGGGCGGTCAGCTCCTCCTGGCTCAGCACATCGCGCAGCACGATGTAGCCGTTGAGGTCGAAGAGGTAGCGCTCGGTCTCGTTCAACGGATGTCCTTCGGTAGTGACGTGTGAGGGAGGCCGCGGCACTTCCCGGGCCTTCCGAGTACGGCCGGTGCTACTTCGGGGCGAATTCCGCCCGCAGGACGCATTCCTGCCCGGCCCCGGCATCGAGTTTGTAGAGCTCGTCACCGCGCCCGGTCCGGAGGCGTGCGCAATCGCGAGCGGTGAGTTGTCCGAGCGTTTCTTCCAGCAGGATTCTTCCCGGACTGTACTTTCTGAAGTCCGTGGAATAGCTGCGCATATAGAGAAGGGGATCCTCCGGTGGGCCGACATGCAGGTCCTCGGCTATGCGGAGGCCGTTCAGTTCGAGCACCCATAGCCTGGCCATATTGCGTTGTGCCAGCCCGCACATCATGGTGCCCATGAAGTGAGGAAATCCGGGGAGGCGTTCGACCGAGGGAAGCTGGTCGATGCGTCCCTGCCGGGTCCAGTTCTCGAATCTTGTCCGCAGGAACCTTTCGCCTTCGGCGACCGTCAATTCGTCCCCGGTGACGACACCGAAGGTGAGAGGCCCCCGGCCGCCCAGATAGCGCCTTCTTCGTGCATGTCTCGCGGCGTTGACGCGGGCCAGTGCCGGCGTGATGACGGGCGCGGCCTCCGTCTCCAGGGCCCACTGCGGGGACCGCCGCAGTTCCCGGGTCAGGTGGCCGTTCGGCGCCAGGGCGTCGAGCGTGACCTTCTTGCCGACCTCGGCGGCGACGTCCTCCAGCAGCCCCACCAGTGCGGTGACCAACTCGCCTGCCTGATCAGGGCGGTGGAGGACCAGGTCGTGCTCGTCCCCCAGCGGTTGGCCGGCGAGGGTGAGCGTGCCCGCGCCCGGCTCACCGGCTTCGGTGAGTGCCACCGCGGCCCAGGCGTCGTCGTCGCGGACGACGGCCACGGCGGGCTTCCCGAGCTCGGGCAGGCTGTTCCATGCGGAAAGGACCCATTCGGGCCGGCAGAACTCGGTCGCGGTGATCTCCGCGGGCCAGTTCTTGACGAATTCGACGGCGTCGGACGAACGAAGCACTATTGCAGAATGCAATTGATCGGACACCTCCCCCGTGTCTGCATTGATAGTACCCAGCAAGATCGCACCGTCAAGCGTCTTCCGTGACGGACCGAGAGGGCGGGCCGCACCCGCTCCTTCACCCATGACGTCACGTCAACTACCAGCGGTTCCACAGGTCGTGGGATCAAAGGTGTAACGCAGAGCACATGCCCCCGGCACCCGCCAGGACGGTGATCGAGATGTCTTCTATGTCGCTTTGATTAGATTTTTTCGTCCGCCATGAAGACGCCTTCGTGTGCTTCACTGTTTGCCGACTGAAGATCTGGTCACCTCACAAGGGGGATGTAGTGACGGACGCAGCCGATCTGATTCCTGCCCTGCCCGACATAACCGATGACCTCGGCACTGCCATCGAGCACGTACGCGCATACGGATGCGCACGATTGGCCGGTGCGCTGTCCGAGGAAGAAGTCGGTGAGCTCCGCGAAACAATTCACGCGGAAGCGGCGAAGGACTTGGCCGACGACAACGACCACATCTATTCCGACGGGTCGAACCAGCGCGTCTGGGCGCTGTTCAACCGCGGTGAGTCGTTCCTGAAGCTCGCCGAACACCCCACCGCCCTCGCGCTCATGGAGTCCTGCCTGGGGCCGGATGTGCGCATGTCCAACCTGAGTGCCAACATCACCGGTCCGGGCGGCGGTGCCATGACGCCGCACTGGGACCAGGACTGGGCGGCACGTCCCTGGCCGCAGGCGCTCGCGGCCCATGTCATCTGGATGGTCGACGAGTTCACGGAGGAGAACGGGGCCACCCTGGTCGCGCCGGGCAGCCATCTGCTCGACGGCCCGCCGCCGGAAGGTTCGATGGTGCCCGCCACCGGGCCCGCCGGTACCGCCCTGGTCATCGACGGCCGGATCTGGCACGGCACGGGGGCCAACCGGTCGGCCGGCTCCCCGCGCACCGGCGTGCTCGCGTACTACTGCCGTCCGTACATCCGCCAGCAGGAGAACTTCCAGCTGAGCATGGCCCCTTCGGTGCTGGAGTCGCTTTCGCCCGCGCGCCGCGACTTCTACGGCTTCGGCTTCTACGAGTACCTCAACATGATCAGCGGACCGCCGCGCGACCTCGACCGCTACTGAGCAGGGGGAAGAACGGAGTGAAGGTCAGTATCGGCATCTTCGCCCACAACGAGGAACACACCGTCGGCCGCGCGATCGAGGCGATGCTCGCGCAGGAGCCGGAGCAGGCGAAGATACTCGAGATATTCGTGCTGTCCTGCGCGAGCACGGACAGCACCGTCGCGGCCGCCGAGGCCTACGTCCGCCATGACGCCCGCCTCACCGTGGTGAACAGACCGAAGCGCGAAGGCAAGCTGGCCGCCATCAACGACTTCCTCGCCCGGGCCACGGGCGACGTCCTGGTGATCGCCGGCGCGGACCTGGTGGTCGCGCCGGGTCTCGTGGAACGCCTCGTCGAGCCCATGAGGCGCGATCCGCGGTGCGGGATGACCGGACCCCGTATCGCCACGCACGGCACGGCTGGGCTGACCGGGCGGATGCACGATCTGCTCTGGCGCATGCATCACGAGATCGCCTCCATGCAGCCCAAGCTCGGCGAAGTCGTGGCACTGCGACGAGATTTCGTGCCGGAGGGGCTGCCCACGGGCATCCACTGCGACGAGGTGGTGATGGAGGCCGAGGTGATCCGGCAGGGCGGCCTTCTCGCGTACGTCTCCGAGGCCGAGGTGCGCAACTTCCCGCCGAGCGACGTCCGCGAGTTCTACGGCCAGCGGCGCCGCATCGCCTGCCAGCACCGGGCGGCGGACCGCCGGCTGTCCTACCGGCCGGCCACCCTGAGGAAGCGGAACGTCGTGCGCGCCGCCCTCAACGTCGTGCGCGAGAACCCGGGCCGGGTGCTCACCCTCGCCTCGCTCTGCGGAGTCGAGCTGGCCGCCCGGATGCAAGGGGCCATCGATGAGCGGCGCGGGCGCACGTACCAGGTCTGGAGCCCGGTGCTGCGCGAAGTCCGGGTCAACGCCACCCAGCCCAACTGAACCGCCCGCAACGTGAGGTGAAGAGAGACATGCCCGAATACGCGGCACAGCAGTACTGGGACGAGGTGGCCGGCCACATCGGAGTCCGCTCCGACGGCGGCGGTGTCGTCGCCGGGGACGACACGGAGTTCTACCGGCTCAAGCGCTCCATGTTCATGCGGCGGTTCCTGGGCCCGGCGCTGCGGGACGCGGCCACGGTCCTCGAAGTCGGCTGCGGCCCCGGCGGCAACGTCCGGTGGCTGACCGAGCAGGGCAAGAAGGTCGTCGGCGCGGATCTTTCGGAGACCATGCTGCGGCACGCCGGGCGTACGGTCGACGCCGAGTTCGTCCACATCGACGGCCGGACCCTGCCGTTCGAGGACCGGCGTTTCGAGGCGGTGTTCGTCGCCACGGTCCTCCAGCACAACCCGCCCGAGGACGCCCGCTCACTGCTCCTGGAGATGGCCCGGGTCGCCGAACGAGACGTGCACCTCTTCGAGGACACCGCCGTGCTCCCGGTCCACGACCGGTCATCGCACTGGCTGCGGCGGCCCTCGTGGTACGCGGCGACGCTCCGCGACGCCGGATTCACCCCGGTGGCGACCGAGCGGCTGAGGCTGAGCGCCCAGGAGGTGTCCGCCGCGCTGGTGCGCGCCGCCGCGTCGGGCGGGCGGCACGAAGGAGCGAGGGCCACCCGGCGGCACATCAGGGCCGAGGCCGCCGTGCTTCCGGTGGCGCGGGTGGTGGACGCGGTCGTGCCGCCGGCCGTGGGGCTGACCCGTATGTCGTTCCGGCGCGTGCGGTAAGGGGCGGGTGCGGCAAGGAGCGGGTGCGGCAAGGAGCGGGTGCGCCCGTCCTTCCGGGCGTCAGCGCGAGAAGCGGTTCAGCGAGCGGCGGTAGGTGCCCATCCCGATGAGCAGGGGCTTGGCGGGGGTCCTGGGCGCCTGGCGCCGCTCGCCGCCCTGCCGGTCCTGCGGCGTCCCGGGCTCCTGGGGCTCCTGGGAGTCCTGCGATTCCTGGGATTCCTGTGCCCTCCGGGACTGCTGTGGCTCCTCGGTCTGCTGCGACGGCTCGGTGCCGGTTCGCCGGTCGCCGACGAAGACCGTGGCCGGGTGGCCGTTGACCAGGATCTCGTGCGTCTGACGGACCGCGAGGCCGGCCTCCGTGAGCGCCGCCTCGAAGGCGGGCGCGCCCCGGCGGGCGCAGAGCAGCACGTACCGGCCCTTCGCCGGGTTCAGCACCCGGGCCAGGGAGAGCGCCGTGGTCCGGGCGAACTCCTCGTACGGCACGGGCAGTTCCTCGTGCTCGCCCCACGGGGGGTCCGTCACGACGGCGTCCACCGAGCCGTCGGGGACGGACGGGAGGTCCATGGCGTCCTCGTCCAGCAGTCGCAGCCGGCGGTCGCGCAGCACCTCGCCGGGCAGCAGTTCGCGGTGGTCCGCGAGGTCCAGGTCGGAGTAGACGACCTCCCGCGCCGGCAGGGAGAGCCGGGCGACCACGAAGGAGCCGCTGCCGGCGAACGGATCGAGGAAGGTGTCCTCGGGGCGCGGCTCGGACGCCAGGACGAGCATGGACGACAACTCGTGGGACAGGGCGCCGCGGGCCTTCTTGGGCCGGGCGGGCTTGGGCAGCCGTGCGCAGAACATGAGGTCGCGCATGTCCAGGCGGCCGATGACCCAGTACTCCTGGCCGCGGCCGCTGGGTTCGAGCCGCATGCCCGTGCAGGCGGAGACCGTGCGCTCGATCTCCCTCTTCGGGGCGCCCGCGACCGACGCCAGTTCGCCGTCGATGTGGACCATCACGCGGAAGCCCCGGGCGCGGGGACCGGGGAGCGGCGGGAATTGCGATTTCTTCAGCGATCCCGCGAGCTGCGCCACATTCGCATTGATGTCTCCGCGCCGGATTTCGGAGATCACCGCAAAGGCGTTCTTCGCGAAGGGAATGTCCGCGACGCGTTCCATCGGTGAACTGGACGAGAAGAGCATGGCGCTGTCGTCCTGGTACTCCGCGCGGAAGTCGTCGACGAAGTGCGACATGGCATCCGCGACGAGTTCGCTGGTGCCGGCGGGGTACTGGATGAAATAGCGCATCCGGGAAGCGTACCGGAACCGGGGGCCGCCGGAGGCGGCCGTGTTCGGGGTGCGGAGGGCCCCGCGCCCCGGTCCGGTCCGGGGCGCGGGCGGCCCTTCCCGGCCGCCTAACCGCCGGTGAACCGCCCGCCCCCGACACGGCCCCGCGGTCAGCGGGAATGCGAGGTGGCGAGCGGCCAGGCGGTCGACGTCGCCCGGGCGTATACCTCGCTGATTTCCGCCCACATGCGGGCGACTCCGAATTTCTCCATGGCCCGGAGCCGGCCCGCCCCGCCCATTTCCGTCGCCTTCCCCGGCGCCTCCAGGAGGGTCCGCAGCGCATCGGTGAGCTGGGATTCGGAGCCCGCGTCCGTCAGCAGGCCCGTCGTGCCGTCGGCCACCAGATCGGGAAGTCCGCCGACCCGGGTGGCCACCACGGGCAGCCCGGCCGCCATGCCCTCCACGACGGCCCGGGGCGTCCCCTCGGTGTCCGAGCAGCACACGAGGATGTCCGCGCCGGCCAGCAGATCCGGGACGTCCCGGCGCAGGCCCGTGAAGTGGACGCGGGCGGACAGCCCGAGGTTCGCGGAGCGCTTCTCGTACTCCGCGAGCAGCGGGCCCGCCCCGATGACGACGAAGGACACATCGGCACGCTCCCGCGTCAGGGTGCGCGCCGCGCCGAGGAAGAGATCGGGCCGCTTCTCCGGGGAGAGACGTCCTACGTACACGACCTTGGGGCCTTCGGGGGGCAGGGGGAGTGCGTCCATGGGGAAGGACTCCCCGCCGCCCGGCGCGGCCCGGACGCCGTTGGCCACGTACTGGACGTCGGCGTGGCCGAGCGCGCGCAGCCGGGTCGCCTCCGCGGCTCCGGCGGTGATGATGGCGTCGGCGAAGCGGAGGCAGCGTTCGTTCAGGACGGTCATCGCGCGCAGTTTGATCCCGGTGCGTATGAAACCGTGGCCGGAGATGACGTAGGACGGGAATTTCCCTTTTCCCGTGCCGGGCATCACCTTCAGGGCGGTCGCCACGTAGTCGGCGTCGTAACCGTGCGAGTGCACGAGCGTGGGGCCGATTTCTTCGACGTACGCCCGGAGGTGCTTCGTCCAGCGGCGCAGTCCGTCGGCCGGCAGGCCCGAATTCTCTATGCCCCGGGCGTCCAGGAGTGCCCCGTACTCGGGATTTCCGTAATGGCAGACGAGTGCGCGTGCGCCGGTGCGGTTCTGTTCCTCGGCGAGGTCGGCGATGTGCAGGTCCGCGCCGCCGACCTCGCCGGGGGGCTGCGGGCGGATGACGTGCAGGACGGTCGGCAGGGTCACGGCCGCCACCAGTACCGCTCGGCCGGGGTCCCGCCGCCCAGGGCGGTCGCGTGCGCGGTGATCTCCTCGCGGCGGGAGTCCGGTTCGAACCAGAGAATGGGGTGCTGGGAGGCGTAGCAGTCGATCGCGTCGAGCTTCCGGTCCCAGTTCTCGCGGGAGTACCGGCTGATCAGCGGGGTGCCCGGGGCGATCTCCGCCTCCCAGCCCGCGCAGTGGTCGTAGAGGATGTACGGCAGTTCCTCGTACCAGACGACGGAGTCCCGGGGGCGGTCGAGCCGGCGGGCCGCGGCCGCCACCAGTACGTGGTCGGCGTGGCGGCCCACGCCGAGCGGAGCGAGGACCAGATCGGCCTCCTGGACGGCGGGCAGGGCGGAGAAGGCGGCGGCCAGCCGGCCGGTCAGTTCCGGTTCCAGGTCCTGGGCCTGCCCGGGGACGAAGATGTCCTGGTCATGGGGGTAGAGGTGGCGTCCCGACGCGTCGCACCGGTACAGCGCCTCCGGCATGCCCAGTCGCGTGGAGCCGACGCCGAGCAGACCGTGCGCCCTGTCGTCCTCGGCCTCACGCGGCCCCATGGGGTCGTCGGTCAGGCCGATCGACTCGTGGAAGCTCAACGCGGCCTCGGACAAAGGGCTTTCGGGCATCCCGTTGAATACGGTGACGGTCGTGACCCGGGAACCCCATTCGGCGCAGGACGACAGGAGTGCGCCGCAGGACAGAACCGCGTCGTCCAGGTGGGGCGAAAGCACCACGAGGGAACGGCCCTTGAACATGTCCGGGTCTTCCTCGGCGCCGGGAATCGGCTGAATGGCTGCGGACGTCATGCTTTCCCCTTGTGCATGTGTTTCTGAACTACCCTTTTATTGAGCGTACTTGAGGTATGGGTGCCGGAAGTAAGGAATATGAGTTGACGGGCTTCGACCGGATTGAGGTCGCCGGCTTCAACCTTCACTGGGGGTGCGGCGGCGACGGGGTTCCTTTCGACGTGACGGCCGCGTGCGCGGCCCTCGGCGCGGATGTGATCGCCCTCCAGGAGGTGTGGACACCCAGCGGCCGGCCGAGCATCGCCGCGCGGGCCGCCGAGGAGCTGGGTTACGGGATCAGGGAGCTGCCCCTGACCGGCCTGGCGGACATCGATGGGTTCCGGGTCGTGGAGCGCGAGCAGGAGGCCACCGGGTCGTGGGGCCTCGCCCTCCTGACCCGCCTCCCGGTCACCGCCTACCGCGTCCTGGACCTCGGCCGCGCGGCGGGTGACACGGTGCGCCGGGCGGCGCAGTCCGCCGTGCTGGAGCTCCCCTCGGGGGGCACGCTGCATGTGGTGAACACTCACCTGACGCACCGGCTGCACGCGGGCCCCCGGCAGTTGCGGCGGCTCGTCCGCGGGCTCGGGCCGCTCAGCGGGGCCGTGGTGATGGGCGACCTGAACATGACCGGCCCGGTCGCCGCCGCCCTGGCCCGTCGGCGGCGCGCGGTAACAGGGCGGACCTGGCCGGCCGGGCGACCGGTCGCCCAGCTCGACCACATCCTCGTACCACGCGGATACGAGAGCGCCGGGGGAGAGGTGCTTCCCGGTCTCGGCTCCGACCACCGGCCCGTCCGGGCGGCGCTGCTGTCCCGCGCACAGTGATCACTCGTCCTCCTCGGGAAGCGGCTGCGGTGCCCAGGTGCCGCCCGCGTCCCGCACCAGGAGGACCGTCGCAGGGCGGCGGTCGTCGCGTTCGCCCATCGGGCTCGTACCGGCCCACACCAAGTGGATGAGGGCCGCGTCCGAGCGGTTGTCGTAGCGTTCCCCGACGCCCGCGCGGATGCGGCAGTCCCGCCAGCGGTCCGTGGCCGACGCGCCCTTGAAGTAGTCCGGGAACGCCTTGCGGCCCGTGCCGGTGACGTCGGCGAGCAGGACCTTCCCGCCGAGGTCCACGAGGCGCTCCTCCAGCGTGGGCGGGATGTTCGCCTGGCGGCTCAGCCGGAGCGAGTGCAGCAGGGCCGCGTCGCTGACCGACCCCGCCAGGTCGTCGCCGTCCCGGGGCGCGGAGGCGGACGGGGACGGGGACGGCGAGCCGGTGGTGCGGGACGGGCTGGGCGTCGGCTTCGGCCCCACCGTGGGGGTGACCTCGGGCGAGGGGGCGGCCGTCGTGGGCGACGGGGCCGGTGAGCTGGCCGGGGGCCGGGCCACCGGGGCCCGGCCGCCGCTCATGTCGGGCCAGAGCAGTGCGACGCCGACCACGGACAGCACTGCCGCCATGGCGAGCATCACGAGGCCGGAGCGCTCCGCGCCGGTCACTTCAGATGTCCGATGCTGTCGAGCGAACCCATCCGGACGTCGGACTCCTTGACGAAGTCGTTCGGTTTCGGCGCCTCGATCTGTCTGTTGCCGCCCAGATAGATGGACACGTGGAAGATCCCCTTCCCGCTCCCCGGGTTGTCCGAGAAGAACAGGAGATCGCCCGGCTGCGCGTCCTTCAGGTTCCGCTGGTGGGTGACCCGCACCTTCCCGCTGTCGTGCTGCGCCTGCGCGGTGCTTCCGATCATGATGCCCACCCTCCCGTAGGCGTACTCGGTCAGCCCCGAGCAGTCGAAGCCCTTGATGCCCCGGCCGGAGTGGCCGCCCGGGGAGCAGCAGATGCCGTACGAGGGGCCCAGGGTGTCCCCGCCGCCCCAGGAATAGGGCTGGCCCGTCTGCGACTTGGCGGCCTGGATGATCTGCTTGGCCTTTCCGGAGGCGTTGACCGGCCCGGAGATGTCGCCCAGGGCGTCGTACTCCGCCTTGGCGTTCAGGACGTCCTTGACGTACTGCTCCGAGTGGTTGTAGCGGAAGATCGCGTCGTGCTCGGTCTTCGCGTCGGACATGTCGACCTCGCCCTTGCCGCACAGCAGCGCGGCCGTGCTCAGCGCGGAGTCGAAGACGTTCTGCGGGTCGGTGTCGCCGTCGTCGTCACCGTCCTGGGCGACGCTCTCCCAGGTCTGCGGGATGAACTGGGTGGGGCCGACGGCCCGGTCGTACGTGGTGTCGCCGTCGTACTTGCCATTGTCGGTGTCGTAGATCCGCTGGGTGTTGTGGGTGCCGTCCAGGACCGGACCGATGACCGGTGGTTCCACGTTGCCGTACTTGTCGCCGTACTTGTCGATGACCTTGCGGCCCATGAACGTGCCGTGGTGGGACTCGATCTTGCCGATGCCGGCCAGCAGGGTCCAGCTGAGGTTCTTGCACTTGGGGCGGACTTCCTTGATCTTCTCCTCCGCCGACAGATACGCCTCGCAGGTCGGCTTGGGGATGCCGGACACCTTGACGCAGCTGACCGCGACCGGGACCTTCTCCTCGCTCGACGCGCCGCCGGGCAGCATGCTCGCCGCGATGAAGGTGGCGATGATGAAGAAGATCCACGGGGCGAAGGCGGTGATGGCCAAGCCGATGGCCCATTTCTTGCCACTGCTCATCGGCTCGGCCTTGGCGGCTGCGCTCACCTGCCGTTACCTCCGCCGCCTCCTCCGCGTGGCGTGCGGCGGCCGTTCCGGCCGGAGGAGCGCCGTGCGTTGCGCTGCTGGCTGCGGCGGCTGTTGACCGTACCGTTCACCTGCTGGCTGCCACTGCGCTGCCGGCTCCTGGTCTGGCGCATCCGGCGGGCGGCGTCCCGCTGCGAGTCGCGGGCGCGCTCGCCGTCGGTCGGCGGGACGCTGTCCGCGAGGTTGCGCCGCTCGGCGGCCGCCGCGTTCCGGAACCTGCTCCGGGTGATGGGGGCGTCGTTCTTCAGATACCGGCCGGTGCGGGCGGCCGTGAGGGTGGCCCGGCCGACGCGGTTCTTCTGGAGCCGGTTCGTCGCCGCCTTCTTGAGGCGGGCCTTGAGGGCGGCCTTCGCCGTGGCCTGCACCGCGGCGCTGGTGCCGCCGGAGCCGACGGCCGCCGCGACGGTGGTGCCCAGCTTGACGGCGCCCTGGACCCGGTCCTTGAGGCTCTTCTTCGGCTTGCCGGAGCCGGCACCGCCGCCTCCGCCGCCCGATCCGCCTCCGCCACCCGGTGCCTTGCCCTTCCAGAGGTCGCGGGCGCGGCCGCCGACCTTGCTGAGGGTGGCCCCGTCGTCCTTGAGCTGTTCCAGGCCGGACTTGCCGTTCTCGGTGGCGCCCTGGAAGGCATTCGGGGGCGCGTCGTCGGGATCGACACCGTTGCCGGTCTTGGCGGCCATCCGCTGGCCGAAGTTGGAGGAGATGTTCTTGGCCGCCGCGGTGATCCTCTTCCGGAAGATCAGGAAGGCCACGGCCAGGAAGTCGATGGTCAGGAACTTGACCGTCATGACCTCGCCGGTGTCGGCGTTCAGCAGGGCGATGACCATGACGAGGAAGAACGCCAGGAACATCACCGACAGGAAGATGGCCAGGATGACGCGTACGACCCCCGACACCCAGTTCCACATGGCGGTCCGGCCGCCACCGGGCAGGATGCCGGCCACCAGCGCCGGCTGGGCGCGGATGACTTCGATCGCCATCCACACCTGGGAGATCAGGAAGGTGCAGGAGACCGCGACCACCAGCACCACGACGATGATCGCGGCGAGGGCGATGAACCAGACGCTGAGCAGGTTGTCGAGCGAGGCGGAGATCTGCTGGTCGTCCATGGGGACGTCGCCGCCGCACGCCTTCTGGACCTTCGGGTCGGCCGCCTGGTCGGAGCCGTTCTTGCCGCTGATGTAGGTCTTCCAGGCTTCGGTGCCCTCCGCCTTCTTCTTGAACTCCTCCACGGCCTCCTTCTGTTCGCCCTTCACCACGGTGTAGATGGCCCAGGGGTTACCGGTGGCGATCAGCAGGCTGTCCTTGAGCCCGTCGAGGGAGAACACGTCGCTGAACGCGTCACCGAGCTTCTCCATCCAGCCCTTGTTGTTCTCCTCCTCGATGAGCCTGGGCAGGACGAGCCGGTTGAAGTTGTAGCGGGCGAGCGTCGCCCTGCCGTACGCGGCGCTGCACGCGCCGTCGATCGGCTTCTTGGTGTAGAGCACCCACACCGGGCGCTGGATGAAGGCGTCGACCAGCCCGTCGGTGATGGGCCGGGCGACCGAATCGCTCTTGGACTTGCCCTTGCCCTGGCCGTCGCAGGTGGTGGCCTGGCCGTCCTTCTCGGCCGGGGTCACCCCGTCCGCCGCGCACCGGTCCTCCAGGATCACGTCGGCGATGTCCAGGGAGAACTGCTTGGTCTTGCCCAGCACGCCGGTGTCGTCGGCGTTGCCGATGAGGAACGCACCCGGGCTGGCCAGCGTGACCGTGGCGATCGAGGCGATCACGAGGGAGGTGCAGATCTCGATCCAGCCCTTGGACCGCTGCTTGAACAGGATGAGGTAGCCGGCGTACACGGCGACGAGCGTCAGGAAGAGGATCTTCAGACCGAGGCTGTCGATCACCTGGGCCTTGATCGTCGCGGCGACGTCGGACACCGGGTTGAGCAGCTGCTTCGCCAGACCGAAGTCCAGGGCCCAGTCCACCAGCCAGCAGGCGAAGCCGATGACGGTCCGCAGGACGCTGAAGCCGACGCCGATCAGAAACGCGATGATCTTGCTGATGACGTCGAGCATGCCGCCCTGGTCGACGTTGAGACCGTAGGCGCTGATCGGGACGCCGTTCTTGTCCACCACATCGAAGATGCCGAGGACCTTGCCGTTGTCCTTCGGCTTCGGCGGCTCGCAGAAGAGGTTCGGAACGTCGTCCTTCGGGCTGCAGTTGTCCGCCCAGGCGTGGTGCGAGAACAGCAGCGTGAGCAGGATCGGCACGCCGACCAGCACCAGCAGCCGCAGCCAGGTGCGACGCTGCTGGATCACCCCCGTGAGTGCGGTCATATGCGCTGCGCCTCCACCGCTTCCGTGGCGTCGGCCGCCTCGATGGCCTCGGCGGGCTCGTCCAGCGTGGCGCGGCCCGGGGTCGTGTGGATGGCCTCGGCCGCGTACTCGTCCGCCGGGATCAGGACCTTCATGCCGCCGATCCGCTTCTTCAGGTCGTAGTAGAGGCACTCGCCGGAACGCAGCAGCCGCTCGTCGTCCGAGACGTTGATCGGCGACAGGTTCTCGGTGACCAGCTTCAGCAGCTCCGGATCGGTGCCGTCCAGGCCCAGGAACTCCAGCCCGCGCGCGGCCAGCTGGCGGTTGCGGTGGCGGAAGAGGAACCGGTGCGAGACCAGGCCCCGGATCTTCTCGCCGTACTCGGAGTTGGCCGGGCCGACGTCGTACGGGTCGTGGGAGCCGGCGAAGGCGCCGCAGCCGTGCTTACGGCCGTCGTTGATGATCTCCAGGAGCAGTTCCGTACCCTCGGCGGACGAGGTCAGCCACCAGCACTCGTCCAGGAAGACGCCGACGAACTCCTCCGGGTCGGCGAAGGCGATCTCGCGGCAGAGCGCGGCCACCAGATACATCAGGCGCCAGCCGAACTTCTTCTCGACCTCCAGGCTGGACAGCCGGTGGCCCTCCAGCTCGGTCTTCTTGGGCAGACCGATGTTGGCGGCGGAGAAGATGATCGTGTCGGCGTCGGTGATCTCCACGATCGGCAGGCTCGGGTCGAAGATCACCCGGCCCAGGTCCTTCTTGGCCAGCGACCGCAGCTTCCGGGCGAGTTCGCTCGCCGCCGCCCGGACGTTGTGGTCGTCCGGGTCCAGCGGATCGGGCGTCTGCGCGCGCTCCGTCAGGGTCTCCAGGAGCAGCCGCATGCTGGGCTCGGGCGCCTTGTGCGTGGCGTCGATGGCGTCCGCGAGCGTCACGCCCTCGGTGGACATCGAGGCGATGTCCAGCAGCGGGGTCAGGAAGGACTCGGTGTAACGGGCGGCCCGCGGGCCCTTGAAGACGCGCAGCGGGTCCAGCGACACCGAGGCGTCCTCGTCGACGGTGATCACCTGGGTCTCGCCGGGGCAGGCGCGCGCGAACCGGGCCCATTCCTGCTGGGGCGTACGGTCGATGGCCAGCGCCCGGCCGCGGCTGCGGGAGCGCCCGACGCGCCGGCCGGTCGTCAGGATCGAGTACATCGCGGTCTTCATGGCGACCGACTTGCCGGAGCCCAGCTCGCCGATGAACACGGCGGACGCCGAGGCGTTCATGCGCGGGCCCAGACTGAAGTCGACCAGGACCGGGCGGGCGCCGCCGCCGTTGAGCTGGAGGCCGAAGAGCGAGCCGCCGTCGTCGCCGAGCGCCTGTCCGCAGAACGGCAGGGACATCGCGAAGTCCCGGGCCAGCAGGAACTGGGCGTAGTCGTTCATCACCCGGGGCGTGGGCGTGCCCGGGAGCATGCTGTGGAAGAGGGACGTCTGCTCGCCGATCGGGCGGACGAGCGTGTAGTCGTTGCCGCCGAAGTGGTTGATCAGCGCGGCGGCCTTCTCCTCGGTCTCCTCCGGCGTCCCGCCCCATACGCAGGTGACCACGCTCGCCCTGATCTCGACCTCCGTCGAGGACGAGGTGAGCCGGGAGCGGTACTCGTTGAGCGCGCTGCTCGCCTTGTCCAGGCTGGCCGGGACGCCCGCCGTCTCGCCGTCGTACTCACCGCGCTGGTGGGCGAGTTCGCGGGCCTGGCGGCGCGACTTGGGCTCGGCCTTGGAGCCCTGCTCGATGTGCAGCCGGACCGCCCAGTCCACCGGGAAACCGAAGTCGTCCAGGGCGGCCAGGTATTCGCTGCCGGGGAAGGCGAAGGAGTCCGGCATCTCGGCCAGGATCGAGAACGACTGGTAGCTGTCGCCGAATTCGGTGCTGGACTTCACATAGCGGTGCCGGAAGGGGTTGAGCGGGACGCCGCGCCGCTCCTGGATGCCGTCGCCGCGCCCGCCCTCGTCCAGGATGACCTCGCTGTACGCGGCCACGGGGCGCCCGCGCCCCACCACCGCGCGCGGTTCGTCGTGCTCCGGGAGCAGCGGCTCGGCCAGGCCGCGGCGCGCGCAGTGGCCGTAGATCCACAGGATCTCGCCCTCGGTGGCGGGCCGGAGCCGGATGGCGCTCGGCCAGGTCGCGGCGAGGTGCCGGGCCTGCTCGATCCGGCGCTCCTCCTCGGCCTTGCCGACCGGGGTGGTCGGCAGCCCGAGGGTGTTCATGACCTCGTAGTGGGCGGAGGACAGGACCGCGAACGCGCCCTGCTTGAAGTCGGTGTGCTTCATCGGGACGGCGAGGAAGTCGACCCGCCCCGAGAGCTCCATCTCCTCCAGCTCGTCCAGGACCCGCAGGGACAGGTCCACGTACTCCGGGGACGCGTCCAGGTCGATCCCCGCCGTCATGCGGGTGACCACACTGGCCGCGTCCACCTGCGGGCAGAGGCTGAGCAGCAGGGCCTCGCCCTTGATCGCCTTGAACAGGGACTCCAGGGCGTTGAGCCGTTCGTGCTTGGCCGCCTTGGAGGCGTGGCTGTAGTTGTCGGAATCGACCCGCCACACGGCCCACACCGTCGCGTTGGTGGTCCAGATCAGATGGCCGCTGATGTGGCGCACGGGAAGACGCATGGCAGTTCATCCATCCTTCGGTTCAGTGCTGCCGCTCTGCTTCGTCGAGCAGTTCCTGGAGGCGGGTACGGGGCCGGGCCGGCGCGGAGCCGGATGCGGGCGGTGCCGCCTCGGCAGGGGGCCCACCGGTACGGCCCGTCGTGGAGACGAGCCGTACCGGGCGGGCCTCGGGGGCGGGGGACGGTGCGGGCTCCGCGGGGAGCCGCACGTTGACGGTCACCCGTCCCGTCACCAGCTTGGTCTTGAAGGTCCGTTGCGGGCGGCCGGCCAGCCGGCCCCCCGGCGGCGAGGTGCCGTAGGTCAGCAGTCCGAGCAGGGCCCGCGCGGGGTCACGGCCGTCCATCCGGGCGTACCGCATCAGCCACGCGAGTCCCCACGGGACGACGACCAGGACCAGGGCGTTCCCGAGTCCGAAGAACGCCCACAGGTCCCGGAGGCCCAGCAGGAGCACGAAGACCCCCACCATGGTCACGATCTGGGTGATCGTGTACGGGCCGCCGGGGATCCGTCCGCCGCCGGGGAGCTTGCCGATGACGAGAGGGTGCTTCCGTGCCCGGGTGTACGAACGCCCGATCAGCGGCTTCCCGTCGGACGGCTGCCCGCCGCTCACAGCAGGTCGGCCTGGCCCACCGCGGTGGCCGGCGCCTCATAGGGCTGGACCACGGAGATGGCGTCCTTCGGGGCGTCCGGCACCTCGCTGTCGACCATGTTGCTGAGCGCGTCCATGTTGCCGACGGCGAAGACCACGACGGCCCCCAGGATGGCGGCGGTCAGGGTGCCCGCCCACGACTTCGTCTTCACGTACGCCATGACCGTGCCGACGATCGCCATGACCGTGGCGGCCGTGACGGCCAGGGTCTTGATGTTGCGGAGGGTGCCCTTGACCCAGTCGAAGACGCTGCCGTCGACGGCCAGTTGCACCATGTCGGTGTGCTCTGCGTAACTCACTGTCATTTCCCCTCGTGTGATCAGCTGGGTGGTGCGTCGCTCCCCGGCGGCGTCCGCCGGGGCGTCTCAGGACTCGTCCGACGAGGCGTCCGGTGCGGGCCCGGCCTTGTCGGCGACCGGTCCGGTCTGGTCCGGGGACAGCGCCGGGGCGGTGTCGAACGACGCCACCTCCCAGCGCCCGTCCCGGGTGGTCAGGGTGAGTGCGTAGCTGAGCAGGTAGTCCTGGCCGCCGGTCGTCGCGCTCACGGAGACCAGTACGTGCCGCTGCGTGCCGTCCTCGGGGACCGCGTCCGCGTCGTCGCTGTCGGCCGGCTGGTCGTCCCGGACGCCGGTGAGCAGCGTGGACTCGTACGGGGCGGGCGTGATGGCCGCGACCTGGAGGCCGGGGGACACGTAGCGGTTGAGCTCGCCCTGTCCGGTCAGGTAGGCCGCGAGGAAGCGGCTCACGGTGTCGGTCACGGGGTTGTCGGCGCTGACGCCCCGGTCCGATCCGTAGGCAAGGTCGCCGTGCTCGGCGGCGGCCGGGGCGTTGACCTCGGCCGGCAGGGAGGTCGCCGCGTAGAGCGCCGCCGGGCCCCGGTGCGCGGGGGCCGGGGCGGAACCGCTCGGCTGCGGCGACGCCTGGGCGGCGGGCGAGGACTGCGCGGGGGACGGGGCCGGGCCCGAGGCGGCCGGGGAGGCCGGGCCCTCGGCGGCCTTCGACGGGTCGATCGTGCCGCCCGCCTCCGGTGTGCCCGAGACCTGGACGCCGACCCGGTAGTAGTGCATGCCCCGGTCCTTCATCTTTCCGGCCTTGTCCTTCGCCGAGATCCGGGCCGCGACCGTCACCGACCAGTAGCCCTTCTCCGCCTGCTGGGCCGCCACGGTGACGACGCTCGACGCGGAGCGCGAGCCCGGCTCGTTCGCGAGGGTCACCGGCTCGGAGTAGTACGGAAGCAGGTCCTCCTCCGTGCCCTCGCCCGCCGCCAGATACGCCGCCACGTACAGCTCGGCGAACCCCGACGGCCCGGTGGCGGACGGGGCGGAGCCGGTCCCGCCCTGCTTGCCGGTGGTCGTCGGCGCCTGCGAGGAACTGGCCACCGCGACCGCGAAGAACCCCAGCAGCGGTCCGGCGACGACCATGATCCAGACGACGACGGTGACCAGCTTGGTGAGGCCCGCCATCTTGACGGTGGTCTGCTGCCAGCCGGTGGCCGCCTCGTCCAGCTCGTCGGTCTCCTCCTCGGCGACTGCCTCGGCGGGCACCGCCCGGGGAACCGTGGCGTAGCGCGAGGTGCGCGTGGCCTTCGGCTTCGACGGTGCCTGTTCGGTGGTCTTCTGCTTCTTGTTCGCCAGCCTGAGGCCGCGCTTCATCGCATGTCTCCCTGAGCGGTCCGCAGCATCGGGTGTGCACGGGGCAGGTGGATCCGGCCGTACGGGTGTGACGTCAACAGGCCACCATCCTGGGTGACTTGTGTCACTGGATCGTCACTTCGCTGTCGCGAACCTGTCAGGGGTTGCGAACCTCCCGGAGGCCGCTGCCGTGAGCCGCCGGACGGCCCTGCTCCGCCGCTGCCGCTGCCGGGCACCGTCCCGCGCGGAGGGGCGCGGGGTGACCGGATGGCCGGCCGGCCGGTCCCGGTAGTAGCCGGTGATGAGGCGCGCGTCCTCCACGTCCAGCGCGCCCGACTCCAGCGCCCAGACGAGGAGTTCGACCAGCTCCGCCCGGGCGTCCCAGCCTGCCGCGCGCCCCGGTTCGTCCTCGGCGAGCAGCCGGTAGTCGGCGGCCCTCGCGAGGAGCAGGGTCAGTTCGGCCTGGGAGGCGGGGGAGGGGTCGGCGGTCGAGATCCCGGCCGCACTGTCGGGGTCCAGCGGCACGGCGGACGCGTCGTCCCCGATCAGACGGCGCGTCAGGCTCAGTGTCTCCAGGGAGAGGTTGGCCGCGATACGCCGGGGGCGGCGGTGGATGGGATAGGTCCGGACGACCTCGTAGAGGGCGCCGACCGTGAGGGAGACCGTCTCCTCCCAGTCGTACTGCGGGCGCAGCTGGCTGCGGGCGATGCGGATCGCCTTCGGGAGCATCGTCTGCACCACGGTGCGCGCGGCGAGCGGGCCGCCTGGGCCGCCCGTGACGGCCGCCCTGAGCAGCGGGAGCAGGATGCGGTCCTGGCCGCCGGAGGTCCGGCAGGCGCGCAGGGTGTCGAGCAGGGACTGCGGGCCGGTGGGTGCCGGGTCGCCGTACCAGCGGCGCAGGTGCAGCCGGAACGTCTCGTCCTGGCTCAGGTCCGCCCACTCGGTGTTGAGGCGGCCTATGAGCCCTTCGCTTCTTGTGGGTGGTGGTGCGTGGGTGCGCATTGGATCGTCTCCCCCTGGACGCGCTGTGGAACACGGCTGATGGTGCGCCTCACCCCTTGACCGCCCCCTTGACCGCGCGAAGGAATCTTCTGGACAAGGGCGGTTGGCGGTACGGACAAGGTCTTGACCGGCCAACTCGGAGCCGCTGCCGGACCGATGGCAGGGATGTGATCGGTGTGGCGGGTGAGGTGATCAGATTCTGCTCATACGCAGGTCATCAACCGGCCCTTCTGTCACCGCAGTCGGACATAGTTGTGACAGAACGGCGCCCGTTCGGCCCGGGACCGTGATGCAGAATGACGGCACATCACTTTCCGGACGCAGACGACGATGCGCACCACGGCGCATGACCAGGGGGGTCCGATGGCACGCGGGAAGAAGGCCGGCCTGATGGCCTGTTCGGGGATGGCGGTCTGCCTCCTCGTACTGGCCACGGGCTGTGGTGCGAAGGACGAGAAGAAGCCCGCCGGGCCCACGGCGAGCGCCACCAAGGACGACGGCGCGGCGAAGAAGCGCGCGGCCGCCGAGCGGGACGCCCTCGCGGCGTACCGCGGGATGTGGGAGGCGCAGACCAAGGCGTACTCCACGGGCAGCATGAAGGACGTGAAGCTCAGCGAGTACACGACCGGCGACGCCGGCATGATGATCATCGAGGCCTTCACGTACTACCAGAAGACGGGCATCGCCTTCACGGGCCCGCCGGTCATCTCGCCGAAGGTCACGGCCGTCGATGTGGACTCCTCGGTGCACACCGCCACGATCACCGACTGCGTCGACGTGACGGGCATCGTGGTGCGCCGGGCGACGGGCAAACCGATTGCAGGTGTGAAGGAGGACGACCGTCGCCCCTGGACCGCGAAGGCCACCACGGCCAAGGACGGCAAGGGCGGCTGGCGGATTGTCGACTACACGATCGACAAGGACCGGACATGCTGACCCCGGTGCGGTACGCGCGCGGTGTGCTCACCGCCCTGGCCGCCGGCGCCCTGGCGCTGGCCGGCACGCAGGCAGCGGTGGCCGACGGCGGCGTGAAGTGCCCGCCCGGCACGCAGGTCTGCGACATCACCGCCGAGGACCCCGGCGATCCCGGGGACGACGGCTCCGGCGGGGGCACGGGCGGCGGTTCCGGGGGCGGCCGGAAGTGCCACCGGGAGAACGGCCAGGAGATCCCCTGCTACGTGCCGGGGCTCGGCTTCTGGAACGAGTCCTGCTACTGGACCCTGCTCGACCCGCAGCCCCCGGCCGACGACTACATCATCTGGGGCAACCACAAGCCCGACGAGGGCGACATCTACCACCCCACGAACTGCCCCGACTTCCCGTACAAGGGCGCCGGGACCTTCGTACCCCGTGACACGTTCTTCCCCAACGGCACCATCGGCAAGGACGCCGGGCCCACCCCGGCCGAGCTGGCCGAGCGCGCCGTCGCCCGGATGACCCTCAAGGGCGCGGACATCGGCATCGCGCCGGAGCCGGGCCGCACGGGTCTGGTCGGGCTGCCGGTCTGGATGTGGAACAAGCAGCACCCGAACACCACCGGACCGCAGGCCAGGACCGTCACCGCCGGGGCCGTCTCGGTCACCGCCACCGCCAAGGTGTCGAAGGTCGTGTGGAACATGGGCGACGGCTCGTCCGTCACCTGCACCAAGCCCGGCGAGCCCTACCAGGCGTCGTACGGGAAGCGGGAGTCGCCCGACTGCGGGCACGTCTACCGCCACACCTCGCGCGGCGAGGCCGGAAACAAGTTCAAGGTCACCGCCACGTCCACGTGGACCATCCACTGGGAGGGCGGCGGTGAGAGCGGCGACCTGACCGAGACCCGGGAGTCCGCCACCACCGTGGCCATCGGCGAGCTCCAGGTCGTCGGCTGACGACCGGGAAGCACCACCGCCCGATGACGAGCGCGCGCAGCGAAAGCACTGCTGGAGGCACCCATTGAGCAGGACCAAGACCGCCGCCCCGCCCTACCAGGGCGGCGCGCCGGGCACCCCCACCCCCGTGGCGCCCCCGCGGGCACTGAAGCAGCGACGGCGCCGCCCGGCCCTCATCGCCCTGTCCCTCGCCCTGACCGCCGTCGGCGGGCTCTCCGGCGCCCTGCTGTTCACGGCGACCGGCGAGCGCACCGACGTGCTCGCCGTCACCCACGCGGTGGCGGCCGGTGAGGTCATCGAGGACGGCGACCTCACCGAGGTCTCCATATCCCTGGACCCGGCCCTCAAGCCCGTCAAGGCGGCGGACCGGGGCGCCGTCGTCGGCAAGCGGGCGGCGGTCTCGCTCACCCCGGGCGCCCTGCTCGCCCGCGACCAGTACACCTCCACCAGCCTCCTCAAGCAGGGCGACACCCTCGTCGGCGTCGCCACCAAGCCCTCCCAGCGGCCCACCTCCGGGCTGTTCCCGGGGCGCAAGGTCCTCATCGTCAGCACCCCGGGCGAGAACGACGAGACGTCCGACGCCCCGCCGCAGACCATCGCGGCTACCGTCGTCGCGGTCGGCGACCCCGCCGACGCCACCGGGGTCGCCACCATCGACGTGGCCGTCCCGGCGACCGACGGACCGGCCCTCGCGGCGCGGGCCGCCACCGGCCGGGTGGCGATCGTCGTGAAGAGCGGGAGCGGTTCCTGATGTCCGTGATCGCGCTGGCCGGCGGGACCGGGGCCCCGGGGGTGACCAGCTCGGCGCTCGCCCTGCTGCTCGCCTGGCCCCTGGACCCCGGGCGCCGGCTGATCCTCGCCGAGTGCGACCCCGACGGCGGGGCCGTCCTCGCGGGCGCCCTCCAGGGCCGCATGGACGCCCGCTACGGGCTGCGCAACCTCGCCGTGGCCCAGCGGAAGGACGAACTGGTCGAGGCGTTCTGGCGGCAGCTGGTCGACATCTCCGAGGACAACAGCAGCAGCCGGCTCCTGCTGCCCGGGATCACCGACCCCGCGCAGGCCGCCGGGCTCGACCCCGCCTGGGGCAGCCTCGCCGAACTGTTCGCCCGGATCGAGGACCACCAGCACGACGTCCTGGTCGACCTCGGCCGGCGCGGCGCGTTCGGCGCCTCGGCGGTGCTCGCCAAGCGGGCGGACGTCGTCGTGATGGTCGTCCGCAACACTCTGCGCGGGGTCCAGAGCGCCCAGGTCCGCGTCGAGGCGCTGCGCAAGTCGCTGGCCGGGCCCGGCGGCACGGGCGCCGACGCGCTCGCCGTCCTGCTGGTCGAGGGCGGGCCCTACACGTCCGGCGAGGTCGAGAAGGCGCTCGGGGTGCCGGTGCTCGCCAGGATGCCCTGGCGGCCCAAGCAGGCCGAGGTGCTGTCCGACGGGGTGGACGGCGGCAGCCGCTTCGACCGCTCCGACCTGATGCGCGCCGCCCGGGCGGCCACCGGTCCGCTGCGCGAGCGGGTCGCCCTGCGCCGCGACCGCCTCGCACCCCGCGCCCCGGGCCCGTACCACCAGGGCGCCGCCTACCACCCGCAAGGACCGTACGGGGAAGGGGAGAAGGCCGATGCGCGCTAACCCGCTGCACCCCGACCCGGTGATGCACCCCAATCCGGCGGCCGAGCACACCGTCGCGTTCAAGCGCGGCGAGTTCGGCCCGCCCGTCCCGCCCCGGACCGACCCGCGCGCCGGGCAGCGGCCCACCGCCGGGGTCTCCTCGATCCGGGCGATCGGCGAGACGCGCCTCCCGCAGGCCACCGTCGACTACCGGGTCGCCGGCGAGATCAAGAAGCGGGTCGCGGACCGGCTCGCCCAGGAGATCAAGGCGTCGGCCCGGATGAGCCCGGAGTCCCAGGCCCAGCGCGGCCGCGCCCTGATCAACGAGGCCGTCGCCGTCTGGTCCGACGCCATCGCCGTCGAACGCGGGGCGAGCACCACCCAGGCCGAGGACGCGGCCCTCGCCTCCGCCGTCTACGACATGCTCTTCCGGGCCGGGCGCCTCCAGCCCTATCTGGACGACGAGCGCGTCGAGAACATCCTCATCAACGGCTACGACGAGGTGTGGCTCGACTACGGGGACAGCGGGCGGGTCCGGGTCGCGCCCGTCGCCGACTCCGACGAGGAGCTCCAGGAGATGCTCCGGGACCTGGCGCGCCGCACCGGGCAGAGCGAGCGGACCCTGTCCACCGCCGACCCGTTCCTCGCGCTGCGCCTCGCCGACGGCTCCCGGCTCCAGGCCGTCACCGGGGTCACCCCGAAGACCTTCGTCACCATCCGCAGGCACCGCGTCAAGGACGTGGACCTCGACGGGATGATCCAGCTCGGCGCCATCGACGAGACCCTGGCCGCCTTCCTGGCCGCCGCCGTGCGCGCCGAGAAGAACATCATGATCACGGGCGAGCAGGCGGTCGGGAAGACCTCGCTGCTGCGCGCCCTGCTCAAGGAGATCGACCCGGACGAGCGCTTCGCCACCATCGAGACCGAGTTCGAACTCTTCGCGCACACCAACGGCTTCCACCGCCAGGTCGTGCCGATGGAGTCCCGCGAGTCCAACGGCGAACGCGGCGCCGACGGCCGGGGCGCGGGCGAGATCACCCTGCTCGACCTCATCCACCGCGCGCTGCGCATGTCGCTGTCCCGGGTCGTCGTCGGCGAGGTCCGCGGCCAGGAGATCGTCGCCATGATGCAGGCGATGACCAACGGCAAGGGCGGCAACCTCTGCACCATCCACGCCCGCCGCCCCGAGATCGTCTTCGACCGCATCGCGGAGCTGTACCTGCTGGCCCAGGACAACATGACCGAGCAGCTGGCGTACCGTCAGGCCGCCAACGGGCTGGACTTCATCGTGTTCGTCTCGATGCGCGACGAGACCCGCATCGAGGGCAAGCGGCACCGGTTCGTCTCGCACGTCCTGGAGGTCACCGGCATGGGCGAGAACGGCCGCCCCGCCACCAACCGGATCTTCGCGCCCCGCCCCGGCGAGCCGAGGGCCGTCCCGCACATGCACCCCTCCTGCCTGGAGGACCTGGTCCGGGTCGGCTTCCCCGTACACCTGCTGGACCATCCGCACGGCTCCTGGCCGCGCCCGCTGGACCTCCAGGTGATGGCCGGATGAATCTCATGCTGATGTGGGTGCTCGCCGGACTCGCCGTCGCCGGCGGCCTGGTGGGCCTGGTCGCGGGACTGGTCGGCACGACGGCCCCGCGCCCGGTCCGCCGCTCGCGCAGGGGCCTCGGCGGCAGCGTGGCGCACGACGCGGCCATGCGCCGCCGGACCCGCTGGGCGGCGGGCGGCGTCCTCGCCCTGGCCGTCTGGGTGATCACCGGCGTCTTCACCGGCGGGCTGCTCGTCGGCGCCGCCGTGGTCGGGGTGCCCTGGCTGCTCTCGCCCACGAAGAACGCGACCGTGCGCATCGACAAGCTGGAGGCGCTCGGCGAGTGGACCCAGCGCCTGTCCGACGTGCTGCGCCTCGGCATGGGCCTGGAACAGGCGATGATCGCCAGCCGCCGCGGCGCGCCCGCCGACCTGGAGAACGAGATCGCCGACCTCGCCGACCGCCTCCAGGTCGGCTGGCGCCCCGCCGACGCGCTGGAGTCGTTCGCCGACGCGCTGGACGACGTCACCGCCGACAAGGTGCTCGCCGCGCTGATGCTCTGCGCATCGGATCGGGGTCCCGGTCTCGCGCAGGCGCTGGAGGACCTGTCCGAAGCGGTACGCGAAGAGGTCGGCAAGCGCCGCCAGATCGAGGCCGACCGGGCCAAGCCGCGCACCACCGTGCGGTGGATGACCATCATCACGCTCTGCGTGGTCGGGGCCGGCTTCCTCGTCCCCAGCTACACCGCGCCCTACGGCACGCTCCTCGGACAGCTCGTCCTGGCCCTGCTGACGGCGGCGTTCGCCGGGGTGCTGATCTGGATGCGCTCGCTGGCCGACCACCGCCCGGTGGCCCGGTTCCTGATCGCCGATCCGCGCAGCCGGGTCAAGCTGCCGGAACCGCCCGAACCGCTCCAGGAGGCCCAGTCGTGATACCCCCGGCCGCGATCTTCGCGGGCCTCGCCGTGGGCGGCGGCCTCGCCCTGCTCATACGGGAACTGGTCGGCCCGCAACCCGACTTGGCGGCAAGCCTGCGCCGCCTGAACGCCACCGCCCCGGAAGCGGACCAGGAGACGGGCCCGGTCAGCCGGGACGACGCGTGGGGCGCCTGGCTCCTCGAACACCTCCAGGGACTGCCCGGGGTCACCATCCCGCGCAAGGACCTGGCGCTGGTCGGCCAGACCCCCGAGCGGTTCCTGCTGCTCAAGGCGGCGCTGGCGGGCGGCGGACTGCTGATCCCGCCGTTCGTCGTCGGCGCCTGGACGCTGATGGGGCTCGGCGTGCCGTTCTACCTGCCCGTCGTGGTGGGTCTGGTCCTGGGCGTGCTCCTCTGGTTCATCCCGGACCTGTCCGTACGGGACCAGGCGGCGCGGGCACGCGAGGAGTTCTCGCACGCGATCGCCGCCTACCTGGACCTCGTCGCGCTCAAGCGGGCCGCCGACTCCGGGCCGACCGAGGCCCTGGAACGCGCCGCCGCCGTCGGCCGGGGCTGGGCCTTCACCCGGCTCCAGGAGGCGATGATGCGGGCCCGCGTGGACAAGGTCCCGCCGTGGGAGGCGCTGGTTCAGCTGACCCAGGAGCTGGACCTGCCGGTCCTGGAGGACGTCGCCGAGATCATGCGGATGTCGGCGCACGACGGCGCCGCCGTCTACACGACGCTGCGGGCCCGGTCCAAGTCCCTGCGGACCGAACTGCTCGCCAAGCAGGCCGCCGAGGCGAACGAGAACAGCGAGAAGATGACCGCCCCCGGCGCGCTCCTCGCCGTGCTCGTGATGCTGATGGTCGCCTTCCCCGCGGTGATCAACATCATGGCCACGTAACAGCGGTAACAACCGGCTACGCGCCGAACCGGCGTGACGGCCAACGGCGTCTCCTCACAAGGGAGTCGACGCTTACGAAGAGAAGGAACGAGGAGGCTCGCAGCATGAACGCGATCAACAAGCTCACGAACCGGGCCGCTGTATCCCTGACCATGGTCCTGGCGGTGCTGGCCGACCGCGTCGAGCAGGGCGCCAAGGACCCGGACCGCGGTGACGTCTCCATCACCACGGTGATCATCTGGGTCGCCGCCGTGACGGGTGCGCTGCTCATCGCCGGCACCATCGCGACGGTCATCTCCAGGTACAACGGCAAGCTGGCGGGCATCTGATGAAGCCCGCGGTCGTCGCGCGCCGCCCGCTGGACGACCGCGGCGACACCTCGGTCCAGATGGCGATCGTCTTCCCGTTCATCATCCTGCTGACGATCGCCGTGGTGCAGGTGTCGCTCTGGTACTACGCGCGCAACGTGGCCCTGACCGCCGCCCGTGAGGGCGTCGCGGCCGCCCGGGTCTACGAGTCGGGCCCGGGCGCCGGCGCGGAGCGCGCGCAGGCGGTGCTCGGCCGGATCGCGGGCAACACACTGCTCGGCCCGTCCGTCTCCACGGGCGGCAGCACGGCGGAGCGCATCCGCGTCCAGGTCACCGGACGCGCCCCTTCGCTGCTGCCCGGCGTGCCGGGGCTGACGATCACACAGAGCGCGTCCGGGCCCGTGGAGCGCTGGACCACCGGGGGATGAAGTGAACTGGGACGACCGGGGGAGCGAGGCGATCCAGGCCGCGATCGTCACGCCGTTGATGATCATTTTTCTCTGCCTGGCCCTCGCGGGCGGCCGGGTGGTGACCGCCGGGAACAAGGTGGACGCCGCCGCCGAGGACGCGGCCCGCGAGGCGTCCATCTCGCGCACCGCCGGGGCCGCGCAGAGCAACGCCCTCGCCGCCGCGCAGGAGACGCTGGCGGACCAGGGCCTCACCTGCTCCGGCACCAGCGTCAGCGTGGACGCCTCGGGGCTCAACGCCCCCCTGGGCACCGTCGGAACGGTCCGCGTGACCGTCGCGTGCACCGTTCCGCTGTCCGACCTGATGCTGCCGGGCGCCCCCGGCAGCCACACCCTCACGTCGACGTTCACCTCGGCGGTCGACGCGTACCGGGAGCGCGACTGATGCGTACGTACGACGACCGCGGCGGCATCGCCGTCTACAGCGCCATCGTCACCGTGGCGCTCCTCGCCGTCATCGGGATCACCGTGGACGGCGGCGGCAAGCTGCGCGCCACGGAGCGGGCCGACGCCATCGCGATGGAGGCCGCCCGGGCCGGGGGCCAGGCCATCGACCCCGCGCAGGCCATCCCGGGCAAGGCCGTCGTCGCCCAGCCCGCCGCCGCGCAGGCCGCGGCGGCGGCGTACCTCTCGGCGGCCGGGGCGCACGGCAGCGCGACGGTGTCGGCCGACGGGAAGCGGGTGACGGTCACCGTGACCGGCACGTACGACACGCGCTTCCTCACGGTCGTCGGCATTTCCTCCATGTCCGTCCACGGGGAGGGGCACGCCACGCTCATCCACGGTGTCGTCGCCCCGGAAGGGTCGTGATCGCGGTGCGTACGGTCGGCAATCTGATACGGGCCCTGCTGAGCCTGCTCGTCCTGGCGGCGCTGCTCGCCGGGCTGCCGGTGCTGCTCTGGTGGGCGACCGGTGTCGTCCTCGGCAACGGCATCGAGGACCTGACCCACCTGTTCTCCCGGCAGGACACCGGGGGAGCCTTCCTGCTCCTGCTCGCCGCCGTCGGCTGGGTCGGCTGGGCGGGCTTCGCCTTCTCCGTCCTGCTGGAGATCCCCGCCGGGCTGCGCGGCCGCACGGCCCGCCGGCTGAGCGGCCTCGGGGCGAGCCAGCGGGCCGCCGCGACGCTGATCGGCTCCATCCTGGTGCTCCTGCCGACGGCCGGATCGGCCCTCGCCGCACCGGCCGCCGCGCCGGTCTCCGTCACCCAGTCGTACGCCCACACCGGCGCCCAGGACACCGCGCACGCCTCGGACGCCCGCACCACGCGGCAGGCCGCATCGGCCGACTCGTACACCGTGCGGGACGTCCGTCCGGCCGAGAGCCTGTGGAGCATCGCGGAGGACCGGCTGGGCGACGGCAACCGCTGGCAGGAGATCGCCACGCTCAACGAGGGCCGGGTGATGACGGACGGCACGGTCTTCCACGCCCAGGGCTTCCTCCAGCCCGGCTGGAAGCTGCGGATGCCGGCCGGTACGGGGGCCGCCCACGAGGCGGCGGCGTCCTCCGGCGAGAGGGCGACCGTGCGCCCCGGCGACTCGCTGGGCGCCATCGCGGACCGCGAACTCGGCGACCCCGCGCGCTACGGGGAGATCTTCGACCTCAACCGGGGTACGGAGCTGCCGGGTGGCGGCACGTTCACGAACCCGGACCTGATCATCCCGGGCCAGAAGCTGAAGCTCCCGGCCTCCGGCCCGGACGAGGCGGGCCCGGCGAAGCCCCGGCCGGCGGAGCCGGCGAAGCCGAAGCCGGCGGACCCGGCACCGGACGAGTCGGCCCGCCCCGCCCCCGCCCCGGCCAAGCCCGCCGAGACGGCGAAGCCGAAGCCCGCCGAGACGGCGAAGCCGCACCCGGCCGAGAGCGCCGAGCCCGTACCGGCCAAACCGGCGGAGACTGCCAAGCCGAAGCCCGCCGAGACGGCACCCGCGAAGCCCGCCGAGACGGCACCCGCGAAGCCCGCCGAGTCGGCGAAGCCGAAGCCGGAGGAGTCGGCCAAGCCCGCCGAGTCCGCCAAGCCCGCGCCCGCCGAGTCGGCGAAGCCGACCCCCGCGCAGTCGGCGCCCGAGACGGCCGCCCCGGCTCCCGCCGACACCGCCTCCGGTGACGAGGACGCCGGGTTCTCCGCCCGTACCGGCGCCGGAATCGGCGCCCTGCTCGCCGCCGGGGTGCTCGGCGTCCTCGGCACGCGCCGCATCGTGCAGCAGCGTCGCCGGCGCCCCCGGCGCCGCATCGCGTTGCCCGAGGGCGATGCGGCCGTGCTGGAGAGGGACATGCGGGCGGCCTCGGCGGACGTGCCCGAGGGCCTCGACCTGCTGGACCGCGCCCTGCGCACCCTCTCCGCCGAGCTGGCCCGCGAGGGCACCGCGCTGCCGCGGCTCGACGCCGTCGTCGTCACCCCGGACGGGGCCGCGCTCCACCTCTGCGAACCGGCCGTCCCCGTCACGCCGTTCGTGCCCGTGGTGAGCGGGGAGGAGATCTGGTGGTGCCCGAAGGACTCGGCGGCGCTGCTGCCCGCCGAGGGCGCCTCGGCCACCGCGCTCCCGTATCCGGCGCTGATCAGCCTGGGCACCAGCTTCGAGGGGTTCCCGGTCCTGGTCGACCTGGAGCGGATCGGGATGCTCCGGCTCGACGGCGAGACGGACGACGTACGGTCCGTGCTGCTGGCGCTGGCCGTGGAGCTGGCCTCCGACTCGCTGCACGCCGAGCACACGATCCGGCTCGTCGGCTTCGGCGAGGAGCTGAAGACCGCCTTCCCGGGCCGCGTCGCGCACCACGCGACCCTGGAATCCGCCGTCACCGGCCTCCGCGCCCACGACGAGGCGCAGCGGCGGGCGCTGGCCGAGAGCGGGGCGGAGAGCCTGCGCGAGGCGCGGTTGATGGGGGCCGGGGCGGACGCCTGGGCACCGCAGATCGTGCTGTGCGCGCTGCCGCTGACCGGCTCGGACCCGAGCGCGCTCGACCTGCTCGACCTGACGGCGGCGCAGCCCCGCACCTCGCTGGCCGCCGTGACGAGCGCCGACGCCGGGCTCGGACTGCCGGAGACGTGGAGCGTCGACGCGGCGCCCGGCGTCGTCGTGACGATTCCGGAGACAGACCTCGAAGTGATGCTGCAACGCCTCGAACCCGCCCAGTACGCGGCCCTCTTGGAGCTGATGGCGGTCTCCGGGCAGCCCATGGACGAGCCGACGCCCGACTGGGCCCGGCCGCAGGACCCACGACTCACGCTCGCCGTCATGGCCGCCCCGGAAGCGGAGGCCGCCGGGAAGGACGGGAACCCGATGCACGCCGTCCCCGTGGAGGAAACGATCACCGCTGCCACGCCGATGCCCGCCCACCCGTACATCCGGGTGCTCGGGCCGGTCGGGATGGAGTCGGCGGAGGGGCCCGTCGAGTCCAACCGCCGAGGCCGGCTGACCGAGATGGCCGCCTGGCTCGTCCTGCACCCGGGCCTGGAGCACCGCGCGCTGGACGCGGCGATCTGGCCGGGCCGGGAGGTCGGGCACTCGCTGCGCAACTCCAACATCAGCAAGCTGCGCGCCTGGATGGGCGGCCAGTCCTACCTGCCGTTCGTGACGGACGGGCGGTACGCCTTCGCCCCGTACGTGCGGTGCGACTGGCTGGACTTCCAGGAGCTGTACCAGGAGGGCATGCACGCCCGGGGCGCCGCCGCCGACACCGCGCTGGCGCGGGCGCTGTCGCTGGTCCGGGGCACCCCGTTCGCGGGGACCAACCCGCGCAACTACCTGTGGGCGGACACCATGTTCCACGACATCGTGTCGTCGGTCGTGGACGTCGCCCACGAGCTGGCGGAGCGGTGCCTGGCGGCCGGTGACCTCACCGGCGCCGTCGCGGCGGCCACGCGCGGCCTGGTCGCCTCGCCGGAGAGCGAACTGCTCACCCGGGACCTCTTCCGGGCCCACGCGGCACGCGGCGACCGGCCCGCCGTCATCGAGGCGGCGGACCGGCTCAACCGGCTCAACGAGGAGCTGGGGACCGACGCGGAGGACGAGACGATCGACCTGCTCCGCGACCTCCTCAAGGCCCTCCCCGACACGCCCGCGCCCGCCACCACATCGGCCGCCTAGAGGGGTTCGTACGCGAACCAGTCGAAGCGCACCGTGCCGCTCGCCGCGTACAGGCCGATCACCCGGCCCGTGAAGCCGCCGGTCACCTCCGTGGAGAGGTAGCGCCCGTCGAGGGAGCCGAGCGCGGTGAACGTGCCGTCCGGCTCTTCGACGCCCAGGGACACCGTGTCCGGGCCGGTGCACGGGTCGAGCGGGGCCCGGGTGGGCACGATGTCGATCCCGAGCACCACCGGTCCGGCGGGCGCCGGGCGGGACGCGACCACCGTGCGGAGCGGGCCGATGCGGGCGACGAGCCGGATCTGGCCGCCGCCCGCCTCGACCGCGTAGTGATGCGCCTCGTCGAGCCGGACCGCGAGCCCGCCGTGGCCGTCCGCCGCGTCGGTCAACGCCCGTGCCCGGCAAGCCAGGTGCTGCTGGCGGCGGCCGGTGAACACCGCGTCCGGGTCGTCCAGCGTGCCGCCCCGCCCGTGCAGGGTCAGCCAGCCGGGGCGCTCCTTCGTCCCGGCCCGTCCGGCGGTCGAGCGGCGGGGCGAGATCCAGTACGGGCGCGGCTCGGCCTCATCGAAGTCGTCCCGCGCCGGGGCGTCGGGCACGGGCGTCAACGGCCAGGGCGGCGCCGGGAGTTCGGTGGCCACCTCGCCGACGACGGGCCAGCCGTCCACCCAGGTCACCGGCGCGAGGAAGGTCTCCCGGCCGAGCACGTGCCAGCCGGGGGTGCCGCCGCCCGGCCGCACGCCGAGGAGCACCAGCCACCAGGAGCCGTCCGGCCCCTGCACCAGGTCGCCGTGGCCGGTGTTCTGGACGGGGTGCTCGCGGCCCCGGTGGGTGAGCACGGGGTTGTCCGGGCACGGCTCGAACGGCCCGGCGGGCGACGGGCCGCGCGCGACGGAGACGGCGTGCCCGCGCTCGGTGCCGCCCTCCGCGATGACCAGGTACCAGTGGTCGCCGATCCGGTAGAGGTGAGGCGCTTCCGGCGCCTTCGCCCCGGGCGCCCCGGACCAGATGCGGCGCGGTTCGCCCAGGGCCTCGCCGGTGTGCGGGTCGATGCGGACCTGGGAGACCCCGGCCACGGTGCACCAGCAGCTGCCGTCCTCGTCCCAGGCCAGGTCCGGATCGATGCCGGGGACGCCGGGCAGCGGGACCGGGTCGGACCAGGGGCCGGCCGGGTCGGTGGTGGTGAACAGCAGGTTGCCCACCTCGACATTGGTGACGACGAGCCAGAACCGGCCGTCGTGGTGCCGGAGCGTCGGCGCGTAGATGCCGCCGGAGGCCCGGGTCCCCGGGGTCAGGTGCAGCTGCTCGGGGCGGTCGAGGACGTTGCCGATCTGCGTCCAGTGGACCAGGTCGCGGCTGTGGAAGAGCGGGATGCCCGGGAAGTACTCGAAGCTGGAGCACGCCAGGTAGTAGTCGTCGCCGACGCGGCAGACGCTGGGGTCGGGGTGGAACCCGGGGATCACCGGGTTGCTGACGGTGGTGCCCGTCTGGTCTCGGACTGGCATGGCATCCGTTCCTGTACGTCGCGCGTGCTGTCGGAGGAGGGCGTCGAGGCGTGTCTGTCGAAGCGCTTCGACAACGAGGTGACCCTAATGACCGGGTGCGCGCGCGACAAGGGGGTCCTCCGTCAGCGGCGAGGGCCCTACGCGGCTCCGCCGTTGCTCTTGAGCAGCTGGCCGTTGACCCACTGGCCCTGCGGCGAGCACAGGAAGTCCACCAGGTGGGCGGTGTCCTGCGGGGTGCCGAGCCGGCCCAGCGGGGTGCCCAGGCGCAGCTCCTCCGCCAGCTCCTCGCTCATCCACCCGGTGTCCACGGGGCCCGGGTTGATGACGTTGGCGGTGACCCCGAGGTGCGCCAGTTCGCGCGCGGCGGCCAGCGTGATGCGGTCCAGGGCGCCCTTGCTGGCCCCGTACGGCAGGTTGCCGACGGTGTGGTCGCTGGTGAGCGCGACGATCCGGCCCGTCCCGGCGGGGGCGCGGAAGCGCAGCGCGTACTCCCGTATCAGCAGCCACGTGGCGCGGGCGTTCACCGCGAAGTGGCGGTCGAAACTCGCGAGGGTGGTGTCCAGGAGCCCGGAGTCCACGGATTCGGCGTGGCTCAGGACGAGCGCGGTGACCGGCCCGATCCGGCGCTCCGCCTCGTCGAAGATCCGGGTGGGGGCGTCCGGGTCGATCAGGTCCGCCTCGATCGCGGCGGTGCGGGCGCCGTGCGCGGCGAGCGACGCCTCGATGGCCGCTGTCGCCCCGCGCTCCTCGCCCCAGGTCATGCGCCGGTCGTAGGGCGTCCAGTAGGTGAAGGCGATGTCCCAGCCGGACGAGGCCAGTTGGCGGGCGATCCCGGCACCGATGCCGACCGTGCGGCCGACCCCGGTGATGAGCGCGAGGGGACGGGGCGGGACGGCGGGCTGCGGCGTTTCGGTGGTGGTCACGGGGTCCGATCCTGCTCGACAACCCGGGCCCCGGGCAATGGAATTCGGGGACGTACCCCTGGCCGCCCGAGGGGCCCGAACGGGCAGTGCGTACGGGCAGGCCCACGGGCCATCCCGGCCGGGCAGCCCGAAGAGGGAGCTGCCGGGGCGGCGGCGGGAGCGGCAGGCTGAAGGCATCGCACCGCACCCCTTCCCTTCTGCTCCGAGGAGTCTCCCCATGGCACTGACCGCCGACCGGCCCACCGCGACGCAGGACACGACGGGCCCGCGGGCCACCGGCCGGCCGGACCTCGCCGTCCGCTCCCGGCTCGCCGCGCTCAACGCGTTCCTGATGAGCGGGCTCACCCTGTGGCTGGGCCTCGTCACCCTCAACAACCTCAACGACTTCGGCACCAACAAGGCGCTCATCGGCTCGATGCTGACCATGCGCGACCTGGTGAAGGACCCGATACGGGGCAACGGCCTGGAATGGCGCGCGATGCCCGAGTCCATGGCCACACCGGCGCTGATCGGCGTCATCATCTACGAGCTGCTGATCGTGGCCCTGCTGGCCCGGGCGGCGTACGGGCTGTGGCGCAGGGCGCGCGGTCTGGAGACCGGGATCGTCGTGACGCAGCGCGCCAACATCGCGCTGGGCGCCTTCGCCGGGCTGTTCCTGCTGTTCCTCTCGGGCGGCATGTTCTTCGGCTACTGGATCTACATCGGCGCCGCCCAGCAGGTCCACTTCACCGGCCTCATCATCGGCCTGCTCGCCGCCCTGCTGGTCAACCTGCCCTCGGTGACGGGCGCCCAGCGGGAGAGCTGACGCTCCGTCAACTCAGCTGCCGGCACTGCCCCGTCGGCGGTCCTTCCGATACGGCCCCTTCCCCAAAAGGGGTATCGGAACGCCCGCCGATGGGGCATGTGTGTGTCCCGGGCCCGTCATTAATGTCCCTGGTCATGGGGGCATACACCGCACAGCTCAGTTCCGCGACACCGACTTCCACCCTGCGGATCGCAGGTACGGCACGCGCCGCCGTCCTCTTCCTCGAAGAGGCCCGCGTCAGTGTGCAGATCGTCTTTCTGATGCGTTTCCTGGCCGCCGCCGCGGTCACCGCCGGGGGCGGGCTCACGGGGGTGGGGCCCGGGCTGATCGCCCCGGCGGTCAGCTGGGTCCTGGCGACCCTCTTCACGTACGGCATCAACGGGGTGTCGGACGTCCAGGAGGACCGGCTGAACCGGACCGGGCGGCCGATCGCCCGGGGCGACCTCTCGCCGACGGCGGCCGCCCGGCTGACCTGGCTCTCCGCCGCCGGCTCCGTCGTCACCGCGCTGGCCTGCAACAACATCCTGCTGATCACGTTCGTGCTGGCGTTCCTCTTCCTCGGCTACGCCTACTCCGCGGCGCCCTTCCAGCTCAAGCGCAGCGCGGCCGGCACCTCGGGGTCCGTCCTGCTGATGGGCCTGCTGACGTACGCGGCGGGCTGGACGGCCGCGGGGGAGGGCAGGCCGCCGGGCGCGATGCTCGTCCTGGCCGCCGCCATGTCGCTGTGGATGTGCGTGGTGGGCGCCGTGACCAAGGACTTCTCGCACGTCCGGGGCGACGCGGCGGCGGGCCGCCGTACCTCGGTGACCGCCTGGGGCGACACCACCGCCCGGCTGGTGGGCGGGGCGGGCGCCCTCCTGACCGGCGGGGGTTTCCTGGCCGCCGCGCTGACCGGCTGGCCGGCGCTCCTGGGCCCGGCGGCCGCGGTCCTGGCGGGCGGGTCCCTGGTGGTGGCGGTGCTCTGCTACTCGACGCGGGGCGACGCGGCCCGGGGCCGCACCCCGTACCGCGCCTTCATGGTGACGCAGCACCTGGTCCATCTCACCCTGTTCGCCGGGCTGTTCGTCACCGCCTGACCCGGCCGTCCGCACCCGCCCCGCACACGCCTCGTGTGCGGGGCCGAGCCGTTCTCAGAAGCGGCGGCGGGGCTGTTCGGGCTGGGGGAGCAGGCTGCGCTCCACGGCCTTGTTCACGGCGTCGATGCGGGAGACGGCGTCGAGCTTGGTGAAGATGTTCCGCATGTGCCGCTTGATGGTCCCCTCGGCGATGCCGAGCTTCACCGCGATCTGACGGTTGCTCATGGCCTGCGCCACCAGGGCCAGTACCTCCGCCTCGCGTTCGGAGAGTCCGCCCGCGCCGTCGGGTGCGGGCTGCGGTGCGCGCAGGCTGTCGGGCGAGACGGAGACGGTCACGGTGCGCAGCTCGCCGCCCTCGCGGGAGCGGACGGCGGAGATCAGGGTCTCGCGGCCGGTGCTCTTGTGCAGATAGCCGCTGATGCCGAGCTGCAGCAGCTCCTGCACCAGCTGCTGCCCGTCGTACATGCTCAGCACGATGATCCGGAGGCCCGGATCGCCCTGGAGCAGTCTGCGGACGGTGGCCGGGGGGTCGTTGCGCGGCATCTCGATGTCGAGCAGGACGACGTCGGGGCGGTGCGCGGCGGCGAGCCGGATCGCGTCCTCGCCGTTTCCGGCCTGGGCCACGATCTCGAAGCCGGGCTCGGAGCGCAGCAGGTCGCACAGGGCCTCGCGCAGCAGCGTGTGGTCGTCGGCGACGAGGATGCGTACGGATTCGGGGGCGGTCTCGTTCATCGGAGAGCCCGGTCCTCCTTGATCGGTATCCACATGGTGACGTGCGTGCCCCGCCCGGCCGACGAGCCGATGTGCAGGGTGCCGCCGAGCAGGTCGGTGCGTTCCTGGAGGCCGGTGAGGCCGTTGGTGCGGTCCCCGGCGAGGACCTGTTCCACGTCGAAGCCGAGGCCGTCGTCGATGATCTCGCTCTGGATCTCGTGCGGGGCGATGTCGATGTGGACGACGATGTTGCCCGCCTCCGCGTGCCGGAAGGCGTTGCGCAGGCACTCGCGGACCATGACGAAGACCTCCTCCGCCACGGGCGCCGGAATCCACTCGTCCAGGCCCCGCACCCACAGCTGTACGGGGACGCCCTCGTCCCCCATGGAGGCGACGAAGTCGGCGAGCGCCGCCTCCAGGCAGCCCGTGATGGCCGGGCGGCGCAGTTCGGTGACCAGTTCCCGGGTGTGCGCGAGGGTCTCCAGGATGGCGTCCTGGGCGGCCCGCACCTCCTTGGGCACGTCGGAGTTCTGCCGGGCCACCTGGAGCTCGTACAGCTCCAGCTGGCGCATGGCGAGGCTGAGGGAGTTGCCGATCTGGTCGTGGATCTCACGGGCCAGCTTGCGGTGGCCCTTGTCGTGCACCTCGCGGACCCGGGCGAGCATGAACGAGTCGTACGCGATCGAGCCGACCTCCAGGCGCCTGCCGATGCCCTGCTGAAGGGCCCGGATGGCGGCCGCGTAGGCCCGGTCGGCGCCCTCGACGCCCACGGTGCACTCCAGCAGGCGTTCCAGGACGGTGTCGAAGAGGATCACCCCGGCCCGCACCGAGTGCGTGAGGTGGACGCCCTGCTGGACCCGGGCGCTGCCGAGGTCCACGACCTCGGCGATGTGGCTGTCGGAGACCTCGGTCAGGCCGGCCTCCAGGCTGTCGGCGCAGTCACGGAAGACCCGGCGGCCCTGTAACTCGCACTGCGCCCAGACCTCGTCGTCGGCGGCGAGCGGACTGCTGATCCCGCGGAGCCGGGCGTGGTAGAGGGCGATGACCTCGTCCTCGTACGCCCTGAAGCGTTTCACGGGCGGGCCGCCCTGGCGGCTGCCGAGGCGGCTCTGCGCCGGTTCTCTCATCACGCTCTCCTCCCCCGGGGCTCAACTGCTTCTCTAGCGCTGAACCGGTGCAGGATAAGCCGATTTGCGGACTGCGTGGCGGTGATGGCTGGAATCAGCCATTGCCGCACGGCTCAGCCGCGGCGGCGCAGGACGGCGGCGCGGACCTTCAGGAGGTTCGGCACCAGCGTGTAGACGACCGCCGGCACGACGATCCCGGTGATCACCAGGGTGCGCAGAAGCATCGGGAAGCCCTTGACGTACGGGCCGACCAGCAGCTGCACCACGGTCAGGGCGGAGAAGACCGCGATCCAGGTGAGCAGGGCACGCATGTGGACGGAGGGCAGCGCGGCCGGCTGGGCCGGGGTGGCGGGGCGGGGCTGATTCCGGTCGGCGGCGGAGGTGGCGGAAGCGGCGGCGGGGCGGGCGACGGTGGTCATGAGAAGTCCCATCCAGGTCGGTGTGCGGTGCGTACGGAAGGCGGTACGGGCAGTGCTGTCGCTGGTCCTGTCCTGGGGCCTGGGCGGTGGTGCTGCCCTCGGCGACGTGTTCCACTCTGCCAACCAACTAGTTGGATGTCAACCATCCAGTTGGTTGGCATCTGCGGGAAGGCGTTCTACGCTGGTGGCATGACCTCGGACACGACCCACACCAAGGAACGGCTCCTCGCTGCGGCGAAGGAGGAATTCGCAGCTCACGGCATTGCCGGGGCGCGCGTCGACCGCATCGCGGAGCTGGCCGGCGTGAACAAGGAACGGATCTACGGCTACTTCGGCAACAAGCAGAAGCTGTTCGACGCCGTCGTGGGACGTGCGCTGGACGAGCTGGCCGCGGCCGTCCCGCTGAAGGGCGGCGACGACCCCGCCGAGTACGTGGGCCGGGTGTACGACTTCCACCGCGACAACCCGGTCCTCGTCCGGCTCTTCTTCTGGGAGGGCCTGCACTACCGCGACGGCGTCCTGCCCAACGAGGAGGGCCGCCGCGGCCACTACGAGGAGAAGATCGCCGCCCTCGCGGAGAGCTTCGGGACCGAGGCGTCGCCGCAGGTCGCGGCCTGTCTGCTGAGCCTGATCGGGCTCGCCGCCTGGCCCAACGCGGTGCCGCAGCTGGCCCGCCTGATCATCGGCCCCGACGCGGAGGCGGCCGGCGGCCTCGACCTGCGCGCCCACGTGGTGGCCTTCGCCCGCCAGGCCCTCTCCGACGTCCCGCTCGCGGCCCCGGCGGCCTGAGCGGCAGCCCCCAGCGGCCGGATACCCCCGAGGTATCCGGCTACTACTTTCGGTCCGCGGCCACCCGGACTAGGAGGCAGTGACGGCCTCCGGGGCCCTTCGCGCGTCTAGCGTTCCTTGCATACGGGTGGCCCCAGCGGTCACCGACAAGGACCCCTGGGGGTAAGGGCAATGTCGCAGAACCGCGCGGCTCCGGGCCGTGTCCGTGAAGTCCCGTCTGGCCCGCGACGCCTGGCACGCACTCTCGCCGCACCGGCCGAAATCCCAAGTACGTCCAGTACGAGGGATGTCGGCCGGCACGCCGAGAGCACGCACCAGACGCCGCAGGCCACGCCCTCCGGGCGTACGACGGGACTTCACGGACACGACCCGGCAGTCGCCGCTCCGCCGGTACGTTCCACCTCGCCGCTGGTCCCGCAGCAGGCGACCGATGTCATCCTCTCCGTCCGCGACGACCTTCAGCGCTACGGCCTGGAGCGCATGCTCGGTGCCGTGGACGCGGTCGGGAGCTGCCGGGCCTTCCCGGAGCTGTCGGCGGCCGTGGACGCGGTCGGCGACCCGGCGACCGATGTGCTGCTCATCGTGCCGGAGCCGGCCGACCTGGACGGCGACTCCGTGCTGCACCGCGTCGCCGCGTACGGGGTGCGCGTGCTCCTGCTCCTGCCGGACAGCCGGTCCTTCGACCTCGACCGGGTCGCCTCCGTGGCGGGCGCCTCGCTGCTGTTCTCCGACGGCCTCGACGCGGCGGCCCTCGGTGACGTGCTCGGCGCGATGCGGGCCGGCGAGGCGCGCATACCGGCCGCCCTGACCCGGCCCCTCCTCGAACTCGCCGGGCGCGGCGCCCGCGAGGTCCCGGCCGCGCCCCGGCTCACGCCGCGCGAGCGCGAGGCCCTGACGCTCGTCGTGGACGGCCTCAGCAACAAGCAGATCGGGCGCCGGCTGCGGATCTCCGAGCACGGCGCGAAGCGGCTGGTCGCCAACATCCTGGCCAAGCTCAACTGCCCCAACCGCACGCTCGCCGCCGCCCGCGCCCTGCGCGAGGGCCTGTGCGGCCCCGCCCCGCAGGCCGCCGCCCACGCGCCGGCCTCCCCCTACGGAACCGGCTGGTGAACTCCGCGATGAACTTCATGAACCGAGCGATCACGACGAAGGCCACCCGCGCCGCCTTCTTCGACGTCGACGAGACGCTGATCAACACCAAGAGCATGTTCGACTTCCTGCGGTTCTGGATGGCCCGCCACGGCGACGACGGCTCAGGACACGCCGCCGTGATGGCCGGCGTCCGCGAGGCCGCCGACTCCGGCGTGCACCGCTCGGAGATCAACCGCCGCTACTACCGCCGCTTCGCCGGGGTCCCGATGGACGCGCTGCGCACCGCCGGGCGCGAGTGGTACGAGGAGTACCGGCGCGGGCCCGCCGCCGTCACCGTCGCCACCTGGGCCGCCGCGAGCCGGCACCGGGAGGCGGGGGACCTGGTGGTGCTGGTCTCCGGCTCGTTCCGGGGCTGCCTGGACCCGCTCGCCGAGGACCTGGGCGCCGATCTCATCCTCTGCTCGGAGCCGGTCGTCGGCCCCGACGGACTGCTCACCGGTGAGGTGGAGCGCCCGATGATCGGCTCGGTGAAGGCCGACGCGGTCCGCGAGACCATCGCCGGACTCGGCCTGGACGCCGGGGAGTCGAGCTGTTACGGGGACCACGCGAGCGACCTGGACATGCTCCTCGCGGTCGGCCGCCCCGTGGTCGTCGGCGGCACGGACCGGGTCCTGATGGAGCACGCCCAGCGCCTCGACTGGCCGGTCCTCCCGTCGGCCCCGGGCCAGTTGCGTACGGCGGGCGCCTGGGCGGCGGCGGAGCTCACGGGCCTCGCGGACCGGTCCACGTTCACCGCCGCCGCCGTCACCGCCCCCGCCGCAGTGCGATCGCGGTGAGCACCAGGCCCTCGCGCACCGCCCAGTGGCCGGTGAACCAGCCCAGGCGGGCGCCGTCCATCACCGGCCCCGGCACCATCAGCCGGGCCCGGAAGGTGCCCGCCTCCGGGTCGAACGCGAGCCGGGCGTCCCGGAAGCCGAGCCAGCGCCCGGTGAGCGGGAACCACGTCTTGTAGACGGCCTCCTTCGCGCTGAACATCACCGTGGGCCAGTGCACTTCGGGCCTGGCCCGGGCCAGCTCCGCCAGGTGCTCGCGCTCGGCGGGCACGGAGATGTGCCGCACCATCCGCTCCTCCAGGGGCGCGTGGCACTCCGCGTCGATCCCGACGCTGTGGAACCGGTCGCTGCGGGTCAGCGCCGCGGCCCGGTAGCCGTCGCAGTGGGTCATGCTGCCGGTCACCCCGGCCGGCCAGCGCGGTTCGCCCTTGGCGCCCGGGAGGACCGGGGCGGGGGCGACCCCGAGCGCGGACATCGCGCGGCGGGCGCAGTGCCGGGTGGTGGTGAACTCCCGGCGCCGCTGCTCCACGCACTTCGCGAGCAACGGCTCCTCCTCCGGCAGCACTTGGGCCGCGGGGACGTCGGCGGTGGCGTCGGCGCAGGCGACGGCGGGCGGCAGGATCTGCTGGATCACTTCTGCTCCTGGGGGCAACGCGCCGGAGAACCGGCGCACCGGGGCCGGCCGGATTCGGCGGCCCGCTGCCATCCCAGGACAGGTCACGGCAGTCGTGCGTTACGCCTCCCAGCATGCGCCGGCCGATGCCTCTTCCGCTACATAGCCGTGCGGCTACCCCGTACCCCTGCCCGAATGGCCACTCCGAATGGCCACCCCGTACGAGGGCTCATAAAAGCCATATTGAGCGGCGAATTACCGCGTACTAGCTTCGAGTCATCGACATCCGAAAGCCTTCGAAATCCAGGAGAAAACAATGCCTCACCCTTTTCTGGCCCGACTGGAATCCTTCCGGGATTCCGAGGCCGTCGCTTTCGAGGGCCGCAGTTACCGCTACGAGGACCTGCTGAGGCTCGTGGACGAGTGGCGCGGCTTCCTCGACCGCCACCAGGTCCGCCCCGGCGAGGTCGTCACGCTGGAGGGGGCGTACTCCCCGCAGGCGTGCGCCGGTCTGCTGGCGCTCATCGAGCGCGGGGTCGTCGTCGTCCCGCTCACCGTCCTGCCCGCCGCCAAGCGCGCCGAGTTCCTGGACGTGGCCGAGGTCGAGGTCGTCGTCCGGGTGGACGAGGGCGGCGTGCACCGCTGCGAGCGCACCGGCCGCCGCGCGGACCACGCCCTCTACGGCGAGCTGCGGGACGCCGGCCGGCCCGGCCTGGTGCTCTTCAGCTCGGGCACCACCGGCCGCAGCAAGGCGTCCGTGCTCGACTTCGACAAGGTCCTCGCCCGCTACGGCGAGCCGACCCGCCCCTCGCGCATCCTGTCCTTCCTCAGCCTGGACCACATCGGCGGCGTCAACACCCTGCTGCACACGCTCAGCCAGGGCGGCACCGTGGTGACCGTCGCGGAGCGCACCCCGGAGGCCGTCTTCGAGGCCATCGCCGACCACCGGGTGCAGATCCTGCCGACCACGCCCACCTTCCTGAACATGGTGCTGATCTCCGGCGCCCACGAGCGGTACGCCACGGACTCGCTGAAGCTCGTCACGTACGGCACCGAGCCCATGCCGCTCCAGACGCTGCGGCGGCTCGGCGAGGCGCTGCCGGGCGTCCGGCTCAAGCAGACGTACGGGCTGTCCGAGCTGGGCATCCTGCCGACCCGGTCGCGAGGCGACGACACCCTGTGGGTGAAGCTCGGCACGGCCGGATTCGAGCACCGGATCATCGACAACATCCTGTGGATCCGCTCCGAGATGGCCATGCTCGGCTACCTCAACGCGCCCGCGCCCTTCGACGAGGACGGGTTCTTCAACACGCAGGACGTGGTCGAGGTGGACGGCGACTGGGTGCGCATCCTGGGCCGGAACTCCGAGATCATCAACGTGGGCGGCGAGAAGGTCTACCCCAGCGAGGTCGAGAGCGTCCTGCTGGAGGTCGAGAACATCGCGGAGGCCACCGTCAGCGGCCGCCCGAGCCCGGTCACCGGCATGGTCGTCAAGGCGACCGTGCAGCTGGTCGAGGACGAGGACCGGCGCTCCGTCACCCGCAGGGTCCGCGAGTACTGCGGCCGGCGCCTGGAGGCGTACAAGGTCCCGGTGCTCGTGGAGGTCTCCGCCGCCCCGCAGCACTCGGAGCGGTACAAGAAGATCCGGAGTGCGGCATGAGCGCCGACGGGGCTACCGCCTCCGAGGACCGGGTCGCCCTCGTCAGCGGCGGCAGTCGCGGGCTCGGCCGGCTTCTGGTCGAGCGGCTGCTCGCCGAGGGGTGGCGGGTCGCGACCTTCAGCCGGTCCGCCAACGACTTCGTGAAGGACCTCCAGGCCGAGCGGGGCGACCGCTTCCTCTGGGAGGCCGCCGACCTCGGGGACCCGGACGCGCTGCGCGGGGTCGTCCGCACGGTGGTGCGCCGCTTCGGCCGGGTCGACCTGCTCGTCAACAACGCGGCCGTGCTCCACCAGGAGCTCTTCCTCACCACCTCTCGCAAGCAGACCGAGACGCTGATCGCGAGCAATCTGCTCGCCCCGATCACCCTCGCCCAGGCGTGCGCCCGCGCGATGACGCGCCAGGGCGGCGGCCAGATCCTCAACATCTCGTCCATCAACGCCATCCGCGGCTACCGGGGCGTGGCGGTCTACGCCGCCACCAAGGCCGGGCTCGACGGATTCAGCCGCAGCCTGGCCCGGGAACTCGGGGCCTTCAATATCCGGGTGAATTCGCTGGTGCCCGGATTCTTCGACAGTGACATGACCGAGGAAGTCACCGAGAAGAATCGGGAACGCATTCGGCGCCGCACCCCGCTCGGCCGGCTCGGCACCATGAACGAAATCGCCGACGCCGTTCTCTATCTCATCTCGCCCGCCTCTTCATTCATCACCGGACAGTCGATCGTCGTAGACGGAGGAATCACATGCTGATCGCAGCCGACATCACCGCCCTGGTCCACCAGGAGATCAACGCCCTGCTCGCCGAGGCCGAGCGCCCGACGCACCCCACGCTCACCGGCTCGGAGTTCCTGCACGAGCTGGGGCTCAACTCCCTGCTGCTGGCCCGCCTCGTCATCCAGCTGGAGATGGAGCTCGGCGTCGACCCCTTCGAGGAGGAGTACGTCATCTCCGACGTCCGCACGGTCGGCGCCCTGTCCGACGCGTACGTCCGCACCGTCGAGCAGCTGGCGGCCACCGCCGTCTGACGCACCGCACCCGCCCGCACCAGCCCCACATCCTGGAGGGATCGACATGTCGCACGAAGCACTCATCGCCGTCGGGGACCGTTTCGAGGACTTCCTCGCCAACCGGGGGACCGTCCCGGTCTCCGAGCTGATCGCCCGGCTGCGCGCCGGGGAACTGGCCGAGAGCCTGACGGTGAGCATCGGCCAGGGCCTCAGCGCCGGCCAGCTCGCCGAGATACGCGCCCTGGCCGAGGCGCACGGACCGGCCGTCTCGCTGGGCAAGGGCGGGGTTCCGGAACCGGCCGACCAGCACCTCACCCACAAGCACGACGCCAAGAACGTCCTGATCGGCCCGGTCGGCCAGACCGGTGAGAAGCGCTTCGTCGCCGACCTCGTCATCGACGAGCGCGTCGAGGTCCTGGAGGACCACCTCACCGGCCAGCACATCCCGGCCATCACCCTGCTGGAGGCGGCCCGCCAGATGTGGACGGTGGTCACCGAGCAGTTCTTCGTCACCGGCCCGGAGAAGACCCGCTTCGTGATCGGCTCGGTCAACTCCGAGTTCCACAGCTTCGTCTTCCCGCTGCCCGCCACCGCCCAGTACGAGTTGCTCGAACACACCCGCAGTCCGGTCGGCTCGGTCTTCCGGTGCCGCATCGGCTTCCACCACGGCGAGAAGCTCGCCAGCGTGGTCGAGGCCGAGTACCGGGTCATCCCCGAGCGGTTCTCCGTCAAGCAGGAGAAGCTCGCCGCCCGCCAGGCCGTCGTCAGCGAACTGACCCGGCTCCGCGAACAGTCGGCCCCCGCGTTCAGCACCGAACGCGCCGCCTGAGCGGACCCCGTCACCCCCACCGGAAGGAGAAGGACATGTTGTGGGCGATCCACTGCCTGGACGCGCCGGGCACCGCGGAGCTGCGCGCCGCCCAGCGCCCGGCCCACTCGGCGCGGCTGCGGGAGGCGAGCGTACGACCCGTGCTGTACGGGCCGTTGACGGCCGCCGACGGCACCACCGCGGTCGGCAGCCTGATCGTGGTCGAGGCCGCCACCCGGGAGGAGGCGGAGGAGTTCGCCACCGGTGACCCGTTCGCCGTCTCCGGGGTGTGGGAGCGCATCGACGTCCAGGCCTTCGTGCCCTCGGAGCGGTCCCCGGTCCGGATCGGGGCAGGCACGCCGTGAAGGTCCGCCGGCTCCCGCCCGGGGTGGACGGCCGGGACTTCACCCGGGCCCTGGCCGCCTTCCGGGTGGCCCTGGGCCCGCGGTGGGTCCTGACCGAGGGCGCGGTCGGCCTCCCCGGCTACACCGACCCCCAACCCGTGGTGGACGAGGGTCACTTCGGGGCCTCCGCCGCCCTGATGCCCGCCACCGTCGAGGACGTCCGGGCGGTGGTGCGCATCGCCGGGGCGTTCGGAGTGCCGCTCTCGCCGGTGCTGCCGGGCCGCGACCCCGGCTTCGGCGGCCCGGCCCCCCGGCTCCCGGGCGCGGTCGCCGTGGACCTCGCCCGGATGAACCGGGTGGTCGAGGTGGACCCGGCGGGCGGTTACGCGGTCGTGGAGCCCGGGGTCACCTTCCACGACCTCGCGGGGCGCATCGCCGAACTCGGCCTGGACCAGCGGGTGGACCTCGAAGGTCCCCGCTGGGGCAGCGTCCTCGGCGAGGTCCTGGAACGCTCCACCGGCGGCCCCGGCTACGAGGGCGCCGACGCGGCCCCGTACGGCATGGAGGTCGTGCTCGCCGACGGGGAGGTGGTGCGCACCGGGGCCGCCGCCCTGACCGGCCCCGGGCCCTGGGCCCCCTACGGCTGCGGACCGGCCCTCGGCGCGATGTTCGCCCGGTCCGCGTTCGGGATCGTCACCAAGCTCGGGGTGCGGCTGCGCCCCGAACCGGCGGCGCGCCGGGCCTACGCGGTCGCCGTTCCGGCCGAGGACGGCCTCGGGCCCCTGGTCGACGCCCTGCGCCCGCTGCTGCGGGACCGCACCGTCACCGGGACGCCGACCGTCCGCAGCGTGCTCCTCGACGCGGCGGCGGCCGGCAGCCGCGCCACGTACCACCAGGGCACCGGGCCGGTCCCCGACAGCGTCGTCCGCACGCTGATGGCGGACCTCGGCATCGGCCGTTGGAACCTGTACGGGGAGCTGGCCGGGGCGCCCGCCGTGATCGACGCCCAGTGGTCCGTCATCCGGGACGCGCTCGCCGCCGTCCCCGGCGCGCGGTTCTCCCGTACCGGGGCGGCGGGCGGCGAGGCGGGACACGTACGCCCGGCGGACGAGGCCGACGGCTGGCTGCCGTACGCGGGCCGGCTCGACCTCACCCCCGTCTCGCCGGTGACCGGCGCGGACGCCCTCGCGCAGTACGCGCTGGCCCGGGACCTCGCGCACGCCCACGGCACGGACTACCTGGGCGCCTTCGCGGTCGGGGCGCGGGCCCTGCACCACCGGGTCACCGCCGTCTTCGACACCCGGGACGCGGACGACCGGGCGCGCGCCCTGGGGCTGTGCGAGGCGCTGGTCCGGGGCGCGGCGGAGGCCGGATACGGCGTCCAGCGGGCCCATCCCGCGCTGATGGACCGGGTCGTCGCGACCTACGGCTTCAACGACCACGCCGTGCGCAGGCTCGGCGAACGCATCAAGGACGCACTCGACGCGGAGGGCATTCTCGCCCCCGGCAAGCACGGCATCTGGCCGCGCCGCTACCGCGGCCTCGGCCTCTGACCCGGCTGAGCAGACAAGGGAGTCGAACCGTGGAAACCCAGACACTGGCCGAACTGGAGGAGGAGTTCGCGGCGCCCGCCGCGGTGCTCTCGCTCCGTACCCGCACCGCCGAACTGAACGGCCTGCACACCACCGTGGCCACCGGGGACGCCGCCGCCACCGAACGCCAGCACGCCAAGGGCAAGCTCACCGCCCGCGAGCGCATCGAGCTGCTGCTCGACCCGGGCACCTTCCAGGAGGTCGAGCAGCTGCGCAGGCACCGCGCGACCGGCTTCGGCCTGGAGGACCGGCGCCCGCACACCGACGGCGTCGTCGGCGGCTGGGGCACCGTCGAGGGCCGCACGGTCTTCGTCTACGCCCACGACTTCCGGATCTTCGGCGGAGCGCTCGGCGAGGCGCACGCCGCGAAGATCCACAAGGTGATGGACCTGGCCCTCGCGGCCGGGGCCCCGCTCGTCTCGCTCAACGACGGCGCGGGCGCCCGCATCCAGGAGGGCGTCACCGCGCTCGCCGGCTACGGCGGCATCTTCCAGCGCAACACCCGTGCCTCCGGGGTCATCCCGCAGATCAGCGTCATGCTCGGCCCGTGCGCGGGCGGCGCCGCCTACTCCCCGGCGCTCACCGACTTCGTGTTCATGGTCCGCGAGACCTCCCAGATGTTCATCACGGGCCCCGACGTCATCCAGGCCGTCACCGGCGAACAGGTCACGCAGAACGGCCTCGGCGGCGCCGACGTCCACGCGGGCACCTCGGGCGTCGCGCACTTCGCGTACGACGACGAGGAGACCTGCCTGGACGAGGTCCGCCACCTGATCACCCTGCTCCCGGCCAACAGCACCGAGGAACCGCCGGCCGCGCCCTGCGACGACCCGGCCGACCGCCCCGGCGACACCCTGCTCGACCTGGTCCCGGCCGACCCGCAACGCCCGTACGACATGCGCCAGGTGGTCCGCGAACTGCTGGACGACGGCGACCTGATGGAGGTCCACGAGCACTGGGCGGGCAACGTCATCTGCGCCCTCGGCCGGATCGACGGACGCACGGTCGGTGTCGTCGCCAACCAGCCCATGGTGCTGGCCGGGGTGCTCGACATCCACGCCTCCGAGAAGGCCGCCCGCTTCGTGCAGCTCTGCGACGCCTTCAATATCCCGCTCGTCACGCTGGTCGACGTGCCCGGCTTCCTGCCCGGCGTCGACCAGGAGCACGGCGGCATCATCCGCCACGGGGCGAAGCTGCTGTACGCGTACTGCAACGCGACCGTGCCCCGCATCCAGGTCATCCTGCGCAAGGCGTACGGCGGCGCGTACATCGTCATGGACTCCCGGTCCATCGGCGCGGACCTCTCCTACGCCTGGCCGGCCAACGAGATCGCGGTCATGGGCGCGGAGGGCGCCGCCAACGTCGTCTTCCGCCGCCAGATCGCCGCGTCCGACGACCCCGAGGCCGCGCGGCAGCAGCTGGTCAAGGAGTACAAGGCGGAGCTCATGCACCCGTACTACGCGGCCGAGCGCGGGCTCGTGGACGACGTCATCGACCCCGCGCACACCCGGGCCGTCCTCGCGGCCGGTCTCGCCATGCTCCGGACCAAGTCGGTGCCCCTGCCGCACCGCAAGCACGGGAACCAGCCCGCATGAACATCCGCCTCCTGTCCGGAGACCCCACCCCCGAGGAACTGGCCGCCGTCCTCACCGTCCTGCACGCCCTGGCCTCCCACCGCGCCGAGGCCCTGCCCGCCGACGTGGTCCGCCCAGCCCCGTGGGCGCGCGCGGGCCGCCGCGTCCGGCCCGGCGGCCGCAGCGAGGCCGGCTGGGCGCGCAGGTCCGGAGGGGTCAGCCCCTGAGACCGGAGGGGTCAGCCCCTGAGATACGCCAGCACCGCGAGCACCCGGCGATTGGTGGTGTCGTCCACGGACAGGTCCAGCTTGCCGAGGATGGAGCCGAAGTGCTTGCTCACCGTGCCCTCGCTCACCGAAAGGGCCGCCGCGACCGAGGCGTTGGACTTGCCCTCCGCCATCAGGGCCAGCACCTCCAGCTCGCGCGCGCTCAGCCGGGACAGCGGATCCCGGCGGTGCCGGATCAGCTGCCGGACCACCTCCGGGTCCACCACGGTGTCCCCGGCGGCGACCCGGGCGAGGGCGTCCACGAACTCCTCGACGTGGCCGATGCGTTCCTTGAGGAGATAGCCGACGCCCCGCCCGTCCGCCGAGTCGAGCAGATCCTCCGCGTAGGTGCGCTGCACGTACTGGCTGAGCACGAGCACCGGCAAGCCGGGCTGCTTCGCGCGCAGTTCGAGCGCGGCGCGCAGGCCCTCGTCGGAGAAGCCGGGCGGCATGCGGACATCGGTCACCACGATGTCCGGGCCGTGCTCGGCGACCGCCGCGATCAGCTCGTCCGCCGTCCCCGCGCCCGCCACCACCCGGTGGCCGAACCGTTCGAGGAGACCGACGAGCCCTTCGCGCAGGAGCACGCTGTCCTCGGCCAGTACGATCCGCACGCTCAGGGCCTCCCGCTCGCACCCGGCACCGGGACTTCCAGGCGGAACACCGTGGGCCCGCCGGGGGGACTGGACAGTACCAAACGGCCGTCCAGCACCGAGAGACGGTCGGCCACCCCCTGGAGCCCCGTCCCGTCCCCGGCCGAGGCACCGCCCCGCCCGTCGTCCGCCACCTCCACCACCAGTCGGCCGCGCGCCACCTGCCCGGACACCCGGACCCGCTCCGCCCCACTGTGCCGAGCCGCGTTCGCCAACGCCTCGCACACCGCGAAGTAGACCCCGCTCTCCACGGCCCCCGGCAGCCGCGCCGGCAGCTCCAGCTCCACATGGACCGGTATCACCGAGCGGTCCGCGACGTCCTCCACGGCCGCGCCCAGCCCCCGGTCGGTGAGGACCTGGGGGTGGATGCCCCGGATCAGCTCCCGGATCTCCACCAGCGCGGTGTCCGCCTCGCCGTGCGCCTTGGCCAGCAGCCCGGCCAGCGGCTCCGGCGGGTCCTCCAGCCGGGCCAGTCCGAGCGTCATCGACAGGGCGACCAGCCGTTGCTGCGCCCCGTCGTGCAGATCGCGCTCGATGCGCCGCCGCTCCGCCTCGAAGGCGTCCACCAGCCGGCTTCGGGAGCGGTCCAGCTCCCGCAGTCGCGCGCCCGCCCCGGAGTCCGAGAGCAGCGCCCGGGCCACCGTCGCGCGCCAGGCCGCCAGCACCCCCAACGGATACGCGAACACCGGGAGCAGCATCAGCCCGGCGAGCAGCGACCCGAAGGCGGCCGGATAGGAGTGGACGAGCCACAACTTCAGCACCCGGACCTCCTCGCCGCCGCTCACGGCCAGCGCCACGGGCGCCGCGATCAGCCCGCCGCACACCGTGAGCGCCGCCCCCACGGTCACCGCTTCCACCGGCCACAGGACCACCGCGGTGAGCAGCGCGTACCCCAGCTCCCGCCAGGTCGCCCGCTCCCGCAGCCGGGTCCGTAGCCAGGCGGTGAGCCCGGTGCCGTCCGGTTCGCCGTGGACCGGGGCGAGCGGGCGGGGGTCCACCAGCCGCAGCCTGCGGCGCTCCAGAGCGGCGAGCGGGATGCCCGAGAGGGCCAGGGTGAGCAGGAGCGGGAGGCCGACGAGGAGCACGGCGAGCGCACCGCCCGCGACCGCGAGCAGCAGGAGGACGGCGAACGCCAGGACGCCGACGAGCGCGCCGGTCAGCAGGTAGAGCGCCGCCCGCCACGGCCAGGGGCCGCGCAGGTAACGCCGCTGCCACAGGGCCTGGTGGAGGCCGGAGGACGAGGACATGGAGGAACCGTAGGCGGCGCCCACGGACCCGGACCACCCAGCGGTTTCCACTTCTGAGGTGGAGCTACCTCCACCTCAGAAGTGGAAACCGCTGCGATGTGCCGGGCGGCCGACGGCGGTTGGCTGAAGGCATGAATCACTCAGCCGTCCGACTCCGCTCGGTCACCCGGTCCTACGCTGGGAAGTCCGGTGCCGTCACCGCGCTCGACGCGGTCAGCCTGGACATCCCCCGGGGCTCCTTCACCGCCGTCATGGGCCCCTCCGGCTCCGGCAAGTCCACCCTGCTCCAGTGCACCGCCGGGCTCGACCGGCCCACCGCGGGGCAGGTGTTCCTCGGCGACACGGAGCTGACCGGGCTGAGCGAACGCCGGCTGACCCTGCTCCGCCGCAGCCGCATAGGCTTCGTCTTCCAGGCGTTCAACCTGCTCCCCGCCCTCACCGCCGAGCAGAACGTGGCCCTCCCGCTCAGACTCGCGGGCCGCCGCCCGAAGCGCGCCGACGTCCTCGGAGTCCTCGACCGGGTGGGCCTCGGCGGGCGCGCCGGGCACCGCCCCGGTGAGCTGTCGGGCGGCCAGCAGCAACGGGTGGCGCTCGCCCGCGCCCTGGTCACCCGGCCCGACGTCCTGTTCGGCGACGAGCCGACCGGCGCGCTGGACTCCACGACCGGCCGCGAGGTGCTGACGCTGCTGCGGACCATGGCGAACGACGGCCAGACCGTGATCATGGTGACCCACGACCCGGTCGCCGCCTCCTACGCGGACCGGGTGCTATTCCTCGCGGACGGCAGGGTGCGCGACGAGCTGCACGCCCCGGCGGCCGAGGAGATCGCGGCCCGGATGACCCGGATGGGGGCCCTCCCGTGCTGAAGCTCGTCCTTCAAGGCATACGGACCCGCTGGGTCACCCTCGCCGGCTCCTTCCTCGCGCTGGCCCTCGGCGTGGGGATCATCGCCACGACGGGGCTGGCCCTCGCCGCCACCTTCGCCGGACCGGAGCAGGCACCGGAGCGGTTCGCCGCCGCGCCGGTGGTGGTGCGGGGCGCGGACCAGGTGCGCGTCAGCACTCCGATCGGCGTCCGTACGCAGAAGCTCACCGATCCCCGGCCCGTTCCGGCCGAGGTGGCCGAGCGACTGGCGGGGCTGGGGCGCACGGAGCTGGACCGCACGTTCTGGGTGTCGGCGGGGAACGGGTCCGGCGAGGCGGCCGGGCACCCCTGGCCCGTCGCCGCAGCGGCCCGGTACCGGCTGCTCTCCGGTCGTCCGCCCGCCGTGCCCGGCGAGGTCGTGGTCGCGGCGGGGGAGGGGGCCGTGGGAGACCGGATCACCCTCACCACACCCGCGGGCAAGGGGCGTTGGACGGTGACCGGGACCGTGCGCCCCGCCCCCGTCGAGCGCGCGGTGTTCTTCGGCGAGGCGGAGGCCGCACGGCTCGCCCCGGACATCGACGCCGTCGTGGTGCACGCCGGCCCGGCCGCCGTGCGCGCCGCCCTCGGCCCGGGCCTGGACGTCCTCACGGGCGACGAACGGCGCAAGGCCGACCCCGACCCGGACCGGGACGCCGAGGCCCTCGTCTCCGTGAACGCCCTGCTGGGCACCGCCGCCGGAATCACCGCCTTCGTCTCCGTGTTCGTCGTCGCCTCGACGTTCTCCTTCGCCGTGGCCCAGCGCCGCCGCGAGTTCGGCCTGCTGCGTATGGCGGGCGCGACGCCCGGCCAGGTGCGCCGCCTGGTGTACGCGGAGGCCGCGCTCGTCGGCGTCCTCGCCTCGGCGGCGGGCTGCCGGCTGGGGCTCTCCGGGGCGCCCCGGCTCGCGTCCTGGATGGCTCAACAGAGCTTCGCCCCGGCCTGGTTCGCCATTGGGCACCAGAACTGGCCGCTGCACACCGCCTTCTGGACCGGCCTCGCCGTCGCCCTCGCCGGAGCGGTCGCCGCCGCGCACCGCGCCGGACGGGTCCGCCCGGCCGAGGCCCTGCGCGACGCCGCCGTGGACAGCGGCACGATGCCGCCGGTCCGCGTGGTGCTGGGCGCCGCCGTCCTGCTCACCGGGGCGGTGCTGGTGGTGCTCGGCCTCGTCCAGGACCCGGCGGGGCTCCTCAAGCGGAAGACGTACACCACGCAGCCGATGCTCCTGATCACCGGATGCGCCCTGTTCGCGCCCGTCCTGGTCCGCCCCGCGATCCGCCTCCTGGCCTGGCTGCCCGCCCGGCTGCCGGGCGCCACCGGCCTCCTGGTCCGGGAGAACGCCTCGGCCGGGCTGCGCCGGACGGCCGCCGTCGCCGCGCCCGTGCTCGTCACCGTCGCCCTGGCCGCCTCGCTGATGGGCACCAAGGCCACCATCGACGCGGCCAAGGCGGCGGAGGCGCGCGGCCAGGTCACGGCGGACTTCGTGGCCGTGGGCGAACGTGCGGGCATACCAGGGGAGTTCGTGGACCGGGTCCGGCGCGTCGAAGGCGCCCGGGTCAGCGCCTCGCGCGCCACCTCCGTCACCGTCCTCGAAGAGCGCACCGCCCTCGTCCGCTCCGAAGCCCGGGCGGTGGACCCGGCCGACGAGGCCGCCGTGTCGGCGCTGCCCGTGGTCGCCGGACGGCTCGCCGACCTGGACGACCGCTCGATCGTCGTCAACGAGGAGTGGGCCGACCACCGGGTCGGCGCCCGCGTCCGCGTCTGGCTCGGCGACGGCCGCGAGGTCACCCTGCGCATCGCGGCCGTGCTTGCCGTCGGCACCGGCGACAACGGCGTCTACCTCACCCCGCACAACGCGGCGGGCGCCCCCGTCGACCGCGTCGGGATAGCCGTCCGCGCCGGGGCCGACCGGCAGGCCGTCGAGCGCGGGCTGCGCGCGGCCGGGCGGGCCACCGGCACCGAGGTGCTGACCCGGGAGCAGTGGGCCGCGACCCTCGCCCCGGGCGGCGGCTCCACCCGGACCGGGCTGCTGATGATCCTCGCCATCGCCCTGGTCTACACGGGGATCGCCCTCGCCAACACCCAGGTCATGGCCACCGCGGACCGGGTCCGTGACTTCGCCGTGCTGCGCCTCGCCGGGGCGACGAAGGCCCAGGTGCTGCGGCTGGCCGGGGCGGAGGCGCTGGCCGTGGTCGCGGTGGGCGCGGGGCTCGGCGGGGCGGTGGCCACGCTGAACCTGCTGGGCGTACGGGCGGCGCTCGGCCGGCTCGACGTCCCGGCGGCGGTCGTCGTGCCGTGGGAGGCGGTCGGGCTCGTGGTCGCGGTGAGCGCGGCGCTCGCGGTGGTCTTCGCCGTACTGCCCGCCCGGCTCGCCCTGCGTACCCGGCCGGTGGAGCTCGCCGGGGCGCGGGAGTAGGGCGCGCTACCGGCCCGCCAGCGCCGCCACCAGGGCCGCCGCCTCGCCGATCCGGGCCTTCTCGGGCGGGCTCATCGTCGGGTTGAGGGTGCGCCGGGCGGCCGCGTCGGCGAGTCGGGGGGCGGGGATGCCGTCGTCGGCGGCCAGGCGGGGCACCAGGGCGGTGACCAGCTCCCGGGCCCCGTCAGCCGCCGGGTGGCCGGGGTCCACCGCCACCTGCGCCAGGATCAGCGCCGACATGGCCCGGTCCAGGGCGGGCGGGCCCTCCTCGGTGTTGCTCCAGTCGATGACCACGGGCCCGTCCGCCGTCATCATCACGTTGTCGGGGTGCAGGTCCAGGTGGAGCACCCGGTCCTCGAGGTCGGGCGAGAGCCGGGCCGGGACGGAGTGCAGCTCGGTGAGGAGCCCGGTCAGCAGGCCCGCGCCCTCCTCGGCGCCCACCGCTCCGGACATCAGCGACTCCAGCATCGTCGGCCCGTGCAGGCGCTGGAGGACCAGATCGCCGGGCCCGGCCGACAGGGGCCGCGGGCCCAGCCGGGGCACCGGGTAGCCGGAGGCGGACAGGTAGGACATGACGGGCAGTTCCCGGGAGGCGTCCATCCCGTCGCGGTAACGCCGCAGCACCCACGCCTCGTCCAGCTCGTACACGTCCGCGTTGCGTCCACTGCCCAGCAGTCGGCCTATTCGCATGAGGGGAACCTACTCGGGCGCCGTATACAAAGGGAGTTCGGGCCCGGGCCCGGCGCGCCCCATAACGCGGCGCGATGGGGCGGACGGGATCTCCTGAACCCGGCGTGCACGCGGCTACCTTGGCGGCGATTCCCCCGAAACGCTTCCCCCGAAGTCAAGGAGAGTTCCGTGGAGAGATCCCCGCTCCGCAGACACGCCCTGGCCGCGTGTACCGCCACCGTGGCCGTCGGCGCGCTCGCACTCGCCGGGCTGACCGGCACCGCGTCCGCCGACCCCGCCTCCATCGCCCCCACCCCCGTGGCGGACTCCGCCCACCTCTCGCCCGGCCTGCTCAAGGCCATGCAGCGGGACCTCGGACTCACCGCCGCCGAGGCCCGTGTCCGCATCGCGGGTGAGTCGCGGGCCGCCGCCCTCACCGCCGGGCTGCGGTACTCGCTCGGCGAGCGGTTCGCCGGTGCCCGGGTCAGCGGTGACGACGCGGATCTGACCGTCGCCACCACCGACGCCTCGGACGCCGCCCGCATCGCGAAGGCCGGCGCCCGCGCCCAGGTCGTCGACCACAGCCTCGCCGAACTCGACACCGCCAAGGCCGCCCTGGACCGGGTCGCGCTGCGCACCGCGCCGAAGGACATACCCGCCTGGTACGTCGACGTACGGACCAACCGCGTCGTCGTCCAGGCCGGGAAGGCCTCCGCCGCCGACGCGTTCCTCGCGAAAGCCGGGGTCGCCCGCGACCTGGTGACGGTCGCCCGGTCCACCGAGCGGCCCCGCACCTTCACGGACCTGCGCGGCGGCGACGCGTACTACATGAACGGCTCGGGCCGCTGCTCCATCGGCTTCCCCGTCAAGCGCGGCACCCAGGGCGGCTTCGTCAGCGCCGGGCACTGCGGCACGCCGGGCGTCTCCACCAGCGGATACAACCAGCAGGCCCAGGGCTCCTTCCAGGGCTCCACCTTCCCCGGCCGCGACTACTCCTGGGTCGCCACCAACACCAACTCAACCCCGCGCCCGCTGGTCAACGGCTACGGCAACGGCGACGTGACGGTCACCGGCTCCACCGAGGCGGTCGAGGGCTCGTCGGTCTGCCGCTCCGGCTCCACCACAGGCTGGCACTGCGGCACGGTCCAGCAACGCAACAGCAGCGTCACCTACCAGGAGGGCACCGTCTCCGGGGTGACCCGGACCAACGTCTGCGCCGAACCCGGCGACTCCGGCGGTTCGTTCATCTCCGGCAGCCAGGCCCAGGGCGTCACCTCCGGCGGTACCGGCAACTGCTCGCAGGGCGGGGTGACCTACTTCCAGCCGCTGAACCCGGCGCTCCAGGCGTACGGGCTGACCCTGGTCACCAACGGCTCCACCACCCCGCCGGACCCGACCGACCCGCCGACCAACCCCGGCGGCACCTGGGCGGCCGGCACGACCTACGCGGCCGGTGACGTCGTGACGTACGGCTCGGCGAGCTACCGCTGCCTCCAGGGCCACCAGGCCCAGCCCGGCTGGACCCCGCCGAACGTCCCCGCGCTCTGGCAGGCCGGGTAACACCGCCCCGCACCACCACCCCCTCAGGCGATCGAGGAACGGGCCCGGGGCGGACCGACACCGCCCCGGGCCCCCGCACCGCGCACGTGCCCCTTCCCCCACCATCCCGAGGAGTCCGTCAGCCATGCCCCCCGCATCCCCCGAGAGCAACGAGCCCGCCGCCGCAGGCGGTCCGGCGATCAGTCGCAAGTCCCTCCTCAAGGCGGCGCTCGTGGCCACCGCCGTCCCGCTGTTCGCGGGCGGCGGGGTGGCGCTGGCCCGCGACGCCGGGAACACCGGCCGGCCGCTCGCCCCGACCCCGGACTGCGACGACGGCGACGAGCCGACGCACGACCAGATCGAGGGCCCCTACTTCAAGCCCAACTCCCCGCTCCGCACCAGCCTGGTGACCGCGTCGACGCCCGGCGTCCCGCTCACCGTCAGCGGCTACGTCTTCGGGCGCGAGTGCCGCCCGATCCCCGGTGTGCTGCTCGACTTCTGGCAGGCCGACACCAACGGCGCGTACGACATGAGCGGTTACGGCTTCCGAGGCCACCAGTTCACCGATCAGAACGGGGCCTTCACGCTCACCACGATCGTGCCCGGCCTCTACCCCGGCCGCACCCGGCACATCCATGTGAAGGCCCAGGCCCCCGGATCGGGCATCCTCACCACTCAGCTGTACTTCCCGGGCGAGCCGCGCAACAGCACCGACATGCTGTACGACGCGGCGCTGCTGATGAACGTCCGGGCGGTCGGCTCCGGCAAGGAGGGCACCTTCGACTTCGTCCTCGACGTCGCCCAGGACCCCACGGACCCGACCGATCCGCCCACCGACCCGACCGACCCGCCGACCACCCCGGGCGGCACCTGGGCGGCCGGGACGGCCTACACCGCGGGAGACCGCGTCACATACGGCGGGGCCGCCTACCGCTGTCTGCAGGCTCACACCGCCCTGACCGGCTGGGAGCCGCCGAATGTCCCCGCGTTGTGGGAACGCGGGTAGACAGCAGACGGGTTGAACGGTCGTAACCGCCGCGCCACGCGCCCCGGGCTCTCTCCCCGGGGCGCGTACGGCGCACGGCCCGGGCCGGAGGGGGTTCGGTCCCGGGCCGTTTCACTTCGCGTCCGAGTAGCGCTCCACCACCGCCGTGGTGAACGGGAAGCGCACCGGTGTCTCCCCGAAGGCCGTCCGGCCGGCCACCCCGGCCGCCTCCCGGAGCGCCGCCACGACCGCCTCCGTCTCACCGAGGGGGCAGTGCACGATCACCTCGTCGTGCTGGAAGAAGACCAGCTCCGCCCGGAGCCCGGCCACGGCGATTGCCTGCCGCAGCGCCGCCAGGAGGAGCAGCGCCCACTCCGCCGCACTGCCCTGGACCACGAAGTTCCGCGTGAACCGGCCGCGCGCCCGCGCGTCCGACGAGGCGTAACCCGGCGTGTACTCCGCCCGCGCCCCGTCCTCCTCCTGCGGGATGCCCGCCTCCTCGTCCTCCCCGTGCCCGGCCGCCGGCGGACTGGTCCGGCCCAGCCAGGTGCGTACGAGACGGCCCTCCTCGCCCGCCTTCGCGGCGTCGTCCACATAGGCGACCGCGCGCGGGAACCTGCGGCGCAGGGCCGCCAGATTCTTCAGGCCGTCCCCGGAGGTCTGCCCGTACACGGCACCGAGCAGCGCGAGCTTGGCGTGGTCGCGGTCGCCGTGGAAGGCACGGTCGGACAGCGCGGTGTAGAGGTCGCCCTCATGGCCCGCGACCTCCATCAGGCCCGGGTCGCGGGAGATCGCGGCCAGCACCCTCGGCTCCATCTGGGCGGCGTCCGCGACGACCAGGCGCCACCCCTCGTCCGCGACGACGGCCCGCCGGATCACCTTGGGGATCTGGAGCGCCCCGCCGCCGTTGGTCGTCCAGCGCCCGGTGACCGTGCCGCCCGGCTGGTACCCGGGGCGGAAGCGGCCGTCGCGTACCCAGTCCTGGAGCCAGCTCCAGCCGTGCGCGGTCCAGATCCGGTACAGCTTCTTGTACTGGACGAGCGGCGCGACCGCCGGGTGGTCCAGGGTCTCCAGCTCCCAGCGGCGCGTGGAGCGGACCTTGATCCCGGCCCGCGCGAACGCCCGCACCACATCGGCCGGGAGATCCGGGCGCACCCGGCGCCCGAAGGCGGCGGACACCTCGTCGGCCAGCTCGGCGAGGCGGCGCGGCTCGCCCCCGCCCGCGTACCGCTCGCCGAGCATTTCGTCCAGCACCTCGCGGTGGACGTCCGCCCGCCAGGGCAGGCCCGCCCGGTTCATCTCGGACGCGACGAGCATCCCCGCCGACTCGGCGGCCGTCAGCAGCCGCATCCGGTCCGGCCGGTCCGTCGCGTCGTGCCGCGCGAGCTGTGCCGCGTACACCTCGGTCAGCGCGTCGAACGGCAGCTCCGGGCCCGAGGGCGGGTCGAACAGGGAGGACTGGGAGCCGGGCTCCGCGGCCCGGGGCGGCGGATCGGGCGGCACCGGACCGCCGCGCAGCCGGGCGAGCGCGGCGGCGGCCGAGCGGGGCTCGCCGAGGCGGCCCTCGTGCCCGAGGAGCAGGGACTCGGCGGCCTCCACGTCGTAGGCCCGCTCGACCCGCACCCCGGCGGCCAGCAGCCGGGGGTAGACCTCGGCCGTCGAGCGCCACACCCAGCGGGTGACGTCCGGCCGGGAGCGGACCGCCTCCGCGAGGTCCGGCTCGGTCAGGACGGGGCCCGCCGGACGGCCGGCGCGGTCCAGCGGGGCGAGGCGCGCGCCCCCGCCCTCCGTGACGGCCAGCGCCCAGCGTTCGGTCATACGGTCGAGTCTTGCACCCGCCACTGACAACGCCCCGGAGCCCGAGTTTCGTGCGCGCGTTCGATATCCACAGCCTGTGGAGACCGCTGTGGACAGTGCTTGCTTACGCTGACCTCATGGAATCGGTGATCGACCAGGCGTTCGCGGCCGCCCTCTACACGGAGGGCGACGCCGGTCTCGACACCGGCGCCTCGCTGCTCGCCGCCGCCCCGCAGGCCGACGCGGAGCTGGTGCGCCGGGGCGAGGAGTTCGTCCGCCGGGCCTGGCAGCGCGGCTGGCTCCCCGCCGATGTCGTCCGCCTCGTCCGCCGCGACCTGGACGAGCACGCGGCGGGCCTGGCCGCCGGGCTCATCGCCTCCGAGGTCCGCCGCTACGACGAGCTGCCGCCGCGCTGGCGGTCCCAGCTGGACGAGCTGCCCGCCGCGCCGCCCGCGGGCCGGCCCGACCGCTTCTCGTACGCCTCCGCGTTCCTCGCCCTCTGCCGGCTGCTGCTCGCCCTCCCGGCCATCGAGCCCGTCGGGCCCCCGCCGGGCGCGGCGCGCGAGGCCCTGACCCGGCCGCCCGTCGCCGGGGAGCCCCGCATGCTCACCCGCATCCGCGCCCTGCTCGCGAAGGCGGAGGCGACCGGGTATCCGGAGGAGGCGGAGGCGCTGACCACCAAGGCGCAGGAGCTGATGGCCCGGCACAGCATCGACGAGGCCCTGCTCGCCGCCCGTACGCACGGCGACCGCACCCCCGGCGCCTGCCGGATCGGCGTGGATGCCCCCTACGAGACGGCCAAGGCGATCCTGCTCGACGCGGTGGCCTCGGCGAACCGCTGCCAGGCCGTGTGGAACAGCGACCTGGGCTTCACCACGGTCATCGGCTTCGAGGCGGACCTGGGGGCCGTCGAACTGCTCCACACCTCGCTGCTCGTCCAGGGCACGGCCGCGATGACCCGCGCGGAGGCGGGTCAGCGGGCCGGTGGACGCAAACGGACCAAGACGTTCCGGCAGTCCTTCCTGATGGCCTACGCCCAGCGCCTGGGCAGCCGCCTCGCCGACGGCACCGCCCGCGCCACGGCCGAGGCGGAGAGCGACACGGTCGCCGACACCGCGCTGCTCCCGGTGCTCGCCGCCCGCGACCTGGCGGTCACCGAGGCCGCCGGGCAGATGTTCCCCCGCACCACGACCACCCGGGTCAGGGGCGCGACGGACCTGGACGGCTGGACGCACGGCACCCGGGCCGCGGACCGGGCGCGGATGGGCGGGGAGCCACGGGGCATCGGGCGCTGAACGCCGCCGCCGTTCAACCCCCATAACTCGGGCAAAACGGCGGTTCCGGTTAGGCTCGGCACATGAGCTGGCTCCGGGCGCTGAAGGAGACCGCCCGCACCGGCCTGAAGATCGAGCGGCGGCGCCTCGAACCCCTGGTCGCGGTGCGCGGCGCGGCCGGGCTCGCCCTGGTCATCGGGGTCGGCCTCGCGCTGTTCGGTCCCGTGGTCGCCGCCAGCTCCGCGTTCGGCGCGTTCCAGGCCGCCATCGCCACCTTCCAGCGCAGCTGGCGCCCCCGCCCCGTCCTCGCCCTGATCTCCGGATTCAGCCTCGGTCTGTCCACCTTCGTGGGCTATGTGACCGGCACCCATCTCCTGCTCTTCGTGGTCCTCCTGATCCTCTGGACCTTCCTCGCCGGGCTCGCCTGGGCGGCGGGCCCGACCGGCGGGATCATCGCCGCGTCCAACGTCGCGATCATGCTCGTGACCATCACCCTGCCGACCTCCGTCGCCCAGGCGGCCCTGCACGGCGCGATGATCATGTTCGGCGGGGTGGTCCAGGCGGCGCTGATCGTGCTCTTCCCGATCCGCAGATGGGGCGCCCAGCGCGACGCGCTCGCCGACGCGCTGGCCGCCGAGGCCGACTACGCCCGGCGGCTGCGCCACGACCCGGTCGCCCACTTCGACCCGGAGCCGCTGATGCTCGCGCGCCGGGCCGCCGCCGTCACCGCCCGCGAGGCCCGCCGCCGACCCGCCGAACTGCACGGCTCACGCGGGGTCGCCGAACGCATCAGGCCGGTCCTGGCCTCGCTCGCCGACCCGGCCATGGGCGTGCCCGCCGAGGGCCCCGAGCGCGACCGCGTCCGCGAGCTGCTGGCCGCCGCCGGATCGCTGCTCGACGCGGCCGCCCGGGCGATCCGCAAGGGCGACCCGGTCAAGCTGCCCGCCCCGGCCGTCGCCGCGCTGAAGACCCCCGACACCGGGGCCCTGCTCGCCGGACCGCCGCTGCGCGCCGCCGACCGGCTCGCCGCCCTGCTCTCCGACGTCATCGAGGCCGCCGAGGGCGACGGCACCAAGGAGGAGCGGGCCGGGGCCGAGGAGGCCGCCGACGCCATCAAGGAGAGCCGGCTCCCCGCCGAGCACCACCCGCGCCCCGGACTGCTGCGCCTCGCACCGGTCGTCGTCGGGGCGATGCGCCGCGAGGTGCACCACGGCTCCCCGATCCTGCGGCACGCGATCCGGCTCTCCGCCGTCGCCGCGGTCGGCTACCTCCTGGGCCGCCTGCTGCCGCTCGGACACGGCTACTGGGCGCCCCTGGCGGCCGTGATGGTGATGCGCCCGGAGTTCTCGCAGACGTACTCCCGCGCGGTCGCCCGGTTCGGCGGCACCCTCGTCGGCGTCTTCCTCGCCTCCGCGATCGTGGAGGCCGCGCACCCGGGCACCGGACCGCTCGCCGCCCTCGCCGTGGGCTGCGCCCTGCTGATGTACCTGCTGATGCGGACCGGCTACGCGGTCGCCCAGGCGTGCGTCGGCGCCTATGTCGTCTTCCTGCTCGGCATGGCCGGCGACGACCTGTCCCAGACGGTGTTCGAGCGGGTGCTCCTCACCCTGGGCGGCGGGCTCCTGGCGATGATCTCGTACGCCGTCTACCCGGCCTGGGAGACCCCGCGCCTGCGGACCCGGCTCGGCGACTGGCTGAAGGCGGACGGCCGGTACGCGGCGGCGGTCGTGGACCAGTACGCGGACCCGGCCGAACGTGGCCGGGGCGATGTGCGGCACGCCCTGCTCGCCACCCGCGAGGCCCGGGTCGCCTGGCAGGAGGCGGTGGCGACGGCCCGGCACGAACCGGTGCGCCACCGGGGCCTCTCGCACGCCGCCGCCGACGCCACCCAGCACTCCCTGGCCCAGCTCGGCCGGGTCGCGATGCTGCTGGAGGCCCACATCCCGCGCCGCGGGGCCACGCCCGTGCCGGGGGCGGCCGCGCTGGCCGAGGCGCTGCGCCGGACCACGGACCGGGGTGCCAAGGCGGTGCGGGAGCGGCGGGTGCCGGACTGGACGCCGGTGCGGGAGGCGCTGGAGCGCTGGGACGCGGAGAGCCGGGCGCGCGAGGAGGAGGCGGCGGAGGGCGGTGCGCCGCCCTCCGCCGGGGCCGGTCTCGTACGCAACAACGTGGCCCTGCTCCTCGACGCGCTGGAGGACTTCTCACGGGGCCTGGCCTCTTAGGGCGCGCCCGAAAAGTCCCGTCTGGCCCGCGACGCCCTTCGGGCGTACGACGGGACTTTCCGGGCACGCCCTAGGTCGGGCCCGGAAAGCCCCGCGGCGTCACGGCGTCACGGCGTCGGCAGGTCCGACATGCCGGGGATGTCGGGGATGCCCTCCAGTGCGTCCGAGTCGGTCTTCTTCAGTGTGTCCTTCGTTCCGCTGCCCCACGCGACCACGACGGTCTTGCCGTCGTTGGACTCGACCTCGCCCGTGATCCGGGTGGTGTCGCCGTCGGCGCACTTCAGCTCCAGGGCCGGCTTGCCCTCGCCCGAGACGGTGCCCGTGCAGACATGGGCGTCGGCGAGGACGACGGCCTGCCCGGCGGCCACGGACAGCACCACCGGCTGGCCGTCGTCGGTCTTGCCCGACCAGGCGCCCTCCAGCGCCTTCGCGTCGCCCGCGGAGCCGCCCCCGGTGCTGCTGTCCGCGTCGCCGCCGCCGCCCGTCGTGGGGCTCGTGCTGGACCCGGAATCCTTGCCCGAGTCGTCCTTGTCGCCGTCGCTTCCGCAACCGGTGAGCGCGAGCGCGGCCAGCAGTCCGGTCGCGAGGACTGCGCCGGTACGTGCGATTTTGTGCATGTGGAATTCCCCCTGGAAGACGAATGGCCATCCAAGCTACCAGTGGGTCGCAGGGGGTGCCGAGAAGTCAACTCCCGGAATCGGGAGCCGGAGAGGCCGTTCACACGTCTCTATGGGCGGGAGCTGTAATCACGGCGACACCCCGCGTGCACGTGCATCCGCCCGTGCATCCGCCCATGCATCGGGAATTGAACACAGCTATGATCCGGGACAGTTGACACTTGCACCTTGCAACTCGGGGAGCGTCCTGTGCACCACGTGTACAACGGCATGGCGGCCACAGAGCTTCGCGGAGTCGTCTGGCAGAAGAGCAGACACAGCAACTCCCAGGGGTCCTGCGTGGAGTTCGCGAAACTGCCCGACGGAGATGTGGCGATGCGTAATTCGCGCCACCCGGACGGGCCGGCGCTGGTCTACACGCCGGCCGAGATAGAGGCGCTGCTCCTCGGCGTGAAGGACGGCGAGTTCGACCACCTGGTGGGCTGACGGCCCCGTACACCACAGAGGGCCGAACCCCGCGGGAATCCAGCGGTGTCCGACCCTCGGGCGGTGTGTCACGCGGTGCGCCGGCCGGTCGCACCGCCCCCGTTCACACCGGGTCGGTCAGTCTGAACAGAGCCCAGACGACCTTGCCTCGGGAAGCCGCCGTGCCCGGCGCGCTCTCGGTGGTCAGTACGGGGGAGGGGTGCCAGCCCCAGCAGTCGCTGAAGGACTCCACCAGGAACAGCCCCCGCCCCGACTCGGCGGAGTCCGCCGCCTCGGAGGCGACCGGGCTCGCCTGACTGGGATCGCGCACCGCGCACACCAGCCGCGAGGTCCAGCGCATCAGGTGCAGCCGTACGGGCGGCTCCTGGGGCTCGCGCGGGGCGTCGGCCGGCAGGGCGTGCCGCAGGGCGTTGGTGACCAGCTCGGAGACGACGAGGGCGACATCGTCGAAGCGCTCGCTCAGCCCCCATCCGCCCAGCGTGGACCGGGTGAACTGCCGCGCGCCGCCGACCGCTTCGTAGTGCGGTGGCAGGGTGCAGGTGGCCGACCCGGAGACGGCCGAGGGGTCGATGGGAGGAAGCCCCTGCCGTAACGGCTCGAGCATCGTCGATCCATTCGTCCCCATGCGAGGCACTCCCGGGAATCGCGGCTGGACCGGTACTCCGTACCGGCGACAGCGGCACAACACGAACGAGAACGCAGGTGCGCGGGCTCCATGGTTCCGAATGCGCACAGCAGATGCAAGGGCAGATGCACGTGCACGCGCCTGACCTGTCCGACGCCGTCCGGTTCTTGCTCATTTCTTCCCCGTCCCGGTTTCGGCGTCTCCCCAAGCTCTTCCCATTTCCGTAATCGAATGAGTACGGGGCGAAGCGTTTTGATGGCAGAATCCGGCACTTGGGGTTCAGGGGGAGCCCCGGTGCCAGGAAGCGATGGGGAGGGTTGGGACCAGTGGCGGCAGGCGAGTCGAGTGGGTCCGTGGTGCGGCGCATCCTGCTGGGCTCTCAGCTCAGGAGACTGCGTGACTCGCGAGGCATCACGCGCGAGGCGGCCGGCTACTCGATCCGGGCCTCCGAATCGAAGATCAGCCGCATGGAGTTGGGACGGGTGAGCTTCAAGGCCAGGGACGTCGAGGATCTGCTCACGCTCTACGGCGTCACGGACGAGGCGGAGCGCGACTCCCTGCTCGCCCTGGCCCGTGAGGCCAACGTGGCGGGCTGGTGGCACAGTTACGGGGATGTACTGCCCGGCTGGTTCCAGACGTACGTCGGTCTGGAGGGTGCGGCCTCGCTCATCAGGATCTACGAGGTCCAGTTCGTGCACGGACTGCTCCAGACCGAGGACTACGCCCACGCGGTCGTCTCCCGGGGCATGCGCGGCGCGCCGCCCGCCGAGATCGAGCGCCGCGTCGCCCTGCGCCTCGAACGGCAGAAGGTCCTCGTCTCCGAACGGGCGCCCCGCTTCCACGCCGTACTGGACGAGGCGGCGCTGCGCCGCCCGTACGGTGGACGTGAAGTGATGCGGGCGCAATTGCGGCATCTGATCGATATGTCGGAACAACCGAACATCACGCTCCAGGTGATGCCGTTCAGTTTCGGCGGCCACTCCGGAGAGAGCGGATCGTTCACCATGCTGCGATTCCCGGAATCCGATCTGTCGGACATCGTGTATTTGGAGCAGCTGACGAGCGCGCTCTATCTGGACAAGGACGAGGAAGTCGCCCAGTACGAAAAGGCGATGACGCGGCTCCACGAGGAGTGCCCTGACCCGGAGGAGAGTCGTGACCTGCTCCGAGGACTTCTCCAACTCTCCTGAATTTTCAGTACGATGGCGCTCCTACAGGAGTCTGCACCTGAGTTAAGGGATCGCATGTCCTTCTTCCAAGAGCTGGCCGGCCAGTACATCGACGGTGAATGGCGGACGGGCACCGGCTCCTGGGACATCATCGATTTCAATCCGTACAACGGCGAGAAGCTCGCCGCGATCACCATCGCCACCGCCGCCGAGGTGGACAGCGCCTACCGCGCCGCCGAGCGCGCGCAGGGCGAGTGGGCGGCGGCGAGCCCGTACCACCGCCGGGACGTCCTGGAGCGCGCGCTGCGGGTCACCGAGGAGCTGGCCGGTGAGATCACCGAGGCGATCATCGACGAGCTGGGCAGCACCCGCTCCAAGGCCGAGTACGAGCTGAGCCTCACCCAGGAGTTCCTGCGCGAGGCCGCCCGCCAGACGCTCGCCCCGGAGGGGCGCATCATGCCGTCCACCACCGACGGCAAGGAGAACCTCCTCTACCGGCTGCCCGTCGGGGTCGTCGGTGTCGTCGGCCCGTTCAACTTCCCCCTGCTGGTGACGATGAAGTCGGTCGCACCGGCCCTCGCCCTCGGCAACGCGGTCGTCGTCAAGGCCAACCAGAACTCGCCCGTGGTCGGCGGCGGGCTGATCGCCAGGATCTTCGAGGAGGCCGGGCTGCCGGCCGGCCTGCTCAACGTGGTCGTCACCGACATAGCCGAGATCGGCGACGCCTTCATCGAGCACCCCGTGCCCCAGGTGATCTCCTTCGTCGGCTCCGACCGGGTCGGCCGCCATGTCGCCGCCACCGCGGGCGCCCTCTTCAAGCGGACCGTTCTCGAACTCAGCGGCAACAGCGCCCTGGTGGTGCTGGACGACGCGGACATCGACTACGCGGTCGACGCCGCAGTCTTCAGCCGGTTCGTCTACTCCGGCCAGGTCTGCATGGCCGCCAACCGCATCCTGGTGGACCGCGCGGTGGCCGCCGCGTTCACCGAGAAGTTCTGCGCCCGCGTCGCCGCCCTCAGGACCGGCGACCCGCGCGAGCCGGAGACCCATATCGGCCCCGTCATCAACACCTTCCACGCCGACTCGCTGGCCGCCCTGGTCGACCAGGCGATCGCCGCGGGCGCCGAGGCCCCGGTGCACGGACGGGTGCGCGGCAATCTGATCGAGCCGACCGTGCTCACCGGGCTGCCCGAGGACTCCCCGCTGCTGCACCAGGAGATCTTCGGCCCGGTCGCGCTGCTGGTGCCCTTCGACGGCGAGGACGAGGCGGTGCGGATCGCCAACGACAGCCCGTACGGCCTCAGCGGCGCCGTGCATACCGCGCGCACCGGGCGGGGCGTCCGGTTCGCCCAGCGCATCCGCAGCGGCATGTTCCACGTCAACGACTCCACCGTGCACGACGATCCGGGCATCGCGTTCGGCGGCGAGAAGGACTCCGGTCTGGGCCGGATGAACGGGGACGCGGCGGTGGACGCGTTCACCACCCAGAAGTGGATCTCCGTCCAGCACGGCCGCAGCGTCTTCCCCTTCTGACCTCGCCCTACACCGCCCGCTAGGGTGGGCGACGGGTTGACCAGAGAGGTGGAGGGCATGTCCGCGATCCGGCTGCTGGTCCTCGGCGCCGTGCGCCAGCACGGCCGGGCCCACGGCTACCAGGTCCGCAACGACCTGGAGTACTGGGGCGCCCACGAGTGGTCCAACGCCAAGCCCGGCTCCGTCTACCACGCGCTGAAACAGCTCGCGAAGCAGGACATGCTCCTCGCCCACGAGGTGGCCCCGAGCACCGCGGGCGGCCCGCCGCGCATCGAATACGAGATCACGGGGCGCGGCACCGAGGAGTACTTCGCCCTGCTGCGCGCCTCGCTCACCTCGTACGACCAGCGGATGGACGTCCTCTCGGCGGGCATCGGCTTCATCGTCGACCTGGAACGCGCCGAGGCGGTCGCCCTGCTCCGGGAGCGCCTGGAGAACCTCTCGGCCTGGCGCTCCGCCGTCACCGAGCACTACCTCCCCGAGGGCGGCCCGGAGCAGCTGGGCCACATCGGCGAGGTCATGAACTTCTGGGTCCACTCGGCGGACGCGGGCGCGGAGTGGACGCGCGGCCTGATCACCCGGATCGAGGCCGGCGCCTACGTCTTCGCGGGCGAGGGTGACGCCTTCGTCGGCGTACTCGCGGAGGGCGAGGAGAACCCGTACGCGACCGGGTAGTTCAGTGGTGGAAGGACGTGGCCGCGTTCTGGTCCCTGGTCAGCGGGTGCGGCTGGGCGCGGAGTTCGGGCATCAGGAGGCGCAGGTCCTCCAGGAACAGTTCCGCCAGGTCCGACGAGAAGCCGTTGCGGCACACGATCCGGAGTACGGAGAGGTCCTGCCGGTTGGCGGGGAAGGTGTACGCGGGCACCAGCCAGCCGCGTTCGCGCAGCCGCCGTGACACGTCGAAGACGTCGTACGCCGTCACCTCCGGCTTGGTGGTGAGCGCGAAGACGGGCAGCTGGTCGCCCCGGGTGAGCAGCCGGAAGTCGCCCAGCTCCTCGATCTGCGCGGCGAGCCCGGTCGCCACGTCCCGGGCGGCCTGCTGCACGGCCCGGTAGCCGTCCCGGCCCAGCCTCAGGAAGGTGTAGTACTGCGCGACGACCTGGGCGCCGGGCCGGGAGAAGTTCAGCGCGAAGGTGGGCATGTCGCCGCCCAGGTAGTTCACCCGGAAGACCAGCTCCTCGGGCAGCTCCTCGGGCGAGCGCCACAGCGCCCAGCCGACGCCCGGGTAGACCAGGCCGTACTTGTGGCCGGAGGTGTTGATGGAGGAGACCCGGGGGAGCCGGAAGTCCCACACCAGGTCCGGGTCGAGGAACGGCGCGACCATGGCGCCGGAGGCCCCGTCGACGTGGACGGGGATGTCGAGACCGGTGCGCTCCTGGAGGTCGTCCAGGGCCGCGCACAGCTCCGCGACCGGCTCGTAGCTGCCGTCGAAGGTGGAGCCGAGGATGCCGACGACGCCGATGGTGTTCTCGTCGCACAGCTCCACGGCGGCCTGCGGGTCGAGGTGGAAGCGGTCGCCCTCCATGGGGACGAGGCGCGGCTCGACCTCCCAGAACGTGCAGAACTTCTCCCAGCACACCTGCACGTTCACCCCCATCACGAGGTTGGGCTTGGCGCTCGCCGGGTAGCGGTCGGCGTTCCTGGCCGCCCAGCGGCGTTTGAGCGCCATCGCGGCGAGCATGCACGCCTCGCTGGACCCGGTCGTGGAACAGCCGACGGCCGCCGAGGGGTCGGGTGCGTGCCAGAGGTCGGCGAGCATCGACACACAGCGCCGCTCCAGCTCGGCGGTGCGCGGGTACTCGTCCTTGTCGATCATGTTCTTGTCGCGGCACTCGCCCATCAGCACCCCGGCCTGGGGCTCCATCCAGGTGGTGACGAAGGTGGCGAGGTTGAGCCGCGAGTTGCCGTCCAGCATCAGCTCGTCGTGGACGAGCCCGTACGCGGTGTGGGGCGGCAGCGGTCCGTCCGGCATCCGGTGCCGGGGCGGGGCCGCCTCCATCCCGGCGACCGGGTCGGCGACCCCGTAGAACGGGTTGAGCGCCAGTTTGCGCTGCTTGATCGACGGTTCGCCCTCGTGCGCGGAGCCCCGGTGGAGCGGCATCACGGACCTGCCCTTCTCGGCTCGCGCCCGCGAGACCGGACGAATCCGACGATACGGACGACCCCGGCGCCCGGCGCCCGGTGCTGGTCCGTCCGGCTCAGCGCAGCGGAGTGCCGTCCTCCCGCAGCTGCATCAGCGGCCGGCCGGTCACCAGCAGCCAGGCGGGCAGTGAGGCCACGCACAGCACCGGCAGCAGGGCCGTGTCGAAGCCCAGCACCGCCGCCGTGAACAGGCTCAGCCAGCCCTGCCGGGTGACGGCCAGCAGGACGCCCAGCACCCCGCAGGTCGCCGCCAGCGCCACCGGCACCCCGTCCACGAGGGCGTGGGCGCACAGTCCGAGCGCGACGCCCGAGAACACCGCCGGGAAGATCCGGCCGCCCCGGAAGCCGCAGGTCGCCGCGATCACCAGGGCCGCCGTCTTCACCACCGCCATCGTCCCGAATTCGGCGGCCGACCAGCCGTCCGGATCGGCGGCGATCGTCTTCACCTCGTCCAGCCCCTTGAACAGCGTCAGGTGCCCGCCGAGCGCCCCGAGCAGGCCGAGCGCGAGGCCGCCCAGCGTCAGGGCGAGCACCGGGTGCGGCAGGGCCCGGAAGAAGCGGTGGACCAGGGGGAACGCGTATACCGCCGCGAGGCCGAGGACCGCTCCGGCCGACGCGATCACGAGGGCGGCGAGCAGGTCGCTCCAGCCGGTGTGCGTGTACGGGGGCAGCGACAGGTCGAAGCTGGGGTGGGCGGCCAGCGACATGGTGAGGGAGCCCGCCGCCCCGGCCGCCAGGGGCCCGAACAGCTTGTCCCAGAGGGCGCCGGGGGCGGGCGTGGCGGCCAGCGTCTCGGTGAGGATCAGGGCGGCGGCGACCGGGGTGCCGAAGAGGGCGCCGATGGTGCCGGCGGCGGCGAGCGCGAGCCACAGCTCACCGGGCGCGCCCGGGGCGATCCGGCGGCCGGCCCAGGCGGCCAGGGCGATGTTGGCCGCGGTGATCGGGTTCTCCGGGCCGAGGCTGACGCCGCCCGCCAGGGCCAGGACGGTGACCACGAGCAGACCGGGCACCACGTAGGGCGGCAGCGGAGGGTCGACCAGGCCCATGGTCGCCGGGTCCGGGCCGCCCCGGCCGGGTACGGCGCGCAGGGCCAGGCCGGTCACCAGGCCCATGGCCGTGAGCATCACGATCATCCACAGCGAGGAGTACCGGCCCACGGACAGCGCGTCGGGCAGCGTCTCCCACAGCACGTCCTGGAGCTGCTCCGCGAGCAGGCTGACCCCGAGCAGTACCAGGGCCGAGGCCACGCCCACGGCCAGGGCGGGCACGATGAGCACGAGCAGCCGGCGGGCGGGGGCGGGCTCGGCGGCGACGGCGGAATCGGTCGGCATCGGCACACCATAGCGACGTGAAAGCCGTAAAACCGTTCAAAAGGTGCGAGCGGCAGGCGGGACTTGCACCTCACGCGGCGTGAGGGCCGAGGCTCGTACCCGTACCCACACAGGAAGGAGCGGGGAGCCATGGAGCACTCCGTGGGACAGGTCGCCGGCTTCGCCGGGGTCACGGTGCGCACCCTGCACCACTACGACACCATCGGCCTGCTCTCACCGGGCGGGCGCAGCCACGCGGGCCACCGGCGCTACGACGACGCCGATCTGGACCGGCTGCAGCAGATCCTCTTCTACCGGGAGCTCGGCTTCCCGCTGGACGAGATCGCGGACCTGCTCGACGACCCGGACGCGGACCCGCGGGAGCACCTGCGCCGCCAGCACGCGCTGCTGTCGCACCGGATCGAGGAGCTTCAGCGGATGGCCGCCGCCGTAGAGACAGCGATGGAGGCACGCAGGATGGGCATCAACCTCACCCCCGAGGAGAAGTTCGAGGTCTTCGGCGACAAGGACCCCGACCAGTACGCCGAGGAGGCCGAGCGCCGCTGGGGCGGCACCGACACCTACGCCGAGTCGCAGCGCCGGGCCGCCCGCTACACGAAGGAGGACTGGCAGCGGATCAAGGCCGAGGTCGCCTCCTGGGGCGAGCGCTACGACGCGCTGATGGAGGCCGGTGAGCCGGCCGACGGCGAGCGCGCCACGGACCTCGCGGAGGAGCACCGGCTCCACATCTGCACCTGGTACTACGAGTGCACCTACGAGATCCACCGCGGCCTCGGCGAGATGTACGTCGCCGATCCGCAGTTCAAGGCGTTCTACGACGCCATGCGCCCGGGCCTCGCCGAGCACCTGCGCGACGCGATCGAGGCGAACGCCCGCCGCCGGGCGTAAACGGTCACGGAGGCGGGTGGAACCCGTGGCCGCCCCGGGGCGTTGATAGCTTGGGGCGGCCACGCAGCCGCCCATCGACCTCATCCTGGAGCCCGGACCCTTGAATACGCTTGCGCTCGGACCGAGCTGGCTGGACCCGGACTATCTCATCGGACAGTTCGGCCTGGCCGGTGTGCTGGTCATCGTCTTCGCCGAGTCCGGGCTGCTCATCGGCTTCTTCCTGCCCGGTGACTCCCTGCTGTTCACCACGGGCCTGCTGGTCACGACCGACAAGCTGCACACCCCGCTCTGGCTGGTCTGCGTCCTGGTCGCGCTCGCCGCGATCATCGGAGACCAGGTGGGCTACCTCTTCGGCCGCAAGGTCGGCCCCTCGCTCTTCAGCCGGCCCGACTCCCGCCTCTTCAAGCAGGAGAACGTCGAGAAGGCCCACGAGTTCTTCGAGAAGCACGGCCCGAAGTCGCTGATCCTGGCCCGCTTCGTGCCGATCGTGCGGACCTTCACCCCGATCATCGCGGGCGTCAGCCGGATGAACTACCGCTCGTTCATCGTGTTCAACGTGATCGGCGGCGTCCTCTGGGGCGTCGGCGTGACGCTGCTCGGCGCCGCCCTCGGCAACGTCGAGTTCGTCCACAAGAACATCGAGGCGATGCTCGTCCTGATCGTGCTGATCTCGGTCGTCCCGATCGCCATCGAGTTCCTGCGCGCCCGGAGCAAGTCCAAGAAGGAGGGCCCGGCCGCCGGAGGCGGCGAGGTGCCCCCGCAGGACCCGGCGGGCGGCCGCCGCGGCCGCCACGCCAGGCGCTGAGCGCCGTACGCCTCTGAGGTCAGAAGCCGCGCGTCCGCTTGGCCGCGCGGCGGTTCGCGCCGCCGACCGCGCCCGGTACCCGCATGAACAGCCGGGAGATCTCGCTCCCCAGATTCACCCCGATGGCGATGGCCAGTGCCGTCGCCACCGCCGTGGACAGCGAGGCGAGGCCCTGCGACAGGTGATTCTGCGCCACACCCAGCAGACCGAAGTACGTCGCCGAACCGGGCAGCAGCGGCCCGATCGCCGCCGTGATGTACGGCAGCGACGACGTGTAGCGGTACCGCGAGAACAGCTGCCCGAACAGCCCCACGAGCCCGGCCGCCGCAGCCGTCGCGGCCACCGCCGACAGGTTGCCCGTCCGGGCCATCGCCCCGAAGACGATCCAGGCCACGCCGCCGTTCAGGGTCACCGCGAGCACCGTCGCCCGCTCCTGCTGGAGCAGGATCGCGAAGGACAGGGTCAGCACCATCGACGCCAGGATCTGGATCACCGGCCGGTCGTGGGTGATGAGCCGCGCGTCCGGGTCCAGCTTCGCGCCCAGCTGAAGCCCCCCGTACAGGGCCAGCAGCACCCCGGTGACGATCGCGATGAAGAAGTACATGACCTCCAGGAGCCGCGCCGAGGCCGTGATGTAGTACCCGGTCAGCCCGTCCTGCACGCCCGCCACCAGCGCCCGCCCCGGCAGCAGCGCGAACAGCCCACCGGTGATCACCGCCGACGGCCGTACGTCCGACCAGTGCGTCAGCGTCAGCGCCACGCCCATCGCGGCGGGCGGCATCGCCGCCACCACGAACTGGTAGAACTCCGGCAGCCCGCGCCCCGCGCACAGCCAGGCCAGCCGGTCACCGAGCATCGCCCCGAGCGCCGCGACCACGAACACCAGCGGACCACCGCCGACCAGCACGGACGCCGCCCCGGCCAGCCCGCCGGCGGCCATCGTGAGCACCCAGCCGGGATACGGGTGCCGGTTGCGCCGGATCTCCGCGAGCCGCCGGTAGGCCTCCTCCAGCGACACCTCGTCGTCGGCCGTCGTGATGTCGTCGATCAGCCGGAAGACCGCCGCCAGCCGCGTGTAGTCGGTGCCCCGTCGGCGTACCGTACGGCTCGCCGTCACCGGGTCGTCCACCAGCGACGGCTGGTGCGAGATCGACAGCAGCGTGAACGTCACGGTCGGCTCGCAGCGGTCGAGCCCGTAGCTCCGCATCACCGCGAACATGGCCGCCTCGACGTCCTCGGCGCCCTCACCGCCCGCGAGCAGCAGTTCCCCGATACGCAGCGTCAGGTCGAGCACGCGCGGAACCGGAGGTCCCTCCTCCTCGTCGTGCCGCTGGACCGGCTCCGTGGCCGGGCGCTCGGCCACCGGCATCCGCAGCATGGTGCGCATCCGGTCCTGCCAGGGCGCCTCCTTGGTCAGCCGGACCATCGGCACCCCGTACGCCGGGGTGAACGCCGGCGGGGAGTCCCGGAAGCTGTACGTGCTCGGCGTCGCGAACGCCGAACCGGTCGTCTCGGACCCGGAAGCGGAACCCGTACCGGAACCGGAACCAGGGGCCGGCTGCTCCGGCGTCACGCCCTCCGGAAGGGCGAACTCCGACGTCGGGTGGTCCTCCTCCGGCGGCGCCGCCGGTTCGGTCCCGGCCGGCCACGAGAAGGCGCTGTGCGCCTCATCGGACTGGGGCTTCTCGTCCTCGGGCCCGCCCGGTTCCGCCACCACTCGACCTCGTTCCTCCTCGGCTGCGCGTCCTCGGGCGCACTCCTGCCCAGTATGGCCACGCCCAAGGGAGGGCACACGGAACGGGCGGCACACCCGCGTGGGTGTACCGCCCGTTTCGTAGCCCGCTCACACGAAGCGGAACGTCAGTGCGCGCCGCCCTGCGCCTCAAGGCGCTTGCGGGAGGCGACGATCTCGGCCTCGGCCTCGGCGCGGCCGACCCAGTCGGCGCCCTCGACGGACTTGCCCGGCTCCAGGTCCTTGTAGACCTCGAAGAAGTGCTGGATCTCCAGGCGGTCGAACTCCGACACGTGCTGGATGTCCTGGAGGTGCTCCACCCGGGGGTCGGAGGCCGGGACGCACAGCAGCTTGTCGTCGCCGCCGGCCTCGTCGGTCATCCGGAACATGCCGATCGCGCGGCACTTGATGAGGCAGCCCGGGAACGTCGGCTCCTCCAGGATCACCAGCGCGTCCAGCGGGTCGCCGTCCTCACCGAGGGTGTCCTCGACGAAGCCGTAGTCCGCCGGGTAGCTGGTCGAGGTGAAGAGCCGACGGTCCAGACGAATCCGGCCGGTCTCGTGATCCACCTCGTACTTGTTGCGCGAACCCTTCGGGATCTCGATAACGACGTCGAACTCCACGGGTGGCTCCTCCATGATCAACACATACGACTGGTGGTTAAGTGTCCCTCACGCAGATGTGTGCTCGCGAAAGGGGCTGGTCAACGGTGGCCGAGCCGGTGGAAAGACCGTCGACGGAACCGCCCGGCACGCCCGGCGGCGGTATCGCGGCCCGTCTGGGCGTACGCGGCGGAGTGAACGACTGGCAGTTCACGGCCGTGTCCGCCGTCGTCGGACTGGCCCTCGCGGCCGGCGCCGTCCTCGCCGCCGGACCCTGGGACTCGGGTCAGCGTAAGGCCGAGCGGGACCGGGCGGTCGCCGCCGAAGGAACAGGTGGCGTACATCACGACGGGGGCGACCCGGAGGGCCCCGCACCCGCCCCCAGCGCCCCCGCCGTCCTCGCCGCCCTGTCCGCCGCGGGCACCGGCCCGAAGGACGCCCCGGCCGGCGCCACCCGCGACCTGCGCGCCGTCCTGGAACCGCTGCTGGAGAACGACGCGCTGGGCACCCGGCGCGCCGCCGTCGTCATCGACACCGCCACCGGCAAGCGGCTCTACGGCAAGGGCGCCGACGCCCCCATGACACCCGCCTCCACCGTCAAGATCGCCACCACCGTCGCCGCCCTCGGTGCCCTCGGCCCCGCCCACCGCATCCCCACCACCGTGCGCGCCTCCGACGACCTGCGCACCGTCACCCTCGTCGGCGGCGGCGACCCCACCCTCGACAAGGCCGCCCTGCGCGCCCTCGCCACCGAGACCGCCCGCGCCCTCAAGGCAGGCAAGGCCCCCTCCGTACGGCTGCGCTACGACGCCTCCGCCTATTCGGGGCCCACGCACCACCCGATCGGCCCCAACGAGAACATCGCGCCCATGAGCGCCCTGATGCTGAACGAGGGCCGCCAGGACGACTCCGTCAAGGGTCCCGCCGCACGCACCGAGGACCCGGCGGGCGACGCCGCGCGCGCCTTCGCCGGATACCTGAAGGACGCCGGGGTCGCCACCAAGGGCGCCCCCGCCCCCGGCCGCCCCGCCAAGACGTCCCGTACGGTCGCCACCCACCTCTCCGCCCCGCTCTCCGGCCTGGTCGAACGCGCCCTGACCAACAGCGACAACGACATCGCCGAGGCCCTGGCCCGGCAGACCGCCATCGCCGCCGGGCAGCCCGCCGACTTCACCGGCGGCCGACGGGCCGTCACCGCCGGTCTGAAGAAGCTCGGCCTGCCCCTCAAGGGCGTGAACATCGCCGACGGCAGCGGGCTCAACCGCGAGGACAAGGTGACCGCGGCCCTGCTCGCCGGTCTCCTCGCCCGGGCGGCCGATCCCGCCCACCCCGAACTGCGCCCCGTCCTCACCGGCCTCCCCGTGGCCGGTTTCAGCGGCACGCTCAGCAGCCGTTACACCAGCGAGGCAGGCGGCACCGGCTTCATCCGCGCCAAGACCGGCACCCTCACCGGCGTCAACAGCCTCGCCGGGACCGTCGTGGACACCCAGGGACGACTGCTCTCCTTCGCCTTCCTCGCCTCCGGCACCACCGCCCCCACCGAGGCCCAGAAGGCCCTCGACAAACTCGCCACCGCACTCGGCGCCGGGAAGCGATGAGCGCGTCAACACCGCACCGCATCAAGGAGCGAGCACGTACGGTTGACGCATGACGAGCATCGGTGGTGCAGGGATGGTCGACTGGAACCTCGCGGTCGCGACCGCGACCCGGCTTGTGCGACCGGGTCCCGAGATCAGCCGCGAGGAGGCCCGCGAGGTCGTGGCGGAGCTGCGCAGGCACGCGAAGGCGGCGGAGGAGCACGTCCGCGCCTTCACCCGGATGATCCCCGAGGGAACCGAGCCGGAGGACACCCCCGTCCTCGTCGTGGACCGCACCGGCTGGATCAAGGCCAACGTCGCCGGATTCCGCGAACTGCTGCGCCCCCTCCTGGAGAAGATGGAGGAACGGCGCTCCGGCGGCGCGGGCGGCGCCGTGCTCGGCGCGGTCGGCTCCAAGGTCACCGGCGTCGAGGTCGGCATGCTGCTGTCCTTCCTCGCCTCCCGCGTCCTCGGCCAGTACGAGACCTTCGCCCCCGCCTCCCGCGAGCTCCCCGCCTCCGCCGAAGGCGGCGGACGCCTCCTGCTCGTCGCGCCGAACATCGTCCACGTGGAACGCGAGCTGGACGCGGACCCGCACGACTTCCGGCTCTGGGTCGCCCTCCACGAGGAGACCCACCGCACCCAGTTCACCGCGGTGCCCTGGCTCCGCGACCACCTCCAGGGCGAGATCCAGTCCTTCCTGGACGAGACCGACGTCGACCCGATGACCTTCCTGGAGCGGCTGCGCGAGGCCGCCCAGTCCCTCGCCGGCGGCCGGCCCGAGGGCGAGGAGGGCGAGGACGGCGGCCGCAGCCTGGTCGAGCTCGTCCAGACCCCCGCCCAGCGCGAGATCCTCGGCCGCCTCACCGCCGTGATGTCCCTCCTGGAAGGACACGCCGACTACGTGATGGACGGCGTCGGCCCCGAGGTGGTCTCCTCCGTCGCCGAGATCCGCGAGAAGTTCCAGCAGCGCCGCGCCCAGGGCGCCGGCCGCCTCGACCAGGCCCTGCGCAAGCTGCTCGGCCTCGACGCCAAGCTGCGCCAGTACCGGGACGGCGAACGCTTCGTGCGCGCCGTCGTGGACGAGGTCGGCATGGACGGCTTCAACCGGGTGTGGACCTCGCCCAACACCCTCCCCACCAAGGCGGAGATCGCCCGCCCCGCGGACTGGATCGCGAGGGTGCACCGTAAGGCAGAGTCGTGATCAAGGTCCCCGGTACGAAGGCAACGCGCCGGTAATCACCCATCCGAGGGACCGTAGGGGCATGGGAAGGCGTGCAATGCTCGATGAACGGCATTGCTCTGTCACCATCGACGCACTCTGAGTGACGGCACTCCTTCCCGTCCCGGCACTCCGAGACACCCCTCAAGCTCCTCACGAAGGGCACCGGACATGGGTCCCCATCCTGCGGTCGCGGCGATACGCCTGGCGGTCCGCCGCGTACTCCACGACGTCATCGCCGAACACGCCGAACAGACCGAACGCGCCGGGCACGCCCCGCACCCCGAGCTCGCCGGGGCCGGCGGGGGCAGCCGCCTCGGCACGCTCCCCGACCGCCCCGACACCCCCCTGGTGCTCGTGGCCTGCTCCGGCGGCGCCGACTCCATGGCGCTCGCCTCCGCCCTCGCCTTCGAGGCCCGCAAACTCCCCGTCCGGGCCGGCGGCATCACCGTCGACCACGGCCTCCAGGACGGCTCCGACCTCCGCGCCGCCGAGGTCGCCGCCCGGCTCGCCGCCATGGACCTCGGCCCCGCCGAGGCCGTCGCCGTCCACGTCGGCCGCGACGGCGGACCCGAGGCCGCCGCCCGCGACGCCCGCTACGCCGCGCTGGACGCCGCCGCCGAACGCCACGGCGCCGCCGCGGTCCTCCTCGGCCACACCCGCGACGACCAGGCCGAGACCGTCCTGCTGGGCCTCGCCCGGGGCTCCGGCATCCGCTCCCTGTCCGGCATGGCCGCCGCCTCCGGCCCGGCCGGCCGCTACCGCCGCCCCTTCCTCCAGCTCGACCGGCAGACCGCCCGCACCGCCTGCTTCGCCCAGTCCCTGCCCGTCTGGGACGACCCCCACAACATCGACCCCGCCTACACCCGCTCCCGGCTGCGCCACGAGGGCCTGCCCGCCCTGGAGAAGGCCCTCGGCAAGGGCGTCGTCGAAGCCCTCGCCCGTACGGCCCAGCTCTCCCGCGACGACGCGGACGCCCTCGACACCTGGGCCGCCGCCGCCGACCGTGACGTACGCGACGACGCGGGCCGGCTGGAGTGCGCCAAGCTCTACGCGCTGCCCCCCGCCGTACGCCGCCGGGTGCTGCGCCGGGCCGCCATAGACGCGGGTTCCCCGGCCGGTTCGCTCTTCGCCCGGCACATCGAGGAAGTGGACCGCCTGGTCACCGGCTGGCGCGGCCAGCAGGCCATCAACCTCCCCGGCCGCGTCGAAGCCCTGCGGCAGGGTGGCAGACTGGTCATCCGGCAGAGCTGACGCACGAGCGGCTGACACGCAGGGCGAGCGGCCGCGCAGGTCCGGGACTCCACCCCCGGACCCGGCAGGCACAGAAAGAGACGCGGGTGAACGAGAAGGACATGGGCACCGACCTCCAGTCGGTGCTCCTCACCAAGGAAGAGATCGACGCGAAGCTCGTGGAGCTGGCCGCGAAGATCGACGCGGAGTACGCCGGCAAGGACCTGCTCCTCGTCGGGGTCCTCAAGGGCGCCGTCATGGTCATGGCGGACCTGGCGCGTGCGCTGTCCACCCCCGTCACCATGGACTGGATGGCCGTCTCCTCGTACGGCGCGGGCACCCAGTCCTCCGGTGTCGTCCGGATCCTCAAGGACCTGGACACCGACATCAAGGGCAAGCACGTCCTGATCGTCGAGGACATCATCGACTCCGGCCTGACGCTGTCCTGGCTGATGTCGAACCTGGGCTCGCGCGAGCCCGCCTCGCTGGAGATCTGCACCCTGCTCCGCAAGCCGGACGCGGCCAAGGTCGCGCTCGACTGCAAGTGGGTCGGCTTCGACATTCCCAACGAGTTCGTCGTCGGCTACGGCCTCGACTACGCCGAGAAGTACCGCAACCTCCCCTTCGTCGGGACTCTCGCCCCGCACGTATACGGAGGCTGAGGGCCCGCGGACCCGCCGCAGGGCCCGCCGGGAACCCTCACGGGCCGCCCGCCGTTGAGCCTTCGAGGCGCGATTGCCGGACGTCCGAGGCGGACGCCGGTGACCATGCTGGGGTACCGTCCGAAGAACAGTCTTTACTCACAGCAGCATTTACCTACGGGCAGGAGGGACGGGGCGTCTTCGCCTCGTATGGATGGACGTGAAGCGATACTTCCGTGGGCCGGTCATGTGGATCGTGCTGGCCGTCCTCGCCGTGGTCGTGTTGATGAATGTCGTCGGCTCGGGCGGCGGCTACAAGACGGTGGACACCGGACAGGTGATCCAGGCGATCAGCAAGAACCAGGTGGACCAGGCCAAGCTCACCACCGGTGACGATCACATCATCAAGGTCGAACTGAAGGACGGTCAGAAGCTGTCCGGCGAGTCCGGCAGCAAGTTCCAGGCGAGCTACATCGGCAACCAGGGCGTCCAGCTCGCCGACATGCTCCAGAAGAAGTACGAGAGCGGCGACATCAAGGACGGGTACACCGTCTCGCCCTCGAAGCAGTCCCCGTTCGTCTCGATCCTCTTCTCGCTGCTGCCGTTCGTCCTCATCGTGGTCGTCTTCCTGTTCCTGATGAATCAGATGCAGGGTGGCGGCTCCAAGGTCATGCAGTTCGGCAAGTCCAAGGCCAAGCTGATCACCAAGGACACCCCGAAGACGACGTTCGCCGACGTGGCGGGCTCGGACGAGGCGGTCGAGGAGCTCCACGAGATCAAGGAGTTCCTCCAGGAGCCGGCCAAGTTCCAGGCCGTCGGCGCCAAGATCCCCAAGGGCGTCCTGCTCTACGGGCCTCCCGGTACGGGCAAGACCCTGCTCGCGCGCGCCGTCGCGGGCGAGGCGGGCGTCCCGTTCTACTCGATCTCCGGCTCCGACTTCGTGGAGATGTTCGTCGGTGTCGGCGCCTCCCGGGTCCGCGACCTCTTCGAGCAGGCCAAGGCGAACGCCCCGGCGATCGTCTTCGTGGACGAGATCGACGCCGTCGGCCGCCACCGCGGCGCCGGCATGGGCGGCGGTCACGACGAGCGCGAGCAGACGCTCAACCAGCTCCTCGTGGAGATGGACGGCTTCGACGTGAAGGGCGGCGTCATCCTGATCGCCGCCACGAACCGCCCGGACATCCTCGACCCGGCGCTGCTGCGCCCGGGCCGCTTCGACCGGCAGATCGCGGTCGACCGGCCGGACATGCAGGGCCGCCTGGAGATCCTGAAGGTCCACCAGAAGGGCAAGCCGGTCGCCCCGGACGTCGACCTCGGCGCCGTCGCCCGGCGCACGCCCGGCTTCACCGGTGCCGACCTGTCGAACGTGCTGAACGAGGCCGCGCTCCTGACGGCGCGCAGCAACCAGAAGCTCATCGACAACGCGATGCTGGACGAGGCCATCGACCGTGTCGTGGCGGGCCCGCAGAAGCGGACCCGGATCATGTCCGAGAAGGAGAAGAAGATCACCGCGTACCACGAGGGCGGACACGCCCTGGTCGCGGCGGCTTCCCCCCAGTCGGACCCGGTCCACAAGATCACGATCCTCTCCCGCGGCCGCGCCCTCGGTTACACGATGGTGCTCCCGGAGGAGGACAAGTACTCCACGACGCGCAACGAGATGCTCGACCAGCTGGCCTACATGCTGGGCGGGCGCGCGGCCGAGGAGCTGGTCTTCCACGACCCGACCACCGGCGCCGCGAACGACATCGAGAAGGCCACGGCGACGGCCCGCGCGATGGTCACGCAGTACGGCATGACCGAGCGGCTCGGCGCGATCAAGTTCGGCGGCGACAACACCGAACCGTTCGTGGGCCGCGAGATGGGCCACCAGCGCGACTACTCGGAAGAGGTCGCCGCGCTGGTGGACGAAGAGGTCAAGAAGCTCATCGAGACCGCGCACAACGACGCGTGGGAGATCCTCGTAGAGAATCGCGACGTGCTCGACACCCTGGTTCTCCGCCTCCTGGAGAAGGAGACCCTGGGCAAGGAGGAGATCGCCGAGATCTTCGCCCCGATCGTCAAGCGACCGGCCCGCCCCGCGTGGACCGGCTCCGCCCGCCGCACCCCGTCCACCCGCCCGCCGGTCCTCTCCCCGAAGGAGCTCGCCCTCACCAACGGCGCGAGCACGGCCGCCGCCCCCGTCACGGACACCGTGCCGGGCACGGAGGCCCTCCCCGAGGAGCGTCCCGAGAGCTAGTCACCGACCCGGTGTGTCCCCCGTCACGGGGCTCCCACCAGGCCCGGAATGGATGCCGCGTCCCCCAGGTTCTAGCCTGTTGGGGGCGCGGCTTTTCCGTACACCTGCGCGGATGCCCCCGCAGTGACAGCTCAAGGAACGAGGCACACATGACCGACCCGGTGACGCTGGACCCCCAGGGACCGATCGGCGAGTTCGACGAGAAACGTGCCGAGGCCGCCGTCCGGGAGCTGCTGCTGGCCGTGGGCGAGGACCCCGACCGCGAGGGCCTGAAGGAGACGCCGGGGCGGGTGGCGCGGGCGTACAAGGAGATATTCGCCGGGCTCTACCAGCAGGCCGAGGACGTCCTGACGACCACGTTCGACCTGGGCCACGACGAGATGGTGCTCGTCAAGGACATCGAAGTGTTCAGTACGTGTGAACATCATCTGGTCCCGTTCCGAGGTGTGGCGCACGTCGGGTACATTCCGGCCACCAGCGGCAAGATCACCGGTCTGTCGAAGCTGGCCCGGCTGGTGGACGTCTACGCCCGCCGTCCGCAGGTGCAGGAGCGGCTGACCACGCAGGTCGCCGAGTCCCTGATGGAGATCCTGGAGCCGCGCGGCGTCATCGTCGTCATCGAGTGCGAGCACATGTGCATGTCGATGCGCGGCATCCGCAAGCCCGGGGCGAAGACGCTGACCTCCGCGGTCCGCGGACAGCTGCGCGACCCCGCGACGCGCGCCGAGGCCATGAGCCTCATCATGGCGCGCTGACCCCGCTCCCCGCCCGTCCCCGAGCCGGACCCGGCAGCGGCGTTACGCCGCCGCCGCGTCCGGCTTGTTGTCGTCCTTGTCGTCCGGGAGCTTGCAGACGCGCTCCAGGAAGAGGGCGGCGGCGATGACCGCGATGCCGGCCAGGACCGCGAAGGCGGCGTAGATGGCCTGGTCACGGCGGGGCGGGTTGTCCAGGGAGCCGAGCAGGAAGACGGCCGTGCCGCCGTACATGCCGGAGACCAGGGCGACGACCAGGGCGCTCGCCTGGGCGAAGACCAGGGCGCGGGCGGCCATCATGGGCTCGACGCCCTTCGCGTCCGGGCGGCGCTCGCGCTGGGCGCGCAGGCGGGCGCGGATGGACAGCGCCGTGGCCAGCAGGACGACGGCGATCAGCGCCAGGACGATGGGCGCGAAGAGCGGGACGCTCGGCAGCGTGCCCAGGGAGTCCCAGAGGCGGGCGGCGCCCCAGGACAGGACTCCGGCGGCGGCGAAGAGGCCGGCCAGGACTCCGAGCCGTAGTTGCTTCACCCCGTGCGCCGCCCTTCGCCGCCTGTGTCCGTCGTGCTGTGTTCTGTGAGCCTAACGACTACTCGGGCAGCCGGAGTTCCAGGTCGGCCCGGGGGAGCACGCCGTCGCGCCCGACACCCGTCAGCAGATCGGCGACCGGGCCCGCGCCGGGCAGCTGGGCCTCGGGGTCCACGTCGTGCCAGGGGGCGAGGACGAAGGCGCGCTCGCGGGCCCTGGGGTGGGGCAGGGTGAGCACCGGGTCGTCGGAGACGACATCCGCGTACGACACGATGTCGACGTCGATGGTGCGCGGACCCCAGCGCTCCTCACGGACCCGTTCGAAGGCTTCCTCGATGGCCTGGCCGCGCTCCAGGAGCGAGGACGGGGGCAGCGTCGTCTTCACGACGATCACCGCGTTGAAGTACGAGGGCTGGGAGCCCGGGTCGACGCCCCAGGGCTCCGTCTCGTACACCGGGGAGACCGCCTTGACCCGGAGGCCGGGCGTGTCCTCCAGGGCGTCGATGGCGCCCTGGAGCGTCTCCAGGCGGTTGCCCAGGTTGGCGCCGAGCGAGAGCACGGCCATTTTGGGGTTGGAAAGGGTGATGTCCGCGGCATCCACCTGCTCGACCACGGAGGCGGGCACCGGCTGTACGGTCGGGTCGCTCTGCCCTTCGGTGGAAAATGCAGTCATGCTCGGCTCCGGGTGATGGTGATGGTGACGTCGTCGAACGGGACGGTGATGGGCGCGTCCGGCTTGTGCACCACGACCTCCACCTCCTCGACGCCGTCGTGCTTGAGGCACTGCTGGGCGATGCGCTCGGCGAGCGTCTCGATCAGGTCGACCGGCTCGCCCTGGACCACCGCGACGACCTCCTCCGCGACCACGCCGTAGTGCACGGTCTTCGTCAGGTCGTCGGTGGCTGCCGCGGGGCGGGTGTCGAGGCCGAGCACCAGGTCCACGATGAACGTCTGTCCCTCTTCCCGTTCCCGGGGGAAGACGCCATGGTGCCCGCGGGCCTTGAGGCCGCGCAGCGCGACACGATCCACGCGAATCACTCCTGCTGTCGTTGGTCTGGGGGCGCGGGGCCGCGTGCGGGCGGCCGGGTGCCCGATTTCGAATCTACCTGCGAGCACCGACAGCCCTCCCCCGTGGGGGCCGAGCCTGCGGGCGCGGAACAGATAGCCGCTGATACCCCGATGTGGCGGGGTCCAATCACCCGGGACCGGCTTTCGTGCCCGAAAGTGGGCCGGACCGGCTCAGGACGTGGGGTCTTCGTCCTCTTCCTCACCGGTTTCGGCCAGTACGGGCGAACCGTGGTGCGACCAGAGCTTCCAGCCGTCCGGAGTGCGGCGGAACACATTCGTGGCGACGACGAGCTGCCCGACGAGCGGGCCGAGCGAGGCGCCCTCCTCGGCGGGGCCGCCGCTGAGGATGTTCTCGGTGCAGGTCACCAGCGCGGTGTCGGCGGTCATGGAGACGCCGACGTCGGTCAGGAAGAACTGGATGTACTCGGTGTTCGCCATGATCAGCGCGTAGCTGCGCAGCACCTCGCGCCGCCCGCTGAGCACCGGCCACCCGGGGTGCACGCAGGAGACCGTCAGCTCCTCGTCCGGCAGCCAGGCCGAGGTCAGCGCGTCCAGGTCGCCACGCTCCACCGCCTCGTAGTACGCGGTGTTGGCCTGCTCGACGGCCGCGATGTCGGCGGCGGCGTCCGCGTGCTCGTCGCCCGGCCCGGTCACCTCGTCGCCCGGCCCGGTCACGCGGCTCCCTCGATGGCGCGGGCGACCCGGACGGCGTCGGCGGTGGCCCGGACCTCGTGGACGCGGACCGCCCAGGCGCCGGCCCGGGCGGAGAGGGCGGAGACGGCGGCGGTGGCGGCGTCGCGCTCGCGGGCGGGCGGCGGTGCGGCGCCCTCGCGGGCCAGGACGTGGCCCAGGAACCGCTTGCGGGACGCGGCGACCAGCAGGGGGCGGCCGAGGGCGTGCAGCGCGTCCAGCCCGGCCAGCAGCGCCAGGTCGTGCGGGGCGTCCTTGGCGAAGCCGAGTCCGGGGTCGATGACGAGGCGTTCCGGGGCGATGCCGCCGGCCACCACCGCGTCCATCCGGGCGCGCAGCTCGTCGGTGACCTCGCCGACCACGTCCCCGTACACCGCCCGGCTGTTCATCGACTCGCTGAAGCCGCGCCAGTGCATGACGACGAACGGCGCGCCGGCGGCGGCGACCACGGGGACCATGTCCGGGTCGGCCTGGCCGCCGCTGACGTCGTTGACGAGGACCGCTCCGGCGGCGATCGCCTGCTCGGCGACGCGTGCGCGCATGGTGTCGACGGAGACCTTGACGCCCTCCGAAACCAGGCCCCGGACGACCGGGATCACCCGGCGCAGCTCCTCGGACTCGTCCACCCGGCTGGCGCCGGGGCGGGTGGACTCGCCGCCGACGTCCACCAGGTCGGCGCCCTCGGCGACCAGGTCGAGGCCGTGCTTGACGGCCTTCGTGGTGTCGAACCAGCGGCCCCCGTCGGAGAAGGAGTCGGGCGTCACGTTGACGACGCCCATGACCGCGCAGCGGTCCCACTCCGGCAGACCCTGGACCGTTCCACGCAACGTACTCATATGACCAGCCTAGGCCCGTACGGGCTCCCGCTACGCCGTACGGGCGTCCTGGTCACCCGCCTGGGGCCGGGCGTGGGTGCAGGGGCGGCGCGGGGCGAACCGGAGCGGGCGGGGGAGCGCCAGGTGCACGAAGCCCTCGGCCTGCATCGCGGCGAAGGAGATGCGGGGCAGGTCGCGGGCGGTGCGGTAGACCACGAAGCGGGGCTCCCAGCGCGGCCGGAACTTGGCGTTGAACTTGTACAGCGACTCGATCTGGAACCAGCGCGAGAGGAAGATCAGCAGCCCGCGCCAGACCCGCAGCACGGGCCCCGCGCCCAGCTTCTCGCCCCGGGCGAGTGCGGAGCGGAACATCGCGAAGTTCAGCGAGACGCGGCTGATGCCGAGCCGGGGCGCGGCCTGGAGGGAGGCGACGATCAGCAGCTCGTTCATGCCGGGGTCGGCGGAGCGGTCGCGGCGCATGAGGTCGAGGGACATGCCGTCGCGGCCCCAGGGCACGAAGTGGAGCATGGCCTTCAGGTCGCCGTACGGGGAGTCGGCGCTGTGCTCGTCCGCCTTGTGGGCGGTGGCGATGAAGCAGTCCTGGTCGGAGGCGTCGCCGATCCGGCCGAGGGCCATGGAGAAGCCGCGTTCGGTGTCGGTGCCGCGCCAGTCGGCGGCGGCCCGGCGGATGCGGGCGAGTTCGGTCTCGCCGATGTCGGCCACGCGCCGGACGCGGGTCTCGTAGCCGTTGCGCTCAATGCGCTTCACCATCTGGCGTACGTTGCGCATCGCGCGCCCGGCGAGGGAGAAATCCGCGACGTCGACCACCGCCTCGTCGCCCAGCTCCAGGGCGGTGAGTCCGGTCTCGCGGGTCCAGACCTCGCCCCCGGTCTCGCCGCATCCCATGACGGCGGGGGCCCAGGAGTGCGCCCGGGCCTCGTCCATGAAGCGTTCGATGGCGCCGGGCCACGCCTCCACGTCGCCGATCGGGTCGCCGCTGGCGAGCATCACGCCGGAGACCACGCGGTAGCAGACGGCGGCCTTGCCGCTGGGCGAGAAGACGACGGCCTTGTCGCGGCGGAGCGCGAAGTGGCCGAGCGAGTCGCGTCCGCCGTGCCGTTCCAGCAGGGCGCGCAGCCGGGCCTCGTCGTCCTCGGTGAGCCGGGCGGCCGGGTGTTCGGGGCGGAAGGCCAGGTAGATGGTGGTGACGGCGGTCAGCAGGCCGAGGGCGCCGAGTGAGCAGCCGACGGTCCAGGAGGTGTCCCCGGCGTAGTCGACGGGCCCCTCGAAGCCGACCAGGCCGTACAGCACGTGCTGGAGGCGGTCGGCGATGCTGGGGCTGCCGACCATGCGGCGGGGGTGGGCGCTGACGATGACCAGGCCGAGGCCGAGCGAACCGGCGCCGAGCAGGACGAAGTTGGCCAGGGCCCGCCACCGGCTGCGCGGGTCGGGCAGGGCGGCGAACTCGCTCCGGTGGTGCACCAGCAGGTAACACAGCGTCAGCGAGACCAGGGCGCCCAGGACCGAGTGCCGATAGCTGAACTGGGCCAGCGCGCCCGCCGGGAGCAGGACGACCGCGGCCCGCCAGGCCCGGCGCTTGTGCCGCTTGAGGCCGTGGGCCAGGAGCAGCAGCAGGACCCCGGCGCTGAGCGAGAGCGCGGCCGCGAACGGGCCGAGGGCCCCGGGAAGGACCTCGGCCAGATTGTGCATGCGGCTGTGCCGGAAGCGCGGAAAGACCCCGGCCGCGACGTCGATCAGTCCGACGGCGGTGCATGCCGTGCCGACGAGCGCGGGCACGGCCTCCGGCCGGGGGCCGCGCACGAACGCACGTGCGCGAACCGGAACCGATCCTGATTTATCCCCATCTACCGTGACAGACATCGCTTCCCGTGGTTCCGCGAGAGATTCCTGGAGTCCGGCGGCCGGAGCCCTGCGGACGATGTGCGACCTCTAGGACGATCCTTCCGGGCCGTGGGTTCACCCGCTGCCCGGAAATTTCCTGACAGAAAGTTCACCGGTCATGGGCCTTACGGGCAAGCCACTGCTGATCCTCGCGATCGTGGTGGCCGTCGTGCTGTTCACCGTCACCATCTGGTGCTGGCCGAGGCTCGCCCGGCGCAGTGCGCCCGCGGTGGCCGGCCGGGTGGGCATGCTGCTCGCGACCCAGGTGGCGGTGTTCGCCACGGTCGGCCTGCTGGCCAACAACAGCTTCCTCTTCTACGGCTCCTGGGCCGATCTGTTCGGCCGCAAGCAGGAGCTGGGCGTCGTCACCGACCATGCCGCCGGGACGCTGGCCGCGAAGAACATCGTCCGGGTGGGCACGCAGCGGCCCGACGTGCCGGGCGGGGCGCTGCCGAGGATGGGCGGCCGGATCGACAAGGTCGTGATCGCGGGCAAGCACTCGGGCATCGAGAGTTCGGCGTACGTCTATCTGCCGCCGGAGTACTTCCAGCCGGCGTTCGCCCGGCGGAAGTTCCCTGCGGTGGTGGTGCTCACCGGCTACCCGGGCACCTCGGAGAACCTGATCAAGGGGCTGCGCTATCCGCGTACGGCACTCGAACGAGTGAAGGCCGGACGGGCCCAGCCGATGGTCCTGGTGATGCTGCGTCCGACCGTGGCGCCGCCCCGGGACACCGAGTGCGTGGACATAAAGGGCGGCCCCAAGACGGAGACGTTCTTCGCGGAGGACGTGCCCCGGGCGGTGTCGGCCGGGTACCGGGTCGGCAAGCGGGCCCGGAACTGGGGCATCATCGGCAACTCGACGGGCGGCTACTGCGCGTTGAAGATCGGGCTGCACCACCCGGGCCGGTACGCCGCGAGCGCGGGGCTCTCCGCGTACTACAAGGCGGCCGAGGACCCGACGACCGGGGACCTCTTCCACGGCGACCGGGCGGCGCGGCACCGGGCGGACCTGCTGTGGACGCTGGACAACCGGCCGCAGCCGGACTCCTCGTTCCTGGTGACGACCTCGCGCCACGGCGAGGCGAACTACGCCGACACGCAGAAGTTCGTGGCCAAGGTGAAGCAGCCCGCGCAGGTGTCCTCGATCGTGCTGGACAGCGGCGGGCACAACTTCAACACCTGGCGCCGGGAGATCCCGGCGGCGCTGGAGTGGCTGAGCAGCCGGCTGAGCGAGAGCTGAGCGTACGGCCCCGCCTTCTCACGTCCCGGCCTTCTCGCGGCCCCGCCTTCTCACAGCCCCGCCGCGCCCGCCACGCTCTCCACCTCGACCTCCGCGCGGGGGACCGCGCGGCCGTCCGCGCCGACCGAGCGGCGCAGCGCCTCGTGCAGCCGGGCCGGGGTGAGCACGCCCAGGAAGCGGCCCTCGCCCGCCTCGTCGATGACGGCGATCCAGCCGGCGTCGTGCTGGAGCATGGTGGCGAAGGCCTGTTTGAGCGGGGCGCCGAGGGGGAGCCACGCCTCCATGCGTCGGGCGTGGTCGCGGACGGTGCCCTTGGAGCCGGTGCGCGTGTCGTCGGCGGCGATCCAGCCGTGCAGGTGCTCGTCGCCGTCCAGGACGACGGCCCAGCGGGCGCCCTCCGCGCGAAGGCGTTCGGTCGCGGTGGACAGCGGGTCGTCCAGGTGGACGACGGGCGGGCGGTCGAGGTCGCTCTCCTCGACGGGGGTGACCGAGAGCCGCTTGAGGCCCCGGTCGGCGCCCACGAAGTCGGCGACATAGGCGTTGGCGGGGGCGCCGAGCACGGTCGCGGGGGTGTCGAACTGCTCGATCGAGCCCTGCCCGTAAACGGCGATGCGGTCGCCGAGACGGACCGCTTCCTCGATGTCGTGGGTGACGAACAGGACGGTTTTGCGGACCTGTTCCTGAAGCTTCAGGAATTCGTTCTGGAGGTGCTCGCGGACCACGGGGTCGACCGCGCCGAACGGCTCGTCCATCAGCAGGACCGGCGGGTCGGCGGCGAGCGCCCGGGCGACGCCGACGCGTTGGCGCTGTCCGCCGGAGAGCTGTTCGGGATAGCGGTCGCCATAAACGGAGGGATCGAGTCCGACCAGGTCGAGGAGTTCCGCGGCGCGGGCGCGGCCCTTTTGGCGTTTCCAGCCGAGGAGATGGGGAACGGTGGCGGTGTTCTCCAGGACCGTCTTGTGCGGGAAGAGGCCCACTTGCTGGATCACATAGCCGATGCGGCGGCGCAGTTGCACGGGGTCGATGGCGGATATGTCGTCCCCGTCGAGGAATATCCGGCCCTCGGTCGGTTCGATCAGCCGGTTGACCATCTTCATGGTGGTCGTCTTGCCGCATCCCGACGGTCCGACGAGCGTGACCAGTTCACCCTCGGCGACCTCGAAGGAAAGGCCGTCGACGGCGGTGGTGCCGTCCGCATACCGCTTGGTGACGTGCTCGAAACGGATCATGGTTCCCCATTGTCGCGGGTGTTCTGTGAAGGACATGTTGCTGGAACACAACGGCTCCGGCGATTGTCAGTGGTCGAGGATAGGCTCGCCGGACATCAGTACGAGAAAGCGAACGGGAGGTGGGGGGACGGATGGCCGGACAGAACTGCCTGGTGACGAACGACTGGATCTGCGGGGAGTATCTCCGTTCCCGGAGCCAGGAGTTGACGGACGCCACCGTCCAGCACATCTGGATCACCGCCGTCTCGGTCGCGATCGGTGTGGCCGTCGCCTTCCCGCTGGCGCTCCTCGCACGCAGGGGGCGCGGATTCGCCGGACCGGTCCTCGGGCTGACGACGGTGCTCTACACCGTGCCGTCGCTCGCGATGTTCTCGCTGCTGCTGCCCTTCTTCGGGCTCTCCGCCGCCCTGGTGGTCACCGGGCTCGTGCTCTATTCGCTGACCATCCTCGTACGCAACATCCTGGCGGGCCTGGAAGCGGTGCCCCAGGAGGCGAAGGAGGCCGCGCACGGCATGGGCTACGGGCCGGTCCGCCTGCTGTGGGAGGTGGAGCTGCCGCTCGCGCTGCCCGCGCTGATGGCGGGGATACGGATCGCCACGGTGTCCACGATCGCGCTGACCACGGTCGGTTCGATCGTCGGCCGGGGCGGCCTGGGCAATCTCATCGAGGACGCGCTGCCGAGCTTCTTCAAGGCCCAGGTGCTGGCCGCCTCGGTGCTCTGCGTGCTGCTCGCGGTCGTCGCGGACCTGCTGCTGCTCGGGGTGCAGCGGCTGCTGACGCCCTGGACGCGCATACGTGTGGCCGCACCCGGCCCGGCCAAGGCGGAGGCGGTCTGACATGGGAGTTCTCGGGTACGCCTGGACCTGGCTCACCACCGGTGCCAACTGGTCGGGGGAGAGCGGGGCCGGCCACCGGCTGAGCGAGCATCTGTACGTCAGCGGGGTCGCCCTCGCCCTGGCCTGCGCCATCGCCCTGCCCCTCGCGCTGTACCTGGGCCACATCAGGAAGGGCGGCGCCCTCGCGGTCAACCTGGCCAACGTGGGGCGCGCGGTGCCCGTCTTCGCGGTGCTGGCCCTCTTCATGGTCTCGCCCCTGCGCAACGCGGGGTACATACCCACGATCATCGCCCTGGTGCTGTTCGCCGTGCCGCCGCTGCTGACCAACGCCTACGTGGGGATGACCGAGGTGGACCGCTCGGTGGCGGAGGCGGCGCGCGGGATGGGCATGTCGGGCGGCCAGCTCTTCCTGCGCGTCGAGCTCCCCCTCGCCTACCCGCTGATCATGACCGGGCTGCGGTCGGCCGCCGTCCAGGTCGTGGCCACGGCGACCATCGCGGCCATGGTCGGCCAGGGCGGCCTCGGCCGCATCATCACCGCCGGTTTCAACACGTACGACACCGCGCAGGTGGTGGCGGGGGCCCTGCTGGTCGCCGTGCTCGCCCTGCTCGTGGAGGCGGTCCTGGTGGCCGTCGACCGCCTGCTGTCCCCGCTGCGCCGCCGCCGGACCGCATAGGGACAGCGGCTGCCCCACCCGTAAATCCTGTCGCATACGCACCACTTGTCACATACGGCCTCGCCGCCGTGGACGGAGAAGAACATGACCAGCACCTCACGCATGGCCGGCGCCGTCATCGGCATCCTCGCGCTGGCGGGTTCGCTCGCCGCGTGCGGCGGGGACAGCCTGGAGAAGGACAAGGGCGCCCCGGCCGGGGGCCAGGACTCCGGCAAGAAGGGCTCGCTGGTCGTCGGCGCCGCCGCCTTCACCGAGTCCAAGGTGCTCGCCGAGCTGTATGCGCAGGTCCTCGGGGACGCCGGATACAGCACCTCGGTCACCACCGTGAAGAACCGCGAGCTGTACGAACCCTCCCTGGAGAAGGGCGAGATCGACGTCGTACCGGAATACGCGGCGACGATCGCGGAATTCCTCAACGCGAAGGTGAACGGGGCGAAGGCCGCCGAGTCGAAGCCCGTCGCCTCGGGCGACACCGCCGCCACCGTCGCGGCCCTGAAGAAGCTCGCCGAGCCGCGCGGACTGAAGGTCCTTCCGGCGGGGAAGGCCGTCGACCAGAACGCGTTCGCGGTGACCAAGGAATTCGCCGACAAGCACAAGCTGAAGACCCTTTCGGATCTCGGCGCGGCGAAGATCGGCGTCAAGGTCGCGGCGGGCGACGAGTGCGAGGTGCGGCCCTTCTGCGCACCCGGCCTGAAGAAGACGTACGGCATCGACGTCACCGGAATCGACCCGAAGGGCGTCGGCACCCCGCAGTCCAAGCAGGCGGTGAAGGACGGCAAGGACCAGCTCGTCCTGACCACCACCACCGACGCCGTGCTCGACACCTACGACCTGGTGTTCCTGGACGACGACAAGAAGCTCCAGAACGCGGACAACGTCCTGCCCGTCCTGAACGCGAAGGACGCCGGCGACCAGGAGATAGCCGACGCCCTCGGCAAGCTCACCGGCGCACTCACCACCGACGACCTCGCGCAACTGAACCGCAAGGTCGACGCGGAGCGCGCCAAGCCGGCCGATGTGGCCCGCGAATATCTCCAGTCGAAGGGCCTGATCAAGAAGTAGCGAAGGCGCCCGGAGAACGGGCATCGGGGGCCGCCGGGTAACTTGCCGGGCACAGATTGCCGGGCGGCTCCCCAAGTACGCCGCGTACACGGTAAATTTCGGGCCATGCCCCGTGGACGCCATCGCCATTCGCCACCACTGCACAGAATCCTTCCGCCTTCGGCCGTCGCCGGAGCGGCGGTGGCCTGTGGAGCGGGAGCCTGGCTGCTGACCGAAACCATGGTCCTGCGCGCGCTGGTCGCGGCCGCGGCTGCGGCCGCCGTCACCGGCGCCGTTCTCATGCGCGGCTGGGACCGCGAGGCGGGCCGTCGCGTCGCCGAACTGACGCGCGCCCGGGCGAGCGACGAGTGGCGCGCCGAGGAGCGCGCGGCGGAGCTCGAAGCGGACCTGGAGGAGGCGCGCGAGATCCGCGCCCGCCTGGAGACGAAGCTGCGCCGCAAGCGCGTCGAGCTGGCCGGGCTGCGGGGCGAACACGCCGCGCTGCTGCGCCGGTACGCCAACGCGGAGACCGAGCGCGCGAGCGTCCTGGAGAGCCGGCGGCAGCTCGCGATCGAGGCGTCCGCGCCCGCCCGCGCCCTGCCCCCCGCCCGCTCCACGCCCACCCCGGACTCCTACGCCCGCGCCGCCCAGGCACTGGCCGACCTCCCGCGCAACGCGGCGCTCCAGAAGGCCCGCCGGATCGCCGGCCAGGCGCAGCGGGATCTCGCGGAGCGCGCCCGGGAGGAGAAGCCGGCGCAGGCCGCCCTGCCCGCGGCCCGGCCCGCCGTCCAGCCGCCCGCCATGCGCCCGGTGCCGGCCGCCAGCGCGGTCGTCCCGTACGCCGGGTCCCGCCGCCATCCGGTGCCGCAGGGCAACTTCGACTTCTTCGGTACGCAGAAGGCCGTGCCCGCCGCCGCCGAGCGCGCCGCCATCGAGTCCGTGCAGAACGAGGACCTGGCCGACGTGGTCGGCGAGGAGGTCCTGGCCGCGCACCGCCCGGACGCGCCGGAGGACCGCGCCGTCGGCAAGGTCATCGACCTCACCGCGCACGACGAGACGGAGCAGCTGGACGTCGCGCAGCTGCGCAGCGCGATCTCGTAACGCGGGGGCGCCCTCAGGCGCCTCCCGCCCGGTGCCGCCTACTTGTCGATGTCGCCGACGACGAAGAACAGCGAGCCCAGGATCGCGACCATGTCGGCGACCAGCGTGCCCGGCAGCAGTTCGGTGAGCGCCTGGATGTTGTTGAACGACGCCGAGCGCAGCTTCAGCCGGTACGGGGTCTTCTCGCCCTTGGACACCAGGTAGTAGCCGTTGACGCCGAGCGGGTTCTCGGTCCAGGCGTACGTGTGGCCCTCGGGGGCCTTGAGGACCTTCGGCAGCCGCTGGTTCACGGGCCCGGGCGCCAGGTCCGCCATCCGGTCGAGGCAGGCGTCGGCGAGGTCCAGGGCGTTGTGCGTCTGCTCCAGCAGGCATTCGAACCGGGCCAGGCAGTCGCCCTCGGTCCGGGTGACGACCTTCAGGGTGTCCCGCAGCTCCCCGTACGCGAGATACGGCTCGTCGCGCCGCAGATCGAAGTCGACGCCCGAGGCGCGGGCGATCGGCCCGGACACCCCGTACGCGTGCACCGCCTCGGCGGACAGCACGCCGACGCCCCGGGTGCGGCCCCGGAAGATCTCGTTGCCGAGGACCAGCCCGTCGTACACGTCCATCCGTGAGCGGACCGAGGCGACGGCGTCCCGGGCGCGGCCCAGCCAGCCCGCCGGCAGGTCCTCCTTGAGGCCGCCGACCCGGTTGAACATGTAGTGCATCCGGCCGCCGGAGACCTCCTCCATCACCGCCTGAAGCTCCTCGCGCTCCCGGAACGCGTGGAACACGGGGGTGATCCCGCCGAGTTCCAGCGGGTACGAGCCGAGGAACATCAGGTGGTTGAGGACCCGGTTCAGCTCGGCGAGCAGGGTGCGGGTCCAGACCGCGCGCTCCGGGACCTCCATGCCGAGCATCCGCTCGACGGCCATCACGACGCCCAGCTCGTTGGAGAAGGCGGAGAGCCAGTCGTGGCGGTTGGCGAGCATGATGATCTGGCGGTAGTCGCGGGCCTCGAACAGCTTCTCCGCGCCGCGGTGCATGTAGCCGACGACCGGTTCGGCGTGCTGGACGCGTTCGCCGTCCAGGACGATGCGGAGGCGGAGCACGCCGTGGGTGGAGGGGTGCTGGGGGCCGATGTTGAGCACCATGTCGGTGCTTTCGGCTGCGCCGCCGATGCCGATGGTCGTCTCCGTCATGGGGTCAGTATTCCTTGCGCGCCATTGCTGCGGGTCTCTGCCCCGGACCCCGCTCCTCAATCGCCGGAGGGGCTCAAAATCTCGGGTGCTCCAGCCAGCCGAAGTCGCCCAGGCCGCCCCGCGCCGTCAGTTCCGCTGCCTCGCCTGCCGTCGCGAGGGCGCGGAGGTACGCGGACGGGTCGGTCGACGCCAAGGTCAGGGGCGGGCGTCCGCCCGTGATGCCCAGGGCGGACAGGGCCTCGCGCTGGGTGCGTACGGTCGTGCCCGGGGCGGCCGCCGCGCACGCGTCCAGGGCCACGTGGGCGGTGAGGTCGCAGCTCCCGTCCGGGACCGGCCGGACCTCGCGGCCCGCGCGGAAGCCGGTGAGCGTGCCGAAGGGCGGGCGTTCCCCGCGTACGTGCGCGTAATCCACCGCCACCGCGAGCCCCGCGGACAGGGAGGACACCGCCGCCGCCCACGCCTCGTCGCGCGGGCGGCCGATCTCCGCCCGGCTGCCCGGGCCCGCCGACGGCCACCAGCGGCGCAGCCACTCCGCGTCCGCCCCGGTCACCGGAGCGCCCAGCCGCTCCGCGCCGTCCGAGGCGCGCACCTCGACGTACCGTTCGACGCCCTCGGCATCGGTCTCCGCGACGGGGAGCGGCACATTGTCCAGCCACTCGTTGGCGAAGAGCAGCCCGCGCGCCCCGGGCGGCGGCTGTGCGCACCACTCCACCCGGGGATCCAGGCCCTCGGGGCGGGCGGCGAGCTCCACCGCGTACGCACGCACCGCGAGATCCGCCCCGCCCTCGGCCGGGAGCGCGGCGAGGACGCCGGTGACGAGTTCCCCGCGCCCGGCGCCCATGTCGACCAGGTCCACCCGCGTGGTGCCGAGCTCCGCCGCCGTACGGACCAGGAGCCGGGCGACGGCGGCGGCGAACAGGGGGGAGGCGTGCACAGAGGTGCGGAAGTGGCCCGCGGGGCCCTCGGGGCGCCGGTAGAAGCCCTCGTCGCCGTAGAGAGCGGTCTCCGCCGCCTCCTGCCACCCACGCCACGCATCCGTCACGGGCCCAGTCTCCACCTTGGGGAGTACGGTCCGGGGACCCGGATCGGCCCTCCGGTTGACCCGGCGGCCTCCGGTCTTCTTTACGCTGGGTTACGTGCAACGCCTCTACGATTTCATCCGCAGACACCCGACGGGCGTCGACAGCTTCTGGGCTGTCTTCCTCCTCGGACTCTCCGGCATGACCATCGTGGTGGGCGACGTCGGGCACGGCGGCCGTCTCGAACGGGTCGCGATCGTGCCGGTCGTCCTGGGGCTCTGCCTCGTCGTCGCGCTGCGCCGCCGCGCGCCGGAGAAGATGCTGCTGCTCGCCATCGCGATGGGCGTGGTCCAGCTGATCTGCGGCGTCCGGCCGAACGTCGCGAACTTCGCGATGCTGGTCATCACCTTCACCGTGGCGACCGTCGGTGAGCGCTGGGCCTCCCGGCTCGCCCTGGCGTGCAGCCTGACCGCGGCCACGATGTCCCAGCTCCGCTGGCCGAACGAGGAGGGTACGCCGCGCAGCTGGGCGCAGACGCTGTTCCTCGTCGCCGTCCTGACGGTGCCCTTCGTGCTGGCCTGGGTGCTCGGCGACTCGATGCGGACCCGGCGGGCCTACTTCGACCAGCTGGAGGAGCGGGCGGCCCGCCTGGAGCGGGAGCGCGAGGCCCAGTCGAAGGTCGCGGTGGCCGCCGAGCGGGCCCGTATCGCCCGGGAACTGCACGATGTCGTCGCGCACAACGTCTCCGTGATGGTGGTCCAGGCCGACGGCGCCGCCTACGTCATGGACGCGGCGCCCGACCAGGCCCGGCAGGCGCTGGAGACCATCTCCAGCACCGGCCGCCAGGCGCTCGCGGAGATGCGGCGGCTGCTCGGGGTGCTGCGGACGGGCGACGCGCAGGAGAGCGGGGAGTACGTCCCGCAGCCCGACGTCGAGCAGATCGAGGAGCTGATCGACCAGGTCCGCAAGGCCGGCCTGGCGGTGGACTTCAAGGTGGAGGGGACCGCCCGCCCGCTGCCCAGCGGCGTCGAGCTGACCGCGTACCGCATCGTGCAGGAGGCCCTGACCAACACCCGCAAGCACGGCGGCCCGCACGCCGGGGCCAGTGTGCGGCTGGTCTACTTCGACGACGGACTCGGCCTGCTGGTCGAGGACGACGGCCGGGGCGCCGCGCACGAGCTGTACGAGGACGGGGGCGCCGACGGCGCCGGCCACGGCATGATCGGCATGCGGGAGCGGGTCGGCATGGTCGGCGGCACACTGGACGCCGGGCCGCGCCCCGGCGGAGGATTCCGGATCAGCGCGCTGCTGCCCCTCAAGGCCGCCGACCGCTGAACGAACGAGGAGAGAACAGCCCCCATGGCGATCCGCGTGATGCTCGTCGACGACCAGGTGCTGCTGCGCACCGGCTTCCGGATGGTGCTCGCCGCCCAGCCCGACATGGAGGTGGTCGCCGAGGCCGGTGACGGCGCCGAGGCGATCGACATCCTGCGTGCCACCGCCGTGGACGTGGTGCTGATGGACGTCCGCATGCCGCGGCTGGACGGCGTCGAGGCCACCAGCCGCATCTGCGCCCAGCCCGATCCGCCGAAGGTGCTGATCCTGACCACGTTCGACCTGGACGAGTACGCGTTCTCCGGGCTGAAGGCCGGGGCCAGCGGCTTCATGCTGAAGGACGTGCCGCCGGGCGAGCTGCTCGCCGCGATCCGCTCGGTGCACAGCGGGGACGCGGTCGTCGCCCCGTCCACCACCCGCCGGCTGCTCGACCGGTTCTCGCCGATGCTGCCCAGCGGCACCCCGGAACCGCAGCACAAGGACATCGCCAAGCTCACCGAACGCGAGCGCGAGGTGATGCTGCTCGTCGCGCAGGGCCTGTCGAACGGTGAGATCGCGGGGCGCCTGGTGCTCTCCGAGGCGACCGTGAAGACGCACGTCGGCCGCATCCTGACCAAGCTGTCCCTGCGCGACCGGGTGCAGGTCGTCGTCCTCGCGTACGAGACGGGGCTGGTCCGCGCCGGCGGCGGCGCGGGCTGAGCGACCTAGGGCCTGTCGTCAAACTGGCGTCGCGCGGCAGACGGCAGTTTGACGACAGGCCCTAGCGCAGGATCCCTTCCAGGAAGTCGCTGCCGAGCCGGGCCACCACGGTCAGGTCCAGCTGGTGCAGCACGTACCGGCCCCGGCGCCGGGTCGTGACCAGACCGGCCTTCTTGAGCACCGAGAGATGGCGGGAGACCTCGGGCGCGGTGATCCCGTTCGTGTCGGCGAGTTCACCGGTGGTGTACGGGGAACGCGCGATGTTCCGGCACAGCCGCATCCGCATCGGGTGCGCCAGCGCCTCCATCCGCAGCTGGAGCAGCTCCACCGAGGCGGGCGCGGGCAGCTCCGGCCGGTGCACCGGGTAGTGGATCACCGGCCGCCAGCCCGGAGCGTGCACCACCATCAGATGCGGCCAGCCGAAGCTGGTCGGGATCAGCGTGAGCCCGGGGCCCACGGCGGTGTCCGTGGCGTCGGTCGCCCCCTCGGTCAGTTTGTCGACGCTGATCCGGCCGCCGTCCGCGTCCAGCGTGAGCGCGGGCGAGACCGCCCGTATCGCCTCGGCGAGCCCCTTGTGCCGCAGCAGGTCCGTCTTGTGCCGGGCGTCCGCCACCAGCTGGACCCGCACCCGCTCCCAGGTGTCCGCGAAGAACGCCTGGTCGCAGTCCTCGAACAGGCGGCGCAGCCAGCGGCGCACGGGAGCGGGGTCGGCCAGCAGCCGCTTGGTGAACTCCACCTGGCGCGGGCCGCGCGCCGCCGCCATGTCCAGCGCCCGGGTACGCGCCTCCGCGTTGCGCAGCGGGGAGGCCGCGCCGGTCCCGTGGAACGCGGCGCAGGTGAACTCCAGGGCGGCCGAGACGAACCGGTCGTCGTCCAGACGGTCCAGGATGTCCAGCTCGGCGGCGAGGCTGTCGCCCGGCATGCCGTCACCGCCGACGACCCCGGCGGACGGGATGAAGATGTCCGAGAAGGTGTTCCGCCACAGGAACTCCGCCTCGTGCAGCCGGTCGGCGAGATCCGGCTCCAGGGCCGTGGCGGTGGCCGTCGTCCAGCCGTGCAGGCCCGGGTGGTGCCCCGGCTCGGAGAGGGCGTGCAGGGCGACGCCCAGCTCCACGAGCGGGGAGGTCCGGAAGACGATGCGCTCGGGGTCGAGCCCCGCTATGCCGATGGTGACGCTCACCGGACCATGGTGCCTTCCACCCGCTCCAGGAACGCGGCCACCGCGTCCCGTACGTCGTCCGCGCTCCACTCCAGCCCGGCCTCCGTCACCGTGACCTCCGTGAACGCCACCCCCGGCGCCCCCGCGTCCGGGGTGAACCAGCGGCGGAAGAGCACCGTGCCCGTCTCCTCCGCCTGCCGCACCGACGCCTCCGTCAGCACCTCGGCGTCGTACGGCAGCCACACCTGGAACTGGTGGGTGTGCGGCGCCTCCGGATGCACCCGGAACCAGCCCGCGCCGGCCGCCTCGAACCCCTCGGCCAGCGCCCCGGCGACCACCTTCGCGTGCGCCACGTACGACGGCAGCTTCGGCAGCTCCCGGTCGAGTCCGGCCAGGGCCGCGACCGCCGCCGGGAACTGCTGGAAGAGCTGACCCCCGTACCGGTGCCGCCAGAGGCGGGCCTCCTCGGTCAGCGAGGTGGAACCGGCGAGCACGGCCCCGGAGATCCCGCCCAGGGACTTGTAGAACGACACGTACACGCTGTCCGCGAGCGCGGCGATCTCCGGCAGCCCGCGCCCGAAGCGCGTGGCGCACTCCCACAGCCGGGCCCCGTCGAAGTGGACGACGGCATCCCGGTCCCGGGCGGCGGCCACCACGGCCTCCAGCTCCTCCCAGGTGGGCAGCAGGAATCCGGCGTCCCGCAGCGGCAGCTCCAGCATCAGGGTGCCGAACGGCTCCGGGAAGTCGCGGACCTCCTCGGCGGTCGGCAGCCTCGGATCGGTCGTCGGGTGGACCGTGCGCAGCCCGCTCACCGTCCCCAGAGCACCGCTCTCGTGCACCTCCGGGTGGGCGAGCGGATGCAGGGCGACGACGGGGTTGCCGGTGCGGGCGGCCCAGCAGCGCAGCGCGACCTGCTGCGCCATCGTCCCGGTCGGGAAGAACACGGCCGCCTCCGTGCCCAGCAGCCCGGCGACCCGCTGCTCCAGCTCGCCGACGACACCGTCCCCGTAGATGTCCGCGGGGAGCCCCGGGTCGGTGACGGCCCCGGCGTCCGCCGCCAGGGCGGCCAGCTGCTCGCCGAGCGTGCGGTCCTGCGGGAGACGGGACAGGGCGCGCCCGGCCTCCCGCCAGGCGGTGAGCTGCCGCAGCCGTCCCGCCTCTCCGCTCCCCGGCTCCGCCGTCCCGTCCGTCACCTGCGTGTTCATGTCTGCCATGGGACGATCATCACGCAGAACGCCGGACCTGCCCACCGCGTTTCCGGGGGCCGCCCGGCACGGTATCCACAGGCTGTGGACAAGCCGGGAGGGCGGGGCGGCCGCTGGCGTAGCATGCAAGGGAATCGTCCGGTACCCCCCGCGGACTGGAACGGAAGGCCCGCAGTGTGAACGCAACAGCTCCCAAGGACCCGCTCGACGCCAGGGACCGCCCCGCCCGGCTCACCGTCGGCGTGGTGGGGGCGGGCCGTGTCGGCCCCGCCCTGGCCGCCTCCCTCGCCCTCGCCGGGCACCGCCCGGTCGCCGTCTCCGGGGTCTCCGACGCCTCCCGGCGACGCGCCGCCGACCTCCTGCCCGACGTCCCGCTCGTGACGCCCGCCGACGTCTTCGCGCGCGCCGAGCTCGTCCTGCTGACCGTCCCCGACGACGCCCTCCCCGGGCTGGTCGAGGGCCTGGCCGAGACCGGCGCGGTCCGCCCCGGACAGCTCCTCGTCCACACCTCCGGGCGGTACGGGACGAAGGTGCTGGACCCCGCGCGCCGGGCCGGCGCCCTGCCGCTCGCGCTGCACCCCGCGATGACGTTCACCGGCACCTCCGTGGACGTCCAGCGGCTGGCCGGCTGCTCCTTCGGGGTCACCGCGCCCGACGAGCTGCGGCTCGCCGCCGAGGCGCTGGTCATCGAGATGGGCGGCGAACCGGAGTGGATCGCGGAGGAATCCCGTCCGCTCTACCACGCGGCCCTCGCCCTCGGCGCGAACCACCTGGTCACCCTGGTCGCCCAGTCGATGGAGCTGCTGCGCACCGCCGGGGTCACCGCCCCCGACCGGATGCTCGGCCCCCTGCTCGGCGCCGCCCTGGACAACGCCCTGCGCTCCGGCGACGCGGCGCTCACCGGACCGGTCGCGCGCGGCGACGCCGGCACGGTCACCGCGCACCTGGGCGAGCTGCGCGCCCACGCCCCGCAGACGGTCGCCGGTTACGTGGCGATGGCCCGCGCCACGGCGGACCGCGCCCTCGCCCACGGCCTGCTCAAGCCGGAGCTGGCCGAGGACCTGCTCGACGCCCTGGCGGACGGCGCGTCCGGCCCGTCGCGGCCCGGCTCCCACGGCAGCGGACCGGAGGAGTCCTGATGACCGTCACCACATCCACCCCGGCCCTGCTGCACACCGCCGCCGAGCTGCGCGCGTACGCCCCCGAGGGGCGGCGGGCCGTCGTCATGACGATGGGCGCCCTGCACGAGGGCCACGCCTCGCTCGTCCGCGCCGCCCGCGCCCACGCGGGCCCCGCCGGGCAGGTCGTCGTCACCGTCTTCGTCAACCCGCTCCAGTTCGGCGAGGCCGCCGACCTCGACCGCTACCCGCGCACGCTCGACGCCGACCTCGCGGTGGCCGGCGCGGCCGGCGCCGACGTGGTCTTCGCGCCGTCCGTGGACGAGGTCTACCCGGGCGGCGAGCCGCAGGTCCGGATCTCGGCGGGCCCGATGGGCGAGCGGCTGGAGGGGGCCTCGCGCCCCGGCCACTTCGACGGCATGCTCACCGTCGTCGCCAAGCTGCTCCACCTCACCCGGCCGGACACCGCGTTCTTCGGGCAGAAGGACGCCCAGCAGCTCGCCCTGATCCGGCGCATGGTGCGGGACCTGAACTTCCCGGTGGAGATCAGCGGCGTCGAGACGGTCCGGGAGCCGGACGGCCTCGCGCTGTCCAGCCGCAACCGCTTCCTCGACACCCATGAGCGCCGCACCGCGCTCGCCCTGTCCCGGGCCCTGTTCGCGGCCCGCGACCGGCTCGCCGCCCAGACCGCCCTGCACGCCCGCGCGCAGGCCACCGGCGCCACCGAGGACCGGGCCGCCGGGCTCAACCGGCTCGGCGAGGCCCGCCTCGCGGCCGACGCCCAGGCGGTGGCCCGGGCCCGCCCGGACGCCGGACCCGCCGCCGTGCGCGCGGCCGCCCGCACGGTCCTGGAGGAGGCGGAGGCCGCGAGCCCGCCGCTCGCCCTGGACTACGTGGCGCTCGTGGACCCGGCCGACTTCACCGAGATCCCCGACGACCGCGCGGCCGGTGAAGCCATCCTCGCCGTCGCCGCCCGGGTCGGCGCCACCCGCCTCATCGACAACATCCCCCTCACCTTCGGAGTGACCCCGTGACCGGAATACGGCTGACAGCCCCCGCACCCGGCTGGTCCATCGACGCCGACGTGGTGGTCGTCGGCTCCGGCGTCGCCGGGCTCACCACCGCCCTGCGCTGCGCCGCCGCGGGCCTCGCCACCGTCGTGGTGACCAAGGCCCGCCTGGACGCCGGTTCCACCCGCTGGGCCCAGGGCGGCATCGCGGCGGCACTCGGCGAGGGCGACACCCCGGAACAGCACCTGGACGACACCCTGGTCGCCGGTGTCGGCCTCTGCGACGAGTCCGCGGTGCGGGCCCTGGTCACCGACGGCCCGGGCGCGGTGCGCCGGCTGATGGAGACCGGCGCCCGCTTCGACACCGCCGAGGACGGCTCCGTCGCCCTCACCCGCGAGGGCGGCCACCACCGCCGCCGCATCATCCACGCGGGCGGCGACGCGACCGGCGCCGAGGTCTCCCGCGCCCTGGTGGAGGCGGTCCGCGCGGCCGCCCTGCACACCATCGAGAACGCCCTCGTGCTCGACCTCCTCACCGACGCCGAAGGCCGTACCGCCGGGGTCACCCTGCACGTCATGGGCGAGGGCCAGCACGACGGCGTCGGCGCGGTCAACGCCCCGGCCGTGGTCCTGGCCACCGGCGGCATGGGCCAGGTCTTCGCCGCCACCACCAACCCCTCGGTCTCCACCGCCGACGGCGTGGCGCTCGCGCTGCGGGCCGGCGCGGAGGTCTCGGACGTGGAGTTCGTCCAGTTCCACCCCACCGTGCTCTTCCTCGGCGCCGGCTCCGAGGGCCAGCAGCCGCTGGTCTCCGAAGCGGTACGCGGCGAGGGCGCCCACCTGGTCGACGCCTCCGGTACGCGCTTCATGCTCGGGCAGCACGAACTGGCGGAGCTGGCCCCGCGCGACATCGTCGCCAAGGGCATCACGCGCCAGATGCAGCTGAACGGCACCGACCACATGTACCTCGACGGCCGCCACTTCGGCGCCGAGATGTGGGAGAACCGCTTCCCGACCATCCTGGCCGCCTGCCGGTCCCACGGCATCGACCCGGTCACCGAGCCCATCCCCATCGCGCCCGCCGCGCACTACGCGTCCGGCGGCGTCCGCACCGACCTGCGGGGCCGTACCACCGTCCCCGGCCTGTACGCCTGCGGCGAGGTCGCCTGCACCGGGGTGCACGGCGCGAACCGGCTGGCGTCCAACTCGCTGCTCGAAGGACTCGTCTTCGCCGAGCGCATCGCCGCCGACATCGTCGCCGACCGCCCCCGCTCCGGCGAGGTCGTCGGACCCGCCGGGACGCCCGTCCCGCTCCTCGCCCCCGAGACCCGCCTCACGGTCCAGCGCGCCATGAGCCGGGGCGCCGGGGTGCTGCGCTCCGCCGAGAGCCTGGCCACCGCCGCCGCCGAGCTGGAGGAGCTGCGGCTCGGCGCCCGCGCGACCGGGGCGGCCGAGGCGAAGCCCGCGGTGCCCGGCGTAGAGGCGTGGGAGGCCACCAACCTGCTGCTCGTCGCCCGGGCCCTGGTCGCCGCCGCCCGCGCCCGCGAGGAGACCCGCGGCTGCCACTGGCGCGAGGACCGGCCCGAGCGGGACGACGCGCACTGGCGCCGCCACCTCGTCGTGCGGCTCGGCCCGGACGGCGGTCTCGTCCTCCGTCGGACGGATACCGAGGCATTCGGGCCCGTGGACGCGCCCGGGGCACCAGACTGCGCAGCGACGAGCACCACCCACCCCACCCCCGAGGAGCCGTAACCGTGAGCACGCCCGAAGAGAATCCGCGCCCCACTCCCGTGGACGTACCGCTGATCCGGGTCGGTGCGCCCGCCCCCGCCGCGGGCGGCTGCGGGGACGGCTGCGGCTGCGGCGGCGACGAGGAGTACGAGGAGTGCGGGCTCGACCCCGCGCTCGCCCAGCTCCTCGCCGAATCCGGCCTGGACCCGATCCAGGTCGAGGACATCGCGCACCTGGCCATCGCCGAGGACCTGGACGGCGGGGTGGACGTCACGACCGTCGCCACCGTCGCCGAGGACGCCATGGCCACCGGTGACTTCACCGCCCGCGAGGCCGGTGTGGTGGCCGGGCTGCGCGTGGCGGAGGCGGTCCTGTCGATCGTCTGCACCTCCGAGTTCGAGGTCGAGCGGCACGTCGAGGACGGCGACCGCGTCGCCCCCGGCCAGAAGCTGCTGACCGTCACCACCCGCACCCGCGACCTCCTCACCGGCGAGCGCAGCGCCCTCAACCTGCTCTGCCGCCTCTCCGGCATCGCCACCGCCACCCGCGCCTGGGCCGATGTGCTGGAGGGCACCAAGGCCGAGGTCCGGGACACCCGCAAGACGACGCCGGGGCTGCGCGCCCTGGAGAAGTACGCGGTGCGCTGCGGCGGCGGCGTCAACCACCGGTTCTCGCTGTCCGACGCCGCGCTGGTCAAGGACAACCACGTCATCGCGGCGGGCGGGGTCGCCGAGGCGTTCAAGCGGGTCAGGGAGGAGTTCCCGGAGCTGCCGATCGAGGTCGAGGTCGACACGATGGACCAGGTCGCCGAGGTCCTGGAAGCGGGCGCCGACCTGATCCTGCTGGACAACTTCACCCCGTCCGAGACCGCCGAGGCGGTCGCCCTGACCGGCGGCCGCGCCTTCCTGGAGTCCTCCGGCCGGCTCACCCTCGACACGGCCCGCGCCTACGCCGAGGCCGGGGTCGACTACCTGGCCGTGGGCGCGCTGACCCACTCCTCGCCGATCCTGGACATCGGCCTGGACTTCCGCGACACCGACGGGGCCGGCGCCTGATGCTGCTCACCATCGACGTCGGGAACACCCACACCGTCCTCGGCCTGTTCGACGGCGAGGAGATCGTCGAGCACTGGCGGATCTCCACGGACGCCCGCCGCACCGCCGACGAGCTCGCCGTGCTGCTCCAGGGCCTCATGGGCATGCACCCGCTGCTCGGCATGGAGCTGGGCGACGGCATCGAGGGCATCGCGATCTGCTCCACGGTCCCGGCCGTGCTGCACGAGCTGCGCGAGGTGACCCGCCGCTACTACGGCGACGTCCCCGCCGTGCTCGTGGAGCCCGGCATCAAGACCGGGGTGCCGATCCTGATGGACAACCCGAAGGAGGTCGGCGCGGACCGCATCATCAACGCGGTCGCCGCCGTCGACCTGTACGGCGGTCCGGCGATCGTGGTCGACTTCGGCACGGCCACCACCTTCGACGCGGTCTCGGCCCGGGGCGAGTACACCGGCGGTGTCATCGCGCCCGGCATCGAGATCTCCGTCGAGGCGCTGGGCGTCAAGGGCGCCCAGCTCCGCAAGATCGAGCTGGCCCGGCCGCGCAGCGTCATCGGCAAGAACACCGTCGAGGCCATGCAGGCGGGCATCATCTACGGCTTCGCCGGCCAGGTCGACGGGGTCGTGGAGCGGATGAAGAAGGAGCTGGCGTCCGACCCGGACGACGTCACCGTCATCGCGACGGGCGGCCTTGCTCCGATGGTGCTGGGCGAGTCCTCCGTCATCGACGAGCACGAGCCCTGGCTGACCCTCATCGGGCTGCGCCTGGTGTACGAGCGCAACGTGTCCCGGCTGTAGCGAAGGCCCTCTGACCGGCGGCTCCGGGGGTGACGACGCTCCGGGGCCGCCGCGCCACCGACGACCAGTTAAGCCGATTTTGTCCCTTTAGCACGTATTGTCGCGTCATGCCCACGCCCTACGGATCACGCGGCGGTATGGCCTTCAGCGCGGACGAGCTGCGAGTGCTCCGACGCGCCCTCGCCTTCGCGCTGCACCCCGCGCCCCTGCCCGACGAGGATGTCCAGGACTGCCTGCGGCTGGCGGGCAGCGTGGACGAGGCCGTCGCCGAGGCCGGACGGCTGCGCGCCTTCCTCCTCGCCGACCTCGTCCGCTACCGCGACGCCCTTCCCGGCTCCCTCACCGGCTATCTGGAGCTCCTCCAGGACGCCCTGGCCGCCGGATACGACCCGCTCCCCGAGGACCTGGCCGCGCTGCGCGCCCTGCGCGGCGGCCCGCTCGCCGCGGCCCTCCTGGAGCGCTGCCAGATGATCGCGGAGCGCTCGGTGCGCGCCCGGCTCGCCGGACGCGCCGTGCACGCGACCGCCCCGGCGCCCCGCAGCAGACTGCTCGCCCTGCCCGGCGGGCGCGCCGCCGAGCCGGACAAGCCGAAGGCGCCGCCGGCCCCGGCCCGCCCCGTACCGCCGTCCGAGCGCCCGGCGCCGAAGCCCTCCGAGGTCTTCCCGCCGCGCCGCCCGGTGCCCCAGCCGCCGCAGCGCCGCGCGGGGTAGGGCCTCTCCGGGGGCCGGGAGGCGGCTCGCTACTCTGGAGGGCATGGACTACGTATCCGCGCTCGTGCCCCCTGTGGTGATGGCCGCCTTCTTCATCGGCCTGGTCGTGACGATCGTCAAGAGCCAGGGCGGCCCCAACAAGGCCAAGGAGGACGCGGCCGTGGACGCGGCGATCAGCCGCGCCGAGTCGGTTCAGCAGACTCCGCGCACCGAAGGGGCCTGACCCCTCCGGGGTGCGCCAGGCACCCCCGTATGCGAAAAGGCGTACGACTCCCGAGGAGTCGTACGCCTTTTTGCTGTGTGAATAGCTACGCATTCCAGACATCTGGCACTAAGGTGACGCTGTGCCCCGTCAATTGGGAGAGCTCGAAGACGCCGTGATGACACGGGTCTGGGAATGGAACCGTCCGGTCACTGTGCGGGAAGTCCTGGAGGACCTTCAGCAGGAGCGGTCCATCGCCTACACCACCGTCATGACGGTAATGGACAATCTCCATCAGAAGGGCTGGGTCCGCCGCGAAGTGGAGGGCCGCGCATATCGATATACGGCCGTCTCCACCCGCGCCGCATACGCCGCCGCCCTGATGAACGAAGCCTGGTCGCTCAGCGACAACCCGGCGGCCGCGCTCGTCGCGTTCTTCGGGATGATGTCGGCCGAGCAGCGCGAGGCTCTGCGTGACGCGATGCGGATCGTTCTGCCCGCTCTTCCCGAGGACGGCGCGGCCGCCGCGGACGAAGCCGGGGAGGGCGAAGCCCGTGAAGCGGGCGATGACGCGGAGCCGGAGACCGGGCGATAGCGTCTGCGTATGTCCTCAGAGCTTCCGCAAACCGATTACCGGACCGAACCGTCGGTTATAAACGTGGCCATCACCGTCCGGCGTGCACGGACGAGCGATGTGCCCGCCGTCCGCCGTCTCCTCGACGGCTACGTACAGGAAGGCATCCTCCTCGACAAAGCCACGGTGACGCTTTACGAGGACATCCAGGAGTTCTGGATCGCCGAACGCGACGAGGACGCCTCGGTCGTCGGCTGCGGTGCGCTGCACGTCATGTGGGAAGACCTCGCCGAAGTACGCACGCTCGCCGTCGACCACGGCCTCAAGGGCGCCGGAGTGGGCCACCAGGTCCTCGACAAGCTGCTGCGGACCGCCCGCTGGCTGGGCGTCCGGCGGGTTTTCTGTCTCACCTTCGAAGTCGACTTCTTCGCGAAGCACGGCTTCGTGGAGATCGGAGAGACGCCCGTCGACGGAGATGTCTACAGCGAGCTGCTGCGTTCCTATGACGAGGGAGTCGCGGAGTTCCTCGGTCTCGAACGAGTGAAGCCGAACACCTTGGGCAACAGCCGGATGCTTCTGCACCTGTGACCGCGCGAAGACCGGAAGAGGGGGCCGAGCCCCTATGTCCGAATCGCGCATGTTTCCCGTCTCCTTGAGCTGCTGAACCTCTCCCGGGGGTTTGTGTTTTCCGGGGAAAAGCGGTTTCCTTTCCGCGTACTCCATTTTCGATGAAAGGAAATCCGGTGGCACAGAAGGTTCAGGTCCTTCTTGTTGACGACCTCGACGGTGGCGAGGCGGACGAGACGGTGACGTTCGCGCTGGATGGCAAGACGTACGAGATCGACCTCACCACCAGCAACGCGGACAAGCTGCGTTCCCTTCTCGAGCCCTACGCGAAGAACGGCCGGCGTACCGGTGGCCGTGCGGCGTCGGGACGTGGCAAGGGCCGCGCCGTCTCCGGTGGCAACAAGGACACCGCCGAGATCCGTAAGTGGGCCCGCGAGAACGGCCACAATGTGAATGACCGCGGCCGCGTCCCCGCCGAGATCCGCGAGGCTTACGAGAAGGCCAACGGCTGAGCCACGGGCTCATCGTGGAACAAGCCGGCCCGGGCACGTGCCAGTCGGGCCCGGTGGCATTCCGTCGCCACGGCGTCCACGAGACGGACGAGGTCGGGAGCATCGCTGTGCCTGCTCCCGAAGCCGGAGAATGCCGGGAGCACCGGCGCTTCGTCCAGTTCCCGTGACGGCCTGGGGGGCCGCAGCCAGGAGGCGGCCCCCGGCTCCGCCGGACGCCCCGGCGGCGGCGGAGCGGTGATCCGCCCGCCCGCGCCCAGACCGGTCAGCGACAGCGCGACCCCGCCCCACTCCAGCCAGTCGAGCAGCCCCGGCAACTCCTCCGCGCTTCCCGGCGCCACCAGCAGGCTCATCCGCAGCCCCATGAGCGCCACCGGCCCCGTCGGGCCCACCCGCCGCAGCGCCGCGTGTCCGGCCACGGCAGGGACGACGAGCACGTCGAACCGCAGCCCGGTCAGCAGCCGCACCGGCGCACCGCCCGCGGTGGCCCAGCCCAACTCCCGCTCGTACCAGCCGGCCCAGCCGTCCCCCGGCTCGCCCCGGGCGTCACCGCCCAGCTCGACGGCGGGCGGGACGCGGGGCGGCGGGACGGTGAGGGTCATGACGGAACAACCCCCGACCGGCCCACCAGGTTACGTAGCGCGTACGCACGACCGCGTAGGGTGTCCGGGTTGGGGGCGTACGGGCGCATTCAGGAGTACGAAGATGTTCGCCCGTAGCGGAGGGAACCCGCGTACGCCGCATGGACTGTCTGTAATTGCGGGTAAGACATCCCTAGTGGGGAGGGGCGACACGCAAGCCATGCACGTCTCACGTTCGCCATCGGCGTACTGGCGACTGGGGTATTGGCCTGGCCTGCGGGAACATCGTCTCGCACCATCGGGTTGGAGCAGTTGTCGGCGTTCGGGGCGGGCGATCCCCCCGGGAAGCAGGGCCGGGTGTCGGCAGTTGAAATGAGCGGTCCCCGCTTGCGGGACTAAGCTGCGGAAGGACAGGGAGGGGACCGACCCCTTACTGCCTGACCGCTCTGAGGAGCGATTAACGATGTTCGAGAGGTTCACCGACCGCGCGCGGCGGGTTGTCGTCCTGGCTCAGGAAGAAGCCCGGATGCTCAACCACAACTACATCGGCACCGAGCACATCCTCCTGGGCCTGATCCACGAGGGTGAGGGTGTCGCCGCTAAGGCCCTGGAGAGCCTCGGGATTTCGCTCGAGGCGGTCCGCCAGCAGGTGGAGGAGATCATCGGCCAGGGCCAGCAGGCCCCGTCCGGCCACATCCCCTTCACGCCCCGAGCCAAGAAGGTCCTGGAGCTGTCGCTCCGCGAGGCCCTCCAGCTCGGCCACAACTACATCGGCACGGAGCACATCCTGCTCGGCCTGATCCGCGAGGGCGAGGGCGTCGCCGCCCAGGTCCTCGTGAAGCTCGGCGCCGACCTGAACCGGGTGCGCCAGCAGGTCATCCAGCTGCTGTCCGGGTACTCCGGCGGCAAGGAGGCGGCCACCGCAGGCGGCCCCGCTGAGGGCACGCCCTCCACGTCGCTGGTGCTCGACCAGTTCGGCCGCAACCTCACGCAGGCCGCCCGCGAATCCAAGCTCGACCCGGTCATCGGGCGCGAGAAGGAGATCGAGCGGGTCATGCAGGTGCTCTCCCGCCGCACCAAGAACAACCCGGTGCTCATCGGCGAGCCCGGCGTCGGCAAGACCGCGGTGGTCGAGGGCCTGGCCCAGGCCATCGTCAAGGGCGAGGTGCCCGAGACCCTCAAGGACAAGCACCTCTACACCCTCGACCTCGGCGCGCTGGTCGCCGGCTCCCGCTACCGCGGTGACTTCGAGGAGCGCCTGAAGAAGGTCCTCAAGGAGATCCGCACCCGCGGCGACATCATCCTGTTCATCGACGAGCTCCACACCCTGGTGGGTGCGGGTGCCGCCGAGGGCGCGATCGACGCCGCGAGCATCCTCAAGCCCATGCTGGCGCGAGGCGAGCTGCAGACCATCGGTGCGACCACGCTGGACGAGTACCGCAAGCACCTGGAGAAGGACGCGGCCCTCGAGCGCCGCTTCCAGCCGATCCAGGTCGCGGAGCCGTCGCTGCCGCACACCATCGAGATTCTCAAGGGTCTGCGCGACCGCTACGAGGCCCACCACCGCGTGTCCATCACGGACGAGGCGCTGGTGCAGGCCGCGACGCTGGCCGACCGGTACATCTCGGACCGCTTCCTGCCGGACAAGGCGATCGACCTGATCGACGAGGCCGGTTCCCGGATGCGCATCCGCCGGATGACCGCGCCGCCGGACCTCCGCGAGTTCGACGAGAAGATCGCGGGCGTGCGCCGCGACAAGGAGTCGGCCATCGACTCCCAGGACTTCGAGAAGGCGGCCTCTCTCCGCGACAAGGAGAAGCAGCTGCTGGCGGCGAAGGCCAAGCGCGAGAAGGAGTGGAAGGCCGGCGACATGGACGTCGTGGCCGAGGTCGACGGCGAGCTCATCGCCGAGGTCCTCGCCACCGCCACCGGCATCCCGGTCTTCAAGCTGACCGAGGAGGAGTCCTCCCGGCTGCTGCGCATGGAGGACGAGCTCCACAAGCGCGTCATCGGGCAGAAGGACGCCATCAAGGCGCTCTCGCAGGCGATCCGCCGTACGCGGGCCGGTCTGAAGGACCCGAAGCGCCCCGGTGGCTCGTTCATCTTCGCCGGTCCGTCCGGTGTCGGTAAGACCGAGCTCTCCAAGACGCTCGCCGAGTTCCTGTTCGGCGACGAGGACGCGCTGATCTCCCTCGACATGTCGGAGTTCAGCGAGAAGCACACGGTCTCGCGTCTCTTCGGTTCGCCCCCCGGCTACGTGGGCTACGAGGAGGGCGGCCAGCTCACCGAGAAGGTGCGCCGCAAGCCGTTCTCCGTCGTCCTCTTCGACGAGGTCGAGAAGGCCCACCCCGACATCTTCAACTCCCTGCTCCAGATCCTGGAGGACGGTCGCCTGACCGACTCCCAGGGCCGGGTCGTGGACTTCAAGAACACGGTCATCATCATGACGACCAACCTCGGGACCCGGGACATCTCCAAGGGCTTCAACCTGGGCTTCGCCGCCCAGGGCGACGTCAAGACGAACTACGAGCGGATGAAGGTCAAGGTCAACGAAGAGCTCAAGCAGCACTTCCGGCCCGAGTTCCTCAACCGTGTCGATGACACCGTCGTCTTCCACCAGCTCAGCCAGGAAGACATCATCGAGATCGTCGACCTGATGATCGCGAAGGTGGACGAGCGGCTCAAGGACCGTGACATGGGCATCGAGCTCAGCACGGAGGCCAAGAAGCTGCTCGCCAAGAAGGGCTACGACCCCGTGATGGGCGCCCGGCCGCTGCGCCGGACGATCCAGCGCGAGATCGAGGACGTCCTCTCGGAGAAGATCCTCTTCGGCGAGCTGCGCCCCGGCCACATCGTGGTCGTCGGCAGCGAGGGCGAGGGTGACGACGAGAAGTTCACCTTCCGTGGCGAGGAGAAGTCGGCTCTGCCCGACGTCCCGCCGATCGAGCAGGCGGCGGGCGGCGGCCCGAACATGACTAAGGAAGCGTGACAGGCGCCTTCTGCCCCCTTCCGGCAGTAGCGTCCGAGCGTCCCGAAGGGGCGGCCCCGACCGGTTTCGACCGGCCGGGGCCGCCCCTTTTCGCGTCGCGGACACGGTGACAGCGGCGTCACAGGAACGTTCCGGTCGCGTTCGCTACGCGCGTGGAGCGAAAACCGCTGGTTAATCTGGCCCCGCTTCGGGCGATCGGCCCGGGCGGGGCTTTTCGATTGCGAATCGGGAGCCCTGGATCACGTAGATGAACGAGGGGGACGGGCACGCCATGGGCAGAGGCGAAGTGTCGCGCAGGCGGATGATCAAGCTGGCCGGAGCCGGGGCGGGGCTGGCCCTGCTGGGCGCCGGGACCGCGGCCTGCGGCCCGGTCGAGGAGCCGGCCGAGGGCGGCGGCTCCGGTTCGCCGAAGCCGGGGGAGTCCGCGAAGCCCGGGGGCGACGCCCCCGCGCCGGGCGGGAAGCCGAAGCCGGCCTGGCAGCACACCACCACGTACGACGGTCTGGCCTGGATATCCGCGGTCGCCGTGGTCGACAACGTGGTGCTGGTCTCCGGTGACCCGCTGGTGGCCCGCGACCTGACCACCGGCAAGGAGATCTGGTCGCGCGCCGAGGTGACCACCCCGGGCGCGAGCATGCTGCTCGGCGACGGGACGCTCTACCTGGCCAGCGCCCACTACGACGGCAACATCATCGGGCTCGACCCCAAGACCGGCAAGGACACCTGGCGCAGCCGCCTCGGCGACAAGGAGTACGCGCAGCCCCGGGTCATCGCCGCCGACGCCGACCACGTCTACGTCGTCGCCGGGATCCTGGACAAGGACTTCCGCACCCCGGACAACGTGATCGCCGCCATCGACACCTCCTCGGGCAAGGTCGTCTGGCGCGAGCAGCGCGACCACGGCACCGAGGCCAACGGCCTCACCGCGCGGGTCTCCGGCAGGCGCCTCGTCTACACCGACTTCCGCGAGAACCTCACGGTCCGCGACACCGCGACCGGCCACCAGGTCTGGACGAAGAAGATCGGCCGCAGCAGCAACCGCGGTTTCGAGGTCCACGAGGGCCTGGTCATCATCGCGACCGGCGAGCAGCTGCGCGCCTTCGACCTGGAGACGGGCGCCGAGCGCTGGTCCTTCGCGACCGAGAAGTACAGCCGGTTCAACGACCCGGCCGTTCTGGACGGCGTCCTCTACGCCTCGGACACCGTGCACGGCCTGTGGGCGGCCGATCCGGCGACCGGAAAGCGGCACTGGCACAACCCGGAGAGCCTGGACATCGACGCCCCCTGGCAGTTCGCCAAGGTGGGCGGCGTCCTCTACGGGGCGACCACGTTCGACAAGAACGGCGGCATCCACGCCTTCGACCCGGCCGACGGCAAGCTGCTCTGGACGTACAACGACGGCTCCGGCGACATCGACCGCTGGTACCTGGCCGCGGGCGCCAAGCACGTGGTCGCCGTGCACGCCAAGAAGGTGACCGCGCTGCCCGTCGCCTAGCGATCGGCACCGGGCCGAAGGTCCCGAAACGGACGGCCTTCGGTCCCACCGCCGGTGACAAGGCGCACAGGCCATTCGAGGCCTACTAGCCGCGTTAGGAGTAACGGGCCCGATCCGTCGGGGGCCTTTCGGCCCTGCGGCGGACGGGCCCTCGGCGTATGCGGGGGCGTATGCCCGTACAGAGGGCGTATGTCCGTTTGGGGTGGTTTGGAACTGGGCCTAAACCTGTTCCGGGGAGGACTTCCGAAGGTCTTCCGGAGGGGGCCGGGCGGGGGTTCGCCGGGCGAATTCCCGGGGCGCTTTCTACGGCTTTTGATCGTAGATGGGGTGTTTGAGCACCGGCGGGGGTGCGGGTTACCAAGGTATGGCCAGCCCGGCACGCCGCCGGGTCCAGTCATCTCCGGAGGATTTCCGCTTATGTCGAAGCGCGTTACGTTCCAGTCCCGCCGCCCGTCCGTGTCCCGTATGCGTGGCGCCGTGGTGGCAGCCGGTCTGGGGACATCGATGGTTCTCGGTGCGGGTGCTGCGTTCGCGGCCGGCACTGCGGACGCCCCCCAGGCCCCCGCCCTGGCCTCCTCGGCCACCGCCGACTCGGTCGCCCAGCAGGCGACCGCGCAGGGCAAGGCCGCGGCCAAGCACGCGGCCGAGAAGAAGGCCGACGCGGCGAAGAAGAAGGAAGCCGCGAAGAAGAAGGCCGCGGCCAAGAAGAAGGCCATCGCCAAGCTTCCGTGGGAGACCCCGGTCAGCAAGTACGAGCTGAGCGCGAGCTTCGGCAACGACGGCAGCCGCTGGGCGCACAAGCACTCCGGCCAGGACTTCGCCGTGCCGATCGGCACCAAGGTCGAGGCCGCCCACAGCGGCACGATCGTGAAGGCCGGCCCGAACGGCGGCGGCGACGGCCCCGCGTACGGCAACGCCATCGTGATCTCGCACGGCAACGGCACGTACTCCCAGTACGCGCACCTGTCCAAGATCGACGTGCACATCGGCCAGCACGTGAAGAAGGGCGAGAAGATCGCCCTGTCCGGCAACACCGGCAACTCCAGCGGCCCGCACCTGCACTTCGAGATCCGGACCACCCCGAACTACGGTTCGGCGGTCAACCCGGTCAACTTCCTGCACAAGCACGGCATCAACGTCTGATCCGCCCTGTGCCCCCGGCCCCCCGGCCCCTGCTCCCGAGCAGGGCTACCGGGGGGTTTCCGGTTCGTGGGCCCGGGTGACCAGCTCGACGGCGACCTCGAGAGCGGCCTTGCGCTTCTCCTCGGGGTCGCCTTCGACGTCCCTCAGCGCGAGCATCCCGGCGTGCAGCGTGAAGAGCGCGCTGAAGCACCGCACCTGGTCGGTGAGCGGGGCGTCCGGTTCCTTGATCAGGTCGACCAGGCCCAGGACCCGGTGCTTGATCGTGTCGCCGATGCTCAGATCGCGTACCGTCGCCTGGTTCTCCTGCATGAAGCGGAACAGCGGGGCGGCGTCGGCCATCGCGTCGCTGTAGCGGCGGAGCAGCTCCGTCTTGGTCTCCAGGGTGCGCGGCTGCGTCTCGCCCCAGGCGATCAGCTCCTCCACCGGCCGGTTCAGGTCCTCGAAGATGCTGACGAGGATGTCTTCCTTCGTCTTGAAGTGGTAGTAGAGCGCCGCCTTGGTGACGTCCAGCTTCTCGGCGATCTCCCGCAGCGAGGTCTTCTCGTACCCCTGCTCGGCGAAGAGCTCCAGGGCGACGTCCTGGATGCGCTGGCGCGTGTTGCCCCGGCGCGGCTGCGGCGTGCTGCCCATGATTGCTCTCCCCAATGAAACTTACTTGACGCCCGGCTAGTTACGGGGCTACTTTACTCCAGTGTAAGCAACTAGCCGGGCGGCAAGTAAGGGCCCGGTGGCAGGGTGACTGGGGAGTTGGGGAAGATGGCGGATCTGATCAAGACGGCGGACGGGAAGGCGGACGGACCACCGGCCACGAAGGCGGAGCCGTCGGCTCCGCCGCAGCGCAGCGTCCGGGTGGTGGTGCTCGCCCTGATGATCGCCATGCTCCTCGCGATGCTCGACAACCTGATCGTCGGCACCGCGATGCCGACGATCGTGGGTGACCTCGGCGGTCTCGAACACCTCTCGTGGGTCGTCACGGCCTACACCCTGGCCACCGCCGCCTCCACGCCCATCTGGGGCAAGCTCGGCGACATGTACGGACGCAAGGGCATTTTCCTCACGTCCATCGTGATCTTCCTGATCGGCTCGGTCCTCAGCGGCATGGCCCAGGACATGGGCCAGCTCATCGGCTTCCGGGCCGTCCAGGGCCTCGGCGCCGGCGGTCTGATGGTCGGCGTCATGGCGATCATCGGCGACCTCGTGCCGCCCCGCGAGCGCGGCAAGTACCAGGGCATGATGGCCGGCGTGATGGCCATCGCCATGATCGGCGGACCGCTGGTCGGCGGCACCATCACCGACCACCTCGGCTGGCGCTGGAGCTTCTACATCAACCTGCCGCTCGGCGCCGTCGCACTGATCATGATCACCGCGGTCCTGCACCTGCCCAAGCGGGAGCACACCAAGCGGAACGTCGACTACCTCGGCGCCGCACTGCTCACCATCGGCATCACCGCGATCGTGCTGGTCACCACCTGGGGCGGTTCCGAGTACGACTGGAACTCCGCGGTCATCATGGAGCTCATCGCGATCGGCGTCGCCGCGCTGGCCGGCTTCCTCTTCGTGGAGACGAAGGCCGCCGAGCCGATGATCCCGCTCCACATCTTCCGCAACCGCAACTTCACGCTCATGTCCGTGGTCGGCTTCATGGCCGGGTTCGTGATGTTCGGCGCGGTGCTGTTCCTGCCGCTCTACCAGCAGTCCGTGCAGCACGCCTCCGCGACCAACTCGGGGCTGCTGCTCCTGCCGATGCTGCTGTCCATGATGGTCGTCTCGCTCATCGCGGGCCGGGTCACCACCAGCACCGGCAAGTACAAGATCTTCCCCATCGTGGGCTCGATCCTCATGGTCATCGGCCTCTTCCTGCTCGCACAGATGGACACCGGGACCAGCCGCTTCACCTCCGGGCTCTACATGGCGGTGCTCGGCGCCGGCATGGGCTTCCTGATGCAGATCACGATGCTCGTCGCGCAGAACAGCGTCGAGCTGAAGGACATGGGCGTCGCCTCCTCCTCGACCACCCTGTTCCGTACGCTCGGCAGTTCCTTCGGCGTCGCCATCATGGGCGCGCTGTTCACCGGCAAGGTCCAGGACGAGATGGCGGCCCACGGCGGCGGCGCGGCCACCGCGCGCTCCGCCCAGCTGGACGCGGCGAGCCTGGCCAAGCTGCCGGTGCCGGTGCGCGAGGCGTACGAGTTCGCGGTGTCGTCCGGCACCCACGTCGCGTTCCTCGTCGGCGCCTCCGTCGGCCTGATCGCGGTCGTCGCCTCCCTGTTCGTCAAGGAGGTCCCGCTGCGGGGCGCCGGCCCCGAGGCCAAGCCCGCCCCGGCGGTCGCGGAGATCTGACCGGCACGGCTGTACGCAAAGGGCCCCGGGACCACGCGTCCCGGGGCCCTCGCCCGTATCAGCTCCCCGGCTCCGGGCTGCGCTGCTCCGCGAACTGGAGCATCGGATAGCTGCCCGTGGCCGTCGGCGCGTGCTCCGGCAGCCACAGCACCGCGACCGCCCCGCCGCTGCCCTCCGCCGCGCCCTCCGGCGCCGCGTTCCGGAAGGTCAGCCGGGCCCCGAGCACCCGGGCCTGGCCCGCCGCGATCGTCAGCCCGAGTCCGTGCCCGTGCCCGGCCCGGTCGGTCGACCCGGTACGGAACCGGCTCGGCCCCTCCCGCAGCAGCGCCGCCGGGAACCCGGGCCCGTGGTCGCGGACCCGGACCACCCGGCCCTCGACCGTGACCTGCACCGGGGTCGACCCGTGCTTCGCCGCGTTGCCCAGCAGGTTGCCGAGGATGCGCTCCAGGCGGCGCGGGTCCGTGTTGACCCAGGAGTCGTGGACGACCTGCACCCGGACCTCCGGGTCCAGCAGCGCCACCCGCCGGCTGACGAACTCGCCGAGCGCGATCTCCTGGAGCTCGGCCCGCTCCGACGCGCTGTCCAGCCGGGCCACCTCGAGGACGTCCTCGACCAGCGTGCGCATCGCCTGGGCCCGGTCGCGCACCAGCTCCGTCGGGCGTCCCGGCGGCAGCAGCTCGGCCGCCGTCAGCAGCCCGGTCACCGGTGTGCGCAGCTCGTGCGCGATGTCCGCGGTGACCCGGCGCTCCGCCTCGATCCGCCCGTTCAGCGCGTCGGTCAGCGCGTCCACCGCACCGGCCAGCTCGTCCGTCTCGTCGCGCACGACCCCGCCGACCGCGTCCCTGACCCGGACGTCCGTGTTGCCCTGGGCGACCTTCCCCGCCGCCGCGGCCGCCTTGCGCAGCCGGCGCGAGAGCTGGCCTCCGATCAGCACGCCCAGCGCGGAGCCGCCGAGGACCACCGAGACCGAACCGATGATCAGGGCCCGGTCCAGGTCGCCCATGATCGTGGTCGAGCGGTCCGCGAACCGGGTGTGCAGCGACAGCACGTTCCCGTTGCCCACCGGCACGGCTGCCCAGACGTCGGGCACCCCGCCGGAGTCGTCCACGTGCGTGGCGCGGCGGTTGCGCCGGATCTCCTCGCGCAGGCTCTGCGGCATGGTCGGGTCGTTGAGCTTCGCCCCGAACCGGGGGTCGGCCTTCTTCGTCTTCTTCGCCTCGTACAGCAGCTGCGCGTAGGTCAGCCGCTCCAGCTGCACCTCGCGGGCGTTCTCCAGCATCGAGACGCGGGCCGCGTTGTGCACCACCAGGCTCAGCGCGATAGCGATCAGCGCGCCGACCGCAGCGATCGCGATGCTGATCTTCCAGCGGACGCCCGTCCGCAGGGAGGGCCGCCTCATGCCCGGAGCTTGTAGCCGAAGCCGCGGACCGTCTCGATCCGGTCCTGGCCGATCTTCGTGCGCAGCCGCTGCACATGGACGTCGACGACCCGGGTGTCCCCGCCCCAGCCGTAGTCCCAGACCCGTTCGAGCAGCTTGTCGCGGGAGAGCACGGTGCCGGGCGCCGAGGAGAATTCCAGCAGCAGCCGCATCTCGGTCGGGGTCAGCCCCACCTGCGCACCGCCCCTGCGGACCTCCATGCCCTCGGTGTCGACCTCCAGGTCCCCGAAGACCAGCACCCCGCCGACGGCCTCCGGCTCCGGCTGTCCGCCCCCGGCCCTGCCGCCCGACGCATGGCCGAAGCGGCGCAGCACCGCCCTGATCCGGGCCACCAGGACCGCCCCGTCGAAGGGCTTGGTGACGTAGTCGTCCGCGCCGGCCTCCAGGCCGAGGACCACGTCGATCGAGTCGGCCCGCGCCGACAGCATGATCACGGGGACCGTCGACTCGTCCCGGATGCGGCGGCACAGGCTGACGCCGTCCAGACCGGGGACCATGACGTCGAGCAGCGCGATGTCGGGCCGGTCGGCCCGGAACGCTTCGAGGCCGGCCAGCCCGTCGGGCACCGCGGTGACCGCGAAGCCGTCCCGCTCCAGCGCGAGCTGGGTGGCCTCGCGGATGACGTCGTCGTCCTCGACGAACAGCACATGGGTCTCGGCCATCGGAAAGCTCTCAGTTCCTGGGCGGTTCCGAGGGCTCGGGAAGGTCCCCGTCGCCCGCGCCCACGGCTCGGTTGAAGTCGTTGCGCACCCGGTCCTCCTCGTTGAACCGGCCGCTCGCCCAGTGGTACGTGATCACCTCGTCGCCCGAGGGATAGGCCACCGAGTCCTTCTTCTCGTACACCTGGGTCGTCACGACCAGGTCGCCCCGGTCGATGGTGCCGTAGACGGCGGGCTGCTCGACGGCGAAGACGTTCTCGTACGTGCCGTCGGTGCGCGGCCGGTACACATAGGTGCCGACCCCCACCGAATCGCCGCAGGTCATCACGTTCACCACGACGTCGGCGGACGGGCCGCCGGTGATCCTGCCGTACGAGGTGTCCACCGGATACTCGTCGCCGCTGCACGCCTTCAGGTCCATCCGGACCCGCCCGCTCACCTTCGGGTCCGCCTTCAGCAGCGCCACGGCGTCCACCCGGGGCGCGGGCTTCGCCGTGGCGGCGGCCGTCGTGCTCGGGGTGACCTGGACGACCGGTTCGGCGCCCGCCGGGCCCTCGTCCCGGGTGCCCGTGCCACCGGTGGAGCAGCTGACGGCGAACAGCCCGAAGGCGGCGAGGCCGGCCAGTGCCGCGCTGCTCGCCGCCCAGCCGGTCAGCAGGCGCCTCCCGGCGCCCGCCCGTCCCCCGCCCGTCGTGCCGATGACCGTGTCGTCGTCACCGCTGCCTGTCAGGCCGCGCACCGCTCCCGCCCCCGCTTCTCGGCGAGCCGGGCCTCCCGGCTCGCCGCTTCCCTGTTCTCCAGCTCCTGGCGCAGTCGTGCCAGCGCACGGTGCAGCGTGCTCTTCACCGTACCGGCCGACATGCCGAGCGCCGCGGCCGTCTCCTCCGTGCTCATCTGCTCCCAGTGTCGCAGGACGACGACACTGCGCTGCTTGGGAGCGAGCACCCCCAGGATGTCCATCAGCAGGGCGCGGTCGGCGCGCTGCTCGGTGCCGTCCTCGATGCTGGCGTCGGGCAGCTGCTCGGTGGGCACCTCGTCCAGCTTGCGGGCCCGCCACCACTCGGTGCGCGTGTTGATCATGACGCGGCGCAGATAGGCGTCGGCGAGGGACTTGTCCTCGATGCGGTCCCAGCGGCCGTAGGTCCGGGCCAGCGCGGTCTGGAGCAGGTCCTGCGCGTCCACCGGGTCCGGGACGAGCCGGCGCGCACTGCGCAGCAGCGCCTCCTGCCGGGTCCGTACGTACTCTTCAAAGCCGAGCACCTCGCCCTGCGCCATCACAACCGCCTCCATCCCCGTGGATCCCCGTGGACCGCTCCGTACCGCTGTCCGCCGGTGGTCGTTCCGGCTGACGTCGCAGACGCTACGGAGCGGTTGTCACGAGGCTGTGCGGGGCAGCCGTACGCGGGCGCACGGCTGTCCATCGGTTGTGTAACAGCGCGGGGAGGAGACCGGACAAACGATCCCGCGCCGGACGCGCGAAGGGCCCGCCCACCCCGTCAGTGTCACGGGGCGGACAGGCCCTGTCCGCCGTTGTTACGAAGGCGGGCGACCGCTGTTACGCGGGTGGGACGGCCCGGTCGCTCAGGTCAGCGGCAGCCGGTAGCGGCCGTCGGCCAGCGGCTCGACCAGGCCGTCGGCCACCAACCCGTCCAGCGAGCGGGCGCGCTGCACCGGCTCGTCCCACACCGCGTCGAGCGCCGCCTGCGGCACCGGGCCGACCGCGTCGCGCAGCACGGCGAGGAGCCTGCCGCGCACCTGCCGGTCCGTGCCGGCGTAGGTCTGGCCCCGGCGCGGCGGCCCCTGGTGCGCGGGCTTCCCGGCCAGCCGCCAGGCGCACTGCTCCGCGATCGGGCAGCGCGAGCAGTCCTCGTTCTTCGCGGTGCAGACGAGGGCGCCCAGCTCCATCGTGGCCGCCGCCCAGCGGGCCGCCCGCTCGTCCTCGTCGGGCAGCAGCTCCCGGGCGAGCCTGCGCTCGGCGGCGGTCGTCGCGTTCGGCGGGTACTGGATGCCGGTCGCGGCCCGTGCGAAGACCCGGCGGACGTTGGTGTCGAGGACGGCGTGACGCTGCCGGTACGCGAACGAGGCCACGGCCGCCGCCGTGTACTCGCCGATGCCGGGCAGGGCGAGGAGCTGGGCGTGCTCACTCGGTACGTCTCCGCCATGGCGTTCCGTTATCGCCTGGGCGGCCCCGTGCAGGCGCAGCGCGCGGCGCGGGTAGCCGAGGCGGCCCCAGGCGCGGACCGCCTCACCGGGCGGCTCGGCCGCGAGGTCGGCGGGGCGCGGCCAGCGGGCGAGCCACTGCTCGTACACCGGGAGGACCCGGTTCACGGGGGTCTGCTGCAGCATGAACTCGCTCACCATCACGCCCCAGGCGCCCGCTTCGGGGCGGCGCCAGGGCAGATCGCGGGCGTGCTGGTCGAACCAACCGATCACGGGGGCGTGGAGGGAGGCGGGGGGCGTCTGTGTCGCAGTCGTGGCAGTCATCGCACCATCGATCCTGACACGGCGTTCCGCTTGGAGCCCCACGCCCCGCGAGCCGTTGCGGCAACTGGCCGATGGGCCGTTTTCTGCCTGGTCGGAGGTGTTGACCATGCGTAAACGTTTCGTCGCACATGGTCACCTCGCGCGCCTCCGGTGCCCGAACTGCCCCTCGCAGGATGATGATCCGCAAAACTTGGGGATCAAGGCGGCGGGTGGGGCGGGAGTTGGGCCGGATCTCTCGTACAGTTTGGGCCGTGGGATCTCTGCGCAATCCGATCGGTCCGCTACCCTCCAGCATCTACTGGCGACGGAGGGCGGTCGCGGCGGCCCTGGTCGTGCTGATCGCGCTGCTGATCGCCTGGGCCGTCACCTCCGGTGGCGGCAGCGGGGATCACCACGACGACTCCAAACCGCCCGGCTCGGGACCCGCAGGATCGATCACACCCGGACCCTCCGGTTCCGGCCCCGCGATCAGTGAACAGCCCGGCGGGAGCGGCGGATCGGACGGCTCCGGCGGCAGCAGCGGTGACGAGGAAGGCAGTTCGGGCGGCGGCTCCGCCGGTACGGGCGGCTCCTCGGGTTCCTCGGACACCAACGGCGGTGGCCAGGACACCGGTTCGGGTTCCGCTTCCGGTTCCACCGGTTCCGGCACGGGTGAAGGAGCCCAGGCCGCGCGCCCGGTCCCGGCCGGCTCCTCGCTCGCCGACTGCGCCGCGGGCGCGATCCGGATCGGCCTGAAGACCGAACTCAGCTACGCCCCCGACGAGAAGCCGAAGTTCCGGCTGTTCGTCACGAACAACTCGTCCACCTCCTGCAAGGCCGACTTCGGGCCGAAGAGCGCGGTGGTCACCGTCACCGAGGCGGGCGGGGACGACGACGAGGTGTGGTCGTCCAAGGACTGCCCGCGCAATCCGAAGCCCGTCCTGATCGAGGTGCCCGCCGGGAAGACCGTCGTGCACACCGTGGAGTGGGACCGCGACCGCAGCGCCCCCAAATGCGCGACGCCGCCCGCGGGCAAGGCCAAGCCGGGCACGTACCTCGTGGAGGCCAAGGCGCCGGGCCAGCCCGTGCAGCGCGCCTCGTTCGTCCTCGCGAAGGACTGAGCGCGGGGGCGGGCGCCCCGGGGGAGTGCCGGGGGCTTACACGTACCGTTCGAGGATGGACGACTCGGCCAGCCGGGACAGGCCCTCGCGCACACTGCGCGCCCGGGCCTCGCCGACCCCGTCGACCGTCTGGAGGTCGTCCACGCTCGCCGCGAGCAGCTTCTGCAGACCGCCGAAGTGCTCCACCAGCCGGTCGATGATCGCGCCGGGCAGCCGCGGCACCTTCGCCAGCAGCCGGAAACCGCGCGGCGACACCGCCGAGTCCAGCGTCTCGGGCGAGCCGCTGTAGCCCAGCGCCCGCGCCACCACCGGAAGTTCGAGCAGCTCCGTGTGGGTCAGCGAGTCCAGCTCGGTCAGCGCCTCCGCCACCGTGCGCGAACGCTTCGCGGTCGGCTCCGGCACGTAGTCCCGCACGACCAGCTCGCGCTCCGGCTCCACGCCCGCGATCAGCTCGTCCAGCTGGAGCGACAGCAGCCGCCCGTCGGTGCCGAGCTCCACCACGTACTCCGCGATCTCCGTCGCGATCCGGCGGACCATCTCCAGGCGCTGGGCCACCGCCGTCACGTCCCGGACGGTCACCAGGTCCTCGATCTCCAGCGCGGAAAGCGTCCCGGCGACCTCGTCCAGCCGCAGCTTGTACCGCTCCAGCGTGGCGAGGGCCTGGTTGGCGCGGGACAGGATCGCCGCCGACTCCTCCAGGACCCGCCGCTCCCCGTTCACGTACAGCGCGATCAGGCGCATCGACTGGGAGACCGAGACGACCGGGAAATTGCACTGCTTCGAGACCCGGTCCGCGGTGCGGTGCCGGGTGCCGGTCTCCTCGGTGGGGATCGACGCGTCCGGGACCAGCTGCACCCCGGCGCGCAGGATCTTCGTCATGTCCTTGTCGAGGATCAGGGCGCCGTCCAGCTTGGCCAGCTCCCGCAGCCGGGTCGCGGTGAACTCCACGTCCAGCACGAAGCCGCCCGTGCACATCGACTCGACGGTCTTGTCCATGCCGAGCACGATCAGACCCCCGGTGTTGCCGCGGAGAATGCGCTCCAGGCCGTCCCGCAGGGCCATTCCGGGCGCGACGGCGCTCAACGAGGCGCGCATCAGCGCCTCGTTGCCCGTGGTTTGGCCGGACTTTCCGGGCGATGCTGCCCGGTCGCTGGCTGCCACTGCACTCCTCCGGTCACAGGTTGCGGTGCCCTCGTGGCCTGTCGCTACGGAGCAGGCCCAATCCAATCGAAGGACCCAGGGGGTGTCTGACACACCCCCTGGTCCCTCGTACCGTTCGTACGGACGGGCGAGACCAGGGCAAAGTCTACCGGCGTGCGTCGTCCTCCCGGGGGGCCTGTGCGCGGGTCCGGCGCGGGAGTGCCCTGAGCGCGTCGCCCATGTCGGCCACTTCCGTCACCTTCATACCGGCCGGGACCTTGCCCGGATCGGTCGGGACCAGGGCGTGCGTGAACCCCAGCCGATGCGCCTCGGACAGCCGGCGCTGCACCCCCGTGACCCGTCTGACCTCGCCCGCGAGCCCCACCTCGCCGATCGCCACCAGGTTCTTCGGCAGCGGTGTGTCGCTCGCCGCGCTCGCCAGCGCCAGCGCGATCGCCAGGTCGGCGGCCGGCTCGGACAGCTTCACCCCGCCCACCGTCGCGCTGTAGATGTCCCGCTTGCCCAGCGAGCTGATCCGGCCGCGCTGCTCCAGGACCGCGAGCATCATCGAAACCCGGGAGGTCTCCAGGCCCGACGTGGTCCGCCGGGGGGACGGGATCTGCGAGTCCACCGTCAGCGCCTGCACCTCCGCGACCAGGGGCCGCTTCCCCTCCAGCGTCACGGTCAGGCAGGTGCCGGGCACCGGCTCGTCGCGCCGGGTGAGGAACAGGCCGGACGGATCGGCGAGCCCGGTGATCCCCTCGTCGTGCAGCTCGAAGCAGCCGACCTCGTCGGTCGCCCCGTACCGGTTCTTGACCCCGCGCACCAGGCGCAGCCGGGCATGGCGGTCGCCCTCGAACGACAGCACCACGTCCACCAGGTGCTCCAGGAGCCGGGGCCCGGCGATCGCGCCCTCCTTGGTGACGTGGCCCACGAGCAGCGTCGACATCCCGCGCTCCTTGGAGGCCCGGATCAGCGCCCCGGCCACCTCGCGGACCTGCGCCATCCCGCCCGGCGCGCCCTCGATCTCCGGCGAGGCCACGGTCTGCACCGAGTCCAGGATCAGCAGCGAGGGCTTCACCGCGTCGAGGTGGGCGAGCACCGCCGACAGATCGGTCTCCGCCGCCAGATACAGGTGGTCGCTGAGCGCGTGGATGCGGTCGGCCCGCATCCGGACCTGGGACGCGGACTCCTCGCCCGTCACATACAGCGTGCGGTGCTCGTCGGTCGCCGCCTTGGCCGCGACGTCCAGCAGCAGCGTGGACTTGCCGACGCCCGGTTCGCCGGCGAGCAGCACGACGGCCCCGGGCACCAGACCGCCGCCCAGCACCCGGTCCAGCTCGCTCACCCCGGTCGGCCGGGCGGTGGCCTGCCGGCTGTCCACCTGGCCGATGGGCAGCGCGGCGGTGGAGACCCGCCCCGCGGCCGTGGTCCGGACGGCGGGGGCGCCGCCGAACTCCTCGACCGTCCCCCACGCCTGGCACTCGGGGCAGCGCCCGAGCCACTTCGCGGTGGTCCAGCCGCATTCGGTGCAGCGGTAGGACGGCCGGTCCTTCGCGGATTTCGTACGGGCAGCCATGGCGCCACCGTATCGGTGGGGTCTGACAGCGCGGTCGGGAACGCCCGCCCCTTATCGCGCCATACGTTCACCCGTAAGGGTTAAATCTACTCAAGCGGCGCGAACGGGTGAGGCGCCGCGCCTACGGTCGCAAGGTGACGAGCAGCAGGCTGGAGACTCCGACGAACACCCCCGGCGCGCACCGGGGACAGCATCGCGCGCCCCACTCCTCGCACGCCGCCCCGAAGAAGCCGCCCGCCCGTTACGAGCCGCATCTCGACGGCCTCTTCACCTACTGCCTCTCCGTCCTCTGCGACCACGAGGCCGCCACCGAGGCGCTGGGCGGCGTCCTGGCCCTCGCCGAACGGCAGGGCTCCCGCTGCCCGGCCGACGAGGAGGAACGTAAAACCTGGCTGTACGCGCTGGCCAGGTGGACCTGTCTGCGCCGGCTCACCGAGCAGAAGCGGGGCCGCCGCGCCCACCGCCTCCCCGACCCCGCCCGCCCCCCGCACCGCAGGCCCCCCGACGAGGACCGCCACGCCCCGGCGGCCGCCCGCCCCACCCGCCGCGCGACGCGCCCCGCGCAGCAGCCGTCACCCGCCCCGCACGCCGCCGCACCGGCATCCGCATCCGTATCCGCCGCACCCGCCTCCGCCCCCACGCCCGCCCCGCCGCAGAGCCCCGCCGCACCGGAGAGCGCCCCCGCCGCCGAGGCGCACCGCCGGGAGCTGGCGCAGCTGGCCTGGCCCGAGGCCGCGGGCACCACGCCGGAGCAGCGCGAGGCCCTTGAGCTCGCCGTCCGGCACGGGCTGACCCCGCGCGCCGTCGCCGCCGTCCTCGGCCTCGACCGCACGGCCGCCCGCGAGCTGCTGGCCGGCGCCGCCTGCGAGGTCGAGCGCACCCGGGCCGCCCTCGCCGTCGTGGAGACGGGCAACTGCCCCACGGCCGGCCGGCTCACCGGCGACCACCGCGCGCTGCTCTCGCCCACCCTCCGCCGCGAGCTCGTCCGGCACGTGGACGACTGCCCGCGCTGCCGCCGCGCCGCCGAGCGCGCCGGGGCCGACGGGCCGTGGCCCGGGAAGACGGTGACCCCGGCCGCCGTGCTGCCGGTCGTGGAGGCCCCGAGGCCGTCCGCGTACGTGGCCATGCTGCACGCGCAGAAGCATCAGAAGAATCGGTCCGCCACACCGCGCTTCGACCGCACCGGCTTCCCCATGGACCCCAAGGACCACGCCGCGCGCCGCGACCGGCTGCGCTCCCGGGTCATGACGACGACGGTCGTCGCCACGGTCGTCGCCGCCCCGGTCATCGCCCTGTGGTCCGCCTACCGGGGCGCGCCCCTCACCGGCGAGGGACGCGACGGTCCGGCGGTCAGCGCGGCCGACAAGGAGACCGGCGGCGCCGAGACCCCGTACGCCCCCTACGAGAACGCCGGGAACGCCCGCCCGGACGGTTCCCGCTTCACCGGCAAGGACTCCCTGCCGGAGGTCTCCGCGGAGATCATCAGCAAGGGCACCGACCCCTCCCGCGACCCGGGCGCGCACGGCGAGGGCCGGCTCACCGTGCGGACCCGCACCGCCGGCTCCGCGACCCTGATCACCCTCAGCGCCTCGCAGGCCGGACCGGTCTCCTGGTCCGCCGCGACCGACCGGTCCTGGGTGAGCCTGAGCCGTACCTCCGGGAAGCTCCCGGCCGGTGGCAGCGTCACGATCCGCGCCCTCGTGGACCACGCGCGGCAGCCCGCGGGCCCCTGGACCGCCCACCTCACCGTCGCCCCCTCGGGCGCGGTCGTCGCGCTGCACGGCTACGGGGCCAAGGCGCCCACCCCCGGCGCCACGCCGCGCGGACTCCACCCGCGCCCGGCCAGGCCGAGTGCCGGTGCGCCGGACCCGACGCCCACGCCGGACCCGTCCACGCCGACGCCGGACCCCACGCCCACGCCGACGGAGACGGACCCGAGCCCGACCCCGGACCCGACCGGCTCATCGGAACCGCCCGCCCCGCCGAAGGGCCCGAGCACCCCGCCCCGCGCGGACTGACGGTGCGGGGCGGCCCGGAGGAACGGCCCTACGCCGGGTCCGCCGGGTGCGGGGCCATCGGCAGCAGCGAGGCGAGCCGCTGCTCGCACAGCTCGGTCAGCGTGGCGTACGCCTCCTTGCCCATCAGCTCGATGAGCTCCGGCCGGTACGACACGTACACCGGCTCACCGGCCCCGTGCGCGGATGTCGCCGACGTGCACCACCAGTGCAGGTCGTGGCCGCCCGGGCCCCAGCCCCGCCGGTCGTACTCACCGATCGACACCTGGAGCACCCGCGTGTCGTCGGGCCGGTCGATCCACTCGTACGTACGCCGTACGGGCAGCTGCCAGCACACGTCCGGCTTGGTCTCCAGGGGCTCCCGGCCCTCCCGCAGCGCGAGGATGTGCAGCGAGCAGCCCGCCCCGGCGGGGAAGCCCGGCCGGTTCTGGAAGATGCACGAGCCCTGCCAGCGCCGCGTCTGGCGGTCCCCGTCGTCGTCCGTCTGGGTCCAGCCCGTCTCCGTACCCACGTCGTGGAACTGCCACAGCTCCGGAGTGAGGCGCGCGACATGACCGGCCACGCGCTTCTCGTCGTCCTCGTCCGAGAAATGGGCGCCCAGCGTGCAGCAGCCGTCGTCGGCGCGGCCCGCCTGGATGCCCTGGCAGCCGCTGCCGAAGATGCACGTCCACCTGGACGTCAGCCAGGTCAGATCGCAGCGGAAGACCTGCTCGTCGTCGGCGGGGTCGGGGAACTCCACCCAGGCGCGCGCGAAGTCCAGCTCCGTCTCGTCGGAGGGATCCGGCTCCGCCGCCGGGGTGTGCATCTCCACCTTCTCCACGTGCTTGATGTCCTGCGGGGTCTCCGCCTCGATGTCCCGCTGCTTCGTGGCTTTGCCCGGCTTCGCCTTTTTCGTCTTTGGCACGGGCCCAGAGTAAGTGCCCCGCCCGCAGTAGCGTTCGCGGTATGAGACTCGGAGTCCTCGACGTGGGGTCGAACACGGTTCATCTGCTGGTGGTGGACGCCCACCCCGGCGCCCGCCCGCTGCCCGCGCACTCGCACAAGGCCGAGCTGCGCCTCGCCGAACTCCTCGACGAGGACGGCGCGATCGGCCCGCTCGGCGTGGACCGGCTGGTCGGGACGATCGCGGGCGCGCTCGAAGCCGCCGAGGACAAGGGCTGCGAGGACGTCCTCGCCTTCGCCACCTCCGCGGTACGCGACGCGAGCAACGCCGACCAGGTGCTGGAGCGGGTACGGGAGGAGACGGGCGTCGGCCTCACGGTCCTCAGCGGTACGGAGGAGGCCCGGCTCACCTTCCTCGCCGCCCGCCGCTGGTACGGCTGGTCCGCGGGCAAGCTGCTGGTCCTCGACATCGGCGGCGGCTCGCTGGAGATCGCGTACGGCATGGACGAGGAACCGGCCGCCGCGGTCTCGCTGCCGCTGGGCGCCGGGCGCCTCACCGCGGGCTGGCTGCCGGGCGACCCGCCGGACCCGGCCGAGGTCAAGGCGCTGCGCCGGCACGTACGGGCGCGCATCGCCCGCAGCGTCGGCGACTTCACCCGGATCGGCCGCCCGGACCATGTGGTGGCCACCTCCAAGACGTTCAAGCAGCTGGCCAGGATCGCGGGCGCGGCGCGCTCCGCCGAGGGTCAGTACGTGCCGCGCACCCTCAGCCGCAAGGCGGTCGAGGAGTGGGTGCCGAAGCTGGCCGCGATGACCGCCGAGGAGCGCGGGACCCTGCCCGGGGTGTCCGAGGGCCGGGCCGCGCAGCTGCTGGCCGGGGCGCTGGTCGCGGAGGGCGCGATGGACCTGCTCGACGTGGACGAGCTGGAGATATGCCCGTGGGCGCTGCGCGAGGGCGTCATCCTGCGCCGCCTGGACCACCTGCCGTCGGGCGGGGAGGCGGCGCTGGACTGAGGGCCGGGAGCCGGTGGTGCGGCCCTTCTCACTTTCCGCCGCTCTCCCTCGGCGGGGCGCACCACTGCCCGTACGCTGTCTGCGTGGCAGAACCAGTGGTGCGCGTCCCGGATGCGAAGGTCGCCCTGTCGACGGCCTCGGTCTATCCGGAGTCGACGGCGACGGCCTTCGAGATCGCCGCGCGCCTCGGCTACGACGGCGTCGAGGTCATGGTCTGGACCGACCCGGTCAGCCAGGACATCGAGGCGCTGCGCCGGCTCTCCGACTACCACCAGGTGCCGATACTCGCCGTGCACGCGCCGTGTCTGCTGATCACCCAGCGGGTCTGGTCGACCGATCCGTGGGTCAAGCTCCAGCGGGCTCGCGCCGCCGCCGAGAAGCTGGGCGCGTCGACGGTCGTCGTGCACCCGCCGTTCCGGTGGCAGCGCAATTACGCCCGCGACTTCGTCAGCGGAATCTGGCGGATGGCCGACGAGACGGACGTCCGGTTCGCCGTCGAGAACATGTACCCGTGGCGCTACCGGGACCGCGAGATGCTCGCGTACGCCCCCGACTGGGACGTCACCAACGACGACTACAGGCACTTCACGGTGGACCTGTCGCACACCGCCACCGCGCGCACGGACGGCCTGGCGATGGTGGACCGGATGGGCGACCGGCTGGCCCACGTCCACCTGGCCGACGGCAAGGGTTCCAACAAGGACGAGCACCTGGTGCCCGGCCGGGGCGACCAGCCCTGCGCGGAACTGCTTGAGCGGCTGGCCGGTTCCGGCTTCGACGGGCACGTGGTCATCGAGGTCAACACCCGCCGCGCGATGTCCACCGCCGAACGCGAGGCCGACCTCGCGGAGGCGCTGGCCTTCACCCGGCTCCACCTTGCCGCGTCCTCCGAGCGCGCCCCCCGCTCATGACGCCCGACGCACCGGGCCCCAGGCGCCGGGGCCGCCCCGCCCGCGCCGCGTCGGACACCGGCCCGGACGCGCGCACCCGCATCCTGGAGGCCGCCCGCACGGAGTTCGCCGAGCGTGGGTACGACAAGACCTCGGTCCGGGGCATCGCGCGCGCGGCCGGCGTCGACTCCGCGCTGGTCCACCACTACTTCGGTACAAAGGACGAGGTCTTCGCCGCCGCGATCGAGCTGTCCTTCGAGCCCGCCCTGCTCGTCCCGGCCGTCCTCGAAGGCGACACCGCCGACGTGGGCGAACGCCTGGCCCGCGCCTTCATCGGCATCTGGGAGAACCCGAAGACCCGGGCCCCCCTCCTCGCGGTCCTCCGCTCCGCCCTCACCCACGAGGCCGCCGCGAAGGTCCTCCGCAGCTTCGTCCTGCGCCGCCTGCTGGAACGCGTGGCGGCCGGCCTGGACATCCCGGACGCGACGTTCCGCGCGGAGCTCGCGGCTTCGCACATGGTGGGGATCGCGATCGTGCGCTACGTACTGAAGGCCGAGCCGCTGGCGTCCGCGCCGCCGGAGAAGATCGTCGCGATGGTGGCCCCGACGCTCCAGCGGTACCTGGCGGAGCCGTCCGCGTGAGCCTTGCTCACAGTCCCGCCGGCGTTTGAGGCGCGGGGTCCGGGGCGGAGCCCCGAAACCCAGGCCCGCCGCAGGTGCCCCCGCTCACCGCCCAAGGCTTCCGCATAGCGGACACCCGGTCCACATCCTGGCACCGACGGCGTACGCTCAAGAGCAGTCTTCAACGCAGAAGGAGCGAAAGACGATGCCCACGCTGAGGTCCCGCACAGTCACCCACGGCCGCAACATGGCGGGCGCCCGCGCCCTTATGCGCGCCTCCGGGGTACCCGGCGCGGACATCGGCCGGAAGCCGATCATCGCCGTCGCCAACAGCTTCACGGAGTTCGTGCCGGGCCACACGCACCTGGCCCCTGTCGGCCGGATCGTCAGCGAGGCGGTCGTCGCCGCCGGAGGCATCCCGCGCGAGTTCAACACGATCGCCGTGGACGACGGCATCGCCATGGGCCACGGCGGCATGCTCTACAGCCTCCCGTCCCGCGACCTCATCGCGGACAGCGTGGAGTACATGGTCGAGGCGCACTGCGCCGACGCCCTGATCTGCATCTCCAACTGCGACAAGATCACCCCGGGCATGCTCAACGCGGCCCTGCGCCTGAACATCCCGACCGTCTTCGTCTCCGGCGGTCCGATGGAGTCGGGCCGCGCCACGCTGGTCGACGGCACGGTGCGCACGCTCGACCTGGTCGACGCGATGTCGGAGGCGGTCAACGACAAGATCTCCGACGAGGACATCCTCCGCATCGAGGAGAACGCCTGTCCCACCTGCGGTTCCTGTTCCGGCATGTTCACCGCCAACTCGATGAACTGCCTGACCGAGGCCATCGGCCTCTCCCTCCCCGGCAACGGATCGGTGCTGGCCACCCACACCGCGCGCAAGGCGCTGTACGAGGACGCCGCCCGCACGGTGCTGGACCTGACCCGCCGCTACTACGAGCAGGACGACGAGTCGGTCCTGCCCCGCAACATCGCCACGGCCGCCGCCTTCGGGAACGCCATGGCGCTCGACATCGCGATGGGCGGCTCCACCAACACGATCCTGCACCTCCTGGCCGCCGCCCAGGAGGCGGGCGTCCCGTACGGCCTGACCGAGATGGACGCCCTGTCGCGCCGCGTCCCGTGCCTGGCCAAGGTCGCCCCCAACGTCGGCAAGAACCGCACGTACTACATGGAGGACGTGCACCGCGCCGGCGGCATCCCGGCCCTCCTCGGCGAACTGCACCGCGCGGGCCTGCTCAACGAGGACGTGCACTCCGTGCACAGCCCGTCGCTGGCCGACTGGCTGAAGACCTGGGACGTGCGCGGCGGCTCCCCGGCCCCGGAGGCGGTCGAGCTGTGGCACGCCGCTCCCGGCTGCGTGCGCTCGGCGGAGGCGTTCTCCCAGTCCGAGCGCTGGGACAGCCTGGACGAGGACGCCGAGAGCGGCTGCATCCGCTCCGTGGAGCACGCCTACTCCAAGGACGGCGGCCTCGCGGTCCTGCGCGGCAATCTGGCCGTGGACGGCTGCGTCGTGAAGACGGCGGGTGTCGACGAGTCCATCTGGACCTTCGAGGGCCCGGCCGTCGTCTGCGAGTCGCAGGAGGAGGCCGTCCAGAAGATCCTCACCCAGCAGGTCAACGAGGGCGACGTCGTCGTGATCCGCTACGAGGGCCCCAAGGGCGGCCCGGGCATGCAGGAGATGCTCTACCCGACCTCGTACCTGAAGGGCCGCGGCCTCGGCAAGACCTGCGCCCTGATCACGGACGGCCGGTTCTCCGGCGGCACGTCGGGCCTGTCCATCGGCCACGCCTCGCCCGAGGCGGCGTCCGGCGGCGCGATCGCGCTGGTCGAGGACGGCGACCGCATCCGGATCGACATCCCGAACCGCTCGATCGACCTCCTGGTCCCCGACGAGGAGCTGGCCGCCCGCCGCGAGGCCCTGAACGGCGTGTACGCCCCGAAGAACCGCGACCGCAAGGTCTCGGCCGCCCTTCGCGCGTACGCCGCGATGGCGACGAGCGCCGACCGGGGCGCCGTCCGCGACGTCTCGAAGCTGGGCTGACCCGGGCAGCACCGGGGGGCCGCAGGCACGGCCCCCCGGCTGCTCCGGAACCTGCGGGATAATCGACCCCGTGAGCGAGAACAGCGAGACCCCCGAAGGCGCGGCCCCCGGCCCGTCCGAGCCCGCGACCCCGCAGGGCCCGCAGCCCGAGCCCCTCCGCTTCTTCGGCACGACCTGGGTCGCCCACGACGGCCACTACGGACTGCGCCGCGCCGGAGCCGCCGTCGGCTCCCTCCTCGCGGCCGCGGCCGCCTGCCTCGTCCTGCGCTTCGCGTACCAGGGCCTGGAGATCGCCGACGTCGGCGGCTTCGTCGGCGTGCTGGTGGTCGCGATGTTCGCCATCTGCAGCGCGATCGCCTTCCGCAAGACCTGGGAGGGCTTCGGCAGCCGCCCCGCCGACCCGGCCCGTGAGGAGAACCTGCGCGGCCTGAAGGCCATCGGCTTCGTCGGCTCGCTGCTCGCGTACTTCTTCCGTACGTTCACCGAGGCGCCCGGCGAGAAGCTGCGGCGTACGGAGTACGAGGAGGCCGTCGCCCGGTACGCGAAGCGCCGCGCCTCCCGCACCGGCAACCCGGCCGCCCGAAAGAAGAAGGGCCGCCGCGGCTGACCCGTGCGCCCACCGGGCACGATGGCCGCATGACCACGACACACTCACCGGGCGCCGTCCCGGGCCCCTCGCGCGCCCTCTCCTTCGACCGGGCCGCCGCCCAGTACGCCGCGGCCCGCCCCAGCTACCCGGACGCGCTGTTCGACGCCGTCGAGGACATCGCCGGACGCCCCCTGCGCGGAGCCCGCGCCCTGGACGTGGGCGCGGGCACCGGCATCGCGACCCGCCGCCTCCTCGACCGGGGCGCCCGCGTCGTCGCCGTCGAACCCGGACCGGGCATGGCCGCCGAGCTGCGCCGGGGCCTCCCGGACGTCCCGCTCGTACAGGGCGACGGCAACCGGCTTCCCTTCGCGACCGCCTCGGCCGACCTGATCACGTACGCCCAGTCCTGGCACTGGACCGACCCCGCCCGCGCGGGCGCCGAGGCCCGGCGCGTCCTGCGCCCGGGCGGCGCGCTCGCCCTCTGGTGGAACGTCACCGACAACACGGTCCCGTGGCTCGCCGCCCAGGAGGAACGGCTCGTCCGGTTCTTCGGCGTCGGCCCGGAACACCTCGGCCCCAGGCGCGCGGCCGCCCAGGACCGCGACCTGCCGCCGGACCTCGACTTCACGTACCGCCGCGTCCCGTGGACCCGGCGCATCCCCCTCGACACGCACCTCGACAACCTCGGCAGCCACTCCGCGTTCCTGACCATCGACGACGAGGCGGCCCGCGGCTTCCTCGCCGAGGAGCGGGCCCTGCTCCTGGCCGAGTTCCCGGACGGCACCGTGCAGGAGGCGTACGTCGTGGAGCTGCACGCGGCCGTGCGCTGAGCCGAGGCTGCCCCGCCCCGTCCCTTGACGGCGGCGCCTCGCCGGAGCCAATATTCATCACATGATGAATTCTTCGGGCGTCGCCGTCGAGGCCCGTGGCCTCACCGTCCAACGAGGCAGCCGCACGGTCCTCAAGGGCCTCGACTTCACCGTCGAACCCGGCAGGATCACCGGCCTCCTCGGCCCCTCCGGCTGCGGCAAATCCACCCTCATGCGCGCCGTCGTGGGCACCCAGGCCAAGGTCACCGGCACCCTCCAGGTCCTCGGCAGCCCCGCAGGACACCCCTCCCTCCGCCCCCGCGTCGGGTACGTCACCCAGGCGCCGTCCGTCTACACCGACCTCACCGTCCGGCAGAACCTCGACTACTTCGCGGCGATCCTCCAGCCGGGCCGCGCCCACCGCGACGCCCGCCACGAGGCCGTCACCCGCGCGCTCACCGAGGTCGACCTGACCAGCCACGAGGACGCCCTCGCCGGCAACCTCTCCGGCGGCCAGCGCACCCGCGTCTCGCTCGCCGTCGCCCTCCTCGGCACCCCGGACCTGCTCGTCCTGGACGAACCGACCGTCGGCCTCGACCCGGTCCTGCGCCGCGACCTGTGGCAGCTCTTCCACACCCTCGCCGCCGAACGCTCCACCGCGCTCCTCATCTCCTCCCACGTCATGGACGAGGCCGAGCGCTGCCACCGCCTCCTCCTCATGCGCGAGGGCGAGATCCTCGCCGACGACACCCCGGACGCCCTGCGCACCGCCGCCGGCACCGACACCGTCGAAGCGGCCTTCCTCCACCTGGTCGACGCGGCCGCCACCCGCAAGGAGAACGCCCGATGAGCACCACGGCCCCCACCACCGGCACCGCACCGCTGAGCCCGGCCCGCACCCTCGCCACCGCCGCCCGCGTCCTGCGCCAGCTCGCCCACGACCCCCGTACGGTCGCGCTGCTCCTGCTGATCCCGGTCGTCCTGATCACGCTGCTGCGGTTCGTCTTCGACGGCAGCCCGCAGACCTTCGACTCGACCGGCGCCTCCCTGCTCGGGATCTTCCCGCTGATCACGATGTTCCTGGTGACCTCGATCGCCACCCTGCGCGAACGCACCTCCGGCACCCTGGAGCGCCTGCTCTCGATGCCGCTCGGCAAGGGCGACCTCATCGCGGGTTACGCGCTCGCCTTCGGCGCCGTCGCCGTCCTCCAGTCGCTCCTGGCCACCGGCCTGTCGGTGTGGGCCCTCGGCCTGGACGTCATGGGATCGCCGTGGCTGCTGCTCCTGGTCGCCCTGCTCGACGCCCTGCTCGGCACGGCACTCGGGCTGTTCGTCTCGGCGTTCGCGGCCTCCGAGTTCCAGGCCGTGCAGTTCATGCCCGCGGTGATCTTCCCGCAGCTGCTCCTCTGCGGCCTCTTCATCCCGCGCGACCAGATGGCGCCGGCCCTGGAGGCGGTCTCGGACGTGCTGCCGATGTCGTACGCCGTGGACGGGATGAACGAGGTGCTCCACCACACCGACGTCACCGGCGACTTCGTGCGCGACATCCTCATCGTGGCGGGCTGTGCCCTGCTCGTCCTGGCCCTGGGCGCGGCCACCCTCCGCCGCCGCACCGCCTGACGGGGCGGTGCGAAGATGGCGCCGACGAGCACGGAGCACCGCGCATATCGAGCACCGCCCGGAGGGTGAACGGCATGACCCAGACAGTTGCAGTCCTCGGTACCGGCAAGATCGGCGAGGCCCTGCTCAGCGGGATGATCCGGGCCGGCTGGCGCCCGTCGAACCTGCTGGTCACCACCCGTCGCTCGGACCGGGCCGCCGAACTGCGCGACCGCTACGGCGTGGACGCGGTCACCAACGCGGAGGCCGCCAAGCGAGCCGACATCCTCATCCTCGCGGTGAAGCCCCAGGACATGGGCCGCCTCCTGGACGAGCTGGCCCCGCACCTCACCGCGGACCGCCTGGTCATCAGCGCGGCGGCCGGCATCACGACCGCGTTCATCGAGGACCGCCTCACCGCCGGCACCCCGGTCGTCCGCGTCATGCCGAACACCCCCGTCCTGGTGGACGAGGGCATGTCCGTCATCTCGGGGGGCAGCCACGCCACGGGGGACCACCTCGCCTCGACGGACGCGATCTTCAAGGGCGTCGGCAAGACCCTGCGCGTCCCGGAGTCCCAGCAGGACGCGGCCACCGCCCTGTCCGGCTCGGGCCCGGCGTACTTCTACTTCCTGGTCGAGGCGATGACGGACGCCGGCATCCTGCTCGGCCTGCCGCGCGCCCAGGCCCACGACCTCATCGTCCAGGCCGCGATCGGCGCGGCCGTGATGCTCCGGGACAGCGGTGAGCACCCGGTCAAGCTCCGCGAGGCCGTCACCAGCCCGGCCGGCACGACCATCAGCGCCATCCGCGAGCTGGAGAACCACGGCGTACGCGCGGCCCTCATCGCCGCACTCGAAGCGGCCCGCGACCGCAGCCGCGCACTGGCCTCCGGCAACGGCTGACTCAGCCCGCCGCGGCGATCACCTCGGCGCTCCGCACCACCTTCGCGAAGCCACCGCCGTGCAACGACACGGCGGTGGCCCGCGCCAGCTCGTCCGCCGTCAGCGCCGAGCCCCATGGCCCGGCCAGGTCGAAGGTGTGCGTCGCGTCGAGCGGCACGAACACCTCGTACCCCAGATTCCCCGCCATCCGCGCCGTCGTCTCGACGCACATATTGGTCTGGATGCCGGCGACCACGATCTGCCGCACCCCCGCCGCGTCCAGCCAGGCCCGCAGATCCGGCGTTCCGTAGAACGCCGAGTTCACGCTCTTCGTCACCAGCACCTCCGCCCCGGAGCCCCGCCCCCGCCGCTCCTCCACGTACGGCTTGAGACCGTTGCCCGCGTTTCCGGGCCGCAAGGGCGAATCCGGCTTGTCCGAGTCGTGCCGTACGAAGACGACCGGCCGCCCGCTCTCCTGCCAGGTGTCGATCAGCCCGGCGATGTTCCCGTCGGCCTCCGGATTGTTCCGAGGGCCCCAGAACGCCTCGTCCTCGAAGCCCACCTGCACGTCCACCACGACCAGCGCCGCGTTCTCTGCGATCTCCATGACCACGATCCTGCCGCCCGCGCGCCCCTCGTCCCAGAGGTCGCAAAGCCATCGATCGATGCTTTACTGCCACCATGGCCGCATCCGGACAGCCCCGCACCGACCCCTTCCGCGTCGCCCTCGTCGCGTTCCCCGGCATCCGGGCCTTCGACGTCTCGGTCATCACGGAGGTCTGGGGTGTGGACCGTACGGACCGGGGCGTCCCGCCCTTCGTCCTGCGCCGCACGGCGGCGATCGATGCCCCGATTCCGCTGCGCGGCGGACTCACTCTGACCCCCGACCGCACACTGAGCTGGCTGGCCCGCGCCGATCTCCTCGTGGTCCCGGGCCTTGACGACCAGGTGACGCCGGCCCCGGAGCCGGTCCTTGAAGCGCTGCGCCGGGCCCATGACCGGGGGACCCCGGTCGCTGCCCTCTGCGGCGGGGCCTTCACGCTCGCGCAGGCCGGGCTCCTGGACGGCCGCCGTGCCGTCACCCACTGGAACCTCACCCGACACCTGCGCACCCGTCACCCCGGGGTGACCGTCGTCCCGGACGCGCTGTTCGTCCACGACGGCAACCTCTGGACGTCGGCGGGCACCGCGGCCGGCATCGACTTGTGCCTGCATCTCGTGCGTACGAGCCAGGGCGCGGAGGCCGCGGCGACGATCGCCCGTTCGATGGTGACCGCGCCCTTCCGTACCGGCACCCAGGCGCAGTTCATCGAGCACCCCACCCCGCAGACCGACCGCGACGCCGACACCCTCGCCGCCGTACGCGCCCACGCCCTGGCCCGTCTGGACCAGCCGCACACCGTCGCGGAGCTGGCCGCGCTGGCCGGCATGTCCCCGCGCTCCTTCGCCCGCCACTTCCAGGCGACGACCGGCACGACCCCGGTGCGCTGGCTGATCACCCAGCGCGTCGCCGCAGCTCAGAAGCTGCTGGAGCGCACGGACCTGGCCCTGCCCGAGATCGCCCGGCGCACGGGCTTCGGCAGCGAGGTCACCATGCGCCAGCACTTCGCGACCCACCTCGCCACCAGCCCGCGCGACTACCGCCTCGCCTTCCGCCGCAGTGCGCCGAGGCCGGAGGTTGACACGGCCTCCCGACATCCGTAGTGTGCTCCGAGTTGTCCGACGTGAGCGCCGACCCCGGTCGGTCCCCGGACAACCATTCCGCAAGAAACACAACGAGCGCGCGACAGCTGTCGCATGTCTCGGCGTGCGCTTATGCGAAATGAGGAATCCGCGTTCGAAAGAGCGCGACCCCGATTGGCGTCGGGGCCCAGGATTCCGCTAATGTCTCACTCGTCGGAACGGCCCAACGGCCGGGAAGACAAGCCCCGCTGACTGGGAATCAGGCCCGAAAGGATCTGATAGAGTCGGACTCGCCGGAAAGGGAAACGCGAAAGCGAAGAACTGGAAAGCGGAAATCGCTTGACCCGCTTCGACCGGGAATCGGACACGAAAGAGTCTGATAGAGTCGGAAACGCAAGACCGAAGGGAAGCGCCCGGAGGAAAGCCCGCAGGGGTGAGTACAAAGGAAGCGTCCGTTCCTTGAGAACTCAACAGCGTGCCAAAAGTCAACGCCAGATATGTTGATACCCCGGCCTGCTTCGGCAGGTTGGTGGTTCCTTTGAAAGTCCTGCCGAGTCATTGACTGGGTAGGCAAAACACAGCGAGGACGCAGTGGACGACGGGTCATATTCCGACCCTGTTCGTTCCGCTCTCGTGATGTGTCTCCCGATTACGGGAAAACATTCACGGAGAGTTTGATCCTGGCTCAGGACGAACGCTGGCGGCGTGCTTAACACATGCAAGTCGAACGATGAAGCCCTTCGGGGTGGATTAGTGGCGAACGGGTGAGTAACACGTGGGCAATCTGCCCTTCACTCTGGGACAAGCCCTGGAAACGGGGTCTAATACCGGATAATACTTTCTCCCTCCTGGGAGAAGGTTGAAAGCTCCGGCGGTGAAGGATGAGCCCGCGGCCTATCAGCTAGTTGGTGGGGTAATGGCCTACCAAGGCGACGACGGGTAGCCGGCCTGAGAGGGCGACCGGCCACACTGGGACTGAGACACGGCCCAGACTCCTACGGGAGGCAGCAGTGGGGAATATTGCACAATGGGCGAAAGCCTGATGCAGCGACGCCGCGTGAGGGATGACGGCCTTCGGGTTGTAAACCTCTTTCAGCAGGGAAGAAGCGAAAGTGACGGTACCTGCAGAAGAAGCGCCGGCTAACTACGTGCCAGCAGCCGCGGTAATACGTAGGGCGCAAGCGTTGTCCGGAATTATTGGGCGTAAAGAGCTCGTAGGCGGCTTGTCACGTCGGTTGTGAAAGCCCGGGGCTTAACCCCGGGTCTGCAGTCGATACGGGCAGGCTAGAGTGTGGTAGGGGAGATCGGAATTCCTGGTGTAGCGGTGAAATGCGCAGATATCAGGAGGAACACCGGTGGCGAAGGCGGATCTCTGGGCCATTACTGACGCTGAGGAGCGAAAGCGTGGGGAGCGAACAGGATTAGATACCCTGGTAGTCCACGCCGTAAACGTTGGGAACTAGGTGTTGGCGACATTCCACGTCGTCGGTGCCGCAGCTAACGCATTAAGTTCCCCGCCTGGGGAGTACGGCCGCAAGGCTAAAACTCAAAGGAATTGACGGGGGCCCGCACAAGCAGCGGAGCATGTGGCTTAATTCGACGCAACGCGAAGAACCTTACCAAGGCTTGACATACACCGGAAAGCATCAGAGATGGTGCCCCCCTTGTGGTCGGTGTACAGGTGGTGCATGGCTGTCGTCAGCTCGTGTCGTGAGATGTTGGGTTAAGTCCCGCAACGAGCGCAACCCTTGTTCTGTGTTGCCAGCATGCCCTTCGGGGTGATGGGGACTCACAGGAGACTGCCGGGGTCAACTCGGAGGAAGGTGGGGACGACGTCAAGTCATCATGCCCCTTATGTCTTGGGCTGCACACGTGCTACAATGGCCGGTACAATGAGCTGCGATGCCGCGAGGCGGAGCGAATCTCAAAAAGCCGGTCTCAGTTCGGATTGGGGTCTGCAACTCGACCCCATGAAGTCGGAGTTGCTAGTAATCGCAGATCAGCATTGCTGCGGTGAATACGTTCCCGGGCCTTGTACACACCGCCCGTCACGTCACGAAAGTCGGTAACACCCGAAGCCGGTGGCCCAACCCCTTGTGGGAGGGAGCTGTCGAAGGTGGGACTGGCGATTGGGACGAAGTCGTAACAAGGTAGCCGTACCGGAAGGTGCGGCTGGATCACCTCCTTTCTAAGGAGCACTTCTTACCAAGCCTTGCTTGGTCAGAGGCCAGAACACCGGCGAATGTCCGGTGCTGGTAGCTCATGGGTGGAACGTTGACTACTCGGCACGGCACATGGGTTTTCACTAGTACTGCTTCGGCGTGGAACGTGAAAGCGAATGGGTCGGGTCGGGCACGCTGTTGGGTATCTGAAGGTACGGCCGTGATGGTCGTCCTTCGGTTGCCGGCCCCAGTGAACTCGCCCGTGAGGGTGGGGTGGTGGGTGGCTGGTCGTTGTTTGAGAACTGCACAGTGGACGCGAGCATCTGTGGCCAAGTTTTTAAGGGCGCACGGTGGATGCCTTGGCACCAGGAACCGATGAAGGACGTGGGAGGCCACGATAGGCCCCGGGGAGCTGTCAACCGAGCTTTGATCCGGGGGTGTCCGAATGGGGAAACCCGGCAGTCGTCATGGGCTGTCACCCGCTGCTGAACACATAGGCAGTGTGGAGGGAACGAGGGGAAGTGAAACATCTCAGTACCCTCAGGAAGAGAAAACAACCGTGATTCCGGGAGTAGTGGCGAGCGAAACTGGATGAGGCCAAACCGTATGCGTGTGATACCCGGCAGGGGTTGCGCATGCGGGGTTGTGGGATCTCTCTTTCATAGTCTGCCGGCTGTGAGACGAGTCAGAAACCGTTGGTGTAGGCGAAGGACATGCGAAAGGTCCGGCGTAGAGGGTAAGACCCCCGTAGCTGAAACATCAACGGCTCGTTTGAGAGACACCCAAGTAGCACGGGGCCCGAGAAATCCCGTGTGAATCTGGCGGGACCACCCGTTAAGCCTAAATATTCCCTGGTGACCGATAGCGGATAGTACCGTGAGGGAATGGTGAAAAGTACCGCGGGAGCGGAGTGAAATAGTACCTGAAACCGTGTGCCTACAAGCCGTGGGAGCGTCGCGCATCGAGCTTGCTCGGTGCGTCGTGACTGCGTGCCTTTTGAAGAATGAGCCTGCGAGTTAGCGGTGTGTAGCGAGGTTAACCCGTGTGGGGAAGCCGTAGCGAAAGCGAGTCCGAATAGGGCGTTTGAGTTGCACGCTCTAGACCCGAAGCGGAGTGATCTAGCCATGGGCAGGTTGAAGCGGAGGTAAGACTTCGTGGAGGACCGAACCCACCAGGGTTGAAAACCTGGGGGATGACCTGTGGTTAGGGGTGAAAGGCCAATCAAACTCCGTGATAGCTGGTTCTCCCCGAAATGCATTTAGGTGCAGCGTCGTGTGTTTCTTGCCGGAGGTAGAGCACTGGATAGGCGATGGGCCCTACCGGGTTACTGACCTTAGCCAAACTCCGAATGCCGGTAAGTGAGAGCGCGGCAGTGAGACTGTGGGGGATAAGCTCCATGGTCGAGAGGGAAACAGCCCAGAGCATCGACTAAGGCCCCTAAGCGTACGCTAAGTGGGAAAGGATGTGGAGTCGCAGAGACAACCAGGAGGTTGGCTTAGAAGCAGCCACCCTTGAAAGAGTGCGTAATAGCTCACTGGTCAAGTGATTCCGCGCCGACAATGTAGCGGGGCTCAAGCGTACCGCCGAAGTCGTGTCATTCCAGCATAAAGGGCCAACGCCTGCTGGGATGGGTAGGGGAGCGTCGTGTGCCGGGTGAAGCAGCCGCGGAAGCGAGTTGTGGACGGTTCACGAGTGAGAATGCAGGCATGAGTAGCGATACACACGTGAGAAACGTGTGCGCCGATTGACTAAGGGTTCCTGGGTCAAGCTGATCTGCCCAGGGTAAGTCGGGACCTAAGGCGAGGCCGACAGGCGTAGTCGATGGACAACCGGTTGATATTCCGGTACCCGCTTTGAAACGCCCAGTACTGAATCAGGCGATGCTAAGTCCGTGAAGCCGGCCCGATCTCTTCGGAGTTGAGGGTAGTGGTGGAGCCGACGAACCAGACTTGTAGTAGGTAAGCGATGGGGTGACGCAGGAAGGTAGTCCAGCCCGGGCGGTGGTTGTCCCGGGGTAAGGGTGTAGGACGCACGGTAGGCAAATCCGTCGTGCATATAAGTCTGAGACCTGATGCCGAGCCGATTGTGGTGAAGTGGATGATCCTATGCTGTCGAGAAAAGCCTCTAGCGAGTTTCATGGCGGCCCGTACCCTAAACCGACTCAGGTGGTCAGGTAGAGAATACCGAGGCGTTCGGGTGAACTATGGTTAAGGAACTCGGCAAAATGCCCCCGTAACTTCGGGAGAAGGGGGGCCATCACTGGTGATCCGATTTACTCGGTGAGCTGGGGGTGGCCGCAGAGACCAGCGAGAAGCGACTGTTTACTAAAAACACAGGTCCGTGCGAAGCCGTAAGGCGATGTATACGGACTGACGCCTGCCCGGTGCTGGAACGTTAAGGGGACCGGTTAGCTGCTCTTCGGGGTGGCGAAGCTGAGAACTTAAGCGCCAGTAAACGGCGGTGGTAACTATAACCATCCTAAGGTAGCGAAATTCCTTGTCGGGTAAGTTCCGACCTGCACGAATGGCGTAACGACTTCTCGACTGTCTCAACCATAGGCCCGGTGAAATTGCACTACGAGTAAAGATGCTCGTTTCGCGCAGCAGGACGGAAAGACCCCGGGACCTTTACTATAGTTTGATATTGGTGTTCGGTTCGGCTTGTGTAGGATAGGTGGGAGACTTTGAAGCGGCCACGCCAGTGGTTGTGGAGTCGTCGTTGAAATACCACTCTGGTCGTGCTGGATGTCTAACCTGGGTCCGTGATCCGGATCAGGGACAGTGTCTGATGGGTAGTTTAACTGGGGCGGTTGCCTCCTAAAGAGTAACGGAGGCGCCCAAAGGTTCCCTCAGCCTGGTTGGCAATCAGGTGTTGAGTGTAAGTGCACAAGGGAGCTTGACTGTGAGACCGACGGGTCGAGCAGGGACGAAAGTCGGGACTAGTGATCCGGCAGTGGCTTGTGGAAGCGCTGTCGCTCAACGGATAAAAGGTACCCCGGGGATAACAGGCTGATCTTCCCCAAGAGTCCATATCGACGGGATGGTTTGGCACCTCGATGTCGGCTCGTCGCATCCTGGGGCTGGAGTCGGTCCCAAGGGTTGGGCTGTTCGCCCATTAAAGCGGTACGCGAGCTGGGTTTAGAACGTCGTGAGACAGTTCGGTCCCTATCCGCTGTGCGCGTAGGAATATTGAGAAGGGCTGTCCCTAGTACGAGAGGACCGGGACGGACGAACCTCTGGTGTGCCAGTTGTTCTGCCAAGGGCATGGCTGGTTGGCTACGTTCGGAAAGGATAACCGCTGAAAGCATCTAAGCGGGAAGCCTGCTTCGAGATGAGTATTCCCACCCTCTTGAAGGGTTAAGGCTCCCAGTAGACGACTGGGTTGATAGGCCAGATGTGGAAGCCCGGTAACGGGTGGAGCTGACTGGTACTAATAGGCCGAGGGCTTGTCCTCAGTTGCTCGCGTCCACTGTGTTAGTTCTGAAATAACGAACAGCCGTGTTGTTGCCCGGTGTTCAAATTTCATAGTGTTTCGGTGGTCATTGCGTTAGGGAAACGCCCGGTTACATTCCGAACCCGGAAGCTAAGCCTTTCAGCGCCGATGGTACTGCAGGGGGGACCCTGTGGGAGAGTAGGACGCCGCCGAACTCCTTTTAGGAAGAGCCCCGTGCCCTTGTGGCACGGGGCTTTTTCGCGTTCTGACCCTCTAAAGTCGTGCCATGCGCTACGAACTTGTCATCTTCGACAACGACGGTGTGCTCGTGGACAGCGAGCCGATCTCCAACACCATCCTGGCCGGCTACCTCACGGAGCTGGGCCACCCCACCTCGTACGAGGAATCCCTGCGGGACTACATGGGGTCCGCCGTGCACCGCGTCCACGACCTCGTCCAGGAGCGGACCGGGACCAAGCTCCCCGAGGACTTCGACGTCACCCTCCACTCGCGGATCTTCGCCGCGTTCGAGGAGGAGTTGGAGCCCGTCCCCGGCGTGGACGACCTGCTGGGCAAGCTGGTCGCCGACGGCGTCCCGTACTGCGTCGCCTCCTCCAGCAGCCACCAGCGCATCCGGGTCAGCCACCGGAAGACCGGGCTCGACCAGTGGTTCGAGGAGGAATGGATCTTCAGCGCCGAGGACGTCGGCCGGGGCAAGCCGGCGCCCGACCTCTTCCTTCTCGCCGCCGAGCGCATGGGCGTCGCGCCCGAGCGGTGCGTGGTCATCGAGGACAGCCCGCTCGGGGTCGAGGCGGCCCGGGCGGCCGGCATGGATGTCTACGGGTTCACCTCGATGATGCCCGCGGACCGGCTGACCGGTGTGACCGGGTATTTCTCCGACATGAGCCAGCTGCCGGAATTGCTTGCCTGACGCGTCTACCCACGGGTAGAAACTGGCTCTACGCTCGCCGCCATGACAGATGCACGGTTGTGGCACGGCAGGGCGTCCCTCGCGTTGAGCTTCTTCGTGCAGGGGGCCACCTTCGCCCTGCTGGTGACGCGGATCCCCGCGATCCAGGACCGGTACGGGATATCCGACGGCCTGCTGCCCGTGTTCCTCGCCGCCGTCCCGATCCTGGCCGGGGTGGGCAGTGTGCTCACCGAGAAGGTGGTCGCCCGGGTACGGCCCCGAGTGGTCCTCCGGTGGACGCAGCCCGTCGTCCTCCTCGCGCTCCTCGGCGTCGGCGCCGGCAGCGAGCTCTGGCAGGCCGCCCTCGCGCTCGGGGTGTTCGGCCTCGCCGTCGGCGCGCTGGACGCGTCCATGAACATGATGGGCGTCAGCCTCCAGCGGGCGTACGGGCGCTCCATCATGCTCGGGTTCCACGCCGCGTACAGCCTCGGCGGGATCGCGGGGGCCTCAATGGCCTGGGCCGGGGCGCACTGGGACCTGTCGTTGCTGGTCTCGTACCTTCCGGCAGTCGTGGTGCTGCTGCCCGCGGCGTTCATCGGGAGCCGGTGGTACGTGGAGGGCGGCGAGGAGACACCGGAGAAGGGGGCGGCCGGTGCGGCCGGGGCGGTCTCCTTCCGGCTGCTGCTTCCCCTGTGCCTGGTCATGGCGTTCGCGTACATCGGGGACTCGACGGTCTCCAACTGGAGCGCGAAGTACCTCCAGGACGTCCTGGGCAGTTCGGAGCAGCTGTCCACCGTCCCGTACAACGTCTACATGGTGACGACGCTGCTGGGGCGGGCCGTCGGGGACCTCGGGGTGCGGCGGTTCGGGGCGGTGGCCGTGGTGCGGGGCGGGACCGTGCTCGCGGCCGGCGGGTTCGGCGTGGTGGCCCTGGCCGGCGGGGCATGGACCGGGATGCTCGGGTTCACCCTGCTGGGGCTCGGGCTGTGCGTGATCGTGCCGCAGACCTTCGCGGCGGCCGGGCGGATGTTCCCCGGGGCGAGCGACACCGCGATCGCCCGGCTGAACATCTTCAACTACGTGGGCTTCCTCGTCGGCTCCCCGCTCGTCGGGGCGCTCGGGGACGCCTGGAGCTACCGGGGCGCCATGCTCGTCCCGATGGTGCTGGTGCTGGCCACGCTCCTGTACGCCAAGTCGTTCGGCGCGGAACCCGCCCGATACGGTGGCGGGCATGAGCGGCCGCGCACAGCTGATGTGGGATGACGCAGTAACGGGCTACGACTTCGGGGAGAGCCACCCGATGGACCCCGTCAGGCTCGCCCTGACGATGGGCCTGGTGCGGGCGTTCGGCCTGGACCGGGCGGTCGACGTCGTGGCGGCAAAGGCGGCCGGGGACTCCACGCTGCGGCTCGTGCACCGCCCCGACTACGTGGCGGCGGTGAAGGCCGCGTCGGCCGATCCCCGCTCGGCCGACCAGAAGTACGGCATCGGGACCATCGACGACCCCGCGTTCGCCGGGATGCACGAGGTGTCCGCGCTGATCGCCGGGCAGTCCGTGGCCGCCGCCGAGGCGGTCTGGCGCGGCGAGACCCGGCACGCGGTGAACTTCACCGGCGGGCTGCACCACGCGATGCCCGGCGGCGCGGCCGGGTTCTGCGTCTACAACGACCCGGCGCTCGCCATCGCCCGGCTCCTGGAGCTGGGCGCCGAGCGCGTCGCGTACGTCGACGTCGACGTGCACCACGGCGACGGCGTGCAGGCGGCCTTCTGGGAGGACCCCCGCGTCCTGACGATCTCCCTGCACGAGCACCCCCGCACCCTGTTCCCGCAGACCGGCTGGCCGGAGGAGACCGGGGCCGGGCCCGGCGAGGGCGGGGCGGTGAACGTGGCGCTGCCCGCCGGGACCGGGGACGCGGGGTGGCTGCGGGCGTTCCACGCGGTGGTGCCCGAGCTGCTGGCGGACTTCCGGCCGCAGGTGCTGGTGACCCAGCACGGGGCGGACACGCACTTCGAGGACCCCCTGGCGCACCTGGCGGTGTCGCTGGACGCGCAGCGCTCGGTGATGGCCGCGTGCCACGACCTGGCGCACACGTACGCCGACGACGGGCGCTGGGTGGCGCTCGGCGGCGGGGGGTACGCGGTGGTGGACGTGGTGCCCCGGTCCTGGACGCACCTGGTGGGCATCGCCGCGCACGCCCCGGTGGACCCGGAGTCGGTGATCCCGTCGTCGTGGCGGGACGAGGTGTACGCGCGGACGCGGCAGTTGGGCCCGGCGCGGATGACGGACGGGCGGACGCCGTCGTGGTCGGCCTGGGAGGACGGGTACGACCCGGCGGACCGGCTGGACCAGGCGGTGCTCGCGACGCGGCGGGCGGCGTTCCCGCTGCGGGGACTGCTGACCTGAGCCCGGCAAGAAGGGCCTGAGTGGGCCCGGAGGACCTGATCCGGGCACGGGATGCTCGCGGGGTTACGGGGTTGAGTACGGTTTACGCCGACTGTGGGGCGTAATCGGGCTTTTGGCCCCGGGGCGGGCCGGTTCGGGCAGCATCGGTGGGGTGTTGAGCACCGGAGCGCTGCGTGCGCATCTGCTGGCGGCCCGGCTGGCCGGGCCCGTGGCCACCTCGCGTGAGGTGAGCCTGCGGAGTTATCGGCTGTTCGCGGCCAGGGACCCCCGGGTGACCCTCGGCCTCCACCCCGAACGGGGCTGGGGCGAGCGCGAGTTGCTGGAGCTGATGGCGGACAGGTGCGGGGTCTCGGACGATCCCGCGCATGTGTCCGGGCCCGATGTCATCGATCCGGAGCGGACGGTGGCGGGGCTGGACGCGTTCGCCGTGCGGCTGGCGGAGGCGGCGGCCCGGCGGGTGCCGGTGCTCTTCGGGACCGGGCATCCGCATCGGCTGATCGGTTTCTATGCGGCGCTGGCAGACGCTTTGTCGTCGGCTGGTTGCCCCGTTCTCACCCCGGCGCAGGGGAGATGTATCGACATAACGACTCGGTTTGGCGTACGTACCTACCACCTCGACTACGTACAAGGCGTCGCGCTGGTGCGTGAACCCGGCGCGGGGGTGGCCGGTGGTGGCACCGGCGCACACTCCCATTCGCCGCTGCCCGTACGGGTCGCGCTGGAGGCCGCCGCGGCCGGGCGCGGGCCCGTTCCGGAGTTGGTCGTCGGGGACCACGGATGGGTCTGCGGGGCAGGTCAGCTGGGTATCGAGGCGATCGGGCTGGCCGATACGGACGATCCCGCGCTGTTCGTCGGGGAGGCCGAGGGGCGGGTGGCGGTGGCGGTTCCGCTGGACGACGCGGTGCGGTCCGCGTACTACCTGCCGCTCACGCGCTATGTACTCAATCGCGCCTGTCTGTCACAGTAGCGGCCGATCGTCTCTCCTCTTCCCCACTCGCACCACCCGCCCCTAACCTGGGGAGTGAGCGCACAACGACGAAGAGTCACCGGAGGGGAAGCCGGTGCGCGTCTCGTGCGGAAGGTACAGGTGAGTCATGGCTGCTGACAGCGAGAGTCCTCTGAGCGAGGTCAAGTTTCTGACCGTGGCGGAAGTCGCCTCGGTCATGAGGGTGTCGAAGATGACCGTGTACCGCCTGGTGCACAGCGGTCATCTGCCGGCGATCCGGGTGGGCAGGTCCTTCCGGGTGCCGGAGCAAGCGGTTCACGAGTATCTGCGCGAGTCCTTCGTGGGGGTGGCATCGGCCTGACATTCGCCTCGATTACGTCCCTCACGCGGTGGCGGGTAGGCTAGGCCGACGTAGGTCGTGTGGGCCCAGACGCCCCGCACCAGTGAAGAAGAAGTGAGCGAGGGTAGTCGTGGGCTCTGTTATCAAGAAGCGGCGTAAGCGGATGGCCAAGAAGAAGCACCGCAAGCTGCTCAAGCGCACGCGCGTTCAGCGTCGCAACAAGAAGTAAGCGAACGCAGTTCGTGAATCCGCAGCCCTCCCGCCGTTCCGGCGGGAGGGCTGCGGTGCTGTGTGCGGGGGTGTCCACCGGTTACGGTGACGTCCTGACCGACCGAATACGGGAGACCGACGGAAGGCGCTGATCTTGGGGAAGGTCGTGCTCGTCACGGGAGCGGCCCGGCAGCTGGGCGGCCGTTTCGTCCGGCGCGTCCAGCGTGATCCGGACGTGGAGCGGGTGATCGCCCTCGACGCGGTCGAGCCGGAACACGAGCTGGGCGACGCCGTCTTCGTACGGGCGGACATCCGGGGGCCGGCCGTCGCCCGAGTCCTCGCCGACCACGACGTGGACACCGTCGTGCACCTGGACGTCAGCGGATTCGCGCTCGGGTCCCAGGGGCGTACGGCGGTCAAGGAGACCAACGTCATCGGGACCATGCAGCTGCTCGGCGCCTGCCAGAAGGCCCCGGCGGTGCAGCGGCTCGTGGTGAAGTCCAGCACCGGTGTGTACGGCTCGGCGCCCCGCGATCCGGCGGTGTTCCACGAGAACACCCCGCCCAAGTCGCTGCCCGGCGGCGGCTTCGCGAAGGACGCGGCCGAGGTCGAGGGGTACGTACGGGGCTTCGCCCGGCGCCGGCCGGACGTGGCCGTGTGCGTGCTGCGGTTCGCCAACATCCTGGGGCCCGACGCGGACTCGCCGCTCGCCGACTACCTGTCGCTGCCGGTGCTGCCGACCGTCTTCGGGTACGACCCCCGGCTCCAGTTCGTCCACGAGGACGATGTGCTGGACGTCCTGTCCATCGCGGCGAGCGAGCCCCGGCGCGGGACGCTGAACAGCGGCACGTTCAACATCGCGGGCGACGGGGTGCTGCTGCTCTCCCAGTGCGCGCGGCGGCTGGGGCGGCCGACGGTGCCGATGCTGCTGCCCGCGGTCACCTGGGTCGGGCAGGCGCTGCGGACGGTCGGCATGACGGACTTCTCGCCGGAGCAGATCCGGCTGCTCACCCATGGCAGGGTGGTTTCCACGGTCCAGATGCGGGAGACGCTGGGCTTCGCGCCGAAGTACACGACGGGGGAGACGTTCGCGGCCTTCGCGCGCAGCCGGGCACCGGGCCTGCTGCCGCCCCGCACGGTGGGCAGAGCCGTGGACCGCGTGGCCGAGGCCGTGTCCCGGATCGCCGGGCCGGGCGGCTCGGGCGGCCCCGGAGGCGACACCCACCCGACCCCGAGCGCCAGGTAGAGGAGCGCAGCGACGATGGCGGATGCCAAGGTCATTCCGTTCGACGACGACCGTTCGCGGTCGGGGGGCGTGCCGCGCGCCGCTCGGCGGCGGTCTCCGGCACGCGGCACGGGGTCGGTGAGCGCCCTGCCGGGCCCCTCCGGCTCCCCGGACGCCCCGCAGGACCCGGAGGGGCCGCGCGAGGGCGCCGCGTCCGACCGTGGCGCCTGGGACCGCCGGATCGCGGGCGGGCTCGCCTTCCTGCGGCGGCGGGTCACCGGTGAGTACGACGTCGACGAGTTCGGCTACGACGAGGAGCTGACCGACCAGGTCCTGATGTCGCTGCTGCGGCCGGTGTACGAGAAGTACTTCCGGGTCGAGGCGAAGGGCGTCGAGAACATCCCGGCCGAGGGCGGGGCGCTCATCGTGTCCAACCACTCCGGGACGCTGCCGCTCGACGGGCTGATGCTCCAGGTCGCGGTGCACGACCACCACCCGGCGGACCGGCATCTGCGGCTGCTCGCGGCGGACCTGGTCTTCATGCTGCCCGTGGTCAACGAGCTGGCCCGGAAGGCCGGGCACACGCTGGCGTGCGCGGAGGACGCGGAACGGCTGCTACGGCAGGGCGAGGTCGTCGGCGTGATGCCGGAGGGCTTCAAGGGGATCGGGAAGCCGTTCGGCGAGCGGTACAAGCTCCAGCGCTTCGGACGGGGCGGCTTCGTGTCGACGGCGCTGCGGGCCGGGGTGCCGATCGTGCCGTGCTCGATCGTGGGCGCGGAGGAGATCTACCCGATGATCGGAAACGCGAAGACGCTGGCGCGGCTGCTGGGTTTCCCGTACTTCCCGATCACGCCGACGTTCCCGTGGCTGGGGCCGCTGGGGGCGGTGCCGCTGCCGACGAAGTGGACGATCCAGTTCGGTGAGCCGATCCCGACGGACGGCTATCCGCTGGAGGCGGCGGAGGACCCGATGCTGATGTTCAACCTGACGGATCAGGTGCGGGAGCAGATCCAGCACACGCTGTACAAGCTGCTGGTGCAGCGGCGGTCGGTCTTCTTCTGACGGCCGCCGCCGCACCGTTCCGCACGGGCCTGAGGTTCAGCCCTTCTCGTTCTCCGCGTCGATGCCGAGACCGCCGATGAGGCCCGGCAGCAGCGGCGGGATGGTGATGTCCGGCGACGGCGGCGTCGAGCTCGGCGCCTCCTTCGACGGGCTGGTCGCGTCCGGGGACGGCGGGTCGAAGAGCCCGTCCGTGCCCCCGCCGATCAGGCCGCCGGCCGGGCTGGAGCCGGCGTCCGAGGGGCGCGGCGAGGTGCTGGAGCCCGTATCGCCGTCCTCGTGGCGGGTGGAGGACGAGGGCGACGGGGTGCGCGCGTCGGTGGACGGGTCCGCGACGTTGCCCGTGGAGTCGGAGCGGCGGGACTCGGGGCCCTTCTCCGGGGCGCGCGGGAACAGCGACTGGAGCGGCGCGACCTCTTCGTCTATGGCGTCGAAGACCGAACTGACCTGGTTGCCCACGTCGGTCAGCTGGACGGGGAGGCGGTCGCGGAGGCTGCTCCAGGTGTCGCGGTGGGAGCGGGAGAAGGAGTCCAGGGTCTGGATCGGACCGAGGGCGCCGTCCCGTTCGTACGCGGCGTGGAGGAGGCGGTGGCCCTCGGTGGCGTCGTGCGACATGCCGTTGAGCGTGCGCCTGATCTCGGAGAGCTGCTCGTGGTCGAGGTCGCCCGCGCGGGCGCGCTCCATGAGGCGGCGGGCCTCGCCGAGGCGCGTGGACGCCTGGTCGAGGTAGATCTCGCCGCGGTCGGTGTCGTCGCGGGTGAGGCCGAGGTGGAGGTCCTCCATGCCGCGCTTCAGGCCGTAGAGCGAGTCACCGGGGAGGGCGTCGGAGCTGGCGGCGGCCACCCCGCCGAAGGCGCCTGCGGCCACCCCGACGGTGAGTCCGCCGGCGGCAAGACCCTTGGTCCAGCGGGATCTGGGGCGCAGTTTGCGGAGCGGGGACGCGCGGTGGCTGCCCCTGCTCCGTTGCGAGGGCACCGTAGGGTCCGCGGACGCGCCTCCCTCGGCGAACATGGCTTCCATGGCGGCGACGAGCTGGGCTCGCTGCACCACTTTGACCTCGGGGTCCAACTGCGGCTTCGGCAGCTCTCCGAGGCCGTTCGCCAGGGCCAACAGCGGTCCTCGGTCGGCCTGTTCGGCCGGGTCCTCGGGCTGTACGGCCGCCGCACCGCGGAGCGACTGCTCCTCCAGGGCCTGGGCGAAGGCGTTCGCCCGCCGGTGTGCCGAGACGTTTGCGATCACTGGCGGCACCTCCTCTCGTCATGACGGTCGACTCCCCTGGGGATCCGGAAGGTTGCACACCTTGAGCGCTTCCACACGAACGAGTGAGCGTCTGCGGACATGGTGTGACGACAGGGGGCCTGCAACCGGCACAACGAGTGGCTCGGCACTTGGGTTACGCACGAAAGATGATCGGACCAGTGCGTGATGCACGCAACGCCGGGAACGGCCCGGCGGGGGGAGCCGTCAGCGGGCATCGTCCGGGAGGAGCCGGGCGAGGGTGCGGACGGCACGGTACTGGAGGGTCTTGATCGCGCCCTCGTTCTTGCCCATGACACGGGCGGTCTCGGCGACCGAGAGCCCTTGCAGGAAGCGCAGGGTCACGCACTCCTGCTGCTGGGGGTTGAGGCGGCGCACGGCCTGGAGGAGCGCCTCGTTGGAGAGGGATTCCAGGACGGAGTCCTCGGGGCTGCGGGCGACCTCGTTGGCGTCGAGCATTTCGCCCGTGGTCACTTCCAGCCGGAAACGACTGGATTTGAAGTGGTCGGCGACCAGGTTGCGCGCGATCGTGACCAGCCAGGCGCCGAAGTCGCGGCCCTGCCAGGTGAAGGTGGAGATGCGGCGCAGGGCGCGCAGGAAGGTCTCGCTGGTGAGGTCCTCCGCCGTCGCCTTGCTGCCCACGCGGTAGTAGATGTACCGGTAGACGGTGTCGCTGTACTGGTCGTAGAGGCGTCCGAAGGCGTCGGCCTCACCGGCCTGGGCGCGCTCGACGAGCTCCATCATGCGCGCGCTGTCGCTGTCGGCGGCAGGCCGCCGCACCGGGGCGGCGGTGGTCGCCGCCGCGCGGGTGCCGCGTCTTCCCACCGCCGCGGCGCGTTCGGCCAGGGCGTAGCAGGGGCCGGCAGGTACAGGGGCGGCGAATGCGGGTACGGCGTACGCGGTGGGGACGAAGCCGCGCATGCGTTCGGCTACTGATGCGCGCAGCGTAGCCAGGCCCGAGGCGTCAACCCCGACGTGTGGGTACACGGGACTCCCAGAGGCAGAGCTTCCATCACGAGCAGTGCGAAACCATCACTCGTCGTAGTGAGTGGCGGGTCCGGAATGCGTCTGAGGAGAATAACGCTTCGTACAGGCCGCACTACGCCCAGTTGCACAAATCACCGGTTGCGTCGCTTCCGTGCCAACTTTTCGACGCAACAAGTCACAGATCGTGATCACTTGTTGATCGAATCGCTTCGGAATCTGTCTGCGGGGGCGACGGGTTGTGGCCGGTGAAAAGGGTGTGCCGTGTTGACGCACGCGGGCGCGGGGAGTCAGCGGATGCGGCGGGGAGTCAGCGGCGGCGGCGGTGCAGGGCGACGGCCGCGGCCGTGCCGCCCGCGAGGGCGCCGACCCCGGCGGCGGCCGGGATGCCGACCTTGGCCGCCTTGCGGCCGGTGCGGTAGTCGCGCAGCCGCCAGTCGCGGGCCCGGGCGTGCTTGCGGAGCTTGGTGTCCGGGTTGATCGCGTACGGGTGGCCCACCAGCGACAGCATCGGGATGTCGTTGTGCGAGTCGCTGTACGCCGCGCAGCGCGCCAGGTCCAGGCCCTCCGCCGCCGCCAGGGCGCGGACCGCCTCGGCCTTCGCGGGGCCGTGCAGGGGTTCGCCGACCAGGCGGCCGGTGTAGACCCCGTCGACCGATTCGGCGACCGTGCCGAGCGCCCCGGTCAGGCCGAGCCGGCGGGCGATGATCGTGGCGGTCTCCACCGGGGCGGCGGTGACGAGCCAGACCCGCTGGCCGGCGTCCAGGTGGGCCTGGGCCAGGGCGCGGGTGCCGGGCCAGATGCGGTCGGCCATGTACTCGTCGTAGATCTCCTCGCCGATGGACATCAGCTCGGAGACGCGGTGGCCCTTCACGATGGACAGCGCGCTGTCGCGGGCGTCCTGCATGTGTTCCGGATCCTCGACACCGGCCAGCCGGAACCACGCCTGCTGCCAGGCGAACCGGGTGAGCTCGCGGCGCTCGAAGAACTTCCGCTTGTACAGGCCGCGGCCGAAGTGGAAGAGCGCGGCGCCCTGCATCACGGTGTTGTCGAGATCGAAGAAGGCGGCGGCCCGTTCGTCGCCGACGACGGGGAACTCCGGCTCCTCCGGCTCGGCCGCGGCGGCGGAGTCGGCGGCGGATTCGGCTTCGAGCGAGGACTTCCGCGCGGCCTCCGCCGCCGCCTCGCCCGCCAGCACGCTGCGAGCCGTGGCGGAACGCCTGCGGGGGGTGAGCCATCCAAGAGCGGCCATGCGGTCGAGCATAGCCAGTCGGCCCGGCCGTTCCGGTTCCACCGTGGTGCGGTGGTGTGAACTCCTGGTGTCCGGGGGCTCCCGGACGGGGCCGAGAATGAGAGGTATGAGTGCCTTGCTGCGTCGTAGGAAGAAGAGTCCCGCCGAGCGGGTGGTGACCCTGGTGGGAAAGCCCGGCTGTCACCTCTGTGACGACGCCCGCGCGGTGGTCCGGGCGGTCTGCGAGGAGACCGGTGCCTCCTGGGAGGAGAAGGACATCACCCAGGACGAGGAGCTGTACCGGGAGTACTGGGAGCAGATCCCCGTCGTACTCGTGGATAACGAACAGCACACGTTCTGGCGGGTCGACCCGGCGAGACTGCGCAGCGCGCTGCTTTCCTGACGGAAACCCGGTTACCATCGTGGGCGTTTTGAGTGGTCTCGGGGGCGTAGCTGTGAGGAGTGTGTGCTGCTTTGCCCCCTTCGGGCCTGCAACGGGCTGATGCGGTCCATGGTTCCTGGATCGCGCGACGGATGTGCGTGACCCCGGTCACTTTGACCGGACAAACCGGACACAATCTTTGTGCACGCGTTCACAAAGACATAGCCTGCATTCGACGGGGCGGTCTTGGGACATACGGCCGCCTAAAGCCCCGCTCATCCCGCAGGAGCACCGTGGCAACTGGCCGAAATCACCGACCGGCGACCCGTAGCCGAGGAATTCCCGAGGCCACCGTCGCCCGACTTCCGCTGTATCTCCGTGCGCTGACCGCGCTCTCCGAGCGCTCGGTCCCCACGGTCTCCTCCGAGGAGCTCGCCGCGGCGGCGGGGGTCAACTCCGCGAAGCTGCGCAAGGACTTCAGCTATCTCGGCTCGTACGGGACGCGCGGCGTCGGCTACGACGTCGAGTATCTCGTCTACCAGATCTCGCGCGAGCTCGGCCTCACCCAGGACTGGCCGGTCGCCATCGTCGGCATCGGTAACCTCGGCGCGGCCCTCGCCAACTACGGCGGCTTCGCCTCCCGGGGCTTCCGGGTCGCCGCGCTCATCGACGCCGACCCGGCCATGGCCGGTACGCCCGTCGCGGGCATCCCCGTCCAGCACGCCGACGACCTCGACCGCATCATCAGCGAGAACGGCGTCTCCATCGGCGTGATCACCACGCCGCCCGGCGCCGCCCAGCAGGTGTGCGACCGGCTCGTCGCCGCCGGTGTCACCTCGATCCTGAACTTCGCGCCGACCGTCCTCTCCGTGCCCGAGGGCGTCGACGTGCGCAAGGTGGACCTCTCCATCGAGCTCCAGATCCTCGCCTTCCACGAGCAGCGCAAGGCCGGTGAGGAGAGCGTCGACAACGCGCCCGACCCGGCCGCACCGCCCGTGCGCGCCACCACCACCGGCCGGAAGGGACCCGACGGGGACATGCCCGCCGTGATGCCGGCATGAGCCTGCTCCTCGTGGGTCTGAGCCACCGCAGCGCCCCCGTCTCCGTACTGGAACGCGCCTCGCTGGCCGCCGACACCCGGGCCAAGCTGCTCCAGGACACCCTGGCGGCCGAGCCCGCCGCCGAGGCCACCGTCCTCGCCACCTGCAACCGCATCGAGCTGTACGCCGACGTGGACAAGTTCCACGCGGGCGTCGCCGAGCTGTCCACGCTCCTCGCCCAGCACAGCGGCGTCGGCCTGGACGAGCTCACTCCGTATCTCTACGTGCACTACGAGGACCGGGCCGTCCACCACCTGTTCTCGGTGGCCTGCGGGCTCGACTCGATGGTCGTCGGCGAGGGCCAGATCCTCGGCCAGATCAAGGACGCGCTCGCCCTCGGCCAGGAGCTGCACACCGCGGGCCGGCTGCTCAACGACCTCTTCCAGCAGGCCCTGCGCGTCGGCAAGCGCGCCCACAGCGAGACCGGGATCGACCGGGCCGGGCAGTCGCTCGTCACCTTCGGCCTGGAACAGCTCGCCGACGGCCCCGACACCGCCGCCTGGGCCAGGGGCAAGCGCGCCCTCGTCATCGGCGCCGGCTCCATGTCCTCGCTGGCCGCCGCGACGCTGGCCCGCTCCGGCGTCGCCGAGATCGCCGTCGCCAACCGCACCCGGGCCCGCGCCGACCGCCTGGTCGAGATCCTGAACCAGCCAGGCGGTACGGGGGTGCGCGCCCGGGCCGTCGAGATGGCCGAGGTCACCGGCGAACTGACACGTGCCGACATCGCCGTCTCGTGCACCGGCGCCACCGGACTCGTGCTCACCGCCGAGACCGTCGCCGGGGCGATCGGCCAGGACCACGTGCCCGATCCGGCGAGCGGCCTGATCCCGGCGCAGTCCACCGGACCCGAGCGCCTGGCGCTGCTGGACCTCGCCATGCCGCGCGACATCGACGTGGCGGCCGGCCGCCTCGACGGTGTGCGCCTCGTCGACATCGAGTCGCTCGCGGAGGCGTCGGCCGACGCCCCGATGGCCGCCGATGTGGACCAGGTGCGCACCATCGTCGCCGACGAGGTCGCCGCCTTCGGGGCCGCCCAGCGCGCCGCCCACATCACCCCGACCGTCGTCGCCCTGCGCACGATGGCCGCCGGCGTGGTGGCGGACGAGATCGCCCGGCTGGACGGACGCCTCCCCGACCTGGACGAGAAGCAGCGCGCCGAGATCACGCAGACCGTGCGCCGCGTGGTGGACAAGCTCCTGCACGCGCCCACCGTGCGGGTCAAACAGCTCGCCAGCGAGCCCGGCGGCGCCGGGTACGCGGACGCGCTGCGCGAACTCTTCGACCTCGACCCGCAGACGGTCGCCGCCGTCTCCCGGGCAGACCTGAACGACCCGAATCGAGGGCGGTCATGACCGACAACTCACCCCTGCGACTGGGGACCAGGCGATCCAAGCTCGCCATGGCCCAGTCCGGCCACGTAGCCGATGCGGTCAGCGAGGTGACCGGGCGCGCCGTCGAACTCGTGGAGATCACCACGTACGGGGACACCTCCCGGGAGCACCTGGCGCAGATCGGCGGGACCGGAGTCTTCGTCGCCGCGCTGCGCGAGGCGCTGCTGCGCGGCGAGGTGGACTTCGCCGTCCACTCGCTGAAGGACCTGCCGACCGCGCAGCCCGAGGGCCTGGCGCTGGCCGCGGTGCCGGTGCGCGAGGACCCGCGCGACGCGCTGATCGCCCGGGACGGGCTGACCTTCGCGGAGCTGCCGCCCGGCGCCCGCGTCGGCACCGGCTCCCCGCGCCGCATGGCCCAGCTCAACGCGTACGCCCGAAGCCACGGCCTCGACATCGAGACCGTTCCGATCCGCGGCAACGTCGACACCCGGATCGGGTTCGTACGCGGCGGCGAGCTGGACGCGGTGGTTCTCGCCGCGGCCGGGCTCAGCCGTCTGGGCCGCAGCGGTGAGGTGACCGACTTCCTGCCGGTCGACACCGTGCTGCCCGCTCCCGGCCAGGGAGCACTGGCGATCGAGTGCGCTGCGAGCAGCGCCGACCTCGCCGCCGCGCTCGCCGAGCTCGACGACCCGTACACCCGGGTCGCCGTGACCGCCGAGCGTGCCCTGCTCGCCGCCCTGGAGGCCGGCTGCTCCGCACCCGTGGGTGCGCTGGCCGACCTCCTGGCCGACGGTCAGGCTGTCAACGAACTGCGCCTGCGCGGTGTCGTCGGTTCCACCGACGGTGCCTCGCTGGTGCAGATGTCCACCACCGGTCCCGTTCCCACGTCGCACGACGACGCGGCGGCGATCGGTCGCGAACTCGCGGCCGACATGCTTGCCAAGGGTGCGGCCGGTCTTATGGGGGAGCGAGCACTTTGAGCCCCACCGGCCCCGCCGCATCCGATTTCCCGGTCCACTCCGCAGGGCACGTCACCTTCCTCGGCGCCGGTCCCGGCGACCCGGGACTGCTGACCCTGCGCGCCGTCGAGGCGCTCGCGAGCGCGGACGTCCTGGTCGCCGAACCGGATGTTCTCGGCGTCGTCCGCTGCCATGCGCGGGCAGGGGTAAGCACCCCTGAACTGGCGGTTGTTGACGCGCAGTCAACAGCTGCCGGAGTGCCCGTTCTCAGGGATGCGGCCAATCTTGTCATGGAGGCCGCGAAGGGCGGCAGGCGGGTCGTCCGTGCCGTGGCCGGAGACCCCGGCCTCGACGGGAACGCCGCCGCCGAGATGCTGGCCTGCGCCTCCGCCGGCATCCCCTTCGAGGTCGTCCCGGGCGTCGCGAACGCCGTCGGGGTGCCCGCGTACGCCGGGGTGCCGCTGCGGGACGCGCAGGGCGCGGACGTACGGTTCGTCGACGCCCGTACGGCCACCGACCGCTGCTGGAGCGAGGTCGGCGCGAGCGACGGCACGTGCGTCATCTCGACGTCGCTCGACGCGGTGGCCGCCGCCGCCGGTGAGCTGGTCGCGGCGGGCCGCAAGCCCGACACCCCGCTGACCGTGACGGCGGGCGGCACGACGACGCGCCAGCGCACCTGGACGGCGACCCTCGGGACGATCGCCCAGGTCTTCAAGCAGGGCAAGGTGCTCCCGTCTCCGGAGGGGCACCAGCCGGTCATAGCCGTGGTCGGGGAGCGCAGCTCCGCCGCCCAGCGCGACCAGCTCGCGTGGTTCGAGTCCAAGCCGATGTTCGGCTGGAAGGTCCTCGTGCCGCGTACGAAGGAGCAGGCGGCCTCGCTCTCCGACCAGCTGCGGTCCTACGGCGCCGTGCCGCACGAGGTGCCGACGATCGCCGTCGAGCCGCCGCGTACGCCCCAGCAGATGGAGCGGGCGGTCAAGGGCCTGGTCACCGGCCGGTACGAGTGGATCGCCTTCACCAGCGTCAACGCCGTGAAGGCCGTCCGGGAGAAGTTCGAGGAGTACGGGCTCGACGCCCGGGCCTTCGCGGGGATCAAGGTCGCCGCGGTCGGCGAGCAGACCGCCGCCGCGCTGATCGACTTCGGTGTGAAGCCGGACCTGGTGCCGTCGGGCGAGCAGTCCGCCGCCGGGCTGCTTGAGGACTGGCCGCCGTACGACCCGGTCTTCGACCCGATCGACCGCGTCTTCCTGCCGCGCGCCGACATCGCCACCGAGACCCTGGTGGCCGGGCTGATCGAGCTCGGCTGGGAGGTGGACGACGTCACCGCGTACCGCACGGTCCGCGCCTCGCCGCCGCCCGCCGAGACCCGCGAGGCGATCAAGGGCGGCGGCTTCGACGCGGTGCTCTTCACCTCGTCCTCGACCGTGCGCAACCTGGTCGGCATCGCGGGCAAGCCGCACAACGTGACGGTCATCGCCTGTATCGGCCCCGCCACGGCGAAGACCGCCGAGGAGCACGGGCTGCGCGTGGACGTGCTGTCGCCGGAGCCCTCGGTGCACAAGCTGGCCGAGGCGCTGGCGGAGTTCGGCGCGCGGCGCCGGGACGCGGCGCGGGAGGCCGGTGACCCGGTGACCCGGCCGAGCGAGCGGCGTCCGGGTGCGCGCAGACGGCGTACGACGACCTGAGCGGTGCGTTGTGCGGGGCCCGTCCGTCTCTCTGTGAGGCGGGCGGGCCCCGCTGCTTTCCGGGCTCTTTCCCGGCACCGGTGTCGGTAAGAGCGCGGGGCGCGCGGGTCTACGCTCGAAGGATGACTGTGTACGGAAACTTCCCCGGCTCGCGGCCCCGTCGGCTGCGGACGACCCCCGCGATGCGGCGGATGGTCGCCGAGACACGGCTCGATCCGGCCAACCTGATCCTGCCCGCGTTCGTCCGCGAGGGCATCGACGCCCCGGTCGCGATCTCGGCCATGCCCGGCGTGCAGCAGCACACCCTGGACACCCTGCGGAAGGCGGCCGTCGACGCGGTCTCGGCCGGGGTCTCGGGGATCATGCTGTTCGGCGTCCCGCTGGACGAGAAGAAGGACGGCCGGGGCACGGCGGGCACCGACCCGGACGGCATCCTCCAGGTCGCGCTGCGCGCGGTCCGCGAGGAGGTCGGCGACGATCTCATCGTCATGTCGGACCTGTGCCTGGACGAGTTCACCGACCACGGCCACTGCGGCGTGCTGACCGCGGACGGCCGCGTCGACAACGACGCCACCCTGGAGCGGTACGCGGAGATGGCCCAGGTCCAGGCCGACGCGGGCGCCCATGTGGTCGGTCCCAGCGGGATGATGGACGGGCAGGTCGGTGTCATCCGCGACGCGCTCGACCAGACGGGCCACGAGGACGTCTCGATCCTCGCGTACACCGTGAAGTACTCCTCGGCGTTCTACGGCCCGTTCCGCGAGGCCGTCGGCTCCTCGCTCCAGGGCGACCGCAAGACGTACCAGCAGGACCCGGCCAACATCCGTGAGGCGCTGCGCGAGCTGGCGCTCGACCTCGAAGAGGGCGCGGACATGGTCATGGTCAAGCCCGCCGGTCCCTACCTGGACATCCTGGCGAAGGTCGCGGAGGTGTCGGACGTGCCGGTGGCCGCGTACCAGATCAGCGGCGAGTACTCCATGATCGAGGCCGCCGCCGAGAAGGGCTGGATCGACCGCGACGCGGCGATCATGGAGAGCCTGACGGGCATCCGCCGCGCGGGCGCCCAGCAGATCCTGACGTACTGGGCGACGGAGGTCGCTCAGCGCCTGCGGGGCTGAGCGGGCACGCCCTACGGCGTGTCCACCAGGCCCATGAAGAGCATCGCGGTGAACAGGACGCTGATGGGGGCGGCCACGGCGAGGAGGACCGAGGCCGCCGGCCTCTTGCGCATGCACACCCAGCTCGCGAGCAGTACGCCGAGGCTCAGGACGAGACCGCAGCAGGAGACCACGAAGGCCGGACCGAAGCTCGCGTCGAAGCGGTGGGCCTCCTCTTCCGTGCACGAGTCGCAGGCCATCGGCATCAGCATGCTGATGAGGAGCGCGTAGAACGCGGCCGGGAGCGTGATGACCGTCGAGGCCAGCGGGGCGATCCAGGGGTTCCGGGGGAACTCGTCCTGCTCGTCGTCCTGAGCATCGGTCTGTGACATGGGCACGATTCCACCAGGTGTGCGACGGCCGTACATGAGTTGTTGTACCTAGACCCTCGACTGTCGCTGAAGTCCGAGCCCGAGGTGGTCACGGGACCGCCGCCCTCGCCGGGATCGGCGGGGGCGGCGGGCTCGCCGTCGACGAGGACGGCACGCATCGGATCCGGTTCGACTTCGAGCTCAGCGGTCAGTAGACGAGCGCGTCGGACATCTCGCTCTGCCAGTAGGTGACGAAGCCGTTGTCGTCCCAGTAGGTGCCGGCGGGCAGCGTCAGTTCGGTCGACGCGGAGTTGATGGGCCCGTCGTTGCGGTCGGCGAAGGTGACGCCGAGGTGCTTGCTCGGGTACGGCTTCTGGCCGTTGGGCTCGCCCGTCAGGCCGATCCCGGCGTACGCGGACTCGCCCGGGTCGAGCGTCACCACGGCCTGCGGCTTGCTGTCCTGGAGCACCCGGAACACCGCCTGCGCGCCGTCGAAGCGGAGCATCGGCGCGTGGTACGCGTAGCAGGGGCGGTCGCCCGTGTTGGTGACCGTGAGGAGCAGGTGGTTGACCGGGCGGGTCACCTTGGTGACGGTGACCTTCGTGTTCGCGCCGGTGCAGGTGACCGGGGACTTGGGCTTCGGCTGCGGCTTGGACGCGGGCTTTCCGGCGGACTCCGCGGGCTTCCCGGCCGGCCGGGTGGCGGGCTTCTCGGCGGGCTTGGTGGTGTCGGAGGCCGGTTCGGCGTCCGTGGGGGCCGTCGAGTCCTTGTCCGGCGCGGCCGTCGACGCGTCGTCGGTGGCCTGGACGGACGCCGCGGGCTTCTTCGCGTCGGTGCCGTCGGCCCCGCCGCACGCCGTGAGCGAGAGCGCGGCGAGAACGGCGGTCGCCGCGAGAACGGTGGTGCGGATGCGGTTGCTGCGCATGGTGGTACTCCCCGTGAGTGTGTCCGGTCGTGCCGGTGTGGTCAGTTCTGGCAGATCAGGAGCAGGACGATCGCGGTCGTCACGATCAGCACCGCGATCGCCAGCGCATCGGTCAGTTCGATGCGGAAGAGGGTTCGCACTGGTCGGCCCCTGTGTTCGCTGTGGTCTGGTCCGAGCTTGTGGCACGACGGATTCCGGCCGCAACGCCCGCCGCACCATTGGGGATGCTGGAATGCCTGCGCGTACTGTGACCTGGGCAGATTCCACGTCCCTGGAACGGTGATCCGGGACGGACCAGGAGGGGGAACGCCGCAGTGGCGACGCCGGAGGCCGAGGAACTAGCGGGCCTGCTGAAGAAACTGAAGGACCGTTCGGGGCGCAGTTACGGGGTGCTCGCGGGCCGCTTGCACGTCAGTACGTCGACGCTCCACCGGTACTGCAACGGGGACGCGGTGCCGGGCGAGTTCGCGCCCGTGGAGCGGTTCGCGCGCCTCTGCGGGGCGACCGCCGACGAGTTGGTGGAGGTCCACCGCCGGTGGATCCTGGCGGACGCTGCGCGGGGGCGGGGGAAGGCGGAAGCGGCTGTTCCGGCGGCGGTCGTGGAGCCGGTGCCGGTGGAGCCGGTGCCCGTCGAGCCGGAGGCCGTGGCACCCGAGCCCGTCGAGCCGGAGGCCGTGAAGCCTGCGTCCGTGGACCACGAGCCCGTACGCGAAGACCCCGCCCCCTCCCGCTGGCGGCGGGCCTCCGCCCGTACGCGGGTGCTCCTCGCCGCCGCGGCCGTCGTCGCGCTCACCGTGCCCACCGCCGTGGTCATCGGCCAGCTCAAGCAGACCGGTTCCGACGCGGCCGGGGGCGCCCCGGCCGTGCGCGGCACGACGCCCGGGGACGACTTCGTCTCCGCGTCCCCGGACAGCCCCTCGCCCTCGGTCAGCGCATCGAAGCGGCCCAGCGCCTCCGCGACCGCCGGTTCGGCCAGTCCCTCCGTACGGACGTCGCCGTCCGCCCCGCGCACCACCGGCGCGCCCGGGGGCGGGCCGGGGAAGCCGCCCACGGTGACGATCAGCTCGTACAACTGGGAGGAGCCCTGCGGGCAGTACTACCTGCTGAGCCAGGACCCGGCGACCGTGCCGCCCCCGCCGCCGCCCAACAGCACCCGGGGCTGGGCGCGGGCGCTCGGCGGGGTGGACGGGGGCTCCATGAAGCTGGAGCTGACCGTGCAGGGCACCTCCGCGCAGGCCGTCGTCCTGACCGGGCTCCGGGTGAAGGTGCTGAGCCAGCGGGCGCCCGTGCAGCAGACGGCGTTCTCGATGGGCGAGGGGTGCGGCAGCGGCATCGAGCCCCAGTCCTTCGACGTGGACCTGGACGACAGCCGCCCGGCGCTCAGACCGGTCGCCGGGCAGCAGGGCGACGAGACCGTGCCCGCGAAGAACTTCCCGTTCCGGGTGTCGTCCAGCGATGTGGAGGTCTTCGACCTCGACGCGCACGTGGAGGGCCACGACGTCAGCTGGTACCTGGAGCTGGACTGGTCCAGCGGCGGCCGTACGGGCACGCTGCGCGTGGACGAGGGCGGCAAGCCGTTCCGTACGAGCAGCATCGCGGGGCGCCCGGAGTACTACTACCGCTACGACACCTCGGTCTGGGAAAAGCGCTGAGCGGCACGCGGCCCGGGGAGGGCCGCGTGCCGCTCAGGGGCGGGTCAGGCGCGCTTGCGGCGGCGGGCCATGACCACGAGGCCCGCACCGGCGGCGACGACCACGGCGCCTCCGACGGTGATCGGGATCATGTTGCCGCTACCGGTCGTCGCCAGGTCGCCCTCGGGCTGCGAGGGGCTGGGCGACGGGACCGGGGCGCCCGGGGTCGTCGTGCCCGACGGGGTGGCGGACGGGGTCGCGTCGCCGGACGGCGGCACCGAGGCCGACGGGGTGGCCGTCGCCGGGGGCGTCGTGGAGGGCGTGCCGCTCGGGGTCGTGCTCGGCTCCGGGGTGCCGGGCACCTCGGGCAGGCAGCCGGTGAACGGGAAGTGGTGCGTCTCCGCGCCGCCCGAACCGTGCAGCGAGGCCACCCACACCGAGCCGTTGACCGGGGCGGCCGTGCCCAGCTCCAGGTGCGCGTACGGGGCGAGCACGCTGCCCGGCCAGGCGGCCTGGCTGTTCTTGACGACCTTCGTGGCGTTCGGGAAGTTCCACAGCAGCTTGGCGCGGACCGCGCCGTCCTCTGCGCTCTGGAGCTTGTCGTCCAGGACGAAGTCCTGACCGCCCGAGAGGAAGAAGCCGGTCGTTCCGGCCGTCTGCATGTCGTACGTCTGGCCGGTGACGTTGACGATCGTCGTCGCGCCCGCCGGGACCTTGACGAAGACCTCCTTGGCCTTCTCCAGCTGCGACGCCTCGACCGAGAACACGTTCCGGCCGGTGTCCGTGCCGGTCAGCGTCAGCCGGTTGCCGTCGAGGCTCGCCTTGGCGCCGGACGTCTCCGACTCCTTGGCCAGCGCGTCCGAGTACGACCGGAGCTTCGCGAACTCGCCGTCGAAGTCGATCAGATCGGCCTTCTTGCTGAAGGTGCCGTTGTGCAGCTCGACCGCGCGGTCCTTGACCTCGCCGCCGACGACGGCGTTGCCCTTCATGACGACGGTGGCCGAACCGCCGTTGACCAGGTCGCCGCGCACGACGAGCGACGCCCGGCCGGGCAGCGCGTCGACCTGGGCGGCCGTCAGCTCGTTGGCGACACTGAACCCGCCCTTGAAGTCGGCGTTGCCGCCGACCGCCACGGCGCCTTCGGCGTCGGGGGAGTGGACGTCGTCCCCGAGGACGAACTCGCCGTACTTCCCGGCGATTCCGAAGGCGTCGGTCGTGCAGTCTGACGAGGAGGCGGGGGCGGCCTGGACGGCCGGAGCGACGGTGAGCCCGAGAACGAGGGCACCGCCGAGCGCCGCGAGGGCGGCGGAGGTCGGTATGCGCATGGTGCGTGGGTCTCCTGCGGAGCAGTTATGAAGTTTCTGTGGCGACTCCGGCCATGATTCTCATACTCCAGGAAATTGGTCAAGACCAATGAGGGCATCGGCCCCCATTGGTTACGAGTTCAGCGCCCCACGTGCCCGGTGAAAGCCGCCCAGCTGGTGGGCGCGACGGTGAGCATGGGGCCGTCCAGGTTCTTGGAGTCGCGCACGTGCACGGCGGCGGTGTGCGTGGCGACCTCGACGCACGCGCCACCCTCGTCGCTGCTGTAGCTCGACTTCACCCAGTCGTAAGAGACTTCGAGGCAGGCGCCGCCTTCGCTGCCGCTGTAGCTGGACTTGAACCACGTACGTGCAGTGCTCATTGCTCTCCCAGCAAGCTCTTCAGCAGGCGCAAAGTTTCCTCGGGCGTGAGCGCCTGGGCTCGCAGCATCGCATATTTCTGGGAGAGGATGCTGATCTCGTCGGGATCGGACACCAGCAGGCTGCCGCGCTGTGTTTCGGAGTACGCGACGCGCTGGTAGTCGGGTGTCTCCAGGAGGATGAACGGGCCGTCGAGCCCCGCGTGCGCCCGGCGGTCCAGGGGCAGGACCTGGATGCAGACACCCGGGAGTTGGGCGACGCGAACCAGATGCCGCAGCTGCTCCCGGTGCTCCTCGTCGCTGGTCAGCCGCATCCTGAGGACCGGCTCCCAGATGACAAAGCTGATGGTCGGCGGCGCCTTGCGGTGGAGGATCTCCTGGCGCTCGATCCGGCTGGCCGTCTGCTCCTCGATGTGCTCCTCGCTGAAGGCCGGAATGCGGTTGCGGAAGACCGCGCGGGCGTACGCCTCGGTCTGGAGCAGGCCCGGCAGGACCTGGTTGTCGTACCAGGACAGCGCCAGGGCGTGCTTCTCCAGATCCATGTACGCCTCGGCCCAGACCGGGGTGAGGTCCATCTCGGGCAGGTTGTCCAACGCCGTCAGCAGTGCCCCCTTCGTGTCCATGACCCCGTCCAGCGTCCGGGCCAGGGCCGGGACCAGGCTGCGGCGGCCCTGCTCGATCGACGCGATCGTCTCCGGCTGAACATGGGCCGCGTCCGCCAGTTGAAATTGCGTCAGCCCGCCCATGCGGCGGAAATGGGCGACGAGCGCGCCCATCATCTTCATGATCGACGCGTCCTTGCGCCGACGGCTCTTGCTTTGCATACGGTGCCCACTCCCCACCCGGGCCCCCGCTTCACGCCTGCCCGACCCGTACAAGCTATGTGTACGGGCGCTCACTGTGCGCGATGTACGCCATATCGCCCCGGTCGCGGGGAAGGTGGTCTCTGGCCCGGGCCACCTACCCTCTTCAAGGAGCGACGACATGACCAGCGGCACCGACGACAGACCGGAACTGCGGACAGCGGCACCCGTCGCCGACACCGCCCTCGTGGAGCGCGCGCAGCGCCTCAGGCGGCGGCTGGAACGGCTCATCGGCATCGCCGCCACCGAGGGGAACGAGCTGGTCCCGCTGCGGAACGGGGACGCGATCTTCGCCGCGATGCTGGACAGCATCCGCCGCGCCGAGCACACCGTGGACATGATGACGTTCGTCTACTGGCGCGGCGACATCGCGCGGGAGTTCGCCGCCACCCTGGCGGACCGCGCCCGCGCCGGGGTCCGCGTACGGCTGCTGCTCGACGGGTTCGGGAGCAGGCTCATAGAGAAGGACCAGCTGCGCGCCATGGAGGACGCGGGCGTCCAGGTCGCGTGGTTCCGCAAGCCGCTCTACCTCTCGCCGCTCAAGCAGAACCACCGCTGCCACCGCAAGGTTCTGGTGGTGGACGAGGAGACCGCGTACACCGGCGGCGTGGGGATCGCCGAGGAGTGGTGCGGCGACGCGCGGAACGAGACCGAGTGGCGTGACACCCACGTCCGCGTACGGGGCCCGGCCGTCGACGGACTCGCCGCGGCCTTCGCGCAGAACTGGGCGGAGTGCCACGACGAACTCTTCGACGCACGCGACCGGTTCCGGAACATCCCGCCCCGGGGCGACGCCGTGGTGCAGGTGGTGCGGGGCTCGGCCAGCGTGGGCTGGCAGGACATGCAGACCCTGCTCCGGGTCGTCCTGGAGACCGCCGAGGAACGCGTCAGGATCGCCACGGCCTACTTCGCCCCGGACGCCTTCTTCGTGGAGCTGATGTGCGCGGCGGCACGGCGCGGGGTCGAGGTCGAGATCCTGCTGCCGGGTCCGTACACCGACAAGCGGGTCTGCCAGCTCGCCGGGCAGCTGTACTACGAGCAGCTGACGGCGTGCGGCGTGAAGATCCACCACTACCAGCCGACGATGATGCACGCCAAGATCATCACCGTCGACCGGGTCGCCGCGCTGATCGGGTCCACGAACATCAACCGCCGCTCCCTGGACCACGACGAGGAGGTCATGCTCGCGGTCCTGGACCGGGAACTCACCGCCACGCTCGACGCCCACTTCACGGAGGACCTGAAGGCGAGCGAGCGCATCGATGGCCGGAGGTGGCGGCGCAGGTCCGTCGCGCAGCGGCTCCGCGAGGCGTCGGTACGGCCGCTGCGCCGCTTCCTGTGAGTCAGCGCGCCATCGCGACGAGGATGACCTTGCCCCGTTGTGGGTGATCGCGGATGTCGGTCTTCTTGGACAGCCGCAGCACCAGGGGCCAGCCGAAGCCTCCCGTCCCCCCGCTGAGGTCGGGGATCCGCTGCTGCGGTCGGTCGGAACTCGGGTCGGTGACCTGCACGTACAGCGTTTCGGCGTCCGCCCCGAAGGCCAGTCCGGTCAGCGCGCCCGCGTGCCGGAGGGCGTTCGTCACCAGTTCGGACACCAGGAGCAGCAGATCCTGAATGGTCGTCGTCGCCGGTCGTGGGTTCAGTGTCGCCACGAATGCCTTGGCGGCCGCCCGGGCCTCGGCCGCCTTGGTGGGCGGGGGGTCGGTCGGTGTCATCGTGTGCGGCGTCATCGTGTGCGGCGCGGGAGACACCGCCGCGGAATCGAGGTCAGTCATTTTCGCCCCCGGAGAAATGATCGTCGAACGGTCTGAATTCTTCTTATTCCCTCAGGTCCCAGGCGTATCCAGCCTTTTTCTCTCTGCGGGGCAGCGGTTGAGCGCGCTCATTCGGGGCATACGGGGCAAGGAAATTCCGGCCCATCAGGGCGCCGGAGAGGCTGCGGCCGAAGGGAACAGCACATGACCGACCCCGCCGACCCTGTCCGGGACGCACTCCTGATCACCCAGCCGGTGCCCGACCTCCAGCTCCAGCTGCTGATCCAGCTCCTGGACCGGGAGACCCGGTCCGGCCTGCCGCTGACGCTCGCCGTCCCCGCCGGGGTGCTGCACGGCGACGTGATCGGCCATGAAGCGTGGAAGGCGGAGTGGGCCCGCAGCCTGCGCCAGGTCGAGGGCGAAGGGGCGAACCTCCTCGCGGCGTTCCCCGAGACCGTGGACCAGGGCCTCAAGGAGTTGGGGGCCGAGGAGGACGCGCCGTTCCTGCCCCGGTGGATCCACCTGCGGGACGCGACCCTCGTCTGCGGCGGAGTGGCCCCGCTGCGGCTGCCGTTGTGGCGGGGCAGGCTGTCCGACGTATCGGGATGGACGCTGGGGCGGCCGGAGTAGCGGAGAGGGGCGGGGCCGCGACGGCCCCGCCCCGTAAAAGCCCGCCCCCTTCCGGCGCCTCAGAGGCGCTCGGGCGTCCGGATGCCGAGCAGCGCCATGCCCCGGTGCAGGGTCCGGGCGGTGAGGTCGCAGAGGAACAGCCGGTTCTCGACCACCTCGGCCGGGTTCTCCTCGCTCAGCACGTGGCACTGGTCGTAGAACGTCGTGTAGAGCGACGCGAGCTGGTAGAGGTACGCGGCCAGCTTGTGCGGCTCGTAACCGGCGGCCACCTCGGCCAGCACCTCGCCGAACTGGTCCAGGTGCAGGCCCAGCGCCCGCTCCGCCGGGGCCAGCTCCAGTTCCGGGTGCGCGACCGGCTTCGCGTCGCCCGCCTTGCGCAGGATCGACTGGATACGCGCGTACGCGTACTGGAGGTACACCGAGGTGTCACCGCTCAGCGACACCATCTGGTCCAGGTCGAACTTGTAGTCCCGCACGGCGGAGGTCGACAGGTCCGCGTACTTCACGGCGCCCACGCCGACGTACCGGCCGTTCTCCACGATCTCCTGCTCGGACAGGCCGACCTTCCCGGCCTTCTCCCGGACCACCGCGGTCGCCCGCTCGACGGCCTCGTCCAGCAGGTCCTCCAGCCGGACCGTGACGCCCTCACGGGTCTTGAACGGCTTGCCGTCTTTGCCGAGCACCGTGCCGAACGCCAGCTGGTGCGCCTTCACGTCGTCGTTCAGCCAGCCCGCCCGGCGGGCCGTCTCGAAGACCATCTTGAAGTGCAGGGACTGCCGGACGTCCACCACGTACAGCAGGGCGTCCGCCTTGAGGTTCTGCACCCGGTCCCGGATCGCGGAGAGGTCGGTCGCCGCGTAGCCGTAGCCGCCGTTCGTCTTCTTGACGATCAGCGGGACCTTGTTGCCGTCGGGGCCCAGCACGTCGTCGAAGAAGACGCACAGCGCACCCTCGGAGCGGACCGCGACGCCCGTCTCCTCCAGGGTGCGGCAGGTCTCCTCCAGCATGTCGTTGTAGCCGGACTCGCCGACGATGTCGGGGTCGCTGATCTCCATGTCCAGCTTGTCGAAGACCGAGTAGAAGTAGATCTTCGACTCGTCCACGAACCGCTGCCACATGGCCAGCGTCTCCGCGTCGCCCGCCTGGAGCGCGACCACCCGGTCCCGGGACCGGGCCTTGAACTCCTCGTCCGAGTCGAACAGGGCCCGCGACGCCTTGTAGAGCCGGTTCAGCGAGGACATCGCGGCCTCGCCGTCCTCCTTGCCGCCCTCGTGGTCCAGCTCGTGCGGGTGCTCCACGAGGTACTGGATGAGCATGCCGAACTGCGTGCCCCAGTCGCCGATGTGGTGGCGCCGGACCACGGACTCGCCGGTGAACTCCAGGATCCGCACCATCGCGTCACCGATCACCGCGGACCGCAGGTGGCCGACGTGCATCTCCTTGGCCACGTTGGGCTGGGCGTAGTCGACGACGGTGGTGCCCGCCGCCTCGTTCGCCGGGACGCCGAGCCGGTCGCCGTCGGCGGCGCGCGCGGCCAGGGTCTCGGTGATCGCCCGGTCGGTCAGCGTGACGTTCAGGAAGCCGGGGCCGGAGACCTCGATGTCCTTGATCAGGTCCGAGGCCGGCAGCGCGTCGGTGACCTGGGTGGCCAGCTCGCGCGGATTGCCCTTGAGCTTCTTGGCGAGCGCCAGGATGCCGTTGGCCTGGAAATCGGCCCGGTCGCTTCGGCGCAGCAGCGGATCGGCGGTGCCCGCATCCGGCAGTGCTGCCGTCAGGGCGTCCGCCAGCTGCTGCTGGAGCGTGGAAGCGAGGGAAGTGACCGAGGCCATGAGTCTGGCTGCCGTTTCCGTAGAGGACTGAGGATCGGTCCAGTATCCCACGGGGCGTAAAGCCGTTTTCGTGCTGCGGCCCGCACCTGGGAGAATGGGCGGCGCCCCTATGAGTCCTACACGAGAGAAGGACGTGCCGACCGTGGCTCAGAGTCAGAGCAGCACCGAGACCGACTGGGTCTCCCGCTTCGCGGACGAGGTCATCGCCGAATCGGAGCGTCGTGCGCCTGGCAAACCGGTCGTCGTCGCCTCCGGCCTCTCCCCGTCGGGCCCGATCCACCTGGGCAACCTCCGCGAGGTCATGACCCCGCACCTGGTCGCCGACGAGATCCGCCGCCGCGGCCACACCGTGCGCCACCTGATCTCCTGGGACGACTACGACCGCTACCGCAAGGTGCCGAACGGCGTCCCCGGCGTCGACGCGTCCTGGGCCGAGCACATCGGCAAGCCGCTGACCTCGGTGCCCGCCCCGGCCGGGTCCGCGTACCCGAACTGGGCCGAGCACTTCAAGGCCGCCATGACCGCGTCCCTGGACGAGCTGGGCGTCGAGTACGACCCGATCAGCCAGACGGAGCAGTACCTCGCGGGCACCTACCGCGAGCAGATCCTGCACGCCATGCGCCACCGCGCGGACATCGACGCCGTCCTCGACCGCTACCGCACCAAGAAGGACCCGGCGGCCGCGGGCAAGGGCGGCAAGAAGCCGCAGCAGAAGAAGGTGGACGAGGCCGAGCTGGAGGCCGAGGCCGGCTCCGGCGCGGCCAGCGAGGACGACGGCAGCGGCGGCTCCGGCGGCTACTTCCCGTACAAGCCGTACTGCGGCAACTGCGAGAAGGACCTCACCACCGTCACCTCGTACGACGACGACACCACCGAGCTGAACTACACCTGCACCGCCTGCGGCTTCGCCGAGACGGTCCGGCTCAGCGAGTTCAACCGGGGCAAGCTGGTCTGGAAGGTCGACTGGCCCATGCGCTGGGCCTACGAGGGCGTGATCTTCGAGCCCAGCGGCGTCGACCACTCCTCGCCCGGCTCCTCGTTCGTCGTCGGCGGCCAGATCGTCCGCGAGATCTTCGACGGCGTCCAGCCGATCGGGCCCATGTACGCCTTCGTCGGGATCTCCGGCATGGCCAAGATGTCCTCCTCCAAGGGCGGCGTGCCCACCCCGGCCGACGCCCTGAAGATCATGGAGGCCCCGCTGCTGCGCTGGCTCTACGCCCGCCGCAGGCCCAACCAGTCCTTCAAGATCGCCTTCGACCAGGAGATCCAGCGGCTCTACGACGAGTGGGACTCGCTGGCCCGCAAGGTCGCCGACGGCACGGTCCTCCCGGCCGACGCCGCCGCGTACGCCCGCGCGATCGGCACCGCCGCCGGTGAGCTCCCGAGCACGCCGCGCCCGCTGCCGTACCGCACGCTCGCCTCGGTCGCCGACATCACCGCGGGCGCCGAGGACCAGACGCTGCGCATCCTCAGCGAGCTGGACCCGGCGAACCCGCTCACCTCGCTGGACGAGGCCCGCCCGCGCCTCGACCGCGCGGAGAGCTGGATCACCACCCAGGTCCCGGCCGAGGCCCGCACCGTCGTGCGCGACGAGCCGGACAAGGAGCTGCTCGGCTCGCTGGACGAGCAGGGCCGCGAGTCGCTGCGGCTGCTCCTGGAGGGCCTGGACACGCACTGGTCCCTGGACGGCCTGACCACGCTCGTCTACGGCGTGCCGAAGGTCCTCGCGGGCCTGGAGCCCGACGCCAAGCCGACGCCCGAGCTGAAGACCGCCCAGCGGTCCTTCTTCGCCCTGCTCTACCGGCTGCTCGTCAGCCGCGACACGGGCCCGCGCCTGCCCACGCTGCTGCTCGCGGTGGGGGCGGACCGGGTGCGCCGCCTGCTGGGCGCGTAGGTACGGACACGCACGAGGGGCCGTCTCCCGGGTGGGAGGCGGCCCCTCGTGCGTTGCGTTGCGGGGTTACGCGATGTGGTCGGCTTCCAGCTCCGCGTGGAAGCGCCGCTTGAACTCCGGCATCAGCTGCCGGAGCAGCGCCTCGCCGCGCGGGTGGCGGACGTTGTGCCCGTCCGAGAGGTGTATGTCGAGCACCGCGACGCTCGGGTAGTCGTTGTTCTCCGCGATGAACGCCGAGAACACCTCGTACGCGATCTCGGCGAACTCCTCGTCCTGCTGCGTCCACTGCTGCGCGGGCTCCGGCAGGGGTTCCGGCAGGGGTTCCGGCAGGGGTTCCGCTACGGGGATCTGCTCGGGCCGCTCGCCGGGGACGGTGCTGCCGACCGTGCCCACGTTGCCCAGTGGGCGGGTGCGGCCGTTCGGGCCCGAGGGGACCTGGTGCGGGACCGGGCCCTCGACCTCGAAGTCCGGGTCGTAGGTGCCCTCGTACACCTTGGCGGTCGCCTGCTTCGGGAACCAGGGGTTGTCGTTCTCGTCGGCGGCGGGGTGCCCGGGGGCCTGCTGCGGCTCCTCCGGGGTCGCCGTCTGCGGCAGTTCCGGGTGCTGCTGGGCCGTCTCCACGGCGGGGGCGGGCGGTGCCTGCGGGGCCACCGGCTGCGGGGCCACCGGCTCCGGGGCCGGGGGCAGGAGTGCGGGTTCGATGCCCGCGGCGGCCAGACCCGCGGGGCCGGTCTCGGCGAGCGGGACGCCGTACTTCGCGAGGCGCAGCGGCATCAGGGACTCGACGGGGGCGCGTCGGCGCCAGGCGCGGCCGTAGCGGGCCTGGAGGCGGGCCTGGTAGATCAGGCGGTCCTGCTCCAGCTTGATGACCTGCTCGTAGCTGCGGAGCTCCCACAGCTTCATCCGGCGCCAGAGCCGGAAGGTGGGGACCGGCGAGAGCAGCCACCGGGTGAGGCGGACGCCCTCCATGTGCTTGTCGGCCGTGATGTCCGCGATCCGGCCCACCGCGTGGCGGGCGGCCTCGACGGAGACGACGAAGAGGACGGGGATGACCGCGTGCATGCCGACGCCGAGCGGGTCGGGCCAGGCGGCGGCGCCGTTGAACGCGATCGTCGCGGCCGTCAGCAGCCAGGCCGTCTGGCGCAGCAGCGGGAACGGGATGCGCAGCCAGGTGAGCAGCAGGTCCAGGGCCAGCAGGACGCAGATGCCCGCGTCGATGCCGATCGGGAAGACCAGCGAGAAGTCCCCGAACCCCTTGCTCAGGGCCAGTTCGCGCACCGCGGCGTACGAACCGGCGAAGCCGATCGCGGCGATCAGCACCGCACCGGCCACGACCAGACCGATCAGCACCCGATGCGTGCGCGTCAGCTGCATCGCAGCCACCCCCCATCCCCTCCCTGTTCCCTTGTCCCTCGCCTGTTCCTGTCGCCGGTGGCTTGTTTCCGGCGGGCACAGCCTGGCACATGTGTGCGAGAGGTGTCGCGGGGGGAGGGGCCGGGGCGGCCTCCTGCGTCAGTCCGAGGACTTCGACTTGGCCGATGAACTGGGCTTCTCGGACGGCTTCTTGGCGGAGTCGTCGGACGCCTTGTCAGTCGCCTTCGGGGACGCGTCGGTCTTGGCGTTCGCCTCGGCGACGGCCACGACCGCGTCCTTGGCGGCCATCGTGGCGCCCTTCAGGATGGTCTCGGCGTCCGGCGTCTTCGAACCGGCGTAACCCGCGCCGTTGTAGTTGACGACCACGACGACGTTCCCGGTGCGGGCGACGATCGTCGCGAACCGGAAGTCCTCGTCCGTCTTGGACTGGTCGTACGTGATCTTCGTCGCCTGGTCGCCGATGCCGCTGACGGACCCGGTGGCGATGTTCTTCACGCCGTCGGCCGCCTCGGTCTTCTTGACCTGCTTGTCGAACTCGTCGCCCGCGCGGGCGGCCCCGCTGCCCAGGGTCTGGTCCGAGGCGAAGCGGGTGAAGCCGACATCCAGCCAGCGGTACTGGGAGCCCTTGACGCCCTTGTCGGCCAGCCCGTTCCAGGAGCAGCCGCCGCGGACGGACGCGTCGCTGGACTTGCTGCGGGTGCCGTTCTTGCTCTTGGCGGAGGGGACCAGGGACTTGACGGTCTTCGCCTCGACCGCCTGGCAGGGATCGGGCAGCTCGGCGAACTTCGCTGCCTCGACGGCCGGTTCCGACTTCGTCGCGTCCGGCGTGGCGGAGGCGGAGGAGTCCGTCTCCTTCTTGTCGCCGGAGTCCGACGAGCAGCCGGCGACGACGAGCATCACCGGGACGGCGGCGCAGGCGAGTATGCGGGTGAGTCGCGGGGCTGATCGGTGCATGGTTCCTTCACTCGGATGGCGCGGCGGTCGGGGGACGGTGGTGGCTCCGGAGGGCCACGGTACGACGGACGGCGGCCGGATGCCGCCTTCACCGGCGGGCGCGGGGAGCGGCGCGCGGGCGGCCGGGGCGGGGCGCCGGCGGCGTCAGCCGTTGAACGAATCGACCAGCTGACGGGCCAGTGCCTGGGCCTTCTCCTGGAGTTCCTGGCTGTCGGGGACCTCGGTGGGCATGGTCGGCTGGGCGGTGTACTCGACGGTCACGATGACGTTGGATGTGCGGAACACCACGCTCACGGTGCGGTGGCGGGCGGGGGCGCCGGCCCGGCTGAGCGCGTCGTCCAGGAACGCGCTGTCGCCCAGCTTGTCGAGCAGCCGGGGCTGGAGGCTGCCTGCGGGGCTGCCGGAGGTGGTGTCGCCGGTCGCGCCCTTGCCGTCCGAGCCCTCGGCGCCGTCCGTGTCCTCGGAGCCGTCGGCGCTCTCCGTGCCCGCGTCCGGGGTGCCGGAGCCGGACGAGGAGGCGTCGGGGGTCTCCGGCGGCAGTGCGGTGTCGGGCAGGTCGGCGGCGGTCTCCTTCTTCGCGTACACCTCGCGGGCGCGGTCGTCGTCGCTCACGGAGGTGTCGTAGGAGACGACGCGCTCGAAGTCCAGGTGGATGCTGCGGGTGCCCTCGGGGACGTCGGTCTTCCAGCGGCAGCCGATCCGCCGGTCGGTGTCGTACGTGACCGTGGGGGTGCCCTCGAACACCTTGTCCTGCTGGGCCTCCGGCATGTCGGCGGTGCCGGGCAGGAGGTCCTTGAGGGTGGCCTGCGGGATGGCCCGGCAGGCGTCGGGAAGGGTGCGGTACTTGCCCGGGGGCGCGGCGGAGACGGTCGGGGTGCCCGGCTTGCTGTCGGGGGCGGGTTCGCCGCTTCCGGTGTCGCTGGTGCAGCCGGCGGCGAGCGCCGCGATGAGCACGGCGCCGGTCGCGTACGCCATTCGTCGCACGGTCCTGGGCTCCCTTCGTGCGAAAAACGGTTGCCGCCCGATGGCGGCCGGTGGACACAATGTGTATCGCACGCGCCGCTGTGAACGCCGGTCGGCCGACTCATTTGCCGATCTTGGCGCCGGTTTTGCGCTTTCAGACTTTTTCGGGGGGATCGAGGAGCTATGTCGTATGTAGAGGTACCGGGTGCGCAGGTTCCCATCCGGATGTGGACCGACCCGGCGTCGGTCGAGGACGTGGCGATGCAGCAGCTGCGCAACGTCGCCACACTGCCGTGGATCAAGGGCCTGGCCGTCATGCCCGACGTCCACTTCGGCAAGGGCGCCACGGTCGGCTCGGTGATCGCGATGCACGGCGCGGTCTGCCCGGCGGCGGTCGGCGTGGACATCGGCTGCGGCATGTCCGCGGTGAAGACGTCGCTGACCGCGAACGACCTCCCCGGCGACCTGTCCGGACTCCGCTCGAAGATCGAGCAGGCGATCCCGGTCGGCCGGGGCATGCACGACGACCCGGTCGACCCGTCCGGCCTGTACGGCCTGGCGGCCGGCGGCTGGGACGACTTCTGGTCGCGGTTCGACGGGGTGGCCGAAGCGGTCAAGTTCCGTCAGGAACGCGCCACGAAGCAGATGGGAACGCTCGGAAGTGGCAACCACTTCATCGAGTTCTGTCTCGATGAGGCGGGTTCCGTCTGGCTGATGCTGCACTCCGGCTCGCGGAACATCGGCAAGGAACTGGCCGACTTCCACATCGGCCGGGCGCAGGGCCTTGCGCACAACCAGGGCCTGGTCGACCGTGACCTCGCGGTCTTCCTGGCGGACACCGAGCCGATGCGCGAGTACCGCAACGACCTGTTCTGGGCGCAGGAGTACGCGAAGCACAACCGCGCGGTCATGATGGCGCTGTTCCAGAACGTCGTCCGCAAGGAGTTCAAGAAGGCCAAGGTCACCTTCGAACCGGTCATCTCCTGTCACCACAACTACGTGGCGGAGGAGCGGTACGACGGGATGGACCTGCTCGTCACCCGCAAGGGCGCGATCCGGGCCGGCACCGGCGACTACGGGATCATCCCGGGCTCCATGGGTACCGGCTCGTACATCGTGAAGGGCCTCGGCAACGAGAAGTCCTTCAACTCGGCCTCGCACGGCGCCGGCCGCAAGATGAGCCGGAACGCGGCGAAGAAGCGGTTCTCCACGAAGGACCTGGAGGACCAGACGCGGGGTGTCGAGTGCCGCAAGGACTCCGGGGTCGTGGACGAGATCCCGGGCGCCTACAAGCCGATCGAGAAGGTCATCGACCAGCAGCGCGACTTGGTCGAGGTCGTCGCCAAGCTGAAGCAGGTCATCTGCGTGAAGGGCTGAGGCCGGGGCCGGGGTGTCCCGGCCCCGCTGTCCTCACGCCGTGCGGTGCACCTTCGAGTTGCTGGCCTGGGCGCGGGGGCGGACCACCAGGAGGTCGATGTTGACGTGGCTGGGGCGGGTGACCGCCCAGTTGATCGTGTCGGCCACGTCGTCGGCGGTGAGGGGGGCCTCGACGCCCGCGTAGACCTTGGCGGCCTTGTCCGCGTCGCCGCGGAAGCGGGTGGTCGCGAACTCCTCGGTCTTGACCATGCCCGGGGCGATCTCGATGACGCGGACCGGGGTGCCGACGATCTCCAGGCGCAGGGTCTCGGCCAGGACGTGTTCGCCGTGCTTGGCGGCCACGTAACCGCCGCCGCCCTCGTAGGTGGAGAGGCCGGCCGTCGAGGAGAGGATGACCACCGTGCCGTCGCCGCTCGCGGTGAGCGCGGGGAGCAGGGCCTGGGTGACGTTGAGCGTGCCGATGACGTTCGTCTCGTACATCTGCCGCCAGTCCTGCGGGTCACCCGTGGCGACCGGGTCGGCCCCGAGCGCGCCGCCCGCGTTGTTGACCAGGACGGCCAGGCTGCGGAACGCGGTGGCGAACTCGTCCACCGCCGCGCGGTCGGTGACGTCCAGCGCGTAGGCCGTCGCCTGGTGGCCGGCCTCGGTGAGCTCGGCGGCCAGGGCCTCGATGCGGTCCTTGCGGCGGGCGGTGAGCACGACGCGGTAGCCGGAGGCCGCCAGCTGCCGGGCGGTCGCGGCGCCGATGCCGCTGCTCGCTCCGGTGACGACGGCGATGGGGGTTGCGGCCATGGTCGGGCTCTCCTCGGACGGCTGAACGGTACGGTCGAACGGGGCCAGGATAGGCAGGTCGGACCGGCGTCAGTGGTTGCGGGGGGCGTACATGATCACGGCCATCCCGGCCAGGCAGATCAGCGCGCCGGTCACGTCCCAGCGGTCCGGCCGGTAGCCGTCGGCGACCATCCCCCAGGCGATCGAGCCCGCCACGAAGACCCCGCCGTACGCCGCGAGCACCCGTCCGAACTCGCCGTCCGGCTGAAGCGTCGCCACGAAGCCGTACGCGCCCAGCGCGATGATCCCCGCGCCGATCCAGGCCCACCCCCGGTGCTCCCGCACGCCCTGCCAGACGAGCCAGGCGCCCCCGATCTCGAAGAGCGCGGCGAGGACGAACAGGGCGAGGGAGCGGAGCACGGACATGGGAGCAGGGTGTCATGGGCGGCGCGCCGCGAGACGCGCCGAACCGGTCGGTAAATATGTTCAATTCGGGGTGATCGGTATCTTCAGGGCATGTTTCTGACGCGCAGGGCTCTGCTGGGGGTGTCCGCTGCGGCGGCGATGGTGGCGGCCGCGGTGCCGCTCGCGGGGGGAACGGCCTCGGCGCACGGCGCGCCCGTGGTCCGGAGCACCGGGCCGGAGGCGGACGTGTCGCACCACGGGCACGTCGTGCTCTGGGGCGACACGCTCACGATCCGGCTGCACAGCCAGAACCGGGGGCCGTCGGACGTGACCGACGCGACCGTGCGGCTCCGGGTCTCCGTGCCGCTGGCCGGCCGGCAGGAGCTGCCCGGGGACTGCCTCCAGGAGGACCCGCAGACCGTCCTGTGCCGGACGGGCCCGCTGCGCGCCGACGGCCGTCAGCAACACCGGATCGCGCTCGGGCTCCGGCTGGCCGGGCTGCCCGACGAGGTGGTCGTCCGGGTCGGCACCGCGTACAACGGCGGGACGGCGGACCGGGATGCCGGCAACAACGAGCACGAGGTGCTGGCCCTGGCCACGGGGGACCCGTACGTGTTCTGAGCAGCGACCCCGGCCTTCGTACACTCTCCGCATGCCGCCGAAGCCGTCCCCCCGCCGCAGCACCCTGCTGGCCGAGATGTCCGTCGTGTCGCGGCGCTACATGGCCGCGTACGCGCTGTTCAACCAGGCCGTCGCCGACCGGCTGGGGCTGCACCCGACCGACCTCCAGTGCCTGAACCTGCTCAGCCTGGAGGCGGCGCCCGTCACCACGGGCCGCGTCGCCGAGCTGACCGGGCTCACCACCGGCTCGGCGACCCGGCTGGTGGACCGCCTGGTGCGGGCGGGTTACGTGACCCGGGCGCGGGACACCGCGGACCGGCGGCGGGTGCTCGTGGCGACGGTGCCCGAGCGCATGGCGGAGTTCGGCGCGGTGTGGAAGCGGCTGAACGGCGGCTGGGACGCGCTGTTCGACGCGTACGACGACGATCAGGTGGCCCTGCTGCTCGGCCACATGCGGCGGACGGTGGAGCTGAGCACGACGCAGATCGCGCGGCTGCGGGAGGGCGACGCCTGACGGGTCCCGGCCTCAGCCCGCGACCGGGCCGAAGTCGCGGACCGCTTCCGCGACGATCGCCTCCAGGCGGGCGTGGTGCGCGCCCCGCCAGTAGACCCGCCCGCACTCCACGCACTGCGCGAACACGTCGTACGTACGGCGCGTCCCGTGCTCCAGGTGCGGGCCGACCGTGTCCTTGTCGGCCGCCGCCAGCGGGCCGTTGCACGCGGTGCACCGGGTCCACGGGGCGAGCGCCGGGGCGAACCGCTCCAGGACGTCCCGCAGCTGCTCCTCGGGCCGGTCGCTGTAGACGTACGCCCCCGCCCAGATCTCCCGGCGGTGCAGCAGCCCCCGGTCCCGGGAGAGCAGCACGCGCCGCTCCTTCGCGGAGAGCGCGGCCAGGGCCGGGTCGCCGATGTCCTCGCTCTCGTACGCGGCGTCGACGCCGAGCAGCCGCAGCCGCCGGGCGAGGGTCCCGAGGTGGACGTCGAGCAGGAAGCGCAGGGGCGCCCCCGGCACGTGCTGCGGCCGGGGCACGGGGCGGACCTCGACCAGCTCCCCGGCGGCCGGGATGTGCGAGGCGGGGACGGGGCGGCCGTCCACGAGGAGTTCGCCGGCCTCGGTGAGAGGGATGCCCAGGGACTCGACGACATGGCCGAGCGTGGACGAGCCGTCGGTGGTCACCGGCGTCCGCCCCTGCCGGCGCCCGTGGGCCACGAAGAGCCTGAGCGCGGGGGCGACTTCGAGGTGGATCTCCGGTCCGTTCACCCGGTCAGGATGCCATCGGGGGCGGGCCCGCCGCCTGCGGATTTCAGGGGCGGAGGCGGCTTTCAGGGCCGGAAGGCGGCGGCGTGCTCGGCGGCCCAGGTGGCGAAGGGGCGGGCCGGGCGGCCGGTCAGCTTCTCCACCCCGTCGGCCACCTCGGCGGGGATGCCGTCGGTGGCCGCCCAGTAGGCGAGCAGCCCGTCGGCGACCTCGGCGGGCATGTAGGACGCCATGGACTCCTTCCAGGCGGCCGGGCTCACCTCGTGGACGGCGGCCGGGGTGCCGGAGGCGTCGGCCAGGACGCGGACCTGCTCGGCGGCGCTGAGGGACGCGGGGCCGGTGAGGTGGTATGCGGCGCCCTGGAGGGCCGGGTCGGTGAGCGCGGCGAGGGCGGCCTCGGCGAGGTCGGCCTCGTGGACCGGGCTGCCCTCGCTGCGGGGGAACGGCAGGTCGACGGGGCGCCCGGAGCGGAAGGCCTCCGACCACCCGTAGGCGTTGGTGGCGAAGGCGCCGGGGCGCAGCAGGGTCGCGGTGAGCGGGGAGGCCAGCAGCGCCTGCTCCACCGCGTGGTGCGCGGCGGCGATCGGGTTGGCCGCCGGATCGGGGACCAGGACCGAGCTGGAGGACAGCAGCACGATGTGGCGTACTCCGGCGGCCCGGGCGGCGGTCAGGAAGGCGTCGATGTGCGCGGGCTCCGCGTACAGGAAGACGGAGTCGACGCCCTCCAGGGCGGCGGGGAACGTGCCGGGGTCGCCGAGGTCGCAGGTCACGGCGGGGACGCCGGGCGGCGGGGTCAGCTCGGCGGCCTTGCGCGAGGCGGCGCGGACGGGGTGGCCGCCCTGGTGGAGCAGGGCGGTGAGCGCGGCGCCGACGCGGCCGCGGCATCCGGTGACGAGCGTGGGCATGGGTCTCCTCGGGGCATGGTTGAGTGCGCCGCGCATAGGTTGCGCGACGCAGGTAAATATCCAGGAGGCGGCAGCACCCGTCAAACCCATAAATCCGCCCCCGGCGTCAGGCGTCCGGGTGCAGGTCCAGCCGCCAGTCGTGGGTGAGGAGCGGGTGGCCGGGCGGGTACTCGATCTCGCACTCGCCGAGCAGCGTGAAGCCGGCCTTGCGGCAGACGCCGTTCGAGGGGCCGTTCTCCACGGACGGGTAGGCGTGCAGATAGCGGTGCTTGTGCTCGGCGCGCGCCGCGTCGGCCACCGCGCGGGTCGCGGCCGAGGCGATGCCCCGGCCCTGGAACTCCGGCAGGACCGTCCAGCCCGTCTCGTACACCTCCTGGTCCCGCCAGGGCCGCTCCCAGAACCCGATGGTGCCCGCGGCCTCCGCCTCGCCGGCCAGGGCGACGCGGAACATCCGGCCCCGGCCCGTCCGGTCGGCGCTGAGCGCGACGTAACGGGCATGGCGCGCTATCAGCTGCTCCTCCGTCTCGGGCCCGCCCAGATGGTCCATCAGCTCCGGTGCGTTGGCGCGGCGGAGGAGGTCCAGGTCGTCGTCCGACCAGGGTTCGAGCCGTACGGATGAGGGTGTGGTGCGCTTCACATCGGCCATGACCGCACTGTAGGACGCGGCACTGACAACGGGGGTCTCAGCGGGCGCCCAGCGCGGTGGGCGGGACGCCGAGCGTGGCCGTGAAGTCCCGGACCAGGTGCGCCTGGTCGCTGTAGCCGAGGTCGGCGGCGAGGCCCGCCCAGTCCACGTCCGGTCCTGCCCCGGCGCGTTCCAGCGCCTCGTGGATGCGGTAGCGCAGGATGACCCACTTGGGGCCGACCCCGACGTACGCGGCGAACAGCCGTTGCAGCGAGCGCGCCGACACCCCCTCGGCGCGGGCGAGTCCGTCCACGCGCAGGACCGTGCGGTCGGTGCGGATCAGGTCCACCAGGGCCATCGCCCGGTCGGCGCGCGGGTCGGGCTCGGGGGCGAGCGCCAGCAGATACGCGTCGAGCGCGGCGACCCGGTCGTCCTCGTCCGCCGGGTCCAGCACGGCGGCGGGCGGCGTGAGCGGCGCGGGCGGCGCTGGTGGCGCGAACACGTCGGCCGCCGGGAGCCGCCGGCCGGTCCACCGCGAGACCGGCACCCCGGGCGCGAACGGCCGGAAGCCGCCCGGCCGGAACTGCACCCCGCAGACCCGCCCGCGCCCCTCCAGCTTCTGCGTGAACAGCTCCAGGCCGATGCCCGAGACCTCGGCGTATCCCGCGTCCTCGTCGCCGCAGCCCGCGTACCGCTCGAAGACGAGGTTGACGCTCGGGTGCGGGACGAGGTGCGAGGCGTACGGCTGGGAGAGGTCCCAGTCGATCAGCCAGTAGTGCTCCAGATAGCGCCGCAGCCCGGGCGCGGGCTCGCGGCGCCGGAACTGTACGTGCGCGAACAGCTCGGGCGCGTCGACGATGCCCCGGGTGTCGCGCCGGGGCCCTTCGTGACCGGCCACGACGCGAGATCCTAGGTGCGCTCCCGGCTCTCGGCCAGCCGGGCGGCCTGCTGGGTGTACGGGGACGGCGGCGCGGGATGCCTGCGCCGCCACCAGGTGCTGGCGGCCGTGTGGAGGCCGCTGGCGAGGAGCAGCGCGGGGATGGACAGGATCAGGAGTGTGTCGCCCATGGCAGCCTCCTTCGGGAGGGCGGTGCCTCCTGCATCGGCAGGGCGGGCGGGCCGACTGAAGATCACTCTTCGGCCATTGAATGGCCGGATCCGGCTGGCCTACAGGTGTCCTTCGAGCACATGACCGCAGGTGGGCGCGTTGTTGACGGTCCTAAGTCGTCGGCGCGCGGCACTGGGCGACCTCCGCCAGGTACTCGCTCATCGCGTCGCGGTTGCGGACGAGGACGTCGATCCGTTCGCTGAGCCGGTCCCGTTCGGTGGTCAGCAGGGCCAGCATCTCCGGTGTGGCGTCCGGGAAGTGGATCGAGCGGGGCTTGTCCAGGCACGGGAGTATCTGCTTGATGATGCGCGTCGGAAGCCCCGCGTCCAGCAGGCCGCGGATCTGGTTGACCCGGTCCACGTAACGCTCGTCGTACTCGCGGTAACCGTTCGGCCCCCGGTCCGGGACGATCAGCCGCTGCTCCTCGTAGTAGCGCAGCAGACGGCGGGACGTGCCCGTGCGGCGTGACAGTTCACCGATCCTCATCCCGCCGAAGCTACTGGGGACCTGACGGCTTGACCATCACACCGATGTGAACGTTTCAGGATGCCGCCATGACCACCACGCCCTCCGAGGCGGAGCGTCGTACAGGGCAGGGCGGCCTGCCCTGGCCTGCGCTCCTCGCCCTGTCGACCGCCGTTTTCATCACCAGCCTGACCGAGACCCTGCCCGCCGGTGTGCTGCCCGGGATGGCGGACTCCCTGGACGTCGGCCCGGGCGCCGCCGGCCAGTCCGTCACCGTCTACGCGGCCGGTACGGCCCTGACCGCGATCCCGCTCGCCCGGACGACGGCGCCCGTGCCGCGCAAGCCCCTGCTGCTCGGCGCCATGGCCGTCTTCCTGGTGGCCAACACGCTGACCGCCCTCGCGCCGGGGTACGCCGTCCTGCTCGCGGCCCGGTTCCTCGCGGGGGTGGCCGCCGGTCTGGCGTGGGCGATCCTCGCCGGGTACGCCCGCCGCATCGCGCCCGCCGGATCGGAGGGGCGCGCCATCGCCGTCGCGATGACCGGCATCCCCGTGGCGCTGTCCCTGGGCGTCCCCGCCGGCACCCTGATCGGCGAACAGGTGGGCTGGCGGGCCGCGTTCGGCGCCGTCTCGCTGGCCACCCTCGCCGTCCTCGGCTGGATCGGCGCGTCCGTCCCGGCGGTGGGGCGGCCCGCCGCCGAGGGGGCGGGCGGGGACCGGCCCGGCCTGCGCCGGACCCTGGCGGTGCCCGGGGTCGCGGCGGTCATGGTGACGGTGGCGCTCTTCGTCCTCGGGCACACGGTCGTCTACGCGTACGTCGCCCCCTACCTGCGGCACGCGGGGCTCGGGCAGCGGACCGACGCGGTGCTCCTGGTCTTCGGGGCCGCGTCCCTGCTGAGCATCTGGGGCGTCGGGCGCCATGTCGACCGCCGGCCGCGCGCCCTGATGGTGGCGGGTGCGGCGCTGTTCACCCTCGCCACCGCGGCCCTCGCCGTCACCGGGGCGCACCCGGTCGTCTGGGCCGCCGCCGTCCTGTGGGGCCTGGGGTGGGGCGGCGCGCCGACCCTGCTGCAGACCGCGGCCGGGCGGGCCGCCGGCCGGCACGGCGCGGCCGCCGCCGACACCGCGCAGGCCGTCCTGGTCACCCTGTGGAACGCGGCGATGGCCCTCGGGGGCGTCGTCGGCGGCCTCCTGCTCGACCACGCGGGGGCGGACGCGGTCGCCGCCGCGGCTGCCGTGCTCGGGGCGGCCGCGCTGGCCGTTGTCGCCAAGGGCCGGCGGCACGCGTTCCCGCGCACATGAACCCCGGCGGGACGCTCAGTGCGCGGGCGCCGGATGCAGACGGCGGCGCCACTGGCGTTCGCCGCCCGCGCCGAGGACCGTGCCCAGGACGGCGCCGACGCCGATGGCCGCCGTGGACGCGAGGGTGAGCGCCAGGTAGGTGCCCGCGCCCGGGGTGTGCAGGAGGAGCTGGAGGAGGCTGCGGTAGAGGTCGGGGCCGGGGAGGACGGCGCCCGCGATGCCGGGGATGAGGATCGCGCGTGCGGGGGCGCCGGCGCGCGGTGCGAGGGCTCCGGCGGCCAGGCCCATCGCGGCGGTGGCGACCCCGATGGCCAGCGGCGCCGTCCAGTCCAGTTGCGTCGTCCCGAGCAGCTTCACGCACGCCCCGGTGACCGCAGCCGCGACCGCCCACGGCACCAGGCGGGGCCCGCCGCCCATGAAGACCGCGTTGCCGAGCGCGCCGATGCCGCTGGTGACGAGGGTCAGCCAGACCGGGAGCGCGGTGAGCGTCGTCGTACGGGCACTGGCGTCGAGCCCCGGCACCAGGAAGGCCACGGTCAGCACCCCGCACGCGGCCGCCGTGAGGAACGCCACCAGGCTCACCGTCCGGGCGGCGGCCATCGGCCGGAAACCGTCGATCGCGTCCTCGGTCAGCGACACCACGGTCAGGATCGGCAGGAGCAGGATCATGTTGGCGGCGAGCAGACTCGCCCCCTCCCGCCCGCTGAGCACCCCGGGGTGGATCAGCGCCATCGTGCCCGCCATCAGCAGCGCGATCTGCACGGCCGTGACGAAGAACGACGCCAGACCGGTACGGGTGAGTGCCCAGGCGATCCGGTTGCTGACCAGGAAGAGCAGCGGCGCGAACAGCGCGGCCCGGACCGTGCCCGAGGCCAGCACGCACAGCATCGACGCCAGCACCGCCCCGCCGCCCACCGTGAACCACCACGGCCACCTGGCCGGCGCCGACACGATCCGGTCCAGCGCACCGGCCGCCTCACCGTGCGGCAGCCGGGTCGCGGCGATCCGGGCGGTGAGCCCCTGCAAGGCGGTCAGCCGGGACAGGTCGCGCGAGTCCTCCGAGGACAGGACGGCCTGCATCACGACCGGCGGGCGGCCCGGCGGGGCGTACTGGAGGTGCAGGGCGCAGCCGGAGATGACGATCTCCAGGTTCTGCATGCCCCAGGCCGCGGTGACCGCCACCACGGCGGTCTGGATGTCCCGCGTCGACGCCCCGGCGCCGAACAGCTCGCGCCCCAGCCGCAGCGAGAACCGCAGCACCTCGGCCGCCGCGTCCTCCTCGTACTCCCGCACCGGCGGGAAGACCACGTTCTCGTACGGGGTCGCGTGCAGCCGGTCCAGCAGCGTCGCGTCGTCCCGCCGCAGCCGGTCCAGCCGCGCCTGCCGCGCGTGCGCCCGAACCCGCCACCGCACCACGCCCCGCTCCTCCGCCCACTTGCCGGACACCTGGGCACCAGCGTCGCGCGGCGGAGCGCTCCGGGCCCGGCGGGTTACGCCTGTTGGCCGGGTCAGCCGCTCACCACGTCCCGGACCGCCGTCGCGAAGTCCTCCGTACGCGGATGCGTGGGATGAACGGGGCGCGCGAGGTACACGGTGGCGGCGGGCGCGTCGGCCACCGGGACGAACCGGACGCCCGGGTGGCCGTGGCTCTCGGCCGTCCCCGCCGCGCCCAGGCCGAACGCGCCCCCGGCGGCGATCAGGTTCAGCCACTCGTCCACATTGCCGACCTCGACCGTGCGGTCCGGGCGGCGCTCCGGCGGCCACAGGTCGGGCGACGCGGTGCCGGTGTCCGGCCACAGGGCGAGGGGGAGTTCGGGGTGGGCGGTCAGCTCGTCCATCAGGACCCGGTCCCGGCCGGCGAGCGGATGGTCGTCGGGCAGGGCGGCGACCCGGTCCTCCGTGTACAGCGCCTCGGTGCGGATGCGGGGGTCGGCGGGGACGGTCCGGAGCACGGCGACATCGGTGTCCCCGGTGGCCAGCCCCGCCGTGCTGTTGTCCTGGCGGACCACGTCGAGCGGGATGTGCGGGTGCGCCCGGCGCCAGGAGCGCAGCAGCGGTACGGTCTGCCGGCCGAGGACCGCGCACGTGTAACCGATGCGCAGGGGGCGGGAGACGGTACGGGTGTCGGCGAGGGCCGCGTCGAGATGGGCCAGGATCGCCCGACCGTGCCCGAGCAGGGTCTGCCCGGCCGAGGTGAGCGTCAGATGCCGGGGCGAACGGTCGACCAGCCGGACGCCGACCCGGGACTCCAGCTGGGCCAGCGTGCGCGAGAGGGCGGGCTGCGTCATGTGCAGCCGGACCGCCGCCGCGGTGATGGTGCCCGCCTCGGCCACCGCGTCCAGCGCCCTGAGGTGGCGCAGCTCCACATCATCCATGCCTGAGGAGCATAGTCCCTGTGCAGAAGGCATTTCCGCCGCGCTCGCGGGATCCGTAGCGTCGAAGGCGCCGGGGCCTCCCGGCCTCCCTGAACACACGATGGACGGACGGTGCGACATGCGGATTCTCCTGGTCGGCGCGGCGGGCACGCTGGGCGGTGCGGTACGGAAGGCGCTGACGGATCGCGGTCACGCGGTGATCGGGGTCGGCCGCTCGGGCGGCGACCTGGTGGCCGATGTGACCCGGCCCGACGAGGTCGCCCGCCTCTACGCGGAAGCCGGTCCGCTGGACGCGGTCGCGGTCACCGCGGGCGACGCGGTGTTCCGCCCGCTCGCCGAGCTGACCGCCGACGACTTCGCGGCCACGTTCCGCGGCAAGGCCCTGAGCCAGCTCGACCTGGTCCGCCAGGGCGCGGCCCACCTGCCCCCGCACGGCTCGTTCACCCTGGTCAGCGGCATCCTGACCGAGGAGCCCATCGCGGCCGGCGCAGCCGCCTCCGCGGCGAATGGGGCGGTGGAGGCGTTCGTCCGGGCCGCCGCGATCGAGCTCCCGCCCCAGCGCGTCAACGCGGTCAGCCCGACGGTGGTCGAGGAGTCCCTCCCTGCCTACGGCCCCTTCTTCCCCGGCATCGAACCGGTCCCGGCGGCCCGCGTGGCCACGGCCTACGTCCGCTCGATCGAGGGCGCGCAGACGGGGCGGGTCTACCGGGTGTGGTAGCCGGGTCCTGACCGCGCCCTCAGCAGCCGGAGGCGGGCGCGGCGCTCAGGGCCTGGGTGCCCCATGCGAGGGTGCGCAGGGAGTCCTTGGGGCCGCCGCCGTCCGACGCGGTAGCAGTCGCCTTGATGCGGACGGTGACGCCGGAGGGGCCGAGAGACACCAGTTCACCGCAGACCGTTCCTTCGCGGGTGTGGACGGTGACCGTCGCGGCGTCCTTCTCGTTCGCGGGTGCCACCCAGGTCGCCAGTACCCCGGCCGCCGTGGCCAGCACCCCGGCGACGGCGAGCCAGCGGGCGAGGTTGACGTACCGGGCGGTACGCGCGAGTTCCTTCTTCTCCCACTTGATGAGCTGGATCTCGTCCGCGTGTTCCAACGCGTCCTTCGGCCGCCCGTGCGCGGCCGAGGCCGCGGTGAAGGCCGACGACAGCAGAGTCAGCAGGCCCACCGCGATGGCGGCCACGACGCTCCACCGGTAGGCGGGTGTGAGCTCGGCGACGTTCTCGCGCCCCTTCAGCACCAGGACCGCCGCCAGCAGCGCGGTCGCGGTGGCGAGGAAGTTGCGCCAGCCCTCGGCCTGGTGGCGGGCCATGGCGAGCTGGGACTGGAGCATGTCGTACAGGCGCTGGCGGGCCTGGAGGCGGATCGCCCGTGCGGACAGGCGGGGAAGTCCGGCCATCAGGTGCCCTGTGCCGTGGCGGACCCCGGAACCACCGGCCACCACGCGCCGCAGCCCAACTCCTCCAGAGGATCGTCGGGGTGCGTCACCGGGCATTCGCAGTACATCGGGCGCGGCTCGGCGGCCGGAGCGGCGGAACCGCCGTCCCGCTTCCAGGGCCAGCCCTTGGGCACGGCACCGGGAGAGACCGCGGGAAGCGCGGACACGTTCGCGCCGTGGCAGACCGGACAGGTGCCCGTGAACTCGATGGCGCCGACCTCGCTCATGCGTTCCCGCAGATCGGCGGGCGGCGCGACCTGCTGCTCGCGGTACGGCACGTCCTGATGGGCGGTCACGTGGGCTCCTTCTCTGTGCCGGCGGTACGGGGCGCCTCTTCGGCGGGGACGCGGAGGCCGAACCACGGCGCGTAGTGCGCCAGGCGTCGACGGACCTCGGGGACGTCCAGCTCGGTCTCCTCGGCGGCGAGTTGGATGTGCTCGTGCGTCACGTCTCCGGCGAGGGCCGGTTCGCTGCCGGTGAGGTGCCGGGTGAGGAGGATGACGTCCCGGTGGTCGGGGGCGTGGTCGTCGTCCGGGGCGGGATTGTCGGGTGCGATGCGGTCCGCGAACAACCCGAGCTCCGGGTACGCGGCGAGGGCCTGGTGGGTCGCGTTGAGGCCGAGGCCCAGGCGTACGGCGGTGATGGTGAGGGTGAGGGGGGTGACGGTGCCTTGTACCAGGGGGTGGAACTGGAACAGCTCCTCCAGTTTGGCCCGGACGGCCGGGTCCGGCTCCTGGCCGGATGCCGTGCCATCCGGCGGTGCCTGGGCGGCTGGGACCGCCGGGGCGCCGAGGGCTTCGTAGGCGCGGAGTTCGGATACCGCCGTTGGCAGGTCGACGCCACAGTCGCGGGCGTAGGTGACGATCTCCCGGCGGGTGAGCTCGGTCCTCCACGCCTCCACCAGGGGCGTGCAGAGAGTCTCGATCGTCGCCATGTGCGGACGAAGGGCCCAGGCTTCTTCGGGCACGACAGCGACATCGATGCCGTAGGGCTCGGCCTCCCGGCGGACGAGCTCGGCTGCCTCACCGATTGTGACGCGCCGGTCAGCTGCCAGGGTCATGAGGAACTGGCCATCAACACATGGGGAGGTGGGATCGACGGAGACTGTGAACTGCCAGCGACCGGTGTCGAGGAAGCGAACCGACCGGGTCCCGTCGGTCAAGGCTTCCGGGCGTTCTGCGGCCGGTGTCCGCCACCACGTGCGCACTGCTTCCACGGCATCGGCACGCACAACGCCTGCGGCTGCCAAAGCCTCGACCGCTTCGATGTCCTGCTCCACTGATGCGGGTTTCGAGCTGCCCCGCAGCGCCCGCAGCACGGCCCAGGCGCTCAATGGCCCGTCGCCCGGCTTGCTTTCCGCCATGAGGCCGGCCCACCACGAGGGAGCCTTGACGGAGGCGAGAGGGCTGCCAGCAAGATCGTCCATCGCCAGGCGCAGCCGCTCCGCGATCTGCCGGATGGACCGATCCGTGACTTCCACCGTCGGGTCACCATGCCGTGCCGACAATTCGACCAGCTTCGGCAAGGTGATGTACGGGTGGGCCAGGAACGCTTGCGCCGATGAGTGATACCCAAGACCCAATGCCGCTTCGTCGCCGTCCTGCATGCGGGCGGCGCCCACCTCCTCGGTGACCTGGAAGCCGAACCGCGCGTACCGGCGAGCCACTGCTACGACATCGGCGGGTTCGATGCGGAGATGCCTGGCGAAGTAGGCGGCGACGAGGGGCGTGACCACTGCTGGGAGCCCGAAAATCTCCGGAACCTGTTCGGCACGGAGGACAGCGAGTTCCTGTCGGTCCGGAATGTGCCGGGCGAGCTCATCGAGTTCCGGTGGTTCCGGGAATCCGGGGTCCAGCGTACGAAGACGGCCGGCCAGCTCCGCGATCTCCTGGAGTGTCTTGCCGGCGACACCCGCGACGAGCAGGAGTGCCAGCCGGGCCGGTGGCTGCAGCGCCTCCCTGTCCGAGGCGTATTGGGGGCGCGTGGCGTACGTCCCGTACGTGTCGGCCAGCAGCTGGCTGATTCTCAGCTTGGAGAGGCTTCGGATGTCGGCCACCTCGGGAATCGGAACTCCGGCAACGGCATAGCGTCGGAGAGCGCGAGTCACGACATCCAGGCCATGCCCGCTGCCATCTGCCGCGCTGAGCGCGGCTGCCATGGAGCTCCAGCGGGTGTTGGGCATTTCACGGAACAACAGCCCGTCCAGGGCCGTGACGGCAGGGAATCCGGAGGGGTAGCCGATGCGGGCACGAGGTGTTCTCAGTCGCTGCCACCCTCCGGTGTCAGCGAGTTGGTAGCGCCACCAGCGGAAGAAGGAGATGGGCGAGGCCATCTCTTCCTCGTCGACGGTCGTGTGTCGGACCTGATCGGTCCCGTCGGCGGGGAGGCAGCCGAGGGACGCCAGGAACATGATGTTGCCGGGCGCACTCACGATGCTGCCGTGCCAGTCGTTGCATGTGACTCGGACGTCGTCGCCGGACAACAGGCGCCGCACCACCATCTCCCCGACCCGAGGGTCGTCCTTGATGAGCTCCCACAGCCAGTCGAGCGGAAGCGGCTCCCAGAGCTTCAAGGTGTCAACGACCTCAGCCAACTCCTTCCGGACCAGGTCCGCCGCGAATCGCTGGAGCCGGTTACGGTCGACGCTGAGCTCCGGGTCGTGCCGGCGGCGCAGGTTGACGACGTAGCCGTGGGGTCTCTCGTCGCCCCCCACGAAGATCCCGTCCACCAGACGGGCACCCTTGTCCCGGACCCACCACGGGCCCTCTGACGACGCAGGGGAAACAACAGGAGTGATCGACTTCAGGACCCCTGGCTCCCAGACGTCCGGTTCTGACGGTGCGGTGAGACTGTCCTCCACGGACAGCCGCACCGGCGTGTGCCAGACCTGCTCCCGCATGATCCTGACGACCGAGGGCGGCGACTCGGCGAACTCGGGCCGCAGATAGAGGCGTACGCGGGTGCCGGGCCCCTCCATGGACCAGTCGCGGGACGAGCGCATCAGCCCGGAGTCCGACGTCACGTGCACGTGGTGCCCCGTTTCGCCACTGCCGAAGCCGCTCCCGTTGGCGGGCAGGGTGGTCACCTCGATCGTCTCCGCCAGCATGAAGTAGCTGAAGACGCCGATCCCGAACCGGCTGTTCAGCTCCGGCCGCACCCCCTGGCGGCGCCAGCGCCGCAGCTCGCGTACGTGCTGCGGCGACTGCTCGAAGCGGCGGCCGGCTCGCGAGAAGAGCTTGTCGAGCTCGTCCTCGGTCATGCCGATGCCGTTGTCCGTGCAGTCCAGATAGACCCGCCCGTCCTCGCTACGACCGAGGACGAACGTGATCTCGTACGTGGACAGCTCCCTGACGGGAGTGCCGGCGCGCAGGCCGCTCTCCTGCGGGACGGCGACGGCGTAGCTCTGGCGGGCATGACGGCGCCGACAGGCGTCCAGCGCGTTCTGGTACAGCTCACGGAGGGCGAGCATGTGGTCGCCGTAGAGCTGTGTGCCCATGATGAGCGGCTTGACGCCGTCCTCGGAGAGCTGGAAGCGGGGTGGCGGGGACTTGTAGCTCTCGTCCCGGGGCTCCATGCCGCCGGTGCCGACGTGGCGGGGGAGCCGGGCGTAGAGCGGATGCCTGCGATCGCCGTCGCGGAGTTCCTGCGCGGCCGCGGCCGCGGACTGCGCCTGGCGGTCCAGCGCCACGTGCAGCGCAGGTCCGGGGCACTCGAAGACCAGCCCCCAGTCGTGGTCGCCGGAGGGGGCGAAGCCACCGTCGTCCAGGCCGGCGAGGAGCGTCGCCGGGTCGGTCACATCGTCGCCGAGGTGGTCGACGACGATCCCGTCCAACATCCGGGGGTCGATGGCCAGCAGCTCGGCCACGTGCAGCAGACCGGCCAGCTGGGCGGGGCGCCAGGTCGTGGTGTCTGCGAGTGCCAGGCTCTCGGCCAGCTTCTTCTGCCAGTCCTTGCCGTCCGGGGCCTTCGTCCCGGGACGGGTGTGCATCTGGGAGACCACCTGGAGGAGCGCGTCGCTCAGCCGGTCGCGCCGGGTGGGCTTCGACGTGATCTCCAGGAACGCGGCGTACTCGGCGACGTCCGTCATGAGCCGGAGGACGTCCGCCATGCTCTTCAGGGCGCCGATCCTCTTGTCCCCGTCCTGCCACTGGCACCAGAGCTGGTCCCAGTCGGCCGGGAGCCGGTGCCTCAGCCACTGTTCGGCGGCGACCGCCGCGGTGTCCGGCCCGGCGGACCGCAGCCTGAGGCGCTTGGCGTCGATCTGCCGGTAGGCCCGGCGGACGTCGTTCACGTCGTCGGCGAGGTGGTCCCGGTACGGGTCGCCGGAGTCGGGCCGTCCGTGCTTCTCCTCGTCCTCGCCGGGCCCCGTCGGCGGGTACAGCTCCGCCAGGGCCCGGCGGCTGCACGCCACGGCCGCCTCGCGGGCGAACGGGGCGGCCAGCAGGACGACCACCTCGAGGGGGCTCAGCCGCCCGTCCGGGCCGTCCGGGACGAGCCGGTCGAGCTGGACGAGCACGCGCTCGGGGAACTGGAGGTCCTCCCAGAGGTCCGGGCCCGCCTTGCGCACCCGGTCGGCGTCGTACTTGATCCGCAGGACCCGGTCGATCAGGAGGCTGAGACGGTCCTTCAGCCGGCCGGTCACCACCTCGTCGCTGGTCACCCGGGTCCACAGCGGCGAGTCGTGCATGGCCGCGGTCCAGCCGCCGGAGCCACGTCCGGACGCGCAGACTTCCCGCCGGGAGGACTCGGCCGGAGGATCACCGAGGGGACTGCCCAGCCATGTCACGTCCACCGGGTGCCGGCTCCCGTTGTCCCGGGCGATCTCCTCGGTCCGGTGCTTCACATGGGCGAGCACCTCGGAGACCGTGCGCCACGGGGTGTCCGGGGACAGCGCCTCGGCCAGCGCCCGGCTCATGAAGCTGCCTTCCTCGGTGCCCATGGCCCGCTCGCCCGCCACGCATGCCTGCACCAGCACGACGTTGCGGCGCTCGTGCGACGCCTCCGGCGAGGGCGGGGTCCCGATGTCCGGATCGGCCTCGTCCCGGCAGGCGTCGAGGCAGAGCATCACGGTGGCCGCGGAACGCAACTTGTCCAGCAGCTCGTTGGGCGCCACCTTGATCAGGCTGCGCAGCAGCTCCGGGTCCCCGTCGACGGGCACCAAGTAGTCCGCGTCCGCCCGGCGCACTCCGTGGCCGGTGAAGTAGACGAGGCCGAAGTCCTCGTCCCCGCACTCGGCCAGAAATGCGTTGAGCGCCAGGGCGATGCCGTACCCGGTCGCCTGCCCCGTGTCCAGCACGGTGACCGCCGAGTCCGGGTAACCGGACTCGATCAAGGCGTCCCGGATGAGGGTCAGGTCCTGGTGGACGAATTCCAGGCCTGGCTGAGGGGCCGCGATCAGCAAAGCCCGTGATACGCCCATGACGGAGCGGTCCCCTCCCCCTGGGCCAAGGGGCACAGGCCCCCTGGCGCCGCACTGTCGTCAGCGCAACAGTACGGCCCGAACCCCCTCCGTCACGGCCACACCAGGCAATACGCCTGATGCCCCGCGTCGTGCAGCCGGTGGCTGAAGTCCTGCCACTCGTGGAGCAGCTGGTAGACGTTGAACGCGTCGCGCGGGCCGCCGCGGTCCGGGACCGTGGACCAGATGAAGGCGGCGGCGCCCACCGACTCCTCGCCGACGCCGCGCAGCGGGTCGACCACGGTCATGGGGAGCTTGACCACCGCGTAGTCGGGGTGCAGGACGACCAGTTCCAGCGGGGGGACCTTGTGCAGAGGTATGCCCTGTATGCCGGTGAGGACCATCGCGGCCACGGTCTCCGGCTTGATCTTGGTGAACATGCCGCCCATGCCGAGCTCGTCGCCGCCGAGTTCCTCGGGGCGCATGGAGATGGGCACGCGTGCCGCGGTCGCTCCGTCGGGAGCACCGAAATATTTGTAGGTCACCCCCACCCGGCCACCACTCCCGATCCCGGCTCCGCCGCCTGTCCGCGCCTCACCGGCCTGTATGCCCTGCGTGTGCTCGGCCTCGCGCCGCCGGTGCCGGCCACGCCGGGCAGGCTCGGGCCCCGGGCCGTCCGTCCCTTCGCCCACTCCGCCACCGCGATGCATATCTCATCCACCCGACTACTCACTAGGAGGCACAGCCCCCGCCGTGCAACCCGATCATCGTGTCAGTGACCTCCCCCACGGGCGTGCGGTGAAACACCTGTCCGCAAAGACCGTCCGTGGCTCTGACACCATGGCATGTGTGAGCTTTCCCTATGACGCCCCAGTTTCGCAGACGCTTTTCGACCGCGCGTCCCTCGTGACGCCCGGCGGCGTGAACTCTCCTGTCCGTGCCTTCCGGGCCGTGGGCGGTACACCCCGGTTCATGGTGTCCGGTACCGGTCCGTACCTGACCGACGCCGACGGACGGGAGTACGTCGACCTCGTGTGCTCGTGGGGGCCGATGATCCTCGGCCACTCCCACCCCGAGGTGATCGCCGCAGTCCAGGAGGCCGTCGCCCGCGGCACCTCGTTCGGTACGCCCGGCGAGGGCGAGGTCGCGCTCGCCGAGGAGATCGTCGCGCGCGTCGAGCCGGTCGAGCAGGTGCGGCTGGTGTCGTCGGGGACCGAGGCGACCATGTCCGCGATCCGCCTCGCCCGCGGCTTCACCGGCCGGGCCAAGGTCGTGAAGTTCGCCGGCTGCTACCACGGCCATGTGGACGCCCTGCTCGCCGCGGCCGGGTCCGGCGTCGCGACCTTCGGCCTTCCGGACACCCCGGGGGTCACCGGCGCACAGGCGGGCGACACGATCGTGCTGCCGTACAACGACCTGGACGCCGTGCGCGCCGCGTTCGCCGCGCAGCCCGGCGAGATCGCGTGCGTGATCACCGAGGCCTCGCCCGGCAACATGGGCGTCGTTCCGCCGCTGGACGGGTTCAACGCGGGGCTCAAGGAGCTCTGCGCCGCCAACGGAGCGCTGTACATCTCCGACGAGGTGATGACCGGATTCCGTACGTCGAAGGCCGGCTGGTACGGCGTCGACGGGGTCCGCCCGGACCTGATGACCTTCGGCAAGGTCATGGGCGGCGGCTTCCCGGCCGCGGCCTTCGGCGGGCGCGCCGACGTGATGGCGCACCTGGCCCCGGCCGGCCCGGTCTACCAGGCGGGCACGCTGTCCGGGAACCCGGTCGCCACCGCCGCCGGGCTCGCGCAGCTGCGACTCCTTGACGACGCCGCGTACGCGAAGGTGGACGCGGTCTCCGCCGAGATCCGGGGTCTGGTGAGCGCCGCCCTGGACAAGGAGGGCGTCGCGCACACCGTCCAGGCCGCCAGCAACATGTTCTCCGTGTTCTTCACGGACGGACCCGTCCGCGACTACGAGGACGCCAAGCGGCAGGAAGCCTTCCGCTTCACCCCGTTCTTCCACTCGATGCTGGCGCAGGGCATCTACCTCCCGCCGTCCGCGTTCGAGTCGTGGTTCGTGTCCACCGCCCACGACACGCAGGCCGTCGAGCGCATCGCCGCCGCCCTGCCCGCCGCCGCCCGCGCCGCCTCGGAGGCCACCGCATGAGCGAGAAGAATCCCGACGACATCACCGTGGTCCACCTGATGCGCCACGGCGAGGTGCACAACCCGGAAGGCGTGCTCTACGGCCGCCGGCCCGGGTACCACCTCTCCGAGCTGGGCCGGCAGATGGCCGACCGGGTCGCCGAGCACCTGGAGAAGCGCGACATCACGTACGCCGTCGCCTCCCCGCTGGAGCGCGCCCAGGAGACCGCGACCCCGATCGCCAAGGCGCACGGCCTGGACCTCGCCACGGACGAACGGCTCATCGAGGCCGCCAACGTCTTCGAGGGCAAGACCTTCGGCGTCGGCGACGGCGCGCTGCGCAAGCCGGACAACTGGAAGCACCTGACGAACCCGTTCCGCCCGTCCTGGGGCGAGCCGTACATCGAGCAGGTCGTCCGCATGATGGGCGCGCTCGACGCGGCGCGGGACGCGGCCCGGGGGCACGAGGCGGTCTGCGTCAGCCACCAGCTGCCGATCTGGATCGTCCGCAGCTTCGTGGAGCGGCGGCGGCTGTGGCACGACCCGCGCAAGCGGCAGTGCACCCTCGCCTCGCTGACGAGCTTCACGTACCGGGGCGACAAGATCGTCTCCGTCGGCTACTCGGAGCCGGCCCGCGATCTGGTCCCCGCGCACCTGCGGGCCGGTGCGAAGCCGGTCAAGGGCGCGTCGAAGGGGTTCGGCGCGTAGCGGCCCTGCGGGCCGGAGTCCCCGCCCGGGTCGACCTCGGCGGGCGTTTTGTCCTCAATCGCCGGACGGGCTGGAGCTAGTACCTCTGTTCGGTCAATGTCCGGGGCTGGTTTCGTAAAGAATTTTGTGCTATCCGGGGGAACCTCCGTGTGGCTCCTCCCATCTAAGCGATTGCCAGTTTGTATGGACTTAAGGCAAAACGACCGCAGATGGGAAGCCGCATGCGTGAGATCAGCCGAAGGGGATTGCTCGGAGCCGGTCTCGGTGCCGCGGCCGCCGCCGGAATGGCGGGGTGCGGCACCGCCGGCTCCTCCGGCCCCGGCGCTGGAGACGGAAGCCCGAGCCCCGACAAGGGCGCCGCGGGCCAGAAGGCCGGCGGCACCTCGAAGGGCGCCGGGAACAAGAAGGACGTCCGCGCCATCGGCGACGGTTCCACCGCCTACACCGGAAAGCAGCCGAAGCAGCCGCAGGCCCCCGTGCCGCTGGAACCCGGGCAGAAGCCGCCGCAGTTCGTGATCTTTTCCTGGGACGGGGCCGGCGAGGTCGGCAACGGGCTCTTCCCGCGCTTTCTCGAACTCGCCCGGGAACACGAGGCGTCGATGACGTTCTTCCTCTCCGGCCTCTATCTCCTGCCGGAATCGAAGAAAACGCTCTACCGCCCGCCGAACAACCCCGTCGGCGCCTCCGACATCGGCTATCTCACCGATGCCCACCTCAAGGAGACGCTGAAGAACGTCCGGCAGGCCTGGTTCGACGGCCACGAGATCGGCACCCACTTCAACGGGCATTTCTGCGCCGGATCCGGATCGGTCGGCAACTGGACCCCCGCCCAGTGGCAGAGCGAAATCGACCAGGCGATCTCCTTCGTCACCCAATGGCGCACCAACACCGGCTGGGACAACGAGGAATCGCTCCCCTTCGATTACCGCAAGGAACTCGTCGGCGGCCGCACCCCCTGCCTCCTCGGCCAGGACAACCTGCTGCCCACCGCCAAGAAGCTCGGCTGGCGCTACGACGCCAGCTCGCCCGGCGGCACCCAGGTCTGGCCCGTCAAACGCCAGGGCGTCTGGGACCTGCCGCTCCAGGGCATCCCCTTCCCCGGGCACACCTTCGAAGTCCTCTCCATGGACTACAACATCCTCGCCAACCAGTCGCAGAACTCGACCAAGGGAATGCCCTCCCGCTATCCCGGCTGGCGCGAACAGGCCACGCAGTCCTACCTCAGCGGATTCAAGCGCGCCTACGAGACGAACCGCGCGCCCTTCTACATCGGAAACCACTTCGAGGAGTGGAACGGCGGCATCTATATGGACGCCGTCGAGGAAGCGCTCAAGCAGATCGCCGGAAAGCCGGATGTGCGCCTCGTCTCCTTCCGGCAGTTCGTGGACTGGCTCGACGTCCAGGACCCGGCGGTCCTCGACAAGCTCCGTACACTCCAGGTCGGCGAAGCACCCGCGGGCGGCTGGAACACCTTCTTTAAACGAGCCTGACAACGGGCTTTACGGGCACCGAGGGGGGTGCCCAAGATCCCCGGAACGGCCATGCGAAACTTTTCACATGAGCCATGGCCGCGCACCCCGACGCCGCTTCACGCTGCTCGCCGCCCCCCTGGCGGCCGCCGCCCTCGCCGTCACGCTGACCGCGTGCGACTCCGGCACCAAGACCAGCGGCGGCGGCGACACCAACTTCGTCACGGGCAGCGGTGGCATCGCCACCGCACCCAAGAGCGAGCGCGCCGACGCACCGGAGCTCGACGGCGAGACCGTGGACGGCAAACAGCTCGATCTCGCCGACTACAAGGGCAAGATCATCGTCCTCAACGCCTGGGGCTCCTGGTGCGCCCCCTGCCGGCTCGAAGCGAAGTACTTCAAGCAGGTCGCCGAGGACACGAAGGACAAGGGCGTGCAGTTCGTGGGCATCAACACCCGCGACAACTCCAAGAGCAACGCCGTGCAGTTCGAAGAGAGCCACGGGACCCCGTACCCCAGCTTCTACGACCGGACCGGCAAGCTCCTGCTGCGCTTCCCCAAGGGCACCTTCAGGCTCCAGTCCATCCCGTCGACCGTCGTGATCGACCGGGACGGCAAGCTCGCCGCCCGCTTCGTGGGCCCGATGGACGACACCGACCTGCACAAGATGCTCGACCCGCTGATCGCGGAGAAGTGATCAGGTGAGCACCCTCGCCGCCGCCATGCAGAACAACACCGTCCTCAACGGTGCCCTGCTGGTCGCCCTGCCCATCGCCCTGCTCGGCGGGCTCGTCTCCTTCTTCTCGCCCTGCGTCCTGCCGCTCGTCCCCGGCTACCTCAGCTACGTCACCGGGGTCAGCGGCGCCGACCTCGCCGAGGCCCGGCGCGGCCGGATGGTCGCGGGCGCCTCGCTCTTCGTCGCCGGCTTCACCGCCGTCTTCGTATCCGGCGGCGCCCTCTTCGGCTTCTTCGGCGACACCCTCCAGGCCAACAGCGGGCCCCTCACCAAGGTGCTGGGCGTGCTGATGATCCTCATGGGCGTCTTCTTCATGGGCCTCATGCCGTGGATGACGCAGCGCGAGTTCCGTATCCACCGGAAGCCGGTGACCGGGCTGGTCGGCGCCCCGCTGCTCGGCGCCCTCTTCGGCATCGGCTGGACCCCGTGCCTCGGGCCCACGCTCAGCTCGGTGTCCATCCTCGCGATGAACCAGGGCACCGCCGGACGCGGCGCCATACTGACCGTGGCCTACTGCCTGGGCCTGGGCATCCCCTTCGTGCTCGCCGCCGTCGCCTTCCGCAAGGCGCTCGGCGCGTTCGGCTGGGTCAAGCGCCACTACGCCTGGGTCATGCGCATCGGCGGCGGAATGATGATCGTGACCGGGCTGCTCCTGCTCACAGGCGCGTGGGGCAGCATGATGCAGGAACTACAGGGCTGGTCGGACGGCTTCCAGGTGGGGATCTGAGTACCAATGAGCAACACCACCTCCAACCGCTCCCAGGAGCGGGACCAGGAGAACGCAGCTGAGCTCGGCGCCGCCGGCTCCCAGCTCTCCACCGCCCCCCGCGAGGAGACCCTGGCGAACCTCCCCGCCATGGGCGTCATCGGCTGGATCCGCTGGTTCTGGCGCCAGCTGACCTCCATGCGGGTCGCGCTGATCCTGCTCTTCCTGCTCTCGCTCGGCGCCATCCCCGGCTCGCTGATCCCGCAGAACAGCGTGGACGAGCTGAAGGTGCAGACGTTCAAGGACGCGCACACCTTCGTCACGCCGATCTACGAGAAGCTCCAGTTCTTCGACGTCTACAGCTCGGTGTGGTTCTCCGCGATCTACATCCTGCTGTTCGTCTCGCTCATCGGCTGCATCGTCCCGCGCACCGCCACCTTCGTCGGCCAGCTCCGCAGCCGCCCGCCGGGCGCCCCCAAACGCCTCACCCGGCTGCCCGCGTACACCACCTGGCGCACCGAGGCCGAGCCCGAGAAGGTCCACGAGGCCGCGCTCGCGATCGTCCGCAAGCGCCGCTACCGGGCCCACCTCGCCGGGGACGCCGTCGCCGCCGAGAAGGGCTACCTGCGCGAGGCCGGCAACCTGATCTTCCACGTCGCGCTCATCGTGATGCTCGTCGCCTTCGCCTGGGGCCAGCTCTTCAAGTACGAGGGCGCCAAGCTGGTCGTCGAGGGCGACGGCTTCTCCAACACGATCACCCAGTACGACAACTTCAAGTCCGGCTCGCTGTACGACGACGAGTCGCTGACCCCGTTCAGCTTTACCCTGGACGACTTCGTCGGCACGTACGAGCGCAAGGGGCCGCAGATCGGCACCCCGCGTACGTACGAGGCGCGCGTGACCTTCTCCGACGGCGCGTACGGAAAGCCGGAGAAGAAGGTCATCAAGGTCAACGAACCCCTCGTCGTCAACGGCACCAAGGTCTACCTCAACGCCCACGGCTACGCGCCCGTCGTCTCCGTCAAGGACGGCCGGGGCAAGGAGGTCTACAAGGCCGCCGTCCCGCTGCTGCCCATCGACAACAACGTCACGTCGAGCGGCGCCATCAAGGTGCTCGACGGCTACCGGAACAAGAACGGCAAGATCGAGCAGCTGGGCTTCCAGGCGTTCTTCGTGCCGACCTTCGCGGGCAACGGCAAGGGCACGATGTTCTCGCAGTTCCCCGCCGCCGACTTCCCCGTCCTCGCGCTCAACGGCTTCCACGGTTCCATCGGCGTCGACTCCGGCATCGCGCAGAACGTGTACCAGCTGGACACGAGCAAGATGAAGGAGTTCAAGGACGCCAAGGGCAAGCAGCTCAAGCAGCGCCTCCTCGTCGGCGAGACGATGAAGCTGCCCGACGGGGCCGGCTCCATCACCTTCGAGGGCCTCCAGGAGTGGGCGAGCTTCCAGATCTCCGAGCAGCCCGCCAGCGGCTGGGCGCTCACCGGTGCCGTCGCCGCCATCGCCGGACTCGCCGGCTCCCTTTTCATCCAGCGCCGACGCGTCTGGATCCGGGCCGTGCGCGGCGCCGACGGCGTCACCGTGGTCGAGATGGCCGGGCTAGGCCGCAGCGAGTCCGCGAAGCTTCCCGAGGAGCTGGCCGACCTCGCGGTCACGCTCAACGCCGAGGCGCCCACCGCGCCCGGCACCGACAGCGACGTCGCCGAGGCGTCCTCCGTAAAACCCGCCGAAGGGGCTGAGAAGTGAATCTCGCCGCCGCAACCAACGAGAATCTGGCACACACCAGCAATGTGCTGATCTATTCGTCCATGGCCGTCTACACCCTGGCTTTCTTCGCGCACATCGCGGAGTGGGTGTTCGGCAGCCGCAGCAAGGTCGGCCGCACCGCCGCCGAGCTGACCGCCGAGCAGGGCGCCGCCGCTACGGTGAAGGTCCAGGTCGCGACCCAGGGCGGTGGCACCGCCGTCCTGGAGAAGCCCAAGGTCATCACCCGGTCCGCCACCGGCTCGCGGGACGTCCCGGACGGGCCCGGCGCCGCGGGCGGCACCTTCAAGGGCGACCTCTACGGGCGGATGGCGGTCTCGCTGACCGTCCTCGCCTTCCTGGTCGAGGCCGGCGGCGTCGTCGCCCGCGCGCTCTCCGTGCAGCGCGCGCCCTGGGGCAACATGTACGAGTTCTCCATCACCTTCTCCACGGTGGCGGTCGGCGCGTACCTGATCCTGCTCGCGCTGAAGAAGAACGTCCGCTGGATGGGCCTGATCCTGGTCACGGCCATCCTCCTCGACCTCGGTCTCGCGACCACGGTGCTCTACACCTCCAGCGACCAGCTGGTGCCCGCGCTCCACTCGTACTGGCTGTGGATCCACGTCTCCACCGCCATCGTCTGCGGCGCGGTCTTCTTCATCGGCGGCATCGGCACGCTCATCTACCTCTTCCGCGACAGCTACGAGAGCAAGCTCGCGAACGGCGAGGAGCCGGGCTCCTTCGCCCGTTCCGTGCTCTCCCGGATGCCGTCCGCGTCGTCCCTCGACAAGTTCTCGTACCGGATCAACGCGGCCGTCTTCCCGCTGTGGACGTTCACGATCATCGCGGGCGCGATCTGGGCGGGCGACGCCTGGGGCCGCTACTGGGGCTGGGACCCCAAGGAGGTCTGGTCCTTCATCACCTGGGTCGCGTACGCCGCCTACCTGCACGCCCGCGCCACCGCCGGCTGGAAGGGCCGCAAGGCCGCCTACCTGGCCCTGATCGCCTTCGGCTGCTGGATCTTCAACTACTACGGCGTCAACATCTTCGTCACCGGCAAGCACTCGTACGCCGGCGTCTGACGCGCACCACGACGACACCGCCTGCCCGCCACCGGTCCGCCGGGGCGGGCAGCGGTCTTTCCCCGGGGGAGGGGCAGCGCATGACCATGCACGACGACCAGGTGGACGTGACCACCCAGACCGTCGCGGCGCTGATCCGCGACCAGTTCCCGCAGTGGGCCGGTGAGGCCGTCCGCCCCCTGGCCTCCACCGGCACGATGAACACCATCTTCCGCATCGGCGACGGCCTCTCCGCACGCTTCCCGCTGCACCGGGCCGACCCCGCCGAGGCCCTGGCCGCCCTCGAACAGGAGGCCAGGGCGGCCGCGGAGCTGGCACGCGCCTCCCACTTCCCCGCCCCGGAACCGGTCGCCCTGGGCGCGCCCGGAGCCGGCTACCCCATGCCCTGGGCCGTCCAGACCTGGCTCCCGGGGACCAACGCCTTCGAAGCCGACCCGGCGGCCTCCGACGCCTTCGCCCAGGACCTCGCGGACTTCGTCGCCGGCCTCCGCGACGCCCCCACGCACGGGCGGACCTTCGGCGGCGGGGGGCGCGGCGGGGTGATCGCCGACCACGACGGCTGGATGGACACGTGCTTCGCGGGGAGCGAGGGCCTGCTCGACGTGGCCCCGCTGCGCGCGCTCTGGACCGGCTTCCGGGAGCTGCCGCGTACGGCCCCCGACGTGATGAACCACGGCGACCTGATCCCCGGCAACGTCCTGGTCCTGGACGGCCGCCTCGGCGGCGTGCTCGACACCGGGGGCTTCGGCCCGGCGGACCCGGCGCTGGACCTGGTGGCCGCCTGGCACCTGCTGGGCCCGGCCCCGCGCGAGGTGTTCCGCCGGGCGCTGGGCTGCGACGACCTGGAGTGGGAGCGCGGCCGGGCCTGGGCGTTCGAGCAGGCGATGGGCCTGGTCTGGTACTACGCGGAGAGCAATCCGCCGATGAGCACCCTGGGCCGCCGCACGCTGGCCCGGATCCTGGACCCGGCGGGCGCCGCCTAGGAGGCTTCCTCCGTACCGTTCTCGCGGCGCTTCAGCTCCTCCTCGCGGCGGCGGAGGTCCGCCTCCCAGTCCTTGAGCAGGGCCTCGTCGTTCTTGTTTTCTTCCTTCAGCGACTTCAGGAAGTCCGGGTTGTCGTCCGGGGCCACCCACTGCTGACGGTGGTTGCGGTGCCACTCGGAGGGCGTACGGCCTCCGGCGGGGGCCTGGCGGACCTTGCCCGCGGCGAGCCAGACGATCGGGCCGACGATCCAGAACAGCAGGATGATGAACACCCAGGCGATCTTCGGCAGGTGCTTGGCCTCGTCCTCCGGGGTGTTCAGGCAGTCGATGAACGCGAAGATCGTCAGCGCCAGCGGCAGAAGGTAGATCAGGGCCCGCAGCATGGTGGAAAGATCCCCCCGAGGAGAGTTGGCGGGGCTTTGCCCCGCCCCGGTGACGGGCCCAGAGTAGCCGGTGGCCGATACTGGTCTGCATGGCTTACGACGATCTTCGATCCCTCCTCCGGGCTCTGGAGCGCGAGGGCGAGCTCAAGCGCATCAAGGCCGAGGTCGACCCCTATCTGGAGGTCGGTGAGATCGTCGACCGGGTGAACAAGGCCGGCGGGCCCGCGCTGCTCTTCGAGAACGTCAAGGGGTCCTCGATGCCCCTGGCCATGAACGTCTTCGGGACAGACAAGCGGCTGCTCAAGGCGCTCGGGCTGAAGTCCTACGGTGAGATCAGCGAGAAGATCGGCGGGCTGCTCAGGCCCGAGCTGCCGCACGGGTTCGTCGGGGTGCGGGAGGCCTTCGGGAAGCTCGGCTCGATGGTGCACGTGCCGCCGAAGAAGGTGAAGGGCGAGAACGCGCCGGTCCAGGAGGTCGTCCTCACCGGGGACGACGTGGACCTGGACCAGCTGCCCGCGCTGTTCACCTGGCCCAAGGACGGCGGCTCCTTCTTCAACCTGGGGCTCACCCACACCAAGCATCCCGAGACCGGCATCCGCAACCTCGGGCTCTACCGGCTCCAGCGGCACGACCGGCGCACCATCGGGATGCACTGGCAGATCCACAAGGACAGCCGCAACCACTACCAGGTCGCCGCCCGGCGCGGGGAGCGGCTGCCCGTCGCCATCGCGTTCGGGGCGCCGCCCGCCGTCACGTACGCCTCCACCGCGCCGCTGCCCGAGGACATCGACGAGTACATGTTCGCCGGGTTCCTCCAGGGCAAGCGGATCGAGATGGTCGACTGCAAGACCGTGCCGCTCCAGGTCCCGGCCAACGCCGAGGTCGTCATCGAGGGCTGGCTGGAGCCGGGCAAGACGCTGCCCGAGGGGCCGTTCGGCGACCACACCGGGTTCTACACCCCGCAGGAACCGTTCCCCGCACTGACGATCGACTGCGTCACCATGCGCAAGCGGCCGCTGCTCCAGTCCATCGTGGTCGGCCGGCCGCCGACCGAGGACGGGCCGCTCGGGCGGGCCACGGAGCGGTTCTTCCTGCCGCTGCTCAAGATCATCGTTCCGGACATCGTGGACTACCACCTGCCGGAGTCCGGCGGCTTCCACAACTGCGCGATCGTCTCGATCGACAAGAAGTACCCGAAGCACGCGCAGAAGGTGATGAGCGCGATCTGGGGCGCGCACATGATGTCGCTGACGAAGCTGATCGTCGTCGTGGACTCCGACTGCGACGTCCACGATCTGCACGAGGTGTCCTGGCGGGCCCTCGGCAACACGGACTACGCCCGCGACCTGGTGGTCACCGAGGGCCCCGTCGACCACCTCGACCACGCCTCGTACCAGCAGTTCTGGGGCGGCAAGGCGGGCATCGACGCGACGCGGAAGTGGCCCGAGGAGGGGTACACGCGAGACGGGGGCTGGCCCGACATGGTCGAGTCGGACCCGGAGACGGCGGCGATGGTCGACCGCCGGTGGAAGGAATACGGATTGTGAGCGCCGCCGAAGCAACCCTGGGGTCAGGGCCCGCGCAACCGAGCAGCAAGGTGAAGGCCTTCCTGCGGCTCGTGATGATCGAGCACTCGGTCTTCGCGCTGCCCTTCGCGTACATCGCCGCCCTGACCGCGATGTTCCTGGCGGACGGGAGCGTCCACTGGGGCACGCTGCTGCTGGTGACGGTCGCGATGGTCGGGCTGCGGACGTTCGCGATGGCCGCGAACCGGATCATCGACCGCGAGATCGACGCCCGCAATCCGCGCACCGCGGGCCGTGAGCTGGTGACCGGCGCGGTGTCGGTGAAGTCGGCGTGGACGGGGGCGCTCGTCGCCGTCGTCGTGTTCCTCGGGGCCGCCGCCCTGCTGAACCCGCTCTGCCTGGCGCTGGCGCCGGTCGCGGTGATCCCGATGGTGGTCTACCCGTACGGCAAGCGGTTCACGAACTTCCCGCACGCCATCCTGGGGCTCGCCCAGGCGATGGGCCCGGTCGGGGCCTGGCTCGCGGTGACCGGCAGCTGGTCGTGGGACCCGGTCATCCTGGGGCTCGCCGTCGGCATCTGGATCGGCGGCTTCGACCTGATCTTCGCCTGCCAGGACGTGCAGGCCGACCGGGCGCACGGGGTGCTGTCCTTCCCGGCGCGCTTCGGCATCCCGGCCGCTCTGTGGGGCGCGCGGGTGTGCCACGTGGTGACGACGGGCCTGCTGGTCTGGTTCGGCCTCGCCACGGACGCGGAGGTCTTCTACTGGATCGGCATGGTGATCGTGTCGGTCGCCTTCGTGTACGAGCACCGGGTGGTGCGGCCGCATGACCTGTCGCGGCTGAACCGGGCGTTCTTCTCGGTCAACGGCTTCATCGGGATCGCGCTCTTCGTGTGCGCGCTGCTGGACCTGGTGGTGCGCGGGCTCACGGTGTGAGCGCGCGCGGGGCGGTGGGGCGGCGCAGCGCGAAGGCCGCCACCACCCCGCCCATGAGCCCGAAGAGGTGGCCCTGCCAGCTGACGCCGGGGTCCGTGGGCAGGACGCCCAGGAGCAGCGAGCCGTAGACCGCGGCGACGGCCAGGCCGACGACCACGTCGAGCGGGCGGCGGTCCACGAAGCCGCGGACCAGCAGGTAGCCGAAGAGGCCGAAGACCACGCCCGACGCGCCGAGCGTGACGGTGTTCTCCGGGGCGATGAGCCAGACACCGAGGCCGCTGATCAGGATCACGACGAGCACGGCACCGGCGAAGCGGCGCAGCCCGCCGAGGGCGGCTATGAAGCCCAGGACCAGCAGCGGGACGCTGTTGGAGGCGACATGGCCCCAGCCGTCGTGGAGGAACGCGGCGGGCACGATGTCGAGCAGTTCGCCGGGCTCGCGGGGGGAGATGCCGTGGTCGTCCAGGCCGTGGCCGGTGGCGAGGTCGACGGCCTCCAGGATCCAGAGCAGTGCGATCCAGCCGAGCATGAGCGCCCCGGCCGCGAGGGCCCGGTCGCCGGTTCTCATCCGTACGTCGTCCATGGCAGGACACCCCCCTTCACCCAACGGAACGCGCCAAGGGCCTCGGACAGTTCCGGGTACCGCGCGCCGGATAGGCTCGGGGGTGTGGATTCCCGGTCTTCAGTGAGTCAGCAGCAGCGAATGCCTTGGATTGTCGGGGTTTCCGGCGCTTCGGGCACGCCTTTCGCCGCCGCGGTGCTGCGCGGGCTGCTGGAGGCGGGGGAGAGCGTGGACCTGGTCGTGAGCCGGGCCTCGCGGCTGACGCTCCTGGACGAGACGGGGATCTCCTACCGCGACGCGCACTGGCGCGAGGACCTGGCGGCCTGGCTGGCGCGGGGTGCGGACGGCAAGCCGGAGACCTTCGAGGTGGACCTGTCGGGTGTACGTCACTGGGCGGCCGGTGATCTGGCCGCGGGGCCGTCCTCGGGGTCGTATCCGGCGAAGGGGATGCTGATCGTCCCGGCCTCGACGGCGTGCGTGGCGGGGGTGGCGCTCGGGCTGTCGAAGGACCTGTTGCAGCGGGCGGCGAGCGTGACGCTCAAGGAGCGGCGGAAGCTGGTGGTCGCGGTCCGGGAGACGCCGTTGAGCGGGCAGACGCTGAAGCAGCTGGTGGCCCTGGACGAGGCGGGCGCGGTCGTGCTGCCCGCCTCGCCGGGCTTCTACGCGGGGGCGACGCACATCCAGGATCTGGTGGACTTCGTCGCGGGGCGGGTGCTGGACGCGGCAGGTGTGCCGCACCGGCTGTACCGCCGTTGGGAGGGGGAGCTCGGTGGTGCCTCCCCGGGCTGACGGTGGTGGGGTCAGCGCTTCTTGGGCGCGCGCCGGGGACTGCGGGTGCGGTCGACCCGGAGGGCGGCGGCGGGGTGGTGGGCACGCGAGCGGTTGGCCAGATCCTGAAGCTCGCGCATCCGGGCGTAGGCCATCTCGATCGTGTACACGGTGTCGTCACTCCTGAAGATTCGTAAGCGATTTTTGATTGTGCGAGAAGATTTGCAGGCGTCGATGCCTGCACGCCTTAGATTCTACACGTAGACTTGCGGTACTGCTGAACAATGGAAGGTTTCAGTCATATGGACGCGGTGGACAGGCAGCTCATCCAGGCCCTCCGGGAGAACGGCAGGGCCTCGTACGCCGAGCTCGGACGGCTCGTCGGGCTCTCCGGGCCCAGCGTCACCGACCGCATCAACCGGCTGGAATCCGCCGGTGTCATCACGGGCTACCGCGCCACCGTCGACGCGGCCTCGCTCGGTCTCGGTGTCACGGCCCTCATCGGCATCTCGCTCTCCGACGCCGCCGACCACGAGGACGTGGCGCACCGGCTGAAGGACCTCGCGGAGATCGAGGACGCCTGGTTCATCGCGGGCGACGACTCGTACATGCTCAAGGTCCGGGTGGGCGACGTGGACGGCCTGGAGAAGACGATCCGCCGCCTCAGCGGCACCAAGGGCGTCTCCCGCACCCGTACCACCATCGTGCTCTCCACCAAGTGGGAGAACCGGGTCGGAGACCTCCCCGAGGAACGCTAGGCGTACGGTGGCAAGGTTCGGTACGGCGAGGAATTGAGGAGCACTGGTGGACGCGGGACTCAAGCGCGAACTGGAGCAGAAGGTCGAAGCCGGTGAGCGGCTGAGCCGTGAGGACGGGATCGCGCTCTACGAGTCCGACGACCTGGCCTGGCTCGGCGGGCTGGCCCACCAGGTGCGCACGCGCAAGAACGGCGACGTCGTCCACTTCAACGTCAACCGTCACCTCAACATGACCAACGTGTGCACGGCCTCGTGCGCGTACTGCTCCTTCCAGCGCAAGCCGGGGGAGAAGGACGCGTACACCATGCGCATCGAGGAGGCGGTGAAGCTCGCCAAGGCGATGGAGGGCGAGAACCTCACCGAGCTGCACATCGTCAACGGGCTGCACCCCTCCCTGCCGTGGCGCTACTACCCGCGCTCGCTCAGCGCGCTCAAGGAGGCGCTGCCGCAGGTCTCCCTGAAGGCGTTCACCGCCACCGAGATCCACCACTTCGAGACCATCTCCAAGCTCTCCGCCTCGGAGATCCTGGACGAGCTGATCGAGGCCGGTCTCGAATCGCTGACCGGCGGCGGCGCGGAGATCTTCGACTGGGAGGTCCGCCGGCACATCGTGGACCACAACACCCACTGGGAGGACTGGTCGCGCATCCACCGGCTCGCCCACGAGAAGGGGCTGAAGACGCCGGCGACCATGCTGTACGGGCACATCGAGGAGCCCCGGCACCGCGTCGACCACGTGCTGCGGCTGCGTGAGCTCCAGGACGAGACCGGCGGCTTCCAGGTCTTCATCCCGCTGCGCTACCAGCACGACTTCGTGGACATGAAGGACGGCAAGGTCCGCAACAAGCTCCAGGCGCGGACCACGATGGCGACCGGCGCCGAGGCGCTGAAGACCTTCGCCGTCTCCCGGCTGCTGTTCGACAACGTGCCGCACGTCAAGGTGTTCTGGGTGATGCACGGCGTGCAGACCGCGCAGCTCGCGCTCCAGCACGGCGCGGACGACATGGACGGCTCGGTCGTCGAGTACAAGATCACGCACGACGCGGACAACTACGGCACGCCGAACAAGCTGACCCGCGAGGACCTGCTCGACCTGATCAGGGACGCGGGCTTCCGGCCCGTCGAGCGCAACACGCGGTACGAGATCATCCGCGAGTACCCGGGCCCGGACGCGGAGCGGCGCGAGTCGCCGCAGCCGATGCGGGTCTGACCCGGCGCGCGCCGCGCGCGCGACGCTGCACGTACGAAAGCTCCGGCCACCGTCCCCGGCCGGAGCTTTCTCGCGTTCCGGATGATGGTTGAACCTACAGGCTGTAATAGTTAATCTGCCCCTATGGCTCTTACGTTCGAGGTGGACCCGACCTACGACCGGTCCGTGCGGGACGGCATCGTCGCGCTCTGGACCGATGTCTCCAACGCGGGCGGCGCGGTGGGTTTTGTACCGCCGGTGTCGGAGGAGGACGTCCGGCCGGAGCTGCTCAAGCACCAGGTCGCCCTGACCGAGGGGCGGACCCGGCTGATCGTCGGCCGCGACGAGGAGGGCCGCGTCGCCGCCACCGCGTTCCTGACGTTCAACACGCACCGGCTGATGCGGCACTGGCTGTGGGCGTACACCGTGATGGTCCACCCCCGCCACCAGGGCAAGGGGTACGGCCGCGACCTGATGGCGGCGGTCGCGGACACGGCGCGCGCGATCGAGGGCATCGAGGCCATCCGGCTGACCTGCCGGGGCGGCACGGGCGCCGACCGCTTCTACGCCGCCTGCGGCTACAAGGAGGTCGGCCGCGTGCCCGACGCGATCCGGGTGGCCGAGGGCGACGACCGGGACGACATCTTCATGCTGCTGCCGCTGGGCTGAGCGCCCGGGACGCGGCCCAGCGAATCGATCGATTGCGGGGCATGCTTCACTGGTCGGGCAGGACTGTCGTACGTAGAGAGAAGGCCAGCTGTGTCCGCTGCCAAGCCGAGCGCAACGATCCGGTACACCGCGATGCGTCTCAGCATCTTCGTCGGCTGCTTCGTCGTCGCCGCCATCGCCGTCAACCTCGGAGTGGTGCCGTCCGGGGTCGGGGGGTCCAACATCGTCTGGGTCATCCTGCTCGCCCTGGTGCTGTCCGCGCCGCTCAGCTTCGTCCTGCTGCGCAAGCAGCGCGACGAGATGTCCGAGCAGATCGTCTCCTCGGTCGACCGCGCCAAGGCTCGCCTGGAGGCCAACCGCACGCGCGAGGACGGTGTCACGCAGTAAGAGGGACGTAAGCTTCCTCACACCGCTCGCTTTTTTCCGTCGAACCCCAGCGCGGGAGCAGTCGCTCCTGTACTGGGGTTTTTCGTGTGTCCAGGCGGAGTTGGGGATTCCGGGCGGTCGGGGGCGGGTGCGGAGCGCTCTCTCGTACCAAAGAAGACCTTTGAGGTTCTCAAAGTTCAAGTGTTAACGTGTTCGACATGAAGACTGATGTGCGCCTGCGATCTGCCACGAGCGTCCCGCTCGTGGAGCGCCTTCATGTCGATCTCTGCCGCTGTATGTCCGCGGTCTGTTGCCGCAACGTCTGATACCGGCACCATGCAGCGGCGCCGCCCCTGACGCGGGCGCCGCACCCCCGTCCCCCGCACACCGTCCCCGTGCGTCCCGATGCGTCACATCTGGAGTGTGTCCGTGTCCGCGAACCCCGCGTCCACCGCCGAGAAGCCCGCGGGCTCCGGCTTCCGTATACCCAAGGTCCCGTTCTGGGCCCAGATCGTCGCCGGTCTGGTCCTCGGCGTCCTGCTCGGCTGGCTCGCCCGCAGCCAGGACATCGACTGGCTGTACACCACGCTCGACAAGGTCGGCCACATCTTCGTCCAGCTGCTGAAGCTGGCCGTGGCGCCCCTCGTCTTCTTCGCGATCCTGGTGTCGATCACCAACCTGCGCAAGGTCAACAACGCCGCCCGGCTGGCGACCCGCACCCTGCTCTGGTTCATGATCACCTCGCTGATCGCCGTGGCCATCGGCCTCGCGATCGGTCTGATCACCAACCCGGGCTCCGGCACCGGCCTCACCCCGAAGGACGGCAAGCTCCCCGAGCACGCCGGCTCCTGGCTCGACTTCCTGACCGGCATCATCCCGGACAACGTCATCACGCCGTTCGCCGAGCTGAACGTCCTCCAGATCGTCTTCATGGCCGCCGTCGCCGGCATCGCCGCCCTCAAGCTCGGTGAGAAGGCGCAGCCGATCCTCACCCTCAGCGAAGCCGTCCTGGAGCTCCTCCAGAAGGCCCTGTGGTGGGTCATCCGCCTCGCCCCGATCGGCACCATCGGCCTCATCGGCTACGCCATCGCGGACTACGGCTGGGACCTGATCGGCAAGTACGCGACGTTCACCGCCGACGTCTACATCGGCTGCGCGCTGGTGCTGTTCGGCGTCTACCCGCTGCTGCTCGCCACCGTCGCCAAGGTCAGCCCGCTCCAGTTCTTCAAGGGCGCCTGGCCCGCGATCCAGCTGGCGTTCGTCTCGCGCTCCTCGGTCGGCACCATGCCGGTCACCCAGAAGGTCACCGAGCGCCTGGGCGTCCCGAAGGAGTACGCCTCCTTCTCCGTCCCGTTCGGCGCCACCACCAAGATGGACGGCTGCGCCGCGATCTACCCGGCGCTCGCCGCGATCTTCATCGCGCAGATCTTCGACGTGCAGCTGGGTGTCGGTGACTACGTCCTGATCGCGTTCGTCTCGGTCATCGGTTCGGCGGCCACCGCCGGTCTGACCGGTGCGACGGTCATGCTGACGCTGACCCTGTCGACCCTGGGTCTCCCGCTGGAGGGCGTCGGCCTGCTGATGGCCATCGACCCGATCCTGGACATGATGCGCACCGCCACCAACGTGGCCGGCCAGGCGCTCGTCCCGGTGATCGTCGCGGCCCGCGAGAAGATCCTGGACCACGACGCCTACAACTCGGCCTCCGCCTCCCCGGTGGACGAGAACGAGGAGATCCGCGACACCGAGCCGGAGCGCGTCCCGGTCGCCGCCTGATCGCTTCACCCGCTTCACCCGAGGGCCCCTTCTCCTGCGCGGAGGAGGGGCCCTCGGCATGGCGGCGTACGACGGGGTCCGCGCGCGCCCCGTACGCTTACCGAGGAGTAGTGCGCGGGGGCGGGAGGAGTCGACGTGGGTGCTGTGCGGAACAAGCGGATGCCGCGCGCCGTGCGCGAGCAGCAGATGATGGACGCCGCGGTGCAGACGTTCGGGCAGCGGGGGTACCGGGCCGCCTCGATGGACGAGATCGCCGAGCTGGCCGGGGTGTCGAAGCCCCTGGTCTACCTGTACCTGAATTCAAAGGACGAGCTGTTCACCGCGTGCATCCGGCGCGAGGCGAAGGCGCTGCTGGCCGCCGTGCAGGGGGGCGTGGAACCGGGTCTCCCGGCCGACCGGCAACTCTGGGAGGGGCTGCGGGCGTTCTTCACGCACACCGCGGAGAACCCGGACGGCTGGGCGGTGCTCTACCGGCAGGCGCGGACCCACGGGGAGCCGTTCGCCAACGAGGTCAACGCGATGCGCGAGGAGATCGTCGCCTTCGTGACCGGGCTGATCGGCGCCGCCGCCCGCGAGGCGCACCACGACCCGGCGCTCCCGGACCGGGACGTGGCGGGCCTCGCCCAGGCCCTGGTGGGCGCCGCGGAGGCGCTGGCCGGCTGGGCCAACGAGACCCCGGGCGTCTCGGCCCGGGAGGCGGCGGCCACGATGATGAACTTCTCCTGGGCGGGCCTGGAGAACCTGATGAACGGCCGCCCGTGGCAGGCGCCTACCCCGTAGTGCCGGTGAGGTGCAGCCGTTCGCCGTCCTTGCCGCCGCGCAGCTGGAACGCGTGGCCGTCGGAGGCGTACGTGACCGTGCCGGGCAGCAGGACCGGGGCGCGGAAGTCCGCCCGTACGGTGCGGAGCGTGGCCGGGTCGGGGGTTTCGGCCAGGCAGCGGGCGACGGTCCACATGCCGTGGGCGATGGCCCGGGGGAAGCCGAAGAGCCGGGCGGTCAGCGGGTGGAGGTGGATCGGGTTGCGGTCGCCGGAGGCCGCCGCGTACCGCCGTCCGAGGTCGCCGGGCAGCCGCCACTCGGCGAGGGCCGGGAGCGGCGCGGCGGGTTCTTCCTTGGGGGCCGCCTCCGTACGCGTCGCGTGCCGGGACAGATAGCCGCTGCGGGACTCCCACACCAGCGCGTCCGCGAGGCGTGCCTCGGTCACCACGGTGACCTCGGTGCCGCGCCGATGCGGGCTCAACTCCTCCGCGTACACCGTGAGTTCGAGCGAGTCCTCCGGCCGGAGGGTGCGGTGGGCGGTGATCTCGATCCAGGTGTGGACGAGGCCGGTGACCGGGAGCGGGAAGTCGCGGCGGGTCATCAGCCGCATGGCCAGGGGGAACGCCAGGACGTGCGGGTACGTCACGGGCAGCGGCCCGGTCGCCGGGAAGCCGCAGATCGTGCGGTACGCGGCCAGGCGCGCGGGTACGGGGGGCGCGGCGGGCAGGCGGAGGCGGCCGGCCGGGAGGGTGGCGCCGGGTCGTCCGGCGCGCTTGAAGGGCGAGGTGACGGCGCCCCGGGCCAGCGAGAGGGTGAGGCTCATCGGGTCACGCCCCCAGCAGGCTCTGGCCGCAGACCCGGACGACCTGGCCGTTGACGGCGGCGGACGCGGGCTGGGCGAACCAGGCGGTGGTCTCGGCGACGTCGACCGGGAGGCCGCCCTGTGCGAGGGAGTTCATCCGGCGGCCCGCCTCGCGGATGAACAGTGGGACGGCCGCGGTCATCTTCGTCTCGATGAAGCCGGGGGCGACCGCGTTGACCGTGACGCCGTGGTCGGCGGCGGCGCGCGGGGCCAGGGAGCGGACGAGGCCGATGATGCCGGCCTTGCTGGCCGCGTAGTTGGTCTGGCCGTTGTTCCCGGCGATGCCCGCGATGGAGGCGGTGGCGACGATCCGGCCGCCCCGGTTGACCGTGCCCGCCTTCAGCAGCGCGTCGGTGGTGCGCAGGACGCTGTCCAGGTTGACGTCGATGACCGAGGCCCAGCGGTCGGCGGCCATGTTGGCGAGCCGCCGGTCGCGGGTGATGCCGGCGTTGTGGACGAGGATGTCGAGCCCGTCCGGGGCGGCGGCCGCGATGCGTTCGGCGGCGTCCTCGGCCGTGATGTCGAGGGGGAGCGCGGTGGCGCCGAGGCGGTCGGCGGTGCGCACCAGGTCCTCCTGGGCCTGGGGGACGTCCAGGCAGATCACCCGGGCGCCGTCGCGGGCCAGGACCGAGGCGACGGAGGCGCCGATGCCCCGGGCGGCGCCGGTGACCAGGGCGGTCCGCCCGGCCAGCGGGGCGGCCCAGTCGCGGACCGGGTCGGGGGCGGCGTCGGTGACCTCGATGACCTGGCCGCTGACGTACGCGGACCGGGGCGAGAGCAGGAAGCGCAGGGTGGACTCGGCGGAGGCGACGGCGGCCGGGGCGATGCGGACCAGCTGCACGGTGGCGCCCTTGCCGATCTCCTTGCCGAGCGAGCGCGTGAAGCCCTCCAGGGCCTGCTGGGCGGCGGCCTGGTGGTGGTCCTCCGGTGAGGGCCGCACCCCGAGGACGACGACCCGGCCGCCGGGGGCGAGCGAGCGGACGACCGGGTGGAGGGCGGCGTGCACGGCGGCGAGTCCGGCCGCGGTGTCCACGGCGGTCGCGTCGAGGACGAGCGCGGCGGGCCGGTCCGCGCGGGCGACGACCTCCAGGCCGGTGGCGGTGAGGACCGCGGCCAGCTCCTCGGTGACGGCGGAATCCCCCGCGGTGAGGTGGAGGACGGGGCCGGTGAGCGTCGGCGTCTCCAGGGTCCAGCGGCGCAGCCGGGCGGGCTGCGGGAGACCGAGTTTCCGGGTGAGGAACTTGCCGGGTGCCGTGCCGGTCAGGTGCAGATAGCGGTCGGCCATTGTCCAGACTCCCTGCTCGGTCGTAGATTTACTCCGGAGTAAGGTTACTCAAGAGTCAGGAGCTGGTCGAGATGAGTTGGTCGAGTTGATTCCCCTCGCACTCCCGCAGCCCCGCCGGGTCGCGGTCATCGGCGGCAGCCGTATCCCGTTTGCCCGGTCCGACGGGCCCTACGCGCAGGTCTCCAACCAGCAGATGCTGACCGCCGCGCTCGACGGCCTGGTCGAGCGCTTCGGGCTCCAGGGCGAGCGCGTCGGCGAGTTCGCGGCGGGCGCGGTCCTCAAGCACAGCCGCGACTTCAACCTGGCCCGCGAGACGGTGCTCGGCTCGCGGCTCGACCCGCGCACCCCGGCGTACGACGTCCAGCAGGCGTGCGGCACGGGCCTCCAGGCGGTGATCGCAGCCGCCAACAAGATCATGCTCGGGGCGATCGACTCGGCCGTCGCGGGCGGCACGGACACCACCAGCGACGCCCCGCTCGGCGTCAACGACGAACTGCGCCGGCTGCTGCTCTCCGTCCGGCGCGCGAAGTCGGCGGGGGCCCGCGCGAAGGCCCTCACGGGCGTACGGCCCCGGCACCTCGTCCCGGACATCCCGCGCAACGCCGAACCCCGCACCGGCCTTTCGATGGGCGAGCACGCGGCGCTCACCGCCCGGCAGTGGGACATCGGCCGCGCCGAGCAGGACCTGCTGGCCGCCACCAGCCACCAGCGGCTCGCCGCCGCGTACGAACGGGGCTTCCTGGACGACCTCGTCGTCCCGTACCAGGGCCTGGAACGCGACCAGAACCTGCGCCCCGGCTCCACGGTGGAGAAACTCGCCACGCTGAAGCCGGTGTTCGGCACGGACCACCCCGACGCGACGATGACCGCGGGCAATTCGACGCCGCTCACGGACGGCGCCGCGACCGTCCTCCTGGCGAGCGAGGAGTGGGCCGAGGCGCACGGCCTCGAACCGCAGGCGTACCTCTCGCTGTACGAGACCGCCGCGGTGGACTACGTGAAGGGCGAGGACGGGCTGCTGATGGCGCCCGCGTACGCGGTGCCCCGGCTGCTGGAGCGGGCCGGGCTCGGCATCGAGGACTTCGACCTCTTCGAGATCCACGAGGCGTTCGCCTCCCAGGTGCTGGCCACCCTGGCCGCCTGGGAGAAACAAGGGCTCGCGCCCGTTGACCGGGACCGGCTGAACGTCGCGGGCTCCTCGCTCGCCACCGGCCACCCCTTCGCCGCGACGGGCGCCCGCATCGTCGCCACCCTGGCCAAGCTGCTCGCGGAGCGGGACGCCCCGGGCCGCGGGCTGATCTCGATCTGCGCGGCGGGCGGCCAGGGGGTCACGGCGATCCTCGAACGCGTGTGAGCAGGGCGGTGCGCGGGCGCGGCGGGACCGCGCCCGCGCACCGCCGTACGACAGCAGTGAACCCCCGTCCCCCTTGCCGAGGAGCCGCACGTGTCCACGCCACCCGCACCTTCCCCCGCACCCGCCGTCCCCGCCCTGGTCGAGCCGACGCTTGAGCGGGACGCTCACGGGGCCGTCCGGCAGGTCTCCGTACCGGCGTTCGCGCCGCCCGTCCGGCGGGGGTCGCTCGCCGAGATCCCGTTCGACAACGCGCGCGAGGCGCCCGCCGACGCCGTGCTCAGCCGGAAGCAGCCGGACGGGAGCTGGCAGGACGTGTCGGCCGCCGAGTTCGCCGCCGAGGTGCTGGCCGTCGCCAAGGGGCTGATCGCGGAGGGGCTGCGGGCCGGTGACCGGATCGCGATCATGGCCCGTACGACGTACGAGTGGACGCTGCTCGACTTCGCGGCCTGGGCGGCCGGTCTGGTCACCGTGCCGATCTACCCGACCTCGTCCGCCTTCCAGGCCCGCTGGATCCTCCAGGACTCCGGGTCCGTGGCCTGCGCGGTCGAGACGGCGGACCAGGGCCGGATCATCAGCCAGGAACGCAAGCAGCTCCCCGGGCTCGCGCACCTCTGGCAGTTCGACACGGGCGCGCTCGGCCGGCTGAAGAAGCTCGGGCAGCACCTCCCGGACGACGCCGTCGCCGAGCGCCGCGCGACCCTGGAGCCGGAGACCCCGGCGACCCTGATCTACACCTCCGGGACCACGGGCCGCCCGAAGGGGTGCGTGCTGACCCACGGCAACTTCTTCGCCGAGGTCGACAACGCGATCGAGCTGCTGCACCCGGTCTTCAAGTCGGTGAGCAAGTACCCCGCCTCGACCCTGCTGTTCCTGCCGCTGTCCCACGTCTTCGGCCGGATGGTCGCGATCGGCTGCCTGCGCGCCCGGGTCCGGCTCGGCCACGCGCCGTCGATCCAGACCGAGGACCTGCTGGCCGACCTGGCCGGTTTCAAGCCGTCGTTCCTGCTGGCGATCCCGTACGTCCTGGAGAAGGTCTACAACACGGGCCGGGCCACCGCCGAGAAGATGGGCCGCGCCTCCTCCTTCGACCGGGCCGCCCGGATCGCCCAGCGCTACGGCCAGGCCGTCGAGGCCGCCGAACACGGCACGGGCCCCGGCCCCGGTCTCGGGCTGCGCGCCGCCCGGGCGCTGTACGACCCGCTGGTCTACCGCCGCATCCGGGCGGCGCTCGGCGGGCACGTCCGGTACGCGATCTGCGGCGGCTCCCCGCTGGGGCGGCGGCTCGCGGCGTTCTACGCGGGCGCCGGCATCGAGATCTTCGAGGGCTACGGCCTGACCGAGACGACCGCCGCCGCCACGGTGACCCCGCCGCTCAAGCCCCGGCTGGGCACGGTCGGCTGGCCGATGCCCGGCACCGCCGTACGCATAGCCGGGGACGGGGAGGTGCTGCTCAGCGGAGGGCAGGTGTTCCAGGGGTACTGGGACGCGGAGCGCGGGGCGTCAGTGCCCGTGCTGGACGGCGGCTGGTTCGCCACCGGTGACCTGGGCGCGCTCGACCAGGAGGGCTACCTCACGATCACCGGCCGCAAGAAGGACATCATCATCACGTCGGGCGGCAAGAACGTCACCCCGGCCCCGCTGGAGGACTGGCTGCGCGCCCATCCGCTGGTCAGCCAGTGCATGGTCGTCGGCGACAACCGCTCCTTCATCACGGCCCTGATCACGCTGGAGGCGGACGGGCTGGCGCACTGGTGCCGGATGCGCAAGAAGCAGGACGTCCCGATGCGCGAACTCGTCCACGACGAGGAGCTGCGCACCGCGCTCCAGCGCGCGGTGGACGAGGCCAACCGCCTGGTCTCCCGCGCGGAGTCGATTCGCAAGTTCACGGTGCTGCCGGTGGACTTCACGGAGGAGAAGGGCCACCTCACGCCGTCCCTGAAGCTGAAGCGGGACGCGATCGCGCGGGACTTCGCGGAGGAGATCGAGGCGCTGTACCGGAAGTGATGCTCCGTCAGGGCCCCGGGTCAGGGGCCTTGGTGTGCAGGATGGCCCGGGCCTGTTCGGCGGCTCGGGCTATCGATTCGGAGACGAAGTCCAGGTAGCGGGCCATGTTCTCCAGTCGGGTGCCCGCCGCCGTGTCCGCGCCCAGGACGGGGACGCCCTTGCGGGCGGTCTCGGCGAGCTGGGCGGTGGAGTGGGCGCTCGCCATCATCGACTCGTGCATGAGCTCGTCGTCGACGACATAGCGTTCCCGGCGGCCCTCGCGCTCGCGGCGGACCATGCTCTGGGTCTCCAGGAACGCGACCGCCTTGGACACGGAGGCCGGGCTGACCTTCAGGTGCGCGGCGAGCTCGCCGGCGGTCAGGCTGCCGGTGTCGCTGAGGGTCAGGGCCGCGAGGACCCTCGACATCATCTGGGGGGCGCCCGAGGCCGTCATGGCCGTCGTGAACATCTCCTCGTACGCGTGCACCGCCTCGGCGTCCCGGCCGTGGGGCTGCGGGTCCGGGCGCGCGTCGCGGGGCGCGGGGTTCTTCCGGCGGTGGGCGCGCTGCTCGGCGGTGCGGTGGGCGACGTCGGCGCGGTAGCCGGCGGGGCCGCCGTTGCGCGTCACCTCGCGGGTGATGGTCGAGGTGGGACGGTCCAGCTGCCGGGCGATCTCGGCGTAGGCCAGTCCGTCGGCCAGGCCCCGGCCGATCTGGCGGCGTTCCTGCTGGCTGAGCCTGCCTCCCGGCATCGCGTACTCCTTCGTGGCGCGGGCCCGGCCGTGCGGTGACCGGTGGGCCGACTATAGCGTTCGCTGACAGCCCATTGCAACGAGTTGCGAGGCGGTCGTTGCGTTATCTCAGAGCTCATTGCTCCAACTTCTCTGTTTTGACGTGCGGTTACGCGCATCTGATGCAACAAGTGTGTTGCCGGACTCATGAACGCAACGTAGCGTTTCTCTCATCGGAAAGCGCGAACCACTCCGGTTCGCGTCACCCCAGAAGGAGCGCACCATGCCGAAGTTCGAAACCCCCGCCGCCGTCACCGCCCGCGTCGACATCGCCGCCGGTCTCATCCGGTTCATCGCCGCCGACCGCGCCGACACCGTGGTCGAGGTCCTGCCCGCCGACCCCTCCAAGAGCCGCGACGCGAAGGCCGCCGAGCGCGTCGAGGTCGCGTACACCGACGGCGTCCTCGACATCCGGGCCGCCAAGGAGGGGCGCAACCGGCTCCTCGGTGACTCCGGGGCCGTCGAGATCACCGTCCAGCTGCCCGCCGGGTCGCACGTCGAGGCGAAGGCCGGCGCCGCCGAGTTCCGGGGCGTCGGACGCCTCGGCGACATCGTCTTCGAGGGCGGCTACCGCTCCGTCAAGGTGGACGAGGCCGCCGGCGCCCGGATCTCCGCGCACGACGGCGCCGTGATCATCCGCCGCCTCACCGGGCCCGGCGACCTCAGCACCCAGCGCGGCGACGTGACCGTCGAGGAGGCCACCCGCGGTGAGCTCACCCTCAGCACCCAGCTGGGCGACATCACCGTCGGCGCGGCGCGCGGCGTCCCGGCCGTGCTCGACGCGGGCACCGTCCTCGGCCGCATCGACAACGCCCTGATGAACGACGGCGCACCCGTCCTGACCATCCGGGCGACCACCACCAAGGGCGACATCACCGCCCGCAGCCTCTGACACCTCCCCCCCCACCTCGTACCAGCAGAAGGAGCCCCACCATGACGAACCCGGCCATCGCGGCGAACGGACTGCGCAAGGCGTACGGCGAGAAGACCGTGCTCGACGGGATCGACCTCAGCATCCCGGCCGGAACGGTGTTCGCGCTGCTCGGCCCGAACGGCGCGGGCAAGACGACCGCCGTCAAGATCCTCTCCACGCTCATCCCACCCGGCCAAGGGTCCGGCGCGATCAGCGTCGGGGGCCACGACCTGGCCACCGACGCGCAGGCGGTACGCGCCGCCATCGGCGTCACCGGGCAGTTCTCCGCCGTCGACGGGCTGATCACCGGCGAGGAGAACCTGCTCCTGATGGCGGACCTGCACCACCTGCCGAAGGCCGAGGGGCGGCGCGTCACCGCGGAGCTCCTTGAGCGCTTCGACCTCACGGAGGCGGCGAAGAAGCCCGCCTCCACCTACTCCGGCGGCATGAAGCGCCGCCTCGACATCGCGATGACCCTCGTCGGGAACCCGCGCATCATCTTCCTGGACGAGCCGACCACCGGGCTCGACCCGCGCAGCCGGCACGGCATGTGGCAGATGATCCGCGGCCTGGTCGGCGACGGGGTGACCGTCTTCCTCACCACCCAGTACCTGGAAGAGGCCGACGAACTCGCCGACCGCATCGCCGTCCTGCACAACGGGAAGCTGGTGGCCGAGGGCAGCGCCGAGGAGCTGAAGCGGATCGTCCCCGGCGGGCACGTCCGGCTGCGGTTCAGCGACCCGGCCGCCTACCGGGAGGCGGCGGCCCACCTCGGCGGCGACGCCGTCCGCGACGATGCCGCGCTGGCCCTGCAACTCCCCAGCGACGGTACCCAGAGCATCCTGCGCTCCATCCTCGACCGGCTGGACGCCGCCGGGATCGAGGCGGACGAACTCACCGTGCACACCCCCGACCTGGACGACGTCTTCTTCGCCCTGACCGAAGCCGGCACCGAGACCGAATCCGGCACCGACGCCGTCATCCCCGCCCCGACCAAGGAGTCCGTCCGATGAGTACCCTCTCCCTCGCCGTGCGCGACTCGGCCACGATGCTCCGCCGCGACCTCCTGCACGCCAGGCGCTACCCCTCGCTCACCCTCAACCTGCTGCTCACCCCGGTGATGCTGCTCCTGCTGTTCGTCTACATCTTCGGCGACACCATGAGCGGCGGCGCGGGCCGCGACGCGTACATCGCGTACATCGTGCCCGGCATCCTGCTCATGACGATCGGCTCGACCACCGTCGGCACCGCCGTCTCGGTCTCCATGGACATGAGCGAGGGCATCATCGCCCGCTTCCGCACCATGGCGATCCACCGGGGCTCGATCCTCTTCGGGCACGTCGCGGGCAGCGTGCTGCGGACGCTGATGAGCGTGGTCCTCGTCGGCGCGGTCGGGGTGGCCATGGGCTTCCGGTCCACCGACGCCACCGTCCTGGAATGGCTCGGCGCGCTCGGACTGCTCGCCCTGTTCACCCTGGCCTTCACCTGGATCGCCGTGGGCATGGGCCTGGGCAGCCCCAACGCGGAGGCCGCCAGCAACAACGCCACGCCGCTGATCCTGCTGCCGCTCATCTCCAGCGCGTTCGTCCCGCTGGGCTCGATGCCCGGCTGGTTCCGGCCGATCGCCGAGTACCAGCCCTTCACCCCGGCGATCGAGACCCTGCGCGGACTGCTGCTCGGTACGGAGATCGGCCACAACGGGTGGATCGCGGTGGCCTGGTGCGTCGGTCTGACCGTCCTCGGCTACTTCTGGTCCAGGGCGCAGTTCGAACGCGAACCGAAGTAGCGATGCGGCACCAAGGCCGGCCGGGGGCATTGCCCCGGCCGGCCTTGGCGTACGCATGTCCGGTATCTCGGAATCAAGCTTCTTGACATCAAGAGAATATCCGGGCAGGCTTCCGCGGGTCGGTAGGTCTCTTGATGTCGAGATACTTGGGGGTACGGGGTGGGGCGCGTCCGGGAACAGGCGGGATTGCTGGCCCAGTTGCGCAACCCACCGGGCGGCCGCGACGCCCGGATCATGCTGCGCGCCCTGGCCGTGGACCGCACCGGAACCGGTCTGTGGGCCGCCTCCTCGGTCCTCTACCTCACCTTCGTCACCCATCTCAGCGCCCAGCAGATCGGCGTCCTCCTCGGCACGGCGGGCGTCGCGGGCATCGCGGGCTCACCCCTCGCCGGACGACTCGCGAGCCGCTTCCCGGTGCGCCCGCTGCTGATCGGCTGCCATCTGCTGCGCCTCGTGACGCTCACGCTGGTGCTGCTCTGTACGCGGTTCGAGGCGCTGCTCGTCGTGGTCGCCGTGACGTACCTGGGGGACAGGGCGGCCAAGACCCTGGAGATGCTGTTCGCCACCCGCGCGGCGGGCGAACGACGCGTCGCCTACCAGGCGTTGTCCCGCAGCGCCGCCAACGCGGGCTACGGGCTGGGCGCCGGGCTCGCCGCGATCGGCCTGGCGGCCGGGACGGCGGACGCGTACCGCGCGCTGATCCTCGGCAACGCGCTCTCCTTCCTCGTCGCCGCCGCGCTGGTGTGGCGTACGGGGGAGCCGGGCGGGGTGGTCGGGCCGACGCACCGCGAGGTACCCCGTCCGGGCACTAAGGGCCCCTGGCGGGACCGGGGTTACCTCCGCTTCGTGCTCCTCGACATCCCGATGAACCTGGACGACTCGGTGCTCGGCGTCGGCCTCCCGCTCTGGCTCGTGAGCCGCACCTCCGCCCCGCACGCCCTCGTCCCGGCCTTCCTGGTCATCAACACCGTGCTGGTCGTCGTGCTCCAACTCAGCGTGTCCCGAAGGGCGGAGGGCCCGCGCAAGGCGGCCCGCGCGGTGGTGCTGTACGGCGTGCTGCTCTTCGTCACCTGCGCCCTGCTGGCGGCGTCCACCGGCTGCGGCACCTGGACGGCGGCCGGGGTCCTGCTCGCGGCGGCGGTCCTGGTCACGATGGCGGAGCTGATGCGCTCGGTCAGCTCCTGGGAACTGGCCGTCCTGCTGGCCCCACCGGACGAGCGCGCCGCCTATCTGGGCGTGGCCGGCATGTCCCAGTCCATCCAGAAGTCGGCGGGCCCGCCCCTGCTCACGGGCGTGGTGATGGCCGCGGGCCCGGCGGGGTGGCTGGCGCTGGGGGTTGCGGTGGCGGGACTCGCGGTGTGGCAACGGCGGGGCTGTGAGCAGCGGTTGGGTGCGATGGGGGCGGCCGAGCCGGTGGCCGCGGCGGGCTGAGCGCGGGCGGTCGCCCCGTCGCGGGACCCTCCGCCGGACGGCCCGCGCCCCGGCTCTACGCTGTGCCGACGCGGCAGCCCCGAGAGCCGGGGCGGGTCCGCGATGAGGAGGGGACAGATGCGAAGACACGTGCTGTGGAGCACGGTGGCCGCCGTGGCGGCCATGACCGTGCTCGGCACGACGGCGGCCAACGCCGAGGGGCGGGGCGACATCCGGGTCACCAAGGGGGTGACCAACAACGGCAAGAGCGTGGTCGTGGGCGTCAGCAAGACGGTGACGTTCCCGGTCAAGGTGACGGTCAAGGACGACTCGGGGGTCGAGGGCCTGAGCCGGATCGACGTCGGCAACGCGACTTCCACCGCGAACGCGCCGGTGGAGACGGACAGCACGACGTGCAGGAAGCTGAGCGCCACCACGTCGGAGTGCACGGCGATGATGCGACTTGTGCCGGAGTACTTCCCCGACTACAGCGACAGGAACGCGAACGACGCGGCCGGCGGCTGGTGCGCGTACGGCATCGCGAACGCGCATGACGACGACTACTGGATCTTCGACTGCGTCGCCCCGTTCAACCTCAAGCGCGCCGCGACCCTGACCACCGCCGCGACCGGCCCGAGCCCGCTCTCCGGCGGCAAGCAGGTCAAGGTCACCGGCACGCTGAGCCGGGCCGACTGGGAGGCGCTGAAGTACCGGGGGTACGCCGGTCAGAGCGTCCGGCTTCAGTTCCGGAAGGCGGGCGCGAGCGCGTACAAGACCGTGAAGACGGTCAGGACGAACAGCTCGGGCCGTCTCTCCGCGACCGTGACCGCGAGCGGTTCGGGCAGCTGGCGCTGGTTCTACCCCGGCACCTCCACCACCGCGCAGATCGCCTCGGCCGGTGCCACGGTGACGCTGGGACCGGCGACGATGCGCGCCCCGTACGTCATGCACGCGGCCACTCGGGGCTGACGCTCAGCCCGCGCGCCAGTAACCCAGGGCGTGCACCCGCTCCTTGGGAACGGCCAGGTCCCTGCGTACGTACGCCGACAGGGCCCTGGTCGTCGCCGTGTCGCAGGCGATCCAGACGTACGCGCCCGAGGCGTCCTCGCCGAGCACCCCCGGCAGCCCGGACTTCACCGTGTCGATGAGCGCCGCGCCCCGGTCGTGGCGGGGCACCCGGTGGAGCGTGTGGCGGTCGGGGTCGAGGCGCAGCGGCGGGGTGTCGGCCGTGCCGGGCGCCTCCTCGTACCAGAGGGTCGCGGGGGTGCCCGGCAGCGCGTCCAGCAGGGAGTTGACCGCGGGCAGGGACGCGGGGTCGCCGATCACGACGAGCCGGGTGGGGGCCGGTTCGGGAAGCGAGAAGCCGGTGCCCTGGAGGGTGGCGTCGATCGTGTCGCCGGGCCGGGCGGCGAGCGCCCAGTCCGTTGCCGGACCCTCGTGCAGCGCGAACTCCAGCGTGAACGTACCGGCTTCCGGGTCGGGGTCGACCAGGGTGTACGCGCGCTGATGCGGTTTGCCGGACCGGTCGAACCAGAGCCTGACCCACATCGTGGGGTGCGCCCCGTCGGTCGCCGCGAGCAGCCCGCCGTCGGTGACCGCGATGCGCCGGAAGCCGTCGGCGGGCTCCTCGGTCGCGGTGACGGTGAAGGTGAAGTCGCGTCCCCGCATGAGCTTGAGGACGACGCCCTCCCAGCCGTGCCCCATGGTCCTGCTCCCTGCCCTCGTGAGATAATTTAGGCGAGCCTAACCTAAGTTGGTGACGTTTGGGGAGGCCGGAGGCGTCCCTTCGCGCCCCCGACCGCATACGTTGGGAGCGTCACGGGACAACGACGGAGGTGCCTTCGTATGCGGATCGCCACCACGATCTTCCTCACCGACGAGACGATCACCCCGGTGCGGCTGGCGCACCAGCTCGAACAGCGCGGGTTCGCCGGGCTGTACCTGCCCGAGCACACCCACATCCCGGTGAGCAGGGACACCCCCTACCCGGCGGGCGGCGAGCTCCCCCGCGAGTACGGACGCACCCTGGATCCCTTCGTCGCGCTCGCCCAGGCCGCGGCGGTGACCGAGCGGCTGGCCCTGGGCACGGGCATCACCCTGATCGCCCAGCACGACCCGATCGACCTGGCCAAGCAGATCGCCACCCTGGACCACCTCTCCGCCGGCCGCTTCACCCTCGGCATCGGCTACGGCTGGAACGTCGAGGAGGCCGCCGACCACGGCGTCGAGTGGTCCACCCGCCGCCGCCTGGGCCGCGAACGGCTGGCGCTGATGCGGGCGCTGTGGGCTGCGGAACCCACGGCGTACGAGGGGGAGTTCGGCTCCGTGCGCGCCAGCGAGGCCCACCCGAAGCCGTACCGCCCGCAAGGCCCGCGCGTTCTGATCGGCGGCGCGGCGGGCCCCAAGCTGTTCGCCCACATCGCGGAGTCGGCCGACGGCTGGCTCCCCATCGGGGGCGGCGGCCTCACGGAGTCCGTCCCCCACCTCCGCACCGCGTGGGAGGCCGCCGGGCGCGACCCGAAGGACCTCCACATCGTCCCGTACGCGGTCCTCCCGTCCCCCGGCAAGCTGGCCCGCTTCGCGGACCTGGGCATCGAGGAGATCGTCCTCCAGCTGCCCCCGGCCGCGGAGCCGGAGGTCCTGCGGACGCTGGACGCGTACGCGGCGTACCTGTAGGACCCCGTTGCTCCTTCGACCCCTTCGACCCCCGAGAGGGACCCGTGAACACCACCTACGACGAGCGGCTCGCCGCGTTCTCCCGTGAGCGGCTGGACGGGCTGCCGGTGCCGGACGACCTGCGCGTGCTGCTCACCGCCCACTGGGAGGGGCGGGACGACTTCGCCCACCTGCTGGGCCTTGAGTTCTTCGAGGAGGGCGAGCTCCACCCGTTCCTGGACACCGGCTACCTGAGCGAGCAGGAGCTGGCCGACCCGGAGATGCAGGCCGTCAACGCGGGGGTCGCGCGGATGACGGAATACGTGAAGCTCGTCGCCAAGGGCGGTAAGGGATGGGTCGGTTACTGGGTCCATCCGGACGAGCCGGTGCGGCGGCCGATCGAGCTGGACACGGAGTTCACCCTCTGGCCGATGACCGGCTCCACCCTGACGGAGGCCGTCGCCTTCGAGCAGTCCGCGTATCAGGACGAGCCGGACGAGCGCGTGGCGTTCGGGCAGCTGGCCGCCGAACTGGACGCGTTGGGGCTGCCGTTGGGCACGGTGGACTACGACGCGTTGGACGACAGCGAGTACGTGGTGGACCCGGAGAAGCTGATGGAGACCCTGACCGAGGCGGAGCGCGTCGCGCGCGGGCTGGGGTGAGGGGGCCTACCTGGGGGCAGCGCGTCCAGCTCCGCCTTGCGCCGGGCCGCCTCATTGGCGGCGGCCTGGCCCGGGCTCTCGCCGCGGCAGTGCCACACGGTCCCGCCCTTGACGGAGACGGAGTCGCAGTCGATGGCCCCGAACGTCTCGGTCTCCACCCCGAACGCCCCTGTCCCGACGGCGATGATCCCCGCACCCACCGCCCCGACGACCAGCCCGCCCACGATCAGCTCGAGCCCGGTGACACTCCCGCGATCCCACCGCATGCCGCTTCCCCCGCCCCGTTGGTGAGCTCATCGGACGGACGGCTCCGCGCCCGCCTTACGGTCTGCGCGCCACGAACACGTACTCCCGCCCGGGCCGGTCGGGCGCTTCGCGGAGGTCCTCCAGGGCGTATCCCTGCGCGTCCAGGTCCGCCTGGATCTCCTCCCGTTCCCGGAAGCGCAGCGTCGAGTCGGAGGTGAGCGTCCGACCGTCGGCCGCGAACCGGTAGGTCCAGCGGAACGAGACGTGCGGCCCGGTCGCCTCGGTGACCTGCACCCAGGTCTCGACAGCGCCGATCCCGTGGACGTCGGTCACGCTGTGGGACTGCTCCCGCGTCCACTCCTCCCAGGCCCGCCGCCCCGGCACCCGCGTCTCGAACACCAGCCGCCCGCCGGGCCGCAGCGCCTCGCGGGCGCCCCGCAGCGTGGCTTGCCAGTCCCCGGGGTCCGCGATGGCCTGGGCCACGTTCGCGGTCATCGTCGCGAGGTCGACGCGCAACGGCGGCAGCCGCGTGGCGTCGCCGCAGATCCAGCGCACCCGCTCGGCGCCCGGCTTGGCCCGGGCGACATCGACTGACGCCCGCGCGGGATCGACGCCGACGACCTCCTTCCCGCGCTCCGCCAGAACGGGTTTCGGCGTGTGGCCGCCGAATGTCCGGTGATCACGATCTGATCACTCTCCCTCCGCAACTTCCCCACATCTCGTTCGCGGTAATACGGTCACCCCACTCGACGAGACGTATGGGGGGACTCCATGCCCAAGGTGCTGAGCCGGCGCGCGCGGATATGGGTCGGTGGGATGGCCCTGATCGCCCTGGGGGCGGTCGGCTGTTCGGAGTCCGGGAAGGGGGACGCGGCCGCGAGCGCCAAGCCGGTGCCCGCGGTCACCGTGACCGTCACGGCCACCGCGACCGAGACCGCCACCCCCGCCCCGGCGCCCACGGTGACCGAGACGAAGACCGTGAAGGTGCCCGGGCCGACCGTCACGACAACGGTCACCAAGGCCGCCTCCACCCGGTCCGGCGGCGGGTCCTCCGGCGGCGGCACCAAGACCACGAGCACCTGCTCCATCCGCTCCAACGCCGGGAACTGCTACAGCGCAGGGCAGTTCTGCCGGAACAGCGACCACGGGGCCGTGACGACGAACGCCTCGGGAGCCCGGATCAGGTGCAGTTCCAGCGGGAACGCGTGGCGCTGGACGTACGCCTGACAGGCGGTGCCACGCCCCGCGCGAAAGTCCGTGGGGGCGTGGATGCGGCCGGTGGTGGAATGGGGCGATGCGTGATGAGGCTTCGGTCGATCGTGGGGCGTACCCGGATGTGGTCGGCGGAGAGCCTGTACGACTGGGAGGCCGCCCACCGCGCCCGTATCGACAAGATCCTCGCCGACCAGGGGTACGCGGGCTGACCCGGCCGGGGGCCCAGACCCCGGTGATAGCTTGGCAGGCCAGTCGTTGGCGTGTACATCGAGGCTAGGGGGACCCCATGAGGCAGCAGTCCGTAGGGAGTCGGATAGTGGCCGGAGCGGCGGCCGGGACGCTGGCCCTGTTCTTCGTCTCGGGCTGCTCGTTCAGCTTCGGCGGCGACCTGGTCGTCAAGAAGGAGGAGGTCGCCAAGCAGGCCTCCGCCGGTCTGGAGAAGCAGGTCGGGCGCGCTCCCGAGGACGTGACCTGCGAGGACGACCTCAAGGGGAAGGTCGGTGAGTCGGTGCGCTGCACGATCACCGACAGCGGCAAGAAGCTCGGTATGACGGCGACCGTGAAGTCCGTCGACGGCAAGAAGGTGAACATGGACTTCAAGGTGGACGACAACGCCGGTGCGGGCGACGGGGCCTCCCCCGACCCCCAGCCCAGCGATTCGGCCCAGCCGTCCGACTCCGCGGGCGCGGACAGCGCCTCCGGCTCCGTGGACAAGGCCGAGGTCGCCCGCCAGGGCAAGGCCGCCCTCGCCGCCCAAGTGGGCAAGCAGCCCGACGCCTTCTCCTGCCCGGAGAACCTGCCCGCCAAGGCCGGCGCCACGATCCGCTGCCAACTGGCCGACAGCGGTAAGCAGTACGGAGTGACGGTCACCGCGAAGTCGGTTGTCGGCGGCAAGGTGAACATGGACTTCAAGGTGGACGAGACGCCGGGCGGCTGAGGGGCCGGGCGTGCCCGGCGCGGGCCCGGTGACCGGTGCGTCAGCGCCGCTCCAGGCCGAGCCGGGCGCGTACCTCGTCGTGCGGAACCGGTTCGGTGAGGTCGGCCGCGGAGGCCCTGCGGGCCCGGTAGTCGGCTAGAGCCCGGGCTTCCTCCGGATCGATGTGTTCCCGCTGGTCGTGGCTCATGCGCGAAGTGTGCCAGCCCGAGGCGCCGGGCGGACGGCGAGCGCCCGGGTGGGGCTCGCCGTCCGGCTTTTCAGCCCTGGCGCGCGTACGTGACGAACGCGGACCAGGCCGTGGGCGCCACGTCGAAGTCGGGGGCCGGGGATGTTCTTCGAGTCGCGGACGTGGACGGTGGTCGCGCGGCCTCCTCAAGTAGGAAGCTGAGCGTCGGGGCAGGCCAGCGCTCGAAAAGCTGCTGGCGTGCCATGCGGTCCGCCACGCGCTTCTCGATTGTCTGCTCGTCCAGCAGTGGTCGCCGCTGGGTGAACACCGCCCGCGCGTACTCCTCGGTCTGGAGCAGACCGGGGATCACCTGATTGTTGTACTCGTGCACGGCGACCGCCTCCGCCTCCGTCCGCGTATAGTCCCGGAACCATCCCGGATGCCGCAGGCGCGTCCGCTTCAGCGCCTCCCGTACGTCGTCCGCCGCTGCCGACAGCAGGCCCCCCGTGTTCAGAGCCCGGTCCGCGAGGAGCAAGAACTCCACCTGCGGGGTCCGCACCCCCGTTCCATCGCGGAGATCAGGTCCTCGCCGCAATGCGTCGCAGACGCCGGCTCCCGCTGGTTCATCCCCGCGCGTTCGCGCAGGAACTTCAGCCGGCGGCCCAGCGCCCTGAACAGGTGCGCGGTACCGTCCGATTCGGCCGGGCGCTCCGGCCGTTCCTCACGTTGCGTGTTCGTCATCTGCCCCGTACCGCCTTCGCTCGTGCGGTCACGGCCGACGCCCCGTACAGCCGGTCGGGCAGGCCCGTACAGCTTGTTGGAGTCGTGTGGTCACTCCTGGTCAGCGCAGAAGGAGACGGACACGCTGGGTCACATGAACGCCGAAATCACCCTTGTGGGTACCGACTTCGTCCAGCGCTTCAGCGCCACCCGCCGAGGCGCCCGTCTCGCCCGTCGACTCGCCGTGCAGCAACTCGACGCCTGGGGCGTGGCGTACGGGAGCCGGCTGTCCGACGACGTGGCGGTGGTCGTGGCCGAGCCGGCCGCCAACGCCGTGCTGCACGGCCACGTCACCGGCCGGGACTTCGAGCTGCGCGTAACCCCCGAGACGGATGGATTCCGGATCGAGGTCTCGGACGCACGGGGCGAGCGGCGCCCAGAGCTGTGCGAGGGCGGCCCCGGGGCCGAGAGCGGGAACGGGCTGCGCCTGGTCGAGGCGTTGGCGGCGGAATGGGGCGTCGCGGAGCGCATCGTCGGCAAGACGGTGTGGGCGCGGGTGGCCCCGGGCACCCCGTAGCGGGGTCAGCGCGCGTTGACCCGCCGGAGGATCGTGCCGTCGAACGAGGCGGTGAGCATGGCCGAGGTCTTGTAGTCGCCGTTGATGTAGAACCGCATGGCCTGCTTGCCGTTCTCCCAGTCGAAGATCACGTAGGTCTGCGTGGGGTCCGCGTTCCGTACGCCCATTTCCTTGTAGCCGACGCGTAGGAGGCGGGGGAAGGTATCCCAGTTGACCTTGCTGAGGTCCATCAGGGGCTGATCGTCGAGTATGGCCTTGTTGTTGTCGAGCTTGCCCGAGCCCTCGTCGTACGAGAAGCCGTCGAAGATCTGGTCGTTCGGCATCTTCTCGTCCTTCACGAGCACGTTGCCCGAGGCATGGCTCTGGTGGATGGAGAACCAGGAGACCACCTTCGTTCCGCCCGTCACCGCCTTGAGCTCCTTGACGACCCTCCGGCCGCCCGCCGCGCTGACGAGATCCGTGTCCTTGGTCGGTGTGGGTGTGGGGGTGGGCGTCGGGGTCGGCGTCGGGCTCGGGGTGGGGGAGTGGGAGTGGGTCGCGGACGGCGTGGGCCTGGCGTCCGCGGACGCGTTGTCGTCGTTGCCGAGGCCGGGTATGTATCCCTTGGCCAGCAGCCCGGCCGCCACGACGGTCAGCAGGACCCCGGGGATCAGGACCCGGCGCACGGCCCGGTTGCTCCCGGCACCCCGCACGGGCGTCCGGCCCGTCGTCGCCGAGGGCTCGCCCCGGCCCGCGGTGTCCCCGCCCGGACGGGCGTCGGCCGGTTCCGGCTGCGGCGGGGACGCCGGAGCGCCCGGCCGCGGCGGTGCCGGGGTCCCGGGCTCCGTCGGGGTGTAACCGGCCGTCGGCGCCGGGGTGCCGGGCTCCGTCGGGGTGTACGCGGCCGAGGGGGCCGATGCCGGTCGCGCGTCCTCGGCGGCCGTCGCGGGGCGCTCGTCCGCCGCCTGGGCGAGCAGCCGGTCCAGCTGCTCCGCGTCCGGCCGCGCGGCGACGTCCTTGACCAGGACGGACCGCAGTACGGGGCCGAGGGCGCCGGCCTGCCGGGGTGGCGGGACGTCCTCCTCCAGGATCGCGGCCAGCGTCGCGAGGGTGGACGAGCGGCGCATCGGATGGTGGCCCTCCACCGCGACGTACAGCATCATCGCCAGCGACCACAGGTCCGACGACGGCTCGTCGTCGTGCCCGCGCAGCCGCTCAGGGGCCATGTAGTCGGGGGAGCCCACCAGCTCACCGGTGTTGGTGAGGCTGGTCGCCTCGCGCACGGCGGCGATCCCGAAGTCCGTGAGCAGCGGCGTGCCGTCCGTACGCAGCAGCACGTTGCCCGGCTTCACGTCGCGGTGCAGGATGCCCGCCTCGTGCGCGGCCCGCAGCCCGGCCAGCACGCCCCGGCCCAGCCGCGCCGCCTCGGCCGGCGTACACAGGCCGCGCTCCAGCCGGTCCTGGAGCGAGCCGCCCGAGACCAGCTCCATCACCAGCCAGGGGTGCTCCACCTCCGGCGAACTCACGATGTGGTGGATGGTCACCACGTTCGGGTGGGTGATCCGGGCCAGCGACACGGCCTCGCGCAGCACCCGCTTCCGCAGCATCTCCGGCGCGTCCGGACGCAGCCGCAGCAGCTCAGGATCGGGCGGCCGTACCTCCTTCAGCGCCACTTCCCGGTGCAGGACGATGTCACGCGCCCGCCAGACCAGCCCCATGCCTCCGCCACCGAGCCGCTCCAGCAGTTCGAAGCGCCCGTCGATCACGCGTCCCTCGAAACCCGCAGTCATGGGCGGAACGGTACGCGAGGGGCCCGACCGCGCACCCGGGGCCGTCGGAGGCGCCGAGGTTGGGGCCCGAGCCGGGGGACGTACGGGGCCCGGGCGCCCTCCGGGCCCGCCGTCAGGCCCAGGCGTCATGGAGGTCCTGGGGTGTGAGAGTGGGGACATCGGCTGTGCAGCCGCTGCGGGTGACGGCGAGCAAGGGGGTGGTGTCGTCGGCGCCTGGAAGCTGGGAGCGGTGGGTGACGAGGCGGGTGAGGTCGCGGTTGTCGAAGGGCTTCTTCTCCAGCCACTTGACCGAACCCACGAGGGTGATCTTCTTGGCGATGGGGGCGCGATCGGCGCCGACGATGTCGATCTCGGGGTCGTTGGTGCGGGTCCAGTAGCCACCGATCGCATCGGTGCCCGCGGGCAGTTGCCCGTCGTCGGAGCCGAGCCGCCACAGGGCTTCGCGGATGACGGGCTCGATGGCCCTGCCCCGCCAGGACTTCCAATGGGTGCGGATGGTGTCGAGAACGCGGTCGCCCCGGCCGCGTTCGATCGCGGGGATGCCTGGGCCGATGAAGGCGAGCCAGAAGCGCAGGTAGGGGTCATCGACGCGATAGCGGGTCTCCCGGCTGGGCTTGGTGGAGAGCGGGAGCTCTGCGGCAACCATGCCGCGAGAGGAGAGAAGATCCAGCGAGCGGGACACCGAGCTGGGGTTGAGGCCCCCGGCGGCTCTGCCGATCAGGGTGAAGGTGCGCTCGCCGTGACCGATGGCACCCAGGACGGTGCGCGCCTGTGCCTCGACGGGGAACTCGGCAGCCAAAGACCGTTCGCCGCTGACCAGCAGCGCGGACGTCGGTCTGCGCAGGGCCAGTTCGAGGTACTCCCACAGCCCGGCACCCTGTGGCCACTCCTCCAGGATGAGTGGGAGGCCACCGGACACCAGATAGGCGTCGAAGGCCTCGGCGGGCGGCAGATCGAGCATCGAGGCGACCTCGGCGGGATTCAACGGCGGTACGACCATTTCGGTCCCCCGCTGATAGAAGGGCCGCCCGTAGGTGTTGAGCTGTTCCATCATCGCGATGTCGGAGCCGATGAGGACGAGTAGAACAGGCAGTCTCGACAGCGTCCGGTCGAATGCCTTCTGGAGCGCCCCCTCGAAGCTCGGGTCCTCGCGCACGAGGTAGGGCATCTCGTCGAGGACCACCACGCTGGGCGAGTCGGTGGGCAGCGCGGAGGCGAGCATGGTCAGCGCGGCGTCCCAGGTGAGGGGGGCGGCGAAATCGCTGAACCGTGCCACGTCAGGAAGCGGGGAAGCGGCCACCTCGGCGGCAAAACCTGCCAGGTCCTCCTCGCGGGAGCCGCCGACGGCAGTGAAGAACACATGTGGCAGACCCTCCTGCTCCAGGAACTCCTCCACCAAGCGCGACTTCCCCACCCGGCGGCGCCCGCGGATCAGAACGGCCCGCCCAGGACGCCCGCTGCGCCCGCCGTCCTTGACGGGACGCAGCAGGCCCTCCAGAAGACTGAGTTCGGCGCGGCGTCCGATGAATCCGTTCACGGCACTCCACCTCCATGGCCCTGATACTTCCATTCAAGATACTCTCATTAATGGAAGTAACACTCGGGCACATAAAGTCATCAGACCTGCTGGGAGAACAGCGAGGCGCCGAAGCGCGCCCCCTCACACCCCCGCCAGCACCACCAGCTCCCGCGTGGCCCGGGTCATCGCCACGTACCGGTCCACCGCCCCGCCGACCCCCGAACCGAAGCGCTCCGGATCGACCAGGACCACGAGGTCGAACTCCAGGCCCTTCGACAGGGTCGGGGTCAGGGCGCGGACCCGGGGCGACGGCGGGCGGAAGGACGCAGGCGCGCCGATCACGCACGCCGTGCCCTCGGGGTGGGTCGTCAGCCAGGTGTCCAGGACCCTGGGGAGGTCCGTGAGCGGGCCGTGCGCGACGGGGATACCGCTGCGCCTGATGGACACCGGGACGTTCGCATTCGGCAGGGCGGCCCGGATCACCGGTTCCGCAGCGGCCATGATCTCCTCCGGCGTGCGGTAGTTGACGGTCAGCGCCGACAGGCTGATCCGGTCCAGGCCGACCCGCTCCAGCCGCTCCCGCCACGACTCCGTGAAGCCGCGCCGGGCCTGTGCGCGGTCCCCGACGATCGTGAAGCTGCGCGAGGGACACCGCTGGATCAGCATCTGCCACTCCGCGTCGGTCAGTTCCTGCGCCTCGTCCACCACCACATGGGCGAACGGGCCCGCCAGCTCGTCCGGTTCGGCGGTGGACAGGGCGTCCGGGTCGAGCAGTGTGTCCTGGAGGTCCCGGCCGCGCAGCATCCCCACCGCGCCCTGGCTCTCGTCGATCTCCGCGTTCTCCAGGAGGCTGTCGATCGCCTCGGCCCTGCGCGCCCGCTCGGCGGCGGCCGTCGCCTCGTTGCGGCGTCGGCGGCGGGCCGCGTCCGGGTCGCCGAGCCGCTGTCGGGCCGCGTCCAGGACCGGCAGGTCGGAGACCGTCCACGCCTGGGGCTCGGAGCGCTGGAGCGCGGCCACCTCATGGCGGGTGAGCCAGGGCGCGCACGTCCGCAGATACGCCGGGACGGACCACAGGTCGCCGACCAGGTCCGCCGCGTCCAGCAGGGGCCACGCCCGGTCGAAGGCCGTCATCAGCTCGCGGTCGCGCAGCAGAGCCTGGCGGACCAGGTGCTCCGGGACCTCTTCGTCCTGCCGGTCCGCGTGCTTGTCGGCCAGGATCGTCAGGATCTCCTCCAGCACCGCGTCGCGCGCCTCGTTGTGCGGGACGCCCGGCGCGGACTCGAAGGCCACGGCCCACTCGGCGGCGGTCAGCCGGACGTCCGCCCAGGGCGTCGTCACGGTCAGGCCCTGGGCGGGCGGCTCCTCGTAGAACGCGGCGGCCGCCTCGACCGCCCGCACCAGCTCCGCCGACGCCTTCAGCCGGGCCACCTCCGGATCGGCCTCGGGCACGGCCGCCGCGCCCTCCGGGACGAGGTCGCGCAGCGTGCACGTACGCACCCCGTCCTCACCGAGGCTCGGCAGCACATCGGCGACGTACCCCAGATACGGCTGGTGCGGGCCGACGAAGAGGACGCCGCCGCGCCGCTGACCGAGGCGCGGGTCCGCGTACAGGAGGTACGCGGCGCGGTGCAGGGCGACGACGGTCTTGCCGGTGCCCGGGCCGCCGTCCACGACGAGCGCGCCGCGCGAACCGGCGCGGACGATCGCGTCCTGGTCCGCCTGGATCGTGCCCAGCACGTCCCGCATCCGGGCCGACCGGTTGGTGCCCAGGCTCGCGATGAACGCCGACTGGTCGTCCAGCGCGGCGTGCCCGGCGAAGGCGTCCGGGGCGAACACCTCGTCCCAGTAGTCGCTGACCCGGCCACCCGACCACCGGTAGCGGCGGCGGCTCGCCAGGCCCATCGGATTGCCGTGCGTCGCCCCGAAGAACGGCTCGGCGGCCGGGGAGCGCCAGTCCGTCAGCAGCCGGCGGCCCTCGCTGTCGGTGAGGCCGAGCCGTCCCACGTACACCGGCTCGGAGCCGTCCGCCCCGGCCATGTGGCCGAGGCACAGGTCCAGGCCGAACCGGCGCAGCGTGCGCAGCCGGGCGGTCAGCCGGTGGATCTCGGCATCCCGGTCCAGCCCCTGCCTGCCCAGGCCGCCCGGGGCGCGGCGGGCGGCGTCGAGGGCGGCGGTCAGTTCGGCGACCGTCTCCTCCAGGCAGCGCGCGATGGCCGCGAAGTGGCGCTCGTCCCCGGCGATCAGGGCGGGGTCCGCCTTGGCCTCGGCGCGGTCGCCGGTCAGCGCGAAGGCGCTCGTGGTGACAGTGGTGTGCATCGGTTCGGGCACTACGTAAAACTCCCAAAGGCCGCAGGTGGCTGGCTCGGATCAGCGATTGTGCGGGACAAGGGGGGCCTTGCGGCAAGGCCCCCCTTGCGCTATACGTTGAGAGTGGCCGGAGGTGGCAGTCCTTTCCCGGCCGGCCGGTGAACACCCCCGGCACCCCTTCAGCGCTCGCCCGACCCCCCGCCCGCCTTGCCCCGCATTGGCAGGCACACGGCATACTGGGCCGCCGGATCACCGGGGGGAGCGCCGCGCACATGGCGTACGGAACGGACGGGGCGGACCTGCCCGAGAAGGTCGGCGGATACGCCGTGGAACGGCAGCTCGGCGCCGGTGGCATGGGCGTCGTCTATCTGGCGCGGTCCCGGGGCGGGCGCGCGGTCGCCGTGAAGGTGGCGCGGTCCGAACTCGCCACCGATCCGCACTTCCGCGAGCGGTTCCGGGCCGAGGTCGAGGCTGCCCGGAGCGTGGGCGGCTTCCACACGGCACCGGTGGTCGACGCGGACCCCGACGCGCCCGCGCCCTGGCTGGCGACGGCCTACATCCCCGGGCCCACGCTCTCCGCGCTCGTGGAGGCCGAGGGCCCGATGGACGAGGCGCGGCTGCGGCAGCTGGGCGCCGCCCTCGCCGAGGCGCTGGCCGCCATCCACCGCTGCGGGCTCGTCCACCGCGACCTGAAGCCCGGCAACATCATCATGGCGGCGGACGGGCCGCGCGTCCTGGGCTTCGGCATCGCCCGGGCCCTGGAATCGACCCGGCTCACCGCGACCGGGATGGCCTTCGGGACGCCCGGGTTCCTCGCCCCCGAGCAGGCCCAGGGCCTCGAAGTCGGCGCCCCCGCCGATGTGTTCGCCTTGGGCGCCGTGCTCGTCGCGGCGGCGGGCGGCAGCGCGTTCGGGGCCGGGACGCCCATGGGGATGATGTACCGGTCGGTGCACGAGGCGCCGGAGCTGGGCGCGGTGCCGGAAGGGGTGCGGGGCGTCGTGGCGGCCTGCCTGGCGAAGGAGCCGGGGGAGCGGCCCGCTCCGGAGGCGCTGCTGGACCTGTTCGCGCCCGGGGGGCCGGTGTACGTCCCGACCCTGCCCGTACCGGCGCAGCAGCCCGGCCACCCGGCCGACGCGACGCCGCCTAGCCTCGCCAAGGCCCCGGCCGACGCGACCCCGTCGCCGCAGCACCCCCTCCCGCCCGTCGGCGCGGCCCCCGCGCCGCCCGCCTACCCGCCGAACTCCGGGACCCCGTCCCCGTACCCGCCGATGGCGGCCTCGCCCTACGGCCCGTCCCCGTACACCCCCTCGCCCTATCCGCCGGCCGCCGCGATCCCCAACAACCCCTACGCGGCTCCGGCCGCGGGCGGCCCGTGGCAGCAGGGGCCCGCCGAGCCCGTCACCGACATCGGGTTCGTCGGTGTCGGCACGGGCAGTTCGCTGGTGATCGACGCGCTGGGGATCGAGTTCCAGGCGGACAACGGGCCTGAGGTGCAGATCGCCTGGGCCGAGATCGGCCGGATCGAATACGCGGTGCGCGGGCCCAAACTCCTCGTGGTCACCGTCCGTCTGCGCGCGGGGGCCGTGCACACCTGGACGCTGGCCGCCCGCAACCGCTCCCGCCTGCGGGAATGGACCCAGGACCTGCCGCTGATCCTGGAGTACTACGCGTGATCCGGGCTCCGGCCACCCGCTCGTATGCTCGGGGACATGACCGATGCCCAGAGCGGACCCACCACCAACTCGACGCGGCGCGCGCTCAAGCGCGCGCGTGACGGAGTCGCACTCGACCGGGCCGAGGCCGCCGTGCTGCTCCAGGCGCGCGGCGACGACCTGACGGATCTCGCGGCCTCCGCCGCCCGGGTGCGCGACGCGGGCCTTGAGGCCGCCGGGCGGCCGGGGGTCATCACGTACTCCCGCAAGGTCTTCATCCCGCTGACCCGGCTCTGCCGCGACAAGTGCCACTACTGCACCTTCGTCACCGTGCCCGGCAAGCTCCGCCGGGCCGGGCACGGCATGTTCCTGTCGCCCGACGAGGTGCTGGCCATCGCCCGCGAGGGGGCCGCGATGGGCTGCAAGGAGGCCCTGTTCACGCTCGGCGACCGGCCGGAGGACCGCTGGCCGGAGGCGCGCGAGTGGCTGGAGGCGGAGGGGTACGACGACACCCTCGCGTACGTACGCGCCATGGCGATCCGGGTCCTTGAGGAGACGGGGCTGCTGCCGCACCTCAACCCGGGGGTCATGAGCTGGACGGACCTCCAGCGGCTGAAGCCCGTCGCGCCCTCCATGGGCATGATGCTGGAGACGACCGCGACCCGCCTGTGGTCCGAGCCCGGCGGCCCGCACCACGGCTCCCCGGACAAGGAACCGGCCGTGCGGCTGAGGGTCCTTGAGGACGCGGGCCGGTCCAACGTGCCGTTCACCACGGGCATCCTGATCGGCATCGGCGAGTCGTACGAGGAGCGCGCGGACTCCCTCTTCGAGCTGCGCCGGACCGCCCGGGCCTACCACGGCATCCAGGAGGTCATCGTCCAGAACTTCCGGGCCAAGCCGGACACCGCGATGCGCGGGATGCCGGACGCGGAGCTGGAGGAGCTGGCCGCCGCGATCGCCGTCGCCCGGCACCTCCTCGGCCCGTCCGCCCGCATCCAGGCCCCGCCGAACCTGGTGGACGCGGAGTACGCGCTGCTCATCGGCGCGGGCATCGACGACTGGGGCGGGGTGTCGCCGCTGACCCCCGACCATGTGAACCCCGAGCGCCCCTGGCCGCACATCGACGAACTCGCCGCCCGCACGGCCGAGTCCGGCTTCACGCTGCGCGAACGCCTCACGATCTACCCGGAGTTCATCCAGCGCGGCGAACCCTGGCTGGACCCGCGCCTGCTGCCGCACGTACGGGCGCTCGCCGACCCGGAGACCGGGCTCGCCCGCGAGGGCGCGATGCCCGAGGGGCTGCCCTGGCAGGAGCCGGACGAGGGGTTCAACGCCTCCGGCCGCACCGACCTGCACCGCACCATCGACACGGAGGGCCGCACCGGCGACCGCCGCGACGACTTCGACGTCGTCTACGGGGACTGGGAGGCGCTGCGCGAGGCGGCGGCCCCCGGGATGGTGCCCTCCCGGATCGACGGGGACGTGCGCGCGGCGCTGAGCCAGGCGGCGGACGACCCGACGAGGCTCACCGACGACCAGGCGCTCACGCTGCTGCACGCGGACGGCCCGGCCCTGGACGAGCTGTGCCGGATCGCGGACGCGCTGCGGCGGGACGTGGTCGGCGACGACGTCACGTACATCGTCACGCGGAACATCAACTTCACCAACGTCTGCTACACCGGGTGCCGCTTCTGCGCCTTCGCCCAGCGCCGCACCGACGCCGACGCGTACACCCTCTCGCTCGACCAGGTCGCGGACCGGGCCGCGCAGGCGTGGGACGTGGGCGCGGTCGAGGTCTGCATGCAGGGCGGCATCCACCCGGACCTGCCCGGCACGGCGTACTTCGACATCGCGAAGGCCGTGAAGGAGCGGGTGCCCGGCATCCACGTCCACGCGTTCTCGCCGATGGAGGTCGTCAACGGGGCCACCCGCACCGGCATGTCGATCCGCGACTGGCTGACCGCAGCGAAGGAGGCCGGGCTCGGCTCGATCCCGGGCACGGCGGCGGAGATCCTGGACGACGAAGTCCGCTGGGTCCTCACCAAGGGCAAACTGCCCACCGCGACCTGGCTGGAGGTCATCAAGACCGCCCACGAGGTGGGCCTGCGCTCCTCCTCGACCATGATGTACGGCCACGTCGACCAGCCCCGCCACTGGCTGGGCCACCTGCGCACCCTGGCCGCGCTCCAGCAGGAGACCGGCGGCTTCACGGAGTTCGTGACCCTGCCCTTCATCCACACCAACGCCCCGGTCTACCTCGCCGGAATCGCCCGCCCCGGCCCCACCGACCGCGACAACAGGGCCGTCACCGCGATGGCCCGCCTCCTCCTGCACCCCCACATCACCAACATCCAGACCAGCTGGGTCAAGCTCGGCACGGAGGGCGCCGCCGAGATGCTTCGCTCCGGCGCGAACGACCTCGGCGGCACGCTGATGGAGGAGACCATCTCCCGCATGGCCGGTTCGAGTTACGGCTCCTACCGCTCGGTCCGCGACCTGGAGGCCATCGCCGAACTCGCCGGCCGCCCGGCGAAGCCGCGTACGACGCTGTACGGAGAGGTGCCGCCGGAACGCGTGGCGGCGGCGGGCGCATCGGACGGGCATCTGCCGGAGCTGTTGCCGGTGCTGGGGGACTGAGGGGGGAGATCCGGGGCGCGGTCAGTCCAGGCGGCGGGGGCCGCCGAGGAGGGTGGCCTCGATCTCGGTCGGGGCCAACTTGACCAGCTTGTGGTGCTCCTGCGTGCACCACAGGACCATGTCGTCGCCGAGCTGGGACAGCGCCTCCGCGTTCTGCCGGGGCAGGCGCATGACGCGGCCCAGGACCGCCGCCTCCTCCGGGGAGACCCGCTGGATGCCGACGAGCCCCGCGTCCTGCACCAGCCTCGGCGCCGCCGGGCCCAGGAACGGCAGCAGGGTCAGCACCGACTGCCAGGGGCCCGGCGCCAGACGGCTGCGCGGGGGCCGCACCCCGCAGTCCCGGACCACCAGGACCGGTCCGGCGACCGACGCGCCCTGCGGGCCCACCTGCCGCACGTCGTGCACCGTCATGCACTGCTGGCCGCCGCCCGCGTCCCGCGCGAGCCCCGCCCATGCCTGCGGCCGGCCCGTCTCGACGGCGACGCGCGCCCCGGTCCCGGCCGTGCGCAGCGCCAGGACCTGCGCGGTCCAGACACCGCCGATGAGCACGACGTCCAGCGGGGCGGGCCGGAAGAGGCCGAGCACCGCGGGCCGCCCCTGCGCGTCGCTGCCCGCGACGACTCCGTCGTCCCCGAGCGGCAGCTCCAGGGCGGCGAGCTGCTCCACGGGCAGGGCGTGCCGGTCCCGGCGCGGCCCGAGCAGCCCTCGCCCGGTGCGGGCCCGGCGAGTCGGAGTCGGAGCGGGAGCGGGAGCGGGGGCCGCGGGGACCGTACGGTGCGTGCTCAACGGGTACCTCCGAGGGGCAGGGTGGCCAGCACACCGGGCAGCTGCTCGCGGTCCAGCCGCACCAGGCCGACCCGCACCGCTCGGGCGGCCTCCTCCAACTGCCGCCTCAGCGCCATGAGTTCGTCGTGTCCGCGCGCGGTGATCCGGACGTGCCCGGTGACGGCGGACGTGCCGCCCCCACCGCGCGACACCGTCAGGCTGAACGTGCTGACCGAGGCTCGCGTCGACGTCAGCGCCGCGACCACCCGCGCCGACGCCTCCGCCCCCGCGCCCAGGTGCGGCCAGCGCCCCACCCAGTACGTGGTGTGCCAGCGGTCGTCGCAGCGCCAGGCCCGGCCGGTCTCCTCGGTGCGCCGCGCGGAGGCGCCCGGCCGGACCGCGGGCGCGCCGGTCTGCGCGGTCGCCCCGGCGGACGTGGCGAGGGCGGACGTGACCTCGGCCTCACTCAGGATGCGGGCGCCGACGCCGTCCGCCGTCAGCCTGCTCGCCAGCTGGTCCGCGGCCCTCAGCAGCGCACGCTGCGCCCCGCCCAGCCCGCCGCCGCGCGCCTGCACGGCCTCCGGGCACAGCTTCGGGTCCAGCTTCAGGGCGATCCACGTCAGCCGGACCGCCGGGGTGCCGGTCTGCGCCAGCGGTCCGTACGAGCGCGCGGCGACGGCGTGCTCCGGCAGATGCGGGCCCGGCGCGGGCTGGGTGTGCTGCACGACCTGTACGGACTCCAGCCGGATGCCGTCCGCGTCCAGGGCGTCGCGCAGCATGCCCAGATTCAGCGGACGTGTGTCCCGGCCCGCCCGCAGCGGGGTGTCGCGCGGCTGCACGAGGAGCACCGCCGTCAGAAACGTACCGTCGCCCACCATGCCGACGCCGCGTCCGCGCTGCCGGTCGGTGTAGGTGTACGTGCGCAGCGCGTCCTCGCACTCCAGGACCGGTGCGAGCGCGGGGTCGGCGCCCTCGTCCGCGACCGGCAGGGGCTGCCGTGCCGCCCGCAGCCGCGCCCGCAGCGCCAGCGACGCCGTGATCCGGTCCAGTGCCGGACGCCCGCGCCACCGCAGGGCCGCCGACAGCACCAGCACCGCCGCGACCAGGCCCGCGGGCACCAGCAGGACCCGGTCCGTCGCCCACGCGGTCAGCACCAGCGCACCGGCGATCTCCACCAGCACCAGCTGGTGCAGCCGCACCCCGCCGATCCTTCCGGGCCGTGGCCGCAACCTCGCCACTGCGGTCGTCGTGCTGCTCATCCCCCGGTAAGTCCCCTCGTGTCACGGCACTTGGTGTGTGGAACCCGGGCCAACGCTATCGCCCCCGAGCCCCGCGCCCGGGCGGCGGCGGGCATAGTGGGGGCGGTTCGCGGAGCATTTGACCACGGGGAGAAGCAGGGCAGATGGCATCACGGCGGGACGAACTCAACGCCTATACCTTCGCGAAGAAGAGACTGGTCGCCGCCTTTCTGCAACCCTCGGCGGCCGGAACCGACGAGTCCGCCCCGCGCCCGCTGCGGGCCGTGGTGCCGGGAGTGGTGATCGGCGCCCTGCTGCTGGCCGGGTTCGGCGCCTGGGGCATCTTCAAGCCCAAGGTCCCCGGCGGCTGGGCCACCCCGGGCGCGCACGTCATCGTCGGCGGCGATTCGACCACCCGTTACGTGGTGTTGGAGACCAAGGGCGTCAAACGCCTGCACCCGGTACTGAACTTCGCCTCGGCGAAACTGCTTCTGGACCCCGACAAGTCCTCCGTGATGCAGGTCCCGGAGTCCGAGCTCGACAGCGGCAAGCTGCAACGGGGTCCGATGCTCGGCATACCGTACGCGCCCGACCGGCTGCCCGACGCGGCCGAGGCGGGCCGCAGCAAGCTGTGGGCGGTCTGCGAGCAGCCGGGCGCCGGCTCCGGGGACACCGTGCAGAAGGCGGTGTTCCTGCTCGCCGACCGGGAGGCCGGCAAGGTCGGCGGCAAGCGGCGCCTGCACGACGGGCAGGCCCTGTACGTCGAGGCGGCCGGCGGCGACGGCACCCGGTATCTGGTGGATGCCGACGGCACCCGGCACGCGATCGGCACCTCCGGGGGCGGCAAGACCTCGGCCCGTGACGAGGTGCTGCGGCGCGCGCTGTTCAGCGAGGGCGCCCGGCCCCAGAAGGTCACGAAGGACTGGCTCGGCACCCTGCACCCCGGCTCGGCCGTCGACTTCCCGAAGCTCCCCGGCAAGGTCGGCGACCCGGCGGGCATCGACGGCCTGGACCCCGGCCTGAACCGGGTGGGCATGGTCCTCAAGGCCGTCGCCGGCACCGGCATGCAGCACTACGTCGTCCTGCCGGGCGCGGTGTCCCCGGTCTCCGGCCTCGTCGCCCGGCTGCTCCTGACGAGCCCGGAGGCGGAGGTACTGGGCCAGAAGGCGCGGCCCGCCGAGGTCGCCCCGCAGTCCTTCACCTCCTCGCCCGACGAGTTCTATGCGGAGAAGGGCTGGCCCGGGAGCGTCCCCGCCCAGGCCAACGACACCGACGCCCGCAAGGGGACCGTCTGCAACGTGCTGCACGGCGTCGACGCCAAGGGGGAGCCCGAACTCACCACCTGGGCCGGTCCCGGCTATCCGGTGAGCTTCCTGGACGGCGCCACCAGTGCGTACGTCACCCCGGGCAGCGGCATGCTGTACCGGCAGTTCAGCGGGGCGTCGCCCGGCACCGGGTCGGTCTTCCTGGTGACGGACACGGGGCTGCGGTACGCCGTGCAGAGCAACAACGACAGCAGCGCGGGCCCCTCGGATATCGGTGCGACCGCGAGCCCCGGGACGCCCGAGGAGCAGGCCGCCGAGGCCAACCAGGCCCAGATCAGGCTCGGGTACCAGGACGTGAAGCCACTTCCGGTGCCGGAGCACTGGTCGAACCTGCTGCCCAAGGGGCCGCGTCTCGACACGAACAGCGCCAAGCAGCCGCAGAGTTCCTGAGCCGTAAGGAGAGGGGCGCGAAATGATCACCCGTCACGCATTCCGTTCCACGGCTGTCTTCCCGGCTGCCTTTCTGCTTCTGACTTGTGCGGCGGGAATCGGCCTTCCGGTGTTCCCGGCGGTGCCCGCGGAAGCGGCGGATTCCGTTCCGCAAACGGGCGCCGAGGGCAGCGGCGAGTGCGCTTTTCCGATGCCGCGGCAGATCAGGGGCCGCCCCTGGTCGCTCCAGCGGCTCGTCTTCGACCAGCTCTGGCAGGACACGAGAGGCAAGGGCGTCCGGGTCGCGGTGATCGACACTGGGGTGGACGCCACCAACCCGCAGTTGACGACCGCCGTGGACCGGGGCGCCGGGACCGACCTGCTCCCGGTACGGAATCCGGACGGCTCGGTGGCCAAGGGCAAGGGCAAGGGCAAGCCGAGCGGAGGGGACGGCACGACGGACCCGGTCGGCCACGGCACCAAGGTCGCGGGCATCATCGCCGCCCGCCCGCACGCGGGCACCGGGTTCGTCGGCCTGGCCCCGGAGGCGACGATCATCCCCATCCGGCAGAACGACGACCAGGGCACCGGCACCGCCGAGACGATGGCCGCGGCCATCCGCCACGCCATCAAGCAGCACGCCCGGGTCATCAACATCTCCCAGGACACCCTGCGGCCCCTGCGCGCCGACTCGGACCTGGCGCGGGCGGTCCGCGAGGCGCTGAAGAGCGACATCGTCGTGGTGGCCTCGGCGGGCAACGACGGGCTCGCCGCGCAGGTCAAGGCCACCTATCCGGCGGCGTACCCGGGTGTCCTGGCGGTGGCCGCGTCGGACCGCAACGACGAGCGGGCGCCGTTCTCGCAGACCGGTGACTTCATCGGCGTCGCGGCACCGGGCGTCGACATGGTGTCCACCGTCCCCAGGGGCGGCCAGTGCGTGGACAACGGCACCAGCTTCTCGGCGCCGTACGTCGCCGGGGTGGCCGCGCTGATCAGGGCCAAGCACCCGGACTGGAAGCAGGCCCGGGTGGTGGCCCAGATCGAGCAGACCGCGGGGCGCGCGGTGAACGGGCGGGACGACTTCGTCGGGTGGGGGGTGGTGGACCCGGTGCGCGCGCTCAACGACGACGAGCACCCGGTCGACGCTCCCACCCCGGACCGCGCGGTCGCGGACGGGCCGGTGGGGCCGGAGCCGGTGGCGCTCCAGCTGGGGGAGACCCGGCAGGAGCGGATGACCAGGATCTCCACGTACGCCCTGGCCGCGACGGGACTCCTTGCCGCGGTGATCGCGGGCGTCGCGGTGCTGGTGCGGGACCGGGACCGACGGAGTGCGGCGCGCCGGTGAATAGGTGAATATCCAACAACTCCGTTTGTCTCAAAGCGTGTTGGCATCGTTTGCCTTTGCAGCTAAGGTGACAAACGCAAAAATGCGGTTTGATCCAGACGCTGTAGCCGGTGGTCCGGAAGCCCGCACCATTCCTTGCAGGGGGGAAGACGCGTCATGGGAGACAAAGACAAGTTCAAGATCTCAGCCGAAGAGATCGACCGGCTCGTCCTCGAACTCGACTACATGCACGACACGCTCCAGGGCAGGATCACCGCTCTCAACGGGGTCATCGACTCGGTCGAGGGCCACTGGAAGGGCATCGCCGCCAACGCGTACAACGGCCTCCAGACGCAGGTCAACCTGGACGTGCGCAACCTGAAGGAACTCCTGGACTTCACGCGCGAGGCCGTCCGCATGAGCCGCGACGGCTTCGACGCCGAGGAGGTCGAGCGGCTCAACAGCTTCAAGGGCATCGGCGGCGTCGACCACCTGGGCAGCAACGGCATCCTGGACCGGTTCCAGGTCTCGTAGCCCCGCCCGCGTATTCCGTTCGCCTTCCGCATCCCGCTCAGGAGACCGCTCATGGAGATCACGTACGCAGGCGTCGTCGAGGCGTCCAACCAGGTCAGGTCCGCCGCCGACAGCATCAAGACCCAGCTCGAAACGCTCGACGGCAAGGTCAAGGCCGTCGTCGCGACCTGGGACGGTGAGACCCAGCGGGCGTTCCACGACCGCCACAACGGCTGGGACCTCAGGGTCAACCACATGCACGAGACGCTGATGACGATCGCGAACAAGCTCCTGGAAGCGACCGAGGGCTACCACGCGAACGACCTCGCCCAGTCCCGGCGCTTCCACGGCTGACCGGCGGCCCGTGAGTGCGGGGCGGGGGGGTCCGTCTCCCGCACCCACGGGCTGCGGCACCACGGCACTTTAGGGGGGTGCTGGCATGGGATCTCATCTTCCGGACGATCCACCGCTGTACGAACCGGGCGCGCCCGACCTGGATGCGCCGGGCGAGTCGCTGAAGAGCTTCAAGTCCCGTGTGGACCGGCTGCTCATGACGCTCGACGGGTCACCGGCCGCGCACGGCCGCATCATCGATCAGAAGGTGACCGCAGCCGCGTACGGGGCCGCGGGATTCACGGAGGCCATTCTCCTGCACGCCACCTACGCGATGGTGCATCTGCGTCTGACGCAGCTCTCCATGATGCTCGGCGAGCAACTGGAGGCGATGGGCATCACCGTCGACCTGGCGGACCGGGGGTACGAGGGCGTCGATCACGAATACGCCGCGCGCCTGAATCTCATCCGGAAGCGCGTCGAGGCCGTCTGCCGGCCGCCGAACGCCGACGCGGAGACGGACGGGACGTCCGGCGGCCGGGCTGTGCCCAGCGAGCATGCCGGCTACTAGCCACGTGAACGGAACGGGGAGGGGGGACGACCATGGGGGATCACGGCAAGCTGCCGCCGCCCAACGGCAGTATGCGCATCACCGACTTCGAGAACATGTCGTTCGAGGACATGCTGAACATGATCCGCGGGGTGGACCCCATGGCGCTCATGGGCCGCGGTAACGCGCTGATCGACGCGCATGCCGAGATCGAGAAGATCGGTAACGAGCTCAAGGAGCACGTCAGCCGCACCAAGTGGAAGGGCAACGGCGGCGACGCCTTCCGCGAGTGGGGCGACGACTTCGCCAAGCAGACGCTCAAGCTCGCCGACTACGCCGGCGCCGCGGGCGCCTCGCTGCGAACGGCCGGGCAGGCGTTGATCGAGGTCAGCACGGTGTTGAACAGCCACCCCCAGGCCACGTCGGAACCCATCCCGAACGCGGCGGCGGAGATGATCCGGCTGAGAGCTGTGGAGGAGGCGCGGAACGAGGCGATTCCGCAGATGAACAAGCTTGCCTCGTACTACATGACCGCGCAGCAGATGATCGCCACGCAGGAGGAGCCGCTGTTCAAACCGCTGCCTGCTTCGACGTTGCCGGAGGTGCCGGTCGATGCCTGGAAGGACAGATACGGCTCCGAGGAGGGCTCCGATACGCCCCCGATCTCCGGTGCGCCGAGCACCAGCGGCCCCGGGCACCAGCCGGTCACCGCGCAGCCCGTCGACGGTGCCACGTCGCCCGTCACCAGCGTCTCCGACCGGACTCCGCACACGGTGACCACTCCGCAAGCGGTCGGCGCGACGCCCGGAACCACGCCCGGCGCCCCGGACACCACGGGGACGGGCATCGACACGGTGACGCTGCCGCAGGCCCCGCCGACCATGGCCTCGCCGCCCAACGGCGGGCCCCCGCCACAGCCCCCGGTGAGTGGAGGAGGTGGCCCGACCGCGATTCCGCCCGTGGCGCTGCCCCCGCAGGCGGGCGGGGTCCGGCGTATCGCCCCCGTCGCGCCCGCGCCCGTGGGCAGGGGCGGCGTCGAGGGCGTCCGGCCTCCGGCAGCCCCCCGGGCCGATCCGGCCATCCACGGCGGGATGCCCGCGCGGTCCGTCACCGGCCCGGTCGCGGGAGGCCCGCGCGGCACGGTCATCGGCGGCGAAGGCCCGGTCACGGGCCGCGGAATGATGGGTGGTCACGGGGCCGGACCGGTCGGTTCACCCATGGGGCGGGGCGTCGGCGCCGGTGCCTCGCGCCGCCTGGTCACCGAGCCCGGCGGTATGGTCGGGTCGCCTCGCGGCGCGGGGGCGGCACGGGAGTTCACACCGGGCGGCTCCGGTCTCGTACGTGGGGCGGGCATGGGTGCGATGGGCCCGATGGGCGGCACGCAGAATGCGCGTCGGCGCCCCGGGCGGCGGGACGGCGAATCCCCGGACTACCTCACCGAGGACGAGGAAACCTGGGACACGGGGGACGGTGTGGTCCCGCCCGTGATCGACTAGGAACACGAGTGGGTGGCATGAGGTCAACGGTCAGGCGGCGGCGTGGGCAGGCGTCGGCGGTCGTGTCGGCGCTGGGGGCCCTGCTCCTCCTCGGCGGCGCCGTCGCCCCGGCCGCGACGGCGGACACCATGCGCGACCGCGAGTGGTACCTGGACCGCATGCGGGCCCCGGAGATGTGGAAGGTCACCACCGGCAAGGGGATCACCGTCGCCCTGCTCGACACCGGGGTGATCCCCACCGTCCCGGAACTGACGGGGAAGGTGCTCAAGGGCAAGAACTTCATGGAGCCCGAGCGTGGCGCCCACAAGGACAAGAACGGGCACGGAACCGCGATGGCGATGCTGATCGCGGGCAACGGGGTGAACGGCCAGGGCGTGAAGGGTCTCGCGCCCGACGCGCGCATCCTTCCGCTGACCGTCTTCGGCTCGTCCAAGGAGTCCGGTACCAACAGCGTCCCGGCGCTTGTCGAAGCCATCCGGTATGCCGCCGACAGCGATGCGAAGATCATCAACATGTCCCTGGCCTTCGACACCTACATGGTCGATGACCGGGAGGAGGAATCGATCCAGCAGGCCGTGGACTACGCCATCGGGCGCGGGAAGCTGCTTCTGGCGGGCACCGGCAACACGGGCGCGGAGGGGAACGACCTCGCGTACCCCGCGGCCACTCTCGGTGTCGCGGGTATCGGGGCCCTGGACAAGACGGCAACGGTCACCAAGTACTCGGTCTCCGGCCCTCAGGTGGCGCTTGCCGCTCCAGGCGAGAACATCCCGATTCTCTGCGGAGGCGGGGAACCCGGGTACTGCGACAGCGGCGGCACCAGCCAAGCCACCGCCATCGCCTCCGCATCCGCAGCTCTCATATGGTCCCTGCACCCCGACTGGACCGGCAACCAGGTCCTGCGGGTCCTCATGAACACCGCGAGCAAGCCCACCACGGGCACCGTCCCCAGCCGCTACCTCGGCTACGGCACGGTCCGCCCCCGCGTCGCCATCCTCGAAGACCCCGGCGACCCGGGCCCCGCCGACGTGAACCCCCTCGTGGCGGCCCGCGAGGCTGCCTCCCCGTCCCCCTCCGCACCCAGCCCGTCCGCGAGTCCGTCGAGGCAGCCGCTGCCGGATGCCACCCCGGTGCCGACGGGCGAGGCAGGCGGGGGCGACGGGAGCACGACCGTCTGGATCGTCACCGGGGCGGTCGCGGCGGCGGTGGTGGCCGCGGGCGCGGTCCTCCTGGTCCGCCGCCGCAGAGCCGGGCACCCGGCCCAGGTCATCGCGTACGGCGTCAACCACCCCCGTGAGCCCTAGTCCGTCTCCGGCGCCAGCCACCCCGTCTGGATCAGGGCCGACGCGCCCCGGCGGGTGACGAACAAGCCGCGGCCGGGCGGCAGCGGGCGGGCCTTCACATTGCCGAGGAGTTCACCCTCGCCGGGGTGGCCGGACAGGACGACGCCCTGTGCGCCCAGCTCCTTGAAGCGCTGGATGAACGGCTCGTACGAGGAGCGGCCGGCGCCCGCGCTGCTGCGGGCGATGATGACGTTCACACCGGTGTCCCGGGCGAACGGCAGGTTGTCCACCAGCTGGGCCAGCGGGTTGCCGGAGGACGTGGCGACCAGGTCGTAGTCGTCCACCACGATGAAGGCCCGGGGCCCGCGCCACCAGCTGCGGGTGCGCAGCTGCTGCGGGGTCACGTCCGGCCCGGGGGTGCGGCTGGTGATCAGGGTGTTCATGTCGCCCAGGTACGACTCGAAGGTGCTCTGGGCCGTCGCGTAGCCGACCAGGTACGGCTCCGGCACGCATTCCAGCAGGCTGCGCCGGTAGTCCCCGACGCAGATCAGCGCCTCCTGAGGTGTGTAGCGGGCGGTGATCTGCCGGATGAGGAGCCGGAGCAGGGCCGTCTTCCCGGACTCCGACTCGCCGAACACCGCGAACAGCGGATCGGTGTCGAAGTCGACGTACACCGGCGCCAGGTTCATCTCGTCGATGCCGATCGCGATACCGCGCCGGGGGGTGTCGGCGGGCCCGGACGGCAGGTCCCGGGCGGCCAGCATCCGGGGCAGCATCCGGACCGCCGGGGCGTGCGGGCCCGGCCAGCCGTCGGTCACCTCGCGGACGAACGCGGCGGTCGCCTCGGACAGGTCGTCGCCGCCCCCGCCCGCCGAGTCGTCGGTGCGCGGCAGGGCGCCCATGAAGTGCAGCTTCTCCGCCGTGATGCCGCGGCCCGGGGTGCCGACCGGGACGTTCTTGGCGACCTTGCGGTCCAGCTCGGAGTCGGTCGGGTCGCCGAGTCGCAGCTCCAGGCGGTTGAGCAGCTGGTCCCTGAGCGCGGCGCGCATCTCCATGTACCGGGAGACGGTGACGACCAGGTGGATGCCGAGGCCGAGGCCCCGGGCGCCGATGTCGGCGACGACCGGCTCCAGGAACTCGTAGTCCGACTTGAAGGACTGCCAGCCGTCGATGACCAGGAAGACGTCACCCCACGCCTCGTCCGGCAGCCGTCCGGCGGCGCGCAGCCGGCGGTAGGTGGTGATCGAGTCGATGTCGTTGTCCCGGAAGAACGCCTCGCGCCGGCTGAGGATGCCCGCGACCTCGGCGACCGTACGGCGGACCTTCTCCGGGTCGAGCCGGGAGGCAACCCCGCCGACATGCGGTAGGCCGGCGACGGCGGACATGCCTCCGCCGCCGAAGTCCAGCCCGTAGAACTGCACTTCGGACGGGGTGTGGGTGAGGGCGAAGGAGCCGATCAGGGAGCGCAGGAGGGTCGACTTCCCTGAGCGCGGCCCGCCCACGACCAGCATGTGTCCCGCGGCGCCGGAGAAGTCCCGGACCAGAGTGTCGCGGCGCTGCTCGAACGGCTTGTCCACCAGGCCGAACGGGACGACAAGGGCGCCGTTGCTCGCGTACTCGGGGGAGTGCAGGCCGCGTTCGGGCGTGACCGTGCGCGCGGGGAGCAGCCGGTCGAGCGACGGTGCCTCGGTGAGCGGCGGCAGCCACACCTGGTGGGCCTGGGGTCCCTGCCCTTCCAGGCGGCGGGCGATGACGTCGAGGACCGTGTCAGCCAGGGCGTCGGGCGTGGTCCGCCCGGGCGCGAGGGAGACGTCCGGCGCGGGCTCCGGGTAGTGGACCGCGACCGGGGCGGCGGTGAACAGGACCGGACGCCGGTCGATGGCCGGCCCGTCACCCGTGACCGGCGCGGACCCGGGCCGGTAGGCCCCCGACACGTACGCCGCCTTGAAGCGGGTCATGCCCTCCGTGCCGAACTTCAGGAACCCGGAACCGGGTACCGACGGCAGGTGGTAGGCGTCGGGCACCCCCAGGGCGGTGCGGGACTCGGCGGCGGAGAACGTCCGCAGCCCGATCCGGTACGAGAGGTAGGTGTCCAGTCCGCGCAGCCGCCCCTCCTCCAGGCGCTGCGAGGCCAGCAGCAGATGCACGCCCAGCGACCGGCCGATGCGGCCGATCTGGATGAACATATCGATGAAGTCCGGCTTGGCGGTGAGCAGTTCGCTGAACTCGTCGATCACCAGGACCAGCGAGGCCAGCGGCTCCAGCGGGGCCCCGGCGGCGCGCGCCTTCTCGTAGTCGGTGAGGTTCGCGTAGTTGCCGGCGGCCCGCAACAGCTCCTGGCGGCGCTGGAGTTCACCCGTGATGGAGTCCCGCATGCGGTCGACCAGGGTCAGGTCGTCCGCCAGGTTGGTGATGACCGCGGCGACGTGCGGGAGATCCGCCATCCCGGAGAAGGTGGCGCCGCCCTTGAAGTCCGCCAGCACGAAGTTCAGGGTCTCCGAGGAGTGGGTGACGGCGAGGCCCAGCACCAGGGTGCGCAGCAGTTCGGACTTGCCGGAACCGGTCGCGCCCACACAGAGCCCGTGCGGACCCATGCCCTCCTGTGCGGCCTCCTTGAGGTCGAGCATGACCGGGGAGCCGTCCTCGCCGACACCGATCGGGACCCGCAGCCGGTCGGCGGTGGAGCGCGGCCGCCACACCGTGTCGGTGTCGACCGCGGCGGGGTCGCCGATGGACAGCAGGTCCGTGAAGTCCAGGTTGGCGAGGAGCGGTTCGTCGTCGTCCGCCCCGCTGCCCATCCGGAACGGGGCCAGCCGGCGGCCCAGCGCCCCGGCGACCTCGACCGGCAGGTGGTCGGGCGTGCCGTGGTAGGTGGCGCCGGCCGATTCCAGCCGCAGCCGCCCGGGCCGCACCGCGATGTGCAGCCCGCCGCGCGGCTCGTCCAGCTCCTCCGGGACGATCTCCACGACGGTCACCCCCTGAAGTCCCTCCGCCGAGGCGAACAGCGAGTCCTGAGGGACGACGCCGCCGTCCAGGACGAGGACGACATGGGGCTGGTCCAGGAGCGGTGTGGCCTCGCGGTTGAAGCGCGAGCGGCCGTCCAGGGCGGGCCGGAGCAGCTCCTCCACCTCCGCCAGGTCGTCGCTGAACATCCGCTTGGTGCCCGCCCCGTCGTAGGCGCCGGGGATCTGCGTGTGCGGCAGCCACTTCGTCCAGTCCCACTGGTCCGTGACGTCCGGGGCGGCGACGACCGCGACCACCAGGTCGTCGGGGGAGTGCAGCGCGGTGAGTGCGGCGACCATCGCGCGGGCGGAGCCGCGTACCGGCTCGGGGTCGCCGGAGACCACGACGTGGTAGAAGGCGCGCAGAGACACCGCCATGGGCAGGTGTTCCAGCGAACCGTGCGTGGCCAGGAACCGGTGCATGGCGCCGGCCGACAGCGGTTCCAGCTCCTCCACCGGTGCCGTGGTGGGCGCGACGAGCGGGGTCCACAACTGCTGTGGGCCCAGGCCGACGCGGACCTGCCCGAAGTCGGCGTCGGCGATCCGGCGCTCCCAGAGCCGTTCCCCGTCCACCAGGGACCACAACTGGTCCGGATCCGGGTGCAGATAGAACTGCGCCTCGCGCTGGGCGCGCGCGGTGCGGCGCACCTTGCGCCGGGTCTGCGCGAGGTACTTCAGATAGTCGCGGCGCCCCTCGGCGGACTGGCCCTGGGTGCCCTTGCGGTGGCGTACCACTTGGGCGATGGCCATGGCCACGGTGGACAGCAGCATCATGACGCCCATGATCTTCATGAACGGGTGCGAGCCCGGCATGAAGAAGAACACCACCGACGAGCCCATGCCGAGCATCGGCAGGAGCTGCATCGCCATGCCCTCCTGCTGCCCGCGCGGCAGTTCCGGAGGCGGCTCCACCCGCAGTTCCTCGGTGGGAGTCGCGGGTGGCATCGCGCGGGGCGGGCGTTTGACGACGATCTGGGACACCGGCGAATCAGCCCCTCAGTGCGGCCCGGAGCCCTGTGGGCCGGCACCCCCGTGGCAGCGACCTACCTCCGCGCGCCGATCATCCTAATGTAGGCATGGAGGGTCCTCGATAGGGTGACGTCCAGTGGGCGTACGGCAGTGCTCCGCGGACCCGGTCCGGGAGCGCCGATCAGCGAACGAGGGGACCACGCGGGTGAGTTCGACCCTGGCAAGCACCGGCTTCTGCCGCATCACGGTCGTGGCGCCGGACAGCCGTATCGACGTGGCGCTGCCCGACGACGTCACCGTCGCCGACCTCCTGCCGGAGATCCTGCGGCTGACCGGGCAGGAGACGCCCCCGGGCGCCCCGCCCGGCTACCACCTGACCCGCCGCGACAACACCGTGCTCGACGCCTCGCACACGCTGGGCGTCCAGCGCGTGCTGGACGGCGACGTGCTGCGGCTGCGGCCCTTCACCGAATCGCTCCCGCCCGCCGTCTTCGACGACGTGGCCGACGCGGTCGCCTCCGCCGTCCGGAAGGACCGCGCCCTGTGGAGCGACCAACTCCTCGGCTTCGCCGGGCTCTTCGGCGGTGCGCTGCTGCTCGTCCTGCTGGGTTTCCTGGTCTGGTTCGCCGATCCGGTCCGGCACGACATGCACGGGCTCCCGGGCATCGTCGCCGCCGCCGTCGGCCTGCTGCTCGCCGCGCTCGCCGGGGTCCGCGCCCGGCGGTACGCCGACCGGGCCTCCGCGGTCGCGCTCGGCCTCGCGGCCCTGCCGCACGTCATGATCGCCGGGTCCGGGCTCCTCGCCCTCGACCCGGGCACCGGGGCCGGGCGCCTCCAGTTCATGCTGGGCTGCGCGGCGGTCCTCGTGGTCTCCGCCGGGCTCGTCGTCGCGACGCCCGCGGGGGACGCCCCGTTCGTGGCGTTCGTCCTCGCCTCGGCCGTCGGGACCCTCGCCACCTACCTGTCGATCGTCACGGAGGCCCACCCCCGCGACACGGCCGCCGTCTGCGCCGTCGTCGCGATCGGCGCCCTCGCCTTCCTGCCCGGCCTCTCCGCCCGGGTCGCCCAGCTGCCCATCGGCTACGCGGCCCCGCACCCCACGACGGACGCCGACCTCGACCGGGACCCCGGCCTCGGCGACGCCGACCCCGTCGACACCGAACGCATCACCGCCCAGGCCCGGCGCGGCCACGAGCTGCTGCTCGGCCTCGTCGGCGGTTGCAGCGTGGTGGTGGTCGCCTCGGCCGCCGTCCTCGGCTTCTCCTCCGACGCCTGGGGCCGGGCCCTCGCGCTGACCGCCGGACTCGCGATGCTGCTGCGCGCCCGGCTCTTCCGCTACACCGCCCAGGTCGCCGCCGTGCTCGGCGCGGGCATCGCCGCGCTCGGCCTGCTGGTGCTCGGCCTGGCCCTCAACCCCCCGGCCGACGCGGTCACCGCGCTCCTGACCGAGAACGACCACGGCCCGCTCGACATCCGCACGCTGTGGCTCGCCGCGGCCGTCGCGGGCGGCGCCGCCCTGCTGACCGGGATCGCGCTGATCGTCCCCCGCAAGGGCCTCTCCCCGTTCTGGGGCCGCCTCTCCGACCTGTCCGAGACCCTGCTGCTCCTGGCCCTCGTTCCGCTCTGCCTGGCCGTCCTCGACCTGTACTCGGCGGCCCGCTCCATGACCGGCTGAGCCCCGGGCCCCCTCACCCCCGCGCCTCGTGCTCCCCCACCACCGCCTCCACCACCCCCAGTTCGACGGCCGACCGGGCCGGGTCCGCATCGGTGTCCAGCACCAGATTCAGCAGCGCCTTCCACAGCGCCCAGCCCCGGGCCCGCGCCCAGGTCCCGGGGTCCTGGGCGACGGAGGCCCGGAAGGCCTCGCGGCTCTCGCCGTCGAACATGGTCCAGGCGATCACCAGGTCGCAGGCCGGGTCGCCCACGCCGGAGGTGCCGAAGTCGATGACGGCGGCCAGTTCGCCGTCCCGGACCAGGAGGTTGCCGGAGGCGATGTCGCCGTGGAACCACACCGGGTCCCCGTGCCACTCGGCGGCGAGGGCCGCCTCCCAGACCGCCCGCGCCCGGGCCGTGTCCAGGCGGTCCGCGAGGAGGGCCAGGCAGCGCCGGGTCTGCGCGTCGTAGTGCGCGGGCGGGGTGCCCCGGTACCAGCTGTGCTCGCCCGCCGCCGGGCCGCCGGTCGGATCGCAGCGCCGGAGGGCGCCCAGAAACGCGCCCACGGAGGCCGCGAAGCCGGGGAGGTCCGCGATGTGCCCGCGCGCCGCCGCCTCGCCGGGGAGCCAGCGCCGGACCGACCAGGGGAACGGGTAGCCCTCGCCGGGCGCCCCCAGGGCGAGGACCGGGGGGACCGGGACCGGCAGCGAGGGGGCCAGGCGGGGCAGCCAGACGTGCTCCTTCTCCACGGCGGGGACGTAGCCCGCGGCGGTGGGCAGCCGGACCGTCATCGCGTCGCCGAGGCGGTACGTGCGGTTGTCCCATCCGTCCACCTCGACGGGGACCACGGGCAGGCCCCTCCACTGCGGGAACTGCGCGGCGATCAGCCGCTCCACGAGCGCGGCGTCGATGCCCGCGCGGCCGTCGGGATGGGCATGGGCGTGGGGGAGGGGTGAGGGCATCGGGCGATCATCGCCCCCGGGCACCCGCGCCGCAACGGAATTCGACGCGCCTCGGAGCCGTAAGAAATGCTCCGCCCTCCTTGGCCCCCGCACGCGTTCGATTACAGTGCTGCGCAGTTACCGCACAGTCGCACAGGGGAACGAAGACACGGCATACGGGAGTGGCGCGGTGAGTACAGGGATCCTGGCCGTCTGGGGGCGGGCCGAGCAGCAGGACTTCCGCAGCCGGGTGCGCGGCACCCTCCTCGGCGGCGCCCTCGGGGACGCGCTCGGCGCCGGCGTCGGCGCCCTCACCCTGGAGGAGATCCGCGCGGCCCACGGCCCCGACGCCGTCACCGACTTCGTCCCCGCCCACGGCGCGCGCGGCACGGTCACCGCAGCCACCCAGCTCACCCTGTTCACCGTCGACGGGCTGATCCGCGCCCAGGTCCGCCGCGACACCGGCGCCTGGCACCCGCCCACCGACGTCCACCGCGCCCATCTCCGCTGGGCCGCGACCCAGCACGACTGGGGGCCCGACGAGCGCCGCAAGGACAACGGCTGGCTCGCCGGGCAGGAATGGCTCTACGCCCGCCGCGGCCCCACCCGGGAATGCCTGAACGGGCTCGGCGACGACATCATGGGCACCCTGGACCGGCCCAAGCACCCCGCCGCGCACGACGCCGCAGCCCTCACCCGGTCCGCGCCCTTCGGACTGCTCGTCGGCTGGGAGCCGCAGCTGGTGTTCCAGCTCGCCGTCGAGTGCGCCGCGCACACCCACGGGCACCCCACCGCGCTGCTCTCCGCCGGTGCCTTCGCGGTCGTCGTGCACGGCCTTGCGCGCGGCGAGACCCTGGACGGCTCCGTGCAGCACGCGCTGGGGCTGCTCGCGGACCGCCCGGGCCACGACCCCGTCACCGAGGCGCTGCGCCGGGCCCTCGGTGCCGTACGCCAGGGCATTCCGGGGCCCGCGCTCGTCGAGTCCCTGGGCGTCACGGACTCCGCCGACGAGGTGCTGGCGGTCGCGGTGTACTGCGCGCTCGTCGGGGAGGACGTGCGGCAGGGGCTGCGGCTCGCGGTGAACCACGGGGGCCCGTCCGCCGCGACCGGGGCGCTGTGCGGGGCGCTGCTGGGCGCGATGCACGGGGAGACCGCGCTGCCCCCGGCCTGGCTCGCCGAGCTGGAGGGGCGGGCCACCCTCCTCGAACTCGCCGACGACTTCGCCATGGAGATGACCCAGGGGCCCGCCCTGCACAGCCCGGCCACCGCGGCGCCGGGCTGGCTGGCCCGCTACCCGCGCTGACCGTCCCCCTTCGTGCCCTCGGTGGCGACCGGGACGTCCTGCGGACCGGCCTGCGCCGGGACGGCGGCCGCGCCGGACGCCTCCGGGCCGTCGCCGTCGGTGTTGATCCGCTCGATCAGCGCGTCGCGTTCCGGGGTGTCCTCCGGGCGTACGAAGCCGATCACGACGTACAGCACCAGCGAGATCGCCAGCGGCAGCGCCACCTGGTACTGGAGCGCCACGCCCTCCTTCACCGAGCCGTCCAGGTCGTAGTTGGTGAAGTAGAACGCCAGCAGCCCCGCCGCCCAGCTGACGAGCGCCGCCGTCGGCCCCGACTTACGGAAGCGGCGCAGCAGCCCCAGCATGAACGGGATCGCGATCGGGCCCATCAGCCCGGCGACCCACTTGATGACGACGGAGATGATGTCCTTGAACGTCGGCGAGTTGATCTGCGTCGCCAGCGCCATGGACAGCGCGAGGAAGCCCAGCGTGGACAGCCGCGCGGCCAGCAGTCCGGCCCGGCTGCTCCACTCGCGGGCGGCCTTGGAGAAGACCGGGGCGATGTCCCGGGTGAAGACGGCGGAGATCGCGTTGGCGTCGGAGGAGCACATGGCCATCGTGTGCGAGAAGAACCCGACGACGACCAGCCCCAGCAGCCCGTGCGGCAGCAGCTGTTCGGTCATCAGCGCGTAGCTGTCGGAGGCGTCCGGCTTCTCGGCGTGGACCAGCAGCGGGGCGCACCACATCGGGAAGAACAGGACCGTCGGCCACACCAGCCACAGGATGGCGGAGAGCCGCGCCGAACGGGTGGCGGAGGCGGCGGAGTCGGTGGCCATGTAGCGCTGGGCCTGGTTCCACATGCCGCCGTTGTACTCGAAGGTCTTGATGAACAGGTACGCCAGCAGGAACGTCACGGTGTACGGACCGGCCGTCGGGTCCGCGTGGCCCTCGGGCAGCTTGTCCCAGACCGTCCACAGGGTGCTGAAGCCGTCCAGCTCGTGCATCGCGGTGACGAGCATCGCGAGCCCGGCGAGCAACTGGATGACGAACTGCCCCAGTTCGGTGAGCGCGTCGGCCCACAGGCCGCCGACCGTGCAGTAGACGGCCGTGATGATGCCGGTGATGAAGATGCCCTGGGTCAGGGTGATCCCGGTGAAGACGGACAACAGGGTCGCGATCGCAGCCCACTTGGCGCCGACGTCCACGATCTTCAGCAGCAGCCCCGACCAGGCGAGCGCCTGCTGGGTCGGCACGTTGTAGCGGTTCTTGAGATATTCCAGCGGGGACGCCACGTACAGCCGCGAGCGCAGCCGGTTGAGCCGGGGCGCGAACAGCTTCGCGCCGATGCCGATGCCGATCGCGATGGGCAGCGACCAGGTCACGAAGGACGTGACGCCGTACTGGTACGCGATGCCGGCGTAGCCCGTGAACATCACGGCGCTGTACCCCGACATGTGGTGCGAGATGCCGGAGAGCCACCAGGGCATCCGGCCGCCCGCCGTGAAGAAGTCGCTGACGTTGTCGACACGCTTGTGGGACCAGAGCCCGATCGCGATCATCACGCCGAAGTAGCCGATGAGCACGACCCAGTCGAGACTGTTCATATGTCCCCTCCCGGGGTCCGCCTTGTGAACGGGGTGCGCACTTCGCCAGTACGGCCGCTCAGCGGCGCCCCGTGCGGGAGCGGGGACTTCGGGGATTGAACCGCCTGTGCGGTACCCGGGTCAAGGACCCTTCCGGTCATAGATGTGAACACAGATCAGCAAGAGGAACGATTTTACTCGTTCTTGACTCACGGAAGCGTTGTCGCGAACGTGACGGCGGCCACACGATGAGCGGGCGCTTCGCCAGGCTGTGAGCGCAGGGAAGCACGAAGAAGACCGCACGGGATGCGGGTCCCGTGCGGTCGAGTGAGGAGGGGAACTGCCAGAGAAAACCAGGGAATCCGGCCCGGAAGAGGCGAAAGCCCTCTCGGCCAGGACGGCGGGCCGGTCGAGAGGGCCTGGTGCGGGCCGCGGCGCGAGCGCGCGGCCGGGTCGCGCGGTCTCAGAACCCGGCGGTGCGCGAGACGTCCAGGACGAACGCCGACCAGGTCTTCGCGGAGAAGTCGAGGACCCCGCTGCTCACGCTCTTCGAGTCGCGGACCAGCAGCGCGTGACGCTCCGCCGCCTTGACCTCCACACAGTTCCCATTCGCGGAATAGGAGGACTTGGTCCACTCAGTCAGTGCGTTCTGCCGAATCACCATAATGACTCCGATGGTTGTGCCGGTCGTTGGGCGGTGCGCCCAGCCGCTGCGCCCAGCGACTTGTGAGGACGCTACGCCGCAACATCATCGGCCGTGAGTGGCGTTCACTCGTTCGGATGACTTGCGCCTTGGCGGTCTTCCGGCACAACCTGACGGAGGTGTACCTTCCGCGCCGACCCCGGGAAGTCCCGTGGCGGGCGCGGAAATCGTCACGCTCCGCAGTTCTCCGCCGCCTGGAGGATGTACGCCCGGGACTGCTCCGCGCTGAGTGCCTTCGCGCGCAGGTGCTCGTACATCACGGCATAACTCTGAACGTCGGGCGCCTTTTCGAGATACAGGTCGCTGGTGATGCCTTCGAGATAGACGACGCTCGCGTCCATGTCCTCCTGGAATTCGAGGATCGTGTAGCTCCCGTACATCCCCGGGTGCGCCCCGACGGTGTACGGCAGGACCTGGAGCGTCACGTGCGGCAGCTGGCTCAGCTCCGCCAGGTGCCTCAACTGGTCCGCCATGATCTGCGGGTTGCCCACGACGCGGCGCAGCACGGCCTCGTCGATCACGGCCCAGAACCGCAGCGGTTCGACCGGATCGGTCAGCCGGTCCTGGCGCTTCAGGCGGATCTGGATGCGCTTGTCGATCTCGGTGGGCGTCGCCTCCGGCCACATCCCCTCGATCGCCGCCTGCGCGTACTCCCGCGTCTGCAACAGGCCCGGGACGATCAGCGACTCGTACACCCGCAGGGACGCGGCGTCGGTCTCCAGACCGATGTACACGCTGTACGGGATGTCTCCGAACGCGTGCCACCAGCCCTGCTGGCGCGAGTCCTTGGCCATCTGCATCAGCGATTCGACCACGCGGCGGTCCTCGACCTCGTACACCCCGCAGAGATCGCGGACGTCACGCTGGCTGATGGAACGGCGGCCGTTCTCCAGGCGGCTGATTTTCGACTGCGAGACCAGCAGCCGCTCCGCCACCTCCTCGGCGGTCATTCCCTTGACCTCGCGCAGTCGGCGCAATTCCTGACCCAACCGGCGTCGCCTGACGGTGGGATTGACGTTGGACGGCACGGAAACGGCACCTCCGGCTATGTAGCTGTGCGTATCTACTGCTGAGCAGATTGCCACCCCCGGACCCGGCCGCGCTGGGAAACGCCCACACACAGCGGCGCGGGGCAGTCGGTGGTATCGACTGCCCCGCGCCTCGGTGCGGCTCCCGGACCGGGTCTGGATGACAACGGTTCGGCGGTGTTCGGTTGTTGACGTGCGTGGTGCGGACGCGGCCCTAGTGGGCCGCGGTGTGCGCCATGCTGCCGCGCCGTGAGGGCGACGGCACTTGCGGTTGCAACGGGACGCCGGCCGCCTGAGCGCGGCGCGGCTGTGCGACCGCCCCGTTCTGTACGTCCATCACGGCATGCGCCACGAGGCCGCCCATCGGGTCGTGCCTGATCAGGTCCCGGAGCCGGGAGCGCGATGAACGCCCCTCGTTCCCGGGATACAGGTGCTTGCCGAGTCCGACCGCGTGGGCCAGTGCGGCGAGCGCCGCGGTCCGCGGGTCCGGCGGTACGCCGGTGCGGATCGCACTGTCCAGCCTGGCCCTGATGTCCCGGCTGATCGCCGTGTCCGTCGCCTGGTAGCGAGTCGTCGGCAGCACTCCGCACATCTGGCCTTCGACGGCATGCACCATGCCGCACCGCTCCAGATGAGCGAGGTAAATCTGGCGGAGCCCCAGCCGGGGTCCGCCGATCCAGTGGACCGCCCGTACCGGACTGCCACGCCTGCGCAGCAGTTCCAGTGCGGAGTCCAGGGTCGGATCTCCTGTCGGCCGTGGCATCACCACGGCGATACGATCCCCGTCTGGGGCTATCCGTCCTGCCAGGGCCAGCTCCACTAGCTGGGCTCCGGCGAGGCCGAGGTCGAGCGACTGCGGCTGCGCTGTGGTACCCGTGGTCGGGTCCAGAGCGAGCAGCAGAAGCTCCTCCGGAATTGTTCTGCGGCTCCTGCCCATCCATGCCTCCCCGCGTGGATGAATGACAGGGTGACCCCTCTCACATCTTCCTGTCGAGGGTGCCTGGTGGCTTTGTACGGGAACCAGTAGGTATGTCGTTCTCGTCTAGCAGCCCGGCCAAGGGTTCACACGGGACACTGGTAGATGGTTCGGACAGCGCGGGTGGTTCCCCGCGCCGCATGGAGGAGGCATCGGTGGCGGGCGAGTCCCCCGACAAGTCGGAGCAGCAGCAGTCGTCGGGAACGACTCGCAACGAGCGCGATCCGCGTCTCGGTGTCTTCCGTGAACCCGAACCGGATTCCGGCTCGGCGCGTGCGGATGCCGGCTCTGCCGGTACGGATTCCGGCTCTGCCGGTACGGGTGAGGGCCCGGCGCCCCGCGATGCCGCCGGGGAGTCCGGCGACGCCCCGGAGGCCGCCGAGAGCGATGCGAGCCCTGCGGAGGGCCCGGACGAGGGCGCGGATGCGGCTCCCGAGGGCGCTGAGAGCGCTCTGACGGCCGCTGGGGACGCGGAGAACGCTCCGAACGCCCCCGAGGCGGCTTCGGGCGCTCCCGAGGCGGCGGAGACCGCTGAGGACGCGGAGGCTGATGCGCCGGAGGTCGACGCCGAGCCGGAGGCCGCTCAGGCCGAGGAGGGCGACGCGCGCCTCCGGGCGGCCGTGGCCGCCTGGGTCTCGACCGCCGATGACGGCGAGAAGGACACCGACGAGGCAGACGCCCCGGAGCAGCCCCGCGACACCGCTTCCCGCGGCGAGAAGCCGGACGCCGAGCCCGAGACCGAGCCGGACGAGAAGCCGGAAGCCTCCGCGAAGCCGGAGCCGGAGCCCGCCGCCGAGCCCGAGCCGGAGTCCGAGCCCGCCGCCGAGCCGAAGGCGCCCGTCGCCGACGCGAAGGAACCGGCCGACGACGAGCCGGCTACCGGCAGGAGCGAATCGGCCACCGTCGAGCCCGACGAGGCGGAGACCCCGGGCGACGACGACGCCCCGGACGAGAAGCCGCCCGCCGCCGAGGCGAAGAAGGCGCCCGTCGCCGACGCGGACGCGCCCGTCGATCAGCCCACCGCCGTCTTCAAGGCCCCCCGGCTGCCCAAGGTCGACCAGCCGACCACCGCGCTGAAGATCACCAGGTCGCCGTCGGGGCAGCCCGTCGCCGCCGAGACCGAGTCGCTCACCGAGCGGACCAGCCAGTTCGTACCGCTGCGCGCCGACGACGTACGCCAGGCGCCCGCGCCGCGCAAGCCCGAGAGCCCCGTCGCCGGGCCGCCCGCGGCCCTCAGCGGTGCCGAGCGCACCCGGCAGCAGCCGATGCCGCCGAAGCCGCCGCTCGACCTGCTCGCCGAGCTGACGAACACCCCGCCGCCGCCGGAGACCCCGGTCCGCAACGCGGTGCGCAGGGTCAAGATCTGGACACCGCTGGTCCTCCTGCTCCTCCTCGTGTTTGCGATCGCGCAGATGGTGCGCCCGCTCCCGGACCCGGAGCTGACGATGACCGCCGAGGAGACGTACACCTTCGGGGGCGGCGGGCTGAAGCTCGACTGGCCGTCGCAGGGGCAGTCGGCGGTCACCGTGGACGGCGTCGGCTCGCTCGGTTCGTCCGGGGCGCAGAAGCCCGCGCCGATCGCCAGCGTCGCCAAGATCATGACGGCGTACGTGATCCTCCAGGGCCACCCCCTCAAGGGCAAGGACGAGGGGGAGAAGATCACCGTGGACCAGCAGGCCGAGGACGAGTCCAAGGCAGAGGACGAGTCCACGGCGCCGATCAGCAAGGGCCAGCAGTTCACCGAGAAGCAGATGCTGCAGCTGCTGATGATCCCGTCGGGCAACAACGCGGCCCGGCTGTTCGCGCGCTGGGACTCCTCCTCCGAGGCCGCCTTCGTCACGAAGATGAACGACGAGGCGAAGAAGCTCGGCATGACCCACACCACGTACACGGACCCGAGCGGTCTGAAGAAGACGACCGTGTCCACCGCCGACGACCAGCTCAAGCTGGCCCGCGCCGTCATGGCGAACGAGGTGTTCCGCGAGATCGTCGACACTCCGCAGATCAAGATCGACGGCATCGACACGACGATCTACAACAACAACACCCTCCTGCTGAAGCCCGGGGTGAGCGGGATCAAGACCGGTTCGTCCACGCCGGCCGGCGGCAACCTGATCTGGTCCGCCAACACCGTGGTGGACGGCAAGAAGCTGTGGATATACGGCGCGGTCATGGGCCAGCAGGCGGGCACGGGCCAGCCGTACGACAGCCTCGTGAAGTCGCTGGACAACAGCCTCAAGCTGATCGAGGCCGCCCAGGCCGCCGTGACCTCCGCCAAGGTGGTCCACAAGGGCGACGTCGTCGGTTACGTGGACGACGGATTCGGCGGCCGTACGCCGCTGGTCGCGACCGCCGACCTGAAGGCGAAGGGCTGGCCGGGGCTCGAGGTGGAGCTCTCCGTCCAGGGCAACGGCAAGAAGATCTCGCGCAGCATGAAGGCGGGCACCGAGGTGGGTGTGGTGACCGTGGGCACCGGCACCGGCAAGGTCAGCGCGCCCGTCGCCCTCAAGCAGGACCTGTCCGACCCGACCTTCGGCCAGAAGCTGACCCGCATCGGCTGAGAACCGCGGTGCGGGGCGCCCCCCGGGGCCGCCCCGCACCCCCTCCGGGCGCGACGCCCTTCCCGTACGCCGGAAAGGCCCCGCGTGTTAGCGTCCCGGGGGCAACGCGCGGACCCCGGAGCGCGTCTTTCGGCCCATGAGACCCGAGCAGGAGAGCCGGCCGACACCACGCGTCCGGGAAGGGACGGGGAGAGACGCAGTGACCACTGCCGAGCCGACACGGGCGGACGCCGACACCGCCGGCGCGGACCCCGCGCAGGCGGAGCTCCCGAGCGACGGCGAGGACACCCCTCGGACGCCGGGACGGTTCGACGGCCTGAAGCAGCGCTGCCTGCGCCACCCGGTCCTGCTGACGACCGCGGTCGCCGCGGTCGCCCACATCCTGTGGTTCCTCTTCTTCGCCAACAGCGGCGGCGACATCGCCGCCCAGGACGCCTGGGCCGAGTTCGTCGGCCGGCACCCGGGCACGGCGTACAACCTCGCCTGGTACGGGGGCATGCACCCCGTCTCGTACAGCGTCGTCTCGCCGTATCTGATGTCCCTGCTCGGCGTGCGGACGACGATGATGATCGCCGGCACGGTCTCGGCCGGGCTCACCTCGCTGATCCTGTACCGGGTCAAGGCGGTCCGTAACCCCCTGGCCTGCTCGATGGCGGGCGTCTTCGCGTACCTGTGCAACGCGCTGTCGGGCCGGGTGACGTTCGGGCTCGGCATGATGTTCGCCGTCGGCGCGGCGGCGGCCGTGTTCTGCTGGCCGTACCGGTGGCGCTACAAGCGGTGGGCGAAGGCGGCCGTCGCCGCGCCGCTCGCCGGGCTCGCGACGGCCGGCAGCCCGGTCGCGGGACTCTTCCTCGGCGTCGTCGCGGCCGCCCTGTTCCTGAACAAGCGGCGCCCCGGCGCGTACGCCCTGGGGCTCGCCCCGGTCGTGGTGGTCGCGCTGTCCGCCTGGCTGTTCCCGTTCTCCGGCACCCAGCCGATGTCGGTCGCGACGCTCTCCGGGCCGTTCATCTTCGCGTGGCTCGTCTTCTTCCTCGTACCGTCCGACTGGAAGACCGTCCGGGTGGCATCGGCGGTGTACGGGATCGGCACGCTGGCGACGTACGTGGTCGACTCGCAGATCGGCTCCAACGTCTCGCGGATGGCGATGCTGTACGCGGGAGTCGTCCTGCTGGCAGCCCTCCCGTACACCAGGCCCCGCTCGCAACGCTGGTACGCGCTGGTCATCGCGTTCGTCTCGCTGAACGTCTGGATCGGCTTCAAGGGCGTGGACGACATCGTGAGGACTGCCCCCACCGCCTCCTGGACCCGCTCGCTGGCCCCCCTCGTCGACCAGCTCCAGAAGGTCGGGGCCGAACGCGGCCGGGTCGAGGTCGTCCCGCCGAGCAGCCACCGCGAGGCGTCCGCGCTCCCGCGCTCGGTCAACCTGGCCCGGGGCTGGAACCGCCAGGCCGACATGAAGCGGAATCCGCTCTTCTACGACGACACCCTGGACCCCATCAACTACCGCCAGTGGCTCGACCGCTGGGCGGTGCATTACGTGGTGCTGCCGCAGGGCGACCCCGATTACAGCGGCGCCCGCAAGGAGGCCGAGCTCGTCGGCAAGGGTCTCTCCTACCTGAAGCTGATCTGGTCCAACAAGGACTGGCGGCTTTTCGAGGTGGACAGCCCCGTCCCGCTGGCCGACCCGCCCGCCACGGTGGAGCGCGCGGGCGAGGGCGAGCTGACGATCCACGTCAAGAAGGCGGGCCGGGTCCTGATCCGCGTCCCCTACTCGCGCTGGCTCGCCGTCGTGGACGAGGACGGCAACGGCGTGGAACGCCCCCAGGAGACCGAGGCGTCCAAGCAGCGGGCGGACGAGAGCACCCCGAAGACCTTCGTCAACGAGCACGGCTGCCTGATCAAGATGGACGAGGACGAGGACGGCGACGAGTGGACGGAACTCCTCGCCCCACGCCCCGGCACGTACCGCCTGGGCGCCCCGTACCAGCTCCCGCCGGGGACACCGTGCCCGGACGAACTGCGGTGACGGCCGCCGGACCGGCTTGTCGCCGCTGACCGGCCGGCCGGACCACCTCACCGTCGGGGCCGGGCGCTGACCAGCGCCTCCCGTACCGCCGCCCACGGGAACGGCTCGGCCTGATCCGCGGGCAGGACGCGGACGCCCCATCCCCGCAGGGTCTCCAGGGCGGGCGCGAACACCGGGTGCGCGGCGAGCCTGCCGTTGGTCCACGGCACGACGATCACCGGTGCACCGCCGCCGATCGCGTCGGCGGCCACCGAGAGCGCCAGCGTGTCCGCGATGCCCGCGGCGAGCTTCACGACCGTGTTGTACGTGGCGGGCGCGACGACGACCGCGTCCGCCTGCGGCAGCTCCACCGGGGCGTCCGGGTCGGACTCGCTGTGCACCGCCTGCCCGGCGCCAAGGAACCGGAGCCCCACGGGGGTGGGGACGAGGTACGGGGCCCACCCGGCGTCTTCGAGCGCGGTGGCGAAGGCGGGCAGACCCCCGGTGGGCCGCGAGCCGCAGCCCACGAGATGGACGACCGGTCGCTCAGCCATCCACCGCTCCCGCCAGGTCGTACACCGCGAAGTCCGTCACGGGCCGGAAGCCGACGCGCTGGTACACGCCGTTGCTGGTGGGGTTGGCCAGGTCCGCGAAGAGCAGCACCTCCGCCGCGCCCTCGGCGAGCGCGGTCCGGGAGGCGTGGGCGGTCGCGGCGGCCCCGTAACCCCGGCCCCGCAGCTCGGCCGGGGTGTAGACCGGGGCGACCCGGATCTGCCCGGCGACCTGGGGCGTGAGCGCCGCCATGGAGACGGGGACACCGTCCGGGGTCTCCCAGAGGACGACCCGGCGGCCGGCGATCCGCGTGTCGGCCCAGGCCCCGGGGTGCCGGTGGCCGAAGCCGTCGATGGCCCGCACGAACTCCACGTACCACCCCGCGACCAGCTCCCGGTCCCGCGCCTCCGCGACCCGGCCGCGCCCCTCCGGCGCCGGATCCGGCCACCGCAGCTCCCCGAGCCGGTAGAGCCGCAGCCGCTCGTGGAGCAGGGGCGCCGCCCCCGTACGCACCCGCCAGGCCTCGGCGAACGCGGCGGCGGTCGCGTCGTCCGCGTTGACCCCTGGGACGGGGCCGCCCCTGGCATGCAGGTGCCCGGCCAGCGAACCGGCATCCTCGGGCGTGAGGGGCGTGACGATCAGCCGGTAGGGCGGGGTCCGGAAGTACGCGGCGCGCACCTCACCGTTCCGCTCCAGCACCCCGAAGACGGGCGCCCCGTCCCCGTACGCCTGCGACCCCTGCGCGCGCAGCCCTTCGCACACGGTCAGGGTCACGGTGTGCAGAGCGGGCCGGGACCGCAGGAAGTCCCCGGCGCGGGCGAGGAAGGAATCAACATCGGGAAGGCCACGCCAAGTCGAGGTATCCATGGCACATCCTCCCGTGCCGGGGGAGGGGAGCGCCTGCCCTTTTCCGCTGCCTACTCGACGTCGATCCCGTACTCCGTCACCAACTCCTCAAGGCCGCCCCGGTATCCCTTGCCGCCGGTGACGAACTCCCAGTCCCCGTTGGCCCGTCGGCGGAACGAGCCCAGGACGAGCGCGGTCTCGCCGGGCCGGCCGTCCGAGACGTCCAGCTGGTCGAGCGGGGTGCGTTCGGCGTCGAGCAGTCGGATCCCGGCGTCGGTGAAGCCGGACAGATCGGCGTCGGGGTTGGCGACGGGGTCGATCGCCGCGATGATCACCAGCCGGTCCGCACGCGCCGGGAGCGCGTCGAAGGCGACCTGGATCGCGGCCTTGTCGGGCGCGACGGGGATCAGCGCGCGGACCGAACCGTCCGGTGTACGCGGGTTGTTGAAGAACACGAAGTGGTCGTCGTCCAGCACGCGGGTGCCCTGGCAGACGAGGGCGCAGACGTCCAGGGCGACGGAGCCGGACCAGTACATGCCGAGCACGTTGTGGACGTCGTTCCGGCTGTCGTCGTCGCGGCTGTCGTCGTCGCGGCCTTCCGGTGCCGTCCGCTGGGCCGGGACCGATGGCTCGCCGCCGCCCAGCCGCCCCCGCAGCCCGTGCCGGTGCAGCAGGTCGACCAGTTCGGAGCCCGGGACCAGCTCCAGCGGCTTGCCGTTGGCGAAGGTGTGCGAGCCGGGGCCGAACTTGGAGGTGGTGACCAGGACGCCCTTGTTGGCACCGGCGTCCTGGACCGTCCCGTACAGATCGCGGACCGCCGTCGGCGGCACCGTGTTGCGGTAGCGCTTCACCTGGACGACGATCTTGCCGCCGCGGATCGGGGCCGGGTCCAGCGCGTCGACGTCGACGCCCCCGTCGTTGGAACGCTGCGTGGTGACGGCCTGCATGCCCATGGCCCGGAAGAGCTCGGCGACCAGCGCCTCGAAGGCGAGCGGGTCCATCTCGTACAGGTCGGGCTCCTCGTCGCCGCCGTGCGTCACGACCCCGTTGCCGACGTCCTCGGGGACCCGCCCGGGCCGCACCGCGGCGTACTGGTCGGGGCGCGTGGACAGCTGCCCGCGCAACCCGTCCACCAGGCAGTTCACCGCGTTCACCTGCTCCAGGTGCAGCCCGGCGAAGTCCGCCCGCGTCGCCATGACCGTGCCGAGGAACATGGGCATCCGCCGCCCGGTCGCCGGGTCGTGGTCGTCCACGAAGCCGTTCAGCGCGACGGACTCCAGGGCGCCGAACTCGTCGGCGGCGAAGAGATCGCGCAGGACGAGCAGCAGGCACTGGGCGAGCACGTCCCGGTACAGCGCCCGGCGCTGCGTGACCGGCCGGGGCGACTCCTTCTCCTGGTCCGCGTTGATCATGTACCGCACGGACTTCGCCTCGGGGACGACGTCGTACCGGGGCAGCTCCCAGTTGAGCACCAGCTGCCGCGCGCCCGAGTCGTACGCCGCCGCCACCTGCCGGGGCAGCTCGTCGGGCCAGCCGGTGGAGGCGTAGAGCGCGGCGGAGAAGTACTCGACGGCCGCCTCGGCGTCCCCGGAGCGCAGTCCGGCGGTCATCTCGGCGATCCCGGCGTTGTGACCCCGGATCTCCGCCAACTGCGCGTCCGCCCACTGCCGGTACTGCCGCTGGTAGCCCGCGAACTGCGCCTGCCGCTGCGCCTCGGCCGCCTGCGCGGCCTGCCAGTCCCGCTCGAACCTGGCCCGCGCCTCGGCCTGCGCCTGGGCCCGCCGCCCGGCGGTCCACCCGCCGCCCTGTGGCTCGTACCGTGCGGGGTCGGGCATGGGGACGGGATGCGCCAGCGGCCCGGGCGCGAAAGGCTCGACCGCCTCCGCCCGCGTCAGCGCCGACGCCCGGAACGCCGGAGCCCGGCACCCGGCCGCCAGCAGTCCCTGCAACGCCTCGACCCGGGCATCCAGCTCCCGCGTACGCCGACGCGCCTCGGCCTCACGCTGCTCCCGGTAGGCGGCCTTCTGCTCGCGCTGACTTCGGGCGACCTCGCGCTGATACGCCCGCTGCGCCCGCTCCTGATCCCGCTGATACCGGGCTTGCGCCTCCTGCTGGCGCTGCTGCTGCCGCTGCGCCTCGGCCCATACGGCAACCAACCCATTGGAGCGACGACTCATCCCGCCCAGGCCCTCCCCACAGCAGTGATGGCCGCAACTTTAATGCGCAACGGACCTGGGGCCCATGAAGTCGGCAGGGTTTGGGGGGAAGTTGGGGAAGTCGAGGGTGCGAGGATGACCTCATCCTTCACGTGGACCTCATGGAGGCTCTGATGCCGATCGCCCCGTTGCCGTACATCGACGAGCACGAGACGGTCATCGAGGCCCCGGCCGAGGCCGTCTGGCAAGCCCTGAGCGACACCCTGGACCACTCCTTCGCGGGCCGGGGCGCGACCGCCTACGCCCGCCTGGTCGCCGCCACCGACCGTACGGCCTCCGGCCCCCGCCCCCTGACGGAGGGCTCGACCCTCCCCGGCTTCCGGGTAACGGCCGCCACCCGCCCCCACGACCTGACCCTGTCGGGCCACCACCGCTTCTCGACGTACACCCTGACGTTCCGCCTGGACGGGCTGACCCCCACCCGCTCCCGCCTACGCGCAGAAAGCCGAGCCGTCTTCCCCGGCCTGCCCGGCACCACGTACCGCCACCTGATCATCACGACAGGCGGCCACGCGGTGGGCATGCGCCGCCTCCTGAAAGCGATCCGCCGCCGCTCCGGAGTGGACCGGGTCGACCCGTGAGGTGAATCGGTCGGCGACGGCTTTCGCCCTCAGGCAGTTCCGTGCTTGATGCCCAGGCCGCCACGGAACCCCATGTCGTCAGGCCCCTCGGGCACCGATGCGTCCGGATGCCAGCGGTCGACGGTCACGACGCCCGGTTCCAGCAGCTCCAGTCCCGTGAAGAATTCCTCGATCTGCTTCTGCGTGCGCAGAACCACGGGCTTGGAGACTTTGTTCTGCCGGTAGAAGGCCGATGCCTCCGCTGCCCTGACGGGATCCGCGTCACCGCAGGCATGGGACAACGCGACATACGAGCCGGGCGGAAGGGCGTCCACGAGGACCCGCAGGACGCCCGCCGGGTCCTCGTCGTCGTCGAGGAAGTGCAGGATCGCGGCCAGGACCAGGCCCACCGGACGCGTCATGTCCAGTGTCCCGGTCACCTCGGGCGATTCCAGTACCGCGCGCGGGTCACGCAGGTCGGCCTGCAGGTAGGTCGATCGGCCTTCGGGCGATATCGGGGTGAGCAACGCCTCGGCGTGCCGCAGCACCACGGGGTCGTTGTCCACGTAGACGATCCGGGCCGAGGGCACCATGCCCTGAGCGATCTCGTGCAGGTTGGGCCGGGTGGGGATGCCGGTGCCGATGTCCAGGAACTGTGTGACGCCCCCTTCTTGCACCATGTGCCGTACGGCGCGCGCCATCCATGCCCGGTTCTGCTGCGCACTGCGCTGGATTTCCGGCCAGCGCTGGGCGATGCCCTCCGCGACGGCCTGGTCCACCGGGTAGTTGTCCTTGCCACCGAGGAGGCTGTCGTAGACGCGCGCCGGGTGCGGTTTTCCCTGCTCGAACGACCCGTTGGGGGACACACGATCTCCTTCGCGCGATGGCACATTCGGTTCACACAACAACGTTCTGGCCAGCGCCATTTGAACATACTGCGCAGTGCGAACCCACCCGTGCTCCCGGGGTACTCCGGTCTGCCCCCGCACGTCGTAGGGACGGTTCCGGACGTGAAGTCCGAGGGGAGCGGGTGATCACGAACCGGAAGGGAAGGGGCTTGACGCTCCCTCAGGCGATCACATGCTCGAAGCGGCGGAACCTGGACAAGGGGCGGCGGTCACCGCGCCAGTCCCCGATGCTAAGAGGCTCGGTTTGGGGCAAGCGCCGGGTTCTGGGTGGGGGTGTCGGTCGGGGCCGGGACGTCCCTCCCGGCGGTCTGCGGCGCGCCGAACCAGGCCACCGCGACCGCGCCCGTGACCGCCAGGACGAAGCCGGTCATCGCCGGCCAGGCGAAGCCGGGGCGTGAGGCGTCCCCCAGCCACCAGACGCCGATCACGCCGGGCAGCACGGTCTCGCCGACCACCAGCGCCGCCGTCGCCCCGTTCACCGAGCCGATCTGCAGCGCGACGGTGTGCAGGTACATGCCGCCGATGCCGGCGACCAGAACGGCGTACAGGGCCGGGTCGGTGAGCAGCGCGGCCAGGGCGAACGGATCGATCCCGTTCAGCACTCGCACGCCCACGCCCAACGCGCCGAAGCCGAGACCGGAGAACAGACCGGCCAGGATCGCGGCCCGGGCGCCGAGCATCCGGACCAGAACTGTGCCGCCCGCCATCAGCAGCAGTGAGATCGTGAGGAGCCACCAGTGGGTGGTGATCGGCGTGTGCCCGCTGCCCTCGGAACCCGCCGCGCTCGCGAGCAGCACCAGCGCCGAGCAGACGACTGCGATCGAGGTCCACTCCGCCCGGGTCAGCCGGATGCCGAGCAGCTTGACGCTCAGGACGGCCGTGATGACGAGGTTGGCGCTGATGACCGTCTGGGAGAGGAACAGCGGCAGCAGGCGGGCGGCGAGCGCGCCGAGTCCGAAGCCGATGAAGTCCAGGACCGTGCCGACGATGAATTCCCAGGTCATCGCGGCCTGGGCAGTGGAGGAGAGACTGGGGCCGCCATGCACGGTGACCTGTCCGGTGGCAGGCCCGGCGGCGGCCGCCTCGCGGCGGGCCGACTTGCGGGAGCCGACCGCCTGGAGGACGGAGCCCGTGCCGTAACAGATCGAGGCCGCAACGGCGGTCAGGAGTCCAATGAGCACCGAGCGCTCCGTTCAGGGAGGTGGTTCCTGGCTGTTCTCCCTGCCAGACGCGGGATCGACCGCTCGCGTTGCGTGGACCGGGTCTGCGTCGAGATGGACGTGAAGAAGTCCGTGGAGACAACGCCACTGCGGCCGAACAGGACCATCGGCGGTACCGCCCTTGAACGCCGGATCCGTTGGATGCGGACTCTCCGAACGGGCATGAGGCCGGTGTTCGCCGTGCTGATGGCCACTGCCACGGCTACGACGAACAGCGCACCCACCCGATAGAGGCAAGCGCGCTGTTCGGACACTGTGCCCCCGGCAGGATTCGAACCTGCGACACCCGCTTTAGGAGAGCGGTGCTCTATCCCCTGAGCTACGAAGGCATGGTTGTGGCCGCCAGTGTAGCGGGTGGTGTGCTCGGTGGACGGGGGTCGGGGGGCGTGGGGATCTTGGAAGGGCGGGAGGGCATCGTTGGGGTGTCGGCTGTGAGGGGGAGCGTGCGTGGCGTACAACCTGTTGACCGTTGATCCCGTCCCGCCTGCCGTCATGGCGAGCGCGCTCGCCGCGGTCCTGGATGTCGCCGTCCGGGACGTCGACGTCGCCCACGCCGACGGGGATCAGGAGGCGCGGGACTGGGAGGCGGCCGTCCTCTGCGCGTACGACGTCCTCCGTGGGGACCTGGCGCGGGCGCTCGACGTCTACGTACAGGATTTCGTCGCCGGTCGGCCGCCCGAGCGGGACGTCGCCGCCACCCTCGCGAAGGCCGCCGGGACCACCGTGCTGTTCCCCGCGGACGAGGCGCCGCCCAGCGCGTACTGGGCCGTGACACCGGACGGCATGGTCACCCGGGCCCGGCTCGAACCGTCCGACGACGAGCCGCCGGTCTTCGCGGTCACCGCGGTCGAGGCGCCCGTCCCGCAGCTGCCCGGGGCGATCGTGGAGCGGTTCGCCGAGATCGTGAGGGAGCGGCGGCCGGAGGACCGGGGCGCCCCCTAAGGCCGCGTCACCTGCACCCGGTAGTCCCCCTTCTCGTCCTTCTCCAGCACCGAGATCCGTATCCCGTTGGCCCGGTCCGTGAAGGTGTCGCCCGGTTGGTACGGGGCGTCCGAGAGTTCGGCGTGGACGTTGGGGAGGCGGGTGCAGCCGGGGCTGTTCTTGGTGCTGTCGGAGACCGAGACCGGGCCCTGGCCCGTGTCCACGTCGGAGCTGACCTTGTAGATGAGGACGCCGGGGCGGCAGACCGCCTGGTCGTTGCCCGCCTGGGTGCGGACCTCCACCGCGTAGCCGGACTCCGCGGTCAGCGGGACGAAGGCCAGCTTCAGGCCGCCCCGCGTGGCCAGGGGCTTCAGGACGTGGTCCGTCGTGCCGGGGCGGGCGGCGCAGCTCACCTGGTCGCTGTCCAGCCAGCCGAGCTTCCACTTGTGCCAGCCGAGCAGGTCGTTGTTGGCGCCCCAGTCCTCGGACATGATGTCCCAGTGCCCGACCGAGCCGCCGCCCTCCATCGTGTAGAGGTCGGGCAGCCCGAAGACGTGGCCGTTCTCGTGGGGCAGGACCCGGTAGCCGGTCTGGGCGTACGAGCCGGAGCCGTCGTCCTGGCGGCTGTAGACGAATGAGGTGTTGGACAGCGGCGCCCCGTCCGCGATGGGGGCGTCGTCGTTCCCCGAGAAGGTCACCGAGAGCACGGTGTCCAGGGCGGAGGGCCCGGCGTTCGGGGTGACCAGGATGTTGACCAGGTCGTACTCGTCGAAGTCCACCCTCGGGTCCGCGGCCGCCACGATGTCCTGCACCAGGTGGCGGTAGCCCGGCTCGTACGGGGAGCCCCGCTCGATTCCGTACTCCTCGAAGGGCAGCGGCATCCGCAGCCACGAGCGGATCGGCGCCTCCGGTATGTAGGTGAGGCGGCCGTACGAGCTCGTCCGGAACCAGTCCGTGGTCTGCGGGAAGAATTCCGCCAGCCGGTCCATGGCCGGCTCGGTGCCCTCCGCGTCCGGGAAGTCGATCATCAGGTTCAGCGCGTGGACGCGGCCGGTGGAGCGCGCGTAGCCGGGCTGCGTCGGCATGCCCTCCGACATCTGTACGCCCATGGCCGACGGGATCCGGCAGGGGCCGAGCCCCGTGGCCAGCGGGGCCGTCGCGGCGGGGCCGGCCGACGCGGGGCTCTGCAGGGGCAGGGTGCTGCTCGCGGTCGCCAGGGCCGCGATGACCAGGGCCGTTGCAGCGCCGAGGGCGACCGGGCGGCGGTGCTTGCGTATCCGGTGGCGGGGCTGCTGCATCGAGGCGCCTTCCGGTCCGCGGCAGCCGGCCGACCCCGGCTGCGCTCTGCCGTCAGCCTCTGCCGGGTGATCGCGGGCCGCTCGCTGGGTGCGCCGTTCGGTTGGTTTTCCGGCGGTGGCGGTGTGCGTGACGCGGGTCACAAAGTCCGGGGAAATAACCGGGGAGGGTTTCCCCGTTTGCACTCGTGTCCCCAGCGAAACGGGGAAGCGGTCCCCGGTTGTTTCTCCGGCCGGAACCGCACAGAGAGAACCGCCAGGGAAGTCAAGAAAGACAAGGAGCACCGCCGTGGCCACCACCGCACCCGCGCAGCCCCGTACGCCGAGGCCGAGGGCCGACGCGCTGCGCAACCGGGAGCGGATCGTGACGGCCGCGCGCGAGATGTTCGTGGAGTTCGGGCCCGACGTGCCCCTGGACGAGGTCGCCCGCCGCGCCGGCGTCGGCAACGCGACGCTCTACCGGAACTTCCCCGACCGGGCCGCCCTCGTCCACGAGGTCGTGCTCGCGGTCACCTCCCGTACCACCGACCGCGCCGAGGAGGCCACCGCCGAAGAAGCGGACCCCTTCGACGCGCTCACCCGCTTCGTCCACGCGGCCGCCGACGAACGCATCGGGGCCCTGTGCCCCATGCTCTCCGGCGGCTTCGACAAGGACCATCCCGAACTGCTCGCCGAGCGCCGGCGCCTCGAAGAGGCCGTCGAAGGGCTCGTCGCGCGCGCCATGTCCGCGGGGCGCCTGCGCACCGACATCGCCGTCGGTGACGTACTGGTCGCCCTCTCCCAGCTCACCCGGCCGCTGCCGGGCATCGCCTGCCCGAACATCGACCGGTTCACCCACCGTCACATCCAGCTGTTCCTGGACGGACTGGAGGCCCCGGCCCGGTCCGTACTCCCCGGAACGGCGGCGACCTTGGAGGACCTGCGGCGCCGCACGTGACGTGATCCGCGCCCGCCTGACCTCCGTGATCCGAGTCCGACCTCTGTGACCTGAGCCCGACCTCCTCCCGTCCGTATACGTGCCCTCGGCCGTGCCCGCGACCAGCGGACCGCACGGTTCGCGATCTCTCGCGCCCTCGCGCGCTCCTAGGTGGCCACTCCCATGCCAAATTCCCTGTCGAAAACACCCGATCTCCGACTTCCCGACCCCAGCCGCTGGAAGGCCCTGGCCTTCATCGCGCTCGCGCAGCTGATGGTGGTGCTCGACGCCACGATCGTGAACATCGCGCTGCCGCACGCGCAGACCGCCCTCGGCATCACCGACGCCAACAAGCAGTGGGTCATCACCGCCTACGCCCTCGCCTTCGGCGGGCTGCTGCTCTTCGGCGGGCGCATCGCCGACCTCTGGGGCCGCAAGCGCACCTTCGTGGTGGGCCTGATCGGCTTCGCGCTGGCCTCCGCGCTCGGTGGCGCGGCGCAGAACCAGGGCATGCTGTTCGGCTCCCGCGCCCTCCAGGGCGTCTTCGGCGCGCTGCTCGCGCCGGCCGCGCTCTCGCTGCTCGCGGTGATGTTCACCGACGCCAAGGAGCGCGCCAAGGCCTTCGGTATCTACGGGGCGATCGCCGGTGGCGGTGGCGCCGTCGGCCTGATCCTCGGCGGTCTCCTGACCCAGACGCTGAACTGGCGCTGGACCTTCTTCGTCAACATCCCCTTCGCGATCGTCGCCGCGGCCGGTGCGTACTTCGTCATCCGCGAGCCCGCCGGCACCCGCAACCGCTCGCCGCTCGACATCCCGGGCGTGGTCCTGTCCGCGCTGGGTCTGGTCTCGCTGGTGTACGGGTTCACCCGCGCCGAGTCCGCGGGCTGGTCGGACGCGCTGACCGTCGGTTCGTTCGTCGCCGCCGGTGTCCTGCTGCTCGCCTTCGTCCTCACCGAGGCCAAGGTCAAGTCGCCGCTGCTCCCGCTGCGCGTCGTGATGGACCGCAACCGCGGTGGCGTCTACCTCTCGCTGGGCCTGGCCGTCATCGCGATGTTCGGCCTGTTCCTCTTCCTCACGTACTACCTCCAGGTCGTGCAGGGCTACTCGCCGATCAAGACCGGCTTCGCCTTCATGCCGATGATCGCGGGCATGATCACCGGCTCCACGCAGATCGGCGCCCGGCTGATGACCCGGGTCCCGGCCCGCAAGCTGATGGGCCCCGGCTTCCTGACCGCCGCGGTCGGCATGCTGCTGCTCACCCAGCTGGACATCAACTCCTCGTACGCGGCCGTCATCCTGCCCGGCCAGCTGCTGCTGGGTCTGGGCATGGGTACGGCGTTCATGCCGGCCATGTCGCTCGCCACGCACGGTGTCGAGCCGCGTGACGCGGGTGTCGCCTCGGCGATGGTCAACACCTCGCAGCAGGTCGGCGGCGCGATCGGTACGGCCCTGCTGAACACGATCGCCGCCTCGGCCGCCACGGCGTACGCCACCTCGCACGCCGCGCTCGGCGCCAAGAACCCGGAGCTGCTGAAGCTCCAGTCGATGGTGCACGGCTTCACCGGTGCCATCTGGTGGGCCGTCGGCATCCTGGTGGTGGCCGCCGCCATCGCGCTGACCTTCGTCAACGCCGGCCGTCCGGCCCCGGCGGGCACCACCGGAGGCTCCGCTTCCGGTGACGCGGAGGGCGTCGAGGACGAGTTCCGGGTCCCGGTCGTCGCCCACTGACCGCCCGCTGACCCGTCGCCGCCTGCGCGGATACGTTTCTGCCCCGGTTCCCTCGTGCGAGAGGACCGGGGCAGAGGTGTGTCGGGGCGGGGGGCTCAGCGCAGCCAGGGGAGGTCGGCGTCCGCGCCCTCCGGCTGGAGTCCGGCCGCCAGGACCTGCATGATCTCGCCGAGCGAGCGCACCTGCTCGGGCGTGAGGCGGTCGAACATCGCCTGGCGGACGGCCTTCACATGGCCGGGGGCCGAGCGGCGCAGCATCGCGTGGCCCTCGTCGGTGAGGACGGCGTTCTGGCCGCGCTTGTCGGAGGGGCAGTCCTCGCGGCGGACCCAGCCGTTCTTCTCCAGCCGGGCGACCGCGTGGGAGAGGCGGGAGCGGGTGATCTTGGCGTTCCTGGCCAGTTCGGTCATCCGCAGCCGGTGCCGGGGCGCCTGGGAGAGCTGGACGAGCAGGCCGTAGTAGATGTGCGGCATGCCGGCATCGGCCTGCAACTGGCGGTCGAGGTGATCCTCCAGAAGCGTGGTGGCGTGCAGATACGCGCGCCAGACGCATTGTTCTTCGTCGGTGAGCCAGAGCGGCGCACCGGTTGATGCCGTGGTCATGTACTCCACTGTACGACCTTTTCTTGAAAGTTGAACTAGATAGAGCTAAGGTCTCTGAAGGTAGGAGCTTGAAGATTAAAGAATCCTTCCTGTCGAAGCCCTCTACAGAAGAATTACCTTGAGTAGCCGCAGTTGGGGAGTGTCATGACCATCACCTCGGAGCGCATGCCCGCCCTCTACCTCTCCCACGGGGCCCCGCCGCTCGCCGACGACCCCGTCTGGCCCGGCGAGCTGGCCGCCTGGTCGGCGGAGCTCCCGCGCCCCACCGCCGTCCTCATGGTGTCCGCGCACTGGGAGGAGGCCCCGCTCGCGCTCGGCGCCACCGAGACGCTTCCGCTGGTGTACGACTTCTGGGGCTTCCCGGAGCACTACTACCAGGTCAGGTACGCGGCCCCGGGTGCCCCGCGGCTCGCCGAGAGCGTCCGCAAACTGCTGCGCGGCGCCGGTACGCCGGTCCAGGACATCCCGGACCGCGGCCTCGACCACGGCGCGTACGTCCCGCTGGTCGAGATGTTCCCGGACGCCGATATTCCGGTGCTCCAGATCTCCCTGCCGACGCTCGACCCGCAGAAGCTGATGGACATCGGGCGCAAGCTGGCGCCGCTGCGCGACGAGGGCGTCCTGATCATCGGCAGCGGCTTCTTCACGCACAACCTGGCCGCCCTGCGCCACACCGGCGGCGGCGTCCCCGGCTGGTCGGCGGAGTTCGACGACTGGGGGAACCGGGCGCTCCAGGCGCAGGACATCGACGCGCTCCTGGACTTCGAGCACAAGTCCCCGGCGGGCCGCCTGGCACACCCGCGCACCGAGCACTTCGCCCCGCTCTTCGTCACCCTCGGCGCCGCCGAGCAGGAGCTCGGCCAGGGGCGCAGCGTGATCGACGGCTTCTGGATGGGGCTTGCGAAGCGCTCGGTGCAGTACGGATAGAGGTTCTCAGAGCACCGGCGGGTTCAGCTCCACCGAGCGCAGCGCCGCCGCCAGGGCCGGTGCGTCGCCCACGTCCAGCGCGGTGTCCGTGAACTTGATGGTGTGGTCGTCGCCGTGCGCAGCCGCCCGCTCGAACAGCTCCCCGGCCGTGAGCGACGCCCCGTACCCGGCCGGGAGGACGGCGGCCTCGGCGGGGGAGTACGCGGCGGTCACCGCCGCGCTCGCCGCCCAGGCCGCCCCCACGCTCGGCACCCACAGCTCGCGCGGCAGCGCCGGCAGCGTCCGCAGGACGGCGTTGGGCGCGGTCGCCGCGTGCACCAGCATCACCGGGTTGCCGTGCCCGTACTCCGTATAGCGGTGGACCGCGGCCCCCACCAGCTCCTCCAGCCCCGCGCGCGCCTCGTCCGCGCCGGTCGCGGCCGCGCCCTGCCACTGCGGGAAGGCCGTGATCTGGGCCAGCCGGGCCCGGATGCCGCCGCTCTGGTCGGGCACCCGGGGTACGGCGGCCAGCGCGTCGCCGGCGGTCCGGACCGGGGCGAGCGGGGTCAGCGGGGGCAGCGGCTGGTGGCGGGCCGCCCAATAGCCGAGCGCGTGCGCCATCTCCGTGACGCGGGGGCCGGTCTCCTCGGTGGTCAGCAGGGTGCGCACGCTGTGGCCGAGCCGGATCACGGGGTGCGTGGAGCCGCCCGCGATGCCCGGGAGCAGCCGGGGCCACCACTCGGCGAGCACGTCGCGCCAGGGGCGGTCGGCGGTCTCCCGCTCGAAGTAGGCCGCCCAGTCGGCGATGCGGCGGGGGTCGCCCAGGGCCTCCTGCCAGTTCGCCGGGGTGACCTCGGCGAAACGGTCCGGCATGTCCTCCAGCTTCGCCCGGTAGTGGTCGAGCCAGCGGTGCACGGTGGCCGCCTGGCCGTTGCGGACCAGGGCCTCCACGGCCATGGGCGCGTGATTGGTCAGCCAGCCCTCGCGCTCGGGGCCGGAGGAGTGCAGACGCTCCAGGGCCTCGTCGAGGGTGCCGGTGGTGTCGGGGGCGGTGCGGTGCGTCGTCTCGTCCATGACAGCGACGCTATGCACCCGGTGCGCGCCCGGTAACGGACTGCGGTCCCAAGGTCCCGGGCATGGGGCCTAGGACTCCGGACCGGGGCCCGCGGGCGCCGGTCCCGGGACGGCGGTCCGGGCAACCGGTGACCCGTAGCCGGCGTCTTCCGGGGTACGGGGGTGACGAGGGACCCCGGAACGCTCTGGGTGCCCGGCCTGACCTGCACGAACGTGCCCGGCAGTGGCATGCGCCCGCACCGGTGGCGGGACAGGGTACTGCATGATCTCGAAATTTAATGCCAGGCATGGGAATTCTGTCCGGATTCCAGTCGTTGTTTCCATCGGATGCAGGGCACCCGAGAGGGTGTCGCGACCTACTCAGCAAGGGAGCACGCATGGCAACCCGTGCCGTCGCCCGTCGTTCGTCCGCCACCGGCGGGACCAACCGGGCGAGCAGTGTTCGCGCCGTGGGCGGAGAGATCGCCGATCGCGACCTGGTCGGCATGTACCTGGACGAGATAGCGCGTACGCCGCTGCTCGACGCCGCCAAGGAAGTCGACCTCTCGCAGGCTGTCGAGGCCGGTGTCTACGCGCACCAGATCCTCGACGGCCAGGTGGAGAGCGACGCGGGCGGCGCCTCGCGCGAGGAGTTGGAGGCGCTGGTCGCCGAGGGCGAGCGCGCCAAGGACGTGTTCATCCGCTCCAACCTCCGTCTCGTCGTCGCCGTCGCCCGCCGCTACCCGCGGGCCGGGCTCCCCCTGCTCGACCTGATCCAGGAGGGCAACGCGGGCCTGGTGCGCGCGGTCGAGAAGTTCGACTACGCCAAGGGCTTCAAGTTCTCCACGTACGCCACGTGGTGGATCCGCCAGGCCATCACCCGTTCCATAGCGGACCAGTCGCGCACGATCCGGCTCCCCGTCCACCTGGTGGAGGAGCTGGGCCGCATCCGCCGGGTGCAGCGCGAGTTCAACCGGGAGAACGGCCGCGACCCGGAGCACGCCGAGATCGCCGCCGAGCTGGGCTCCACGCCGGGGCGCGTCGGCGACGTCCTGGACTGGGCCCGCGACCCGGTCAGCCTCAACATGTCCGTGGACGACGAGGGCGACACGCAGTTCGGTGACCTCCTGGAGGACACCTCCGCCATCTCGCCCGAGCAGTCCGTGCTCACGCTGCTGCGCAGCGAGGAGCTGGAGGAGCTGATCGGCAAGCTCGACAACCGCACCGCGTCGATCATCCGCATGCGGTACGGAATCGAGGACGGCCGCGAGCGCACGCTCACCGAGGTCGGCAAGCAGCACGGCCTCACCCGCGAGCGCATCCGCCAGATCGAGAAGCACGCGCTCCTCGAATTGAAGCGAATGGCTCACGACACGGGCTTTGACGCTGCGGCCTGAGCCCGAGTCCAGTAACCTCCGAATTGGGCCGCTTCACCAGGCCCCCTGAGCTGAGTCCCGGCGCCCACCCCCCCTGGCGCCGGGGCTCATTCTTTTGCGCGCGGCTTCTCTACGCCCCGCCGGACCCCGCGCGGCTGAGCCGGCCGCCCAGCTCCGCCACGTACGCCACCAGCTCCGGCGGCCGGTGCACGGTGAACTCGCAGTCCACCATCGCCAGCCGCACCGCCAGCCACTCCAGCTTGTCCCGCAGCACGGTCCGCAGCCGGGAGCCGCCCTCGCCCTCCGGCTCCAGCGGCCCCATCCGGCCGTGCAGCCGCGAGGCCACGAACTCCGGCGGCGCCGCGAAGCTCACCTCCACCTCGATCTCCGGCTGCCGGCGCGCCATCGAGCTGGACAGGAACTCCGCCGCGTCCCCCTCCGGCAGCTCCCTCGGCGTGAACCGGGCCCCGGTCGCGAACGGCTCGCTGACCCGGTCGACGCGGAAGGTGCGCCATGCCTCGCGCCCCAGGTCGTACGCCACCAGGTACCAGCGCCACCCGGTGCTCACCAGCCGGTACGGCTCGACCTGGCGCCGTGTCTCCGCGCCGTCGCCCGCCCGGTACGCGAAGCGCAGCCGCTCCCGGCCGGTGACCGCCGACGCCATCACGGTCAGGGTCTGCGGGTCGATGGTCGAACCGTCGCCCCGGGCGAGGGGGACCGTCGCGTTCTGGAGGGTGGAGACCCGGTGGCGAAGCCGGGAGGGCAGCACCTGCTCCAGCTTCGCCAGCGCCCGTACGGACGCCTCGTCCACGCCCTCGATGGCGTGGCCGGCTCCGGCTCGCAGGCCCACCGCGATGGCGACCGCCTCCTCGTCGTCCAGGAGCAGCGGCGGCATGGCGGTGCCCGCCACGAGCCGGTAGCCGCCGACCGAACCGCGCGAAGCCTCGACCGGGTAGCCGAGGTCGCGCAGGCGGTCGATGTCGCGGCGGATCGTGCGCGGGCTGACGTCGAGCCGCTCGGCGAGCTCGCTGCCCGGCCACTCGCGCGGCGTCTGGAGCAGTGACAGCAGATTCAGCAGTCGTGCCGGGGTATCGGTCATGTCACCCAGGATGCGCGCCCATTGGGTCACAACCTGGCCTATTGGCTGTTTAAGTTCTTTCCATGACTTCCTCCGCACCACTGCCGTCTCCTGCGGCACCTTCGGACCGACGCCGATGGTTCGCCCTGGCCATCGTGATGACCGCGGCCTTCATGGACCTGGTCGACGTCACGATCGTCAACATCGCCATCCCCAGCATCGAGCGGGACACCGGCGCCTCGTTCAGCTCCATCCAGTGGATCGTCGCCGGATACGCCCTGGCCTTCGCGGCCGGGCTCATCACCGGTGGCCGGCTCGGTGACATCTACGGCCGCAAGCGGCTCTTCCTCGTCGGCATCGGGGGCTTCACCCTCGCCTCCGCGCTCTGCGGATTCGCCGCCAACCCGGAGATGCTGGTCGCCTCCCGCTTCCTGCAGGGCGCCACGGCGGCCCTGATGGTGCCGCAGGTGCTGTCGATTGTGCACGCCACCTTCCCCGCCCACGAGCGCGGCAAGGTCTTCGGCCTCTTCGGCGCGATCGTCGGCCTCGGCGCGGTCTCCGGGCCCCTGCTGGGCGCGCTGCTGACCGAGTGGAACATCGCCGGTCTCGAATGGCGCCCGATCTTCCTGATCAACCTGCCCGTCGGGATCCTCGGCCTGATCCTGGGCAGCAAGTTCATCACCGAGTCGAAGTCGCCCAGGGCGCTGCGCCTCGACCTGGTCGGCGTCGTGCTCGTCACGCTCGGCATGCTGATGCTGATCTACCCGCTGACCCGGGGCCGCGAGCTGGGCTGGCCGCTGTGGGGCCATCTGTCGATGGCCGGGAGCGTTCTCGTCTTCCTCGTGCTCGTGCTGTTCGAGCGCGCCAAGGCCGGGCGGGACGGGTCGCCGCTGATCGAGCTGTCGCTGTTCCGGGTACGGAGCTTCGCCGCCGGGATCGCCGTGCAGCTGACCTTCGGCATCGGGCTCGGCATCTTCTTCCTGGTCTGGACGCTGTACATGCAGATGGGCCTCGGCTGGAGCGCCCTGCGGGCCGGTACGACCGGTGTCCCGTTCTCCGTCTCGGTGTCGGTGGCCGCCGGTCTCTCCGTGCAGAAGCTGGTGCCCCGCTTCGGCCGCAAGGTCCTCCAGACGGGCGCCCTGCTCATGGCGGCCGGGCTGCTGCTCTACATCTGGGAGTCGAACCACTACGGCATGGGCATCACGTCCTGGCAGATGGCGCTGCCCCTGGTCGTCATGGGCGTCGGCATGGGCCTGATCGTGGCGCCGCTGGCCGACGCGGTGCTGTCCGAGGTGCCCAAGGAGCACGCCGGGTCCGCCTCCGGCCTGTTCAACACCGTGCAGCAGATGGGCAACGCGCTGGGCCTCGGACTGGTCTCGGTCGTCTTCTACGGGGCGATCGGCGACCGGCTCACCCCGCAGCAGGTGGGCCCGGCCTTCGCGGACGCCTTCGAGCAGTCGCTGTGGTGGGTGGCCGGTGTGCTGCTGCTGATCTTCGTGGTGATGTTCGCCCTGCCGGCCAGGCCGAAGCAGCACGTCGAGGGCGCGGCGGACGACGGCGAGCCGACCGCGACGGAGACCGCCCAGGAGCCGGTGCTCACGCACTGAGCCGGCGGCGTACGAAGCGGAGTCACGGCGCCCGCGTCCCTCCGGGGGCGCGGGCACCGGCATGCGGCATGCGTTCAGCAGATGCGGGTACGGGCTTCCATCGCGCCGCGCGCCGTCGCCTCGTCGCCGTACACCTCGCACATGTGGCGGCCGTCCGGGGTCGCCGTGTGCTCGACCTCCCACAGGCTCGTCTCGCTGCCGTCGAGCAGCAGGAACGCGTGCTCGTACAGCGTGAAACCGGCGTCCCGGCCCTCCACGCGGCACTGGCGGCCGAAGACCTGCGTGATGTGGTGTGCGAAGGCGGCCCGCAGCAGCCGGGCGGTCTCCTCGCCGGGCCCGTCGCCGTTCTCCGCGCGGCGCAGCACCCGGCGGGCGTGGTCCGCGGAGTTGTCCGGCGCGTACATCCGGGGGAGCGGGGCCGGGGGCGCGGCCAGCAGCGCCGACATGAGCTCCAGGTCGGCCCGGGCCTTCTCGTCGTCGCAGAAGTCGGGGAGGTCCCACAGGCTGCCGGTCAGCCGGGCGGCGGCGATGTGCGCGTCGGCCTCGTCGTCGTACAGCTCGTGCTGCCGGGTGTCGGGATGGCCGTCCCCGCGCGGACCGCTGTGCACCAGCTCCCACAGGGTCAGCGCGGAGCCGTCGCTCAGCAGATACGTGTGGCGGTAGGTCTCGCGGTGCAGGGCGGCGCTGTGGTGGGAGGAGTACAGGGAGCTGCTGTGCGCCAGCGCGGAGCCCAGCCGCTCCACCGTGGAGTCGGGGAGGTCGAACGAATTGAGAGCCCGACGCAGGATTCGCTCGAGGTGCTGCTCGGTCGTCTCGTACGGATCGCTCAAGGTGCTGTCTCCAGGCCGTCGCCGCGTGTGACTTGGTGCGTGCATAACGTAGCCCCTGGGGCTGACATCGGGACCGGGGTTCAGAAAAACGCACGGGGCGCACGGAAGGTTCCGCGCACCCGGCCCGGACTTCCTCACGCGGGCGGGACCGGCCCGTAGAGGTCGCCGTACGAGGGGAAGGTGCCCCCGCCGTCCCTGCCCCGGACGCCCTCCGCCGCCCGGACCGCCTTCACGATGGCCCGGGCCACCGCCTCCGCACCCGCCGCGAGCAGCGGGTTGAGCGCGACCGGGTCCTCCGCGTCCAGGTCCCGCCGGCCGGTGGCGAGCGCGAACACGGTGTCCCCGTCGGTCATCAGGTGCACGGGCCGGATGGCGCGCGCCAGCCCGTCGTGCGCGGTGCCCGCCAGCTTCTGCGCCTGGGCCCGGGTGAGCGCGGCGTCGGTGGCGACGACGGCGAGCGTGGTGTTGAGCGGGGGGCGCGCATCCGTGTCGCGCGCCTGCGCCAGGCGCCGTCGCGCTGCCTCGTGGACCTCGGCCGGCGGGGCGAGCGCCGGCTCCTCGCCGCCGTACTCCCCGAACAGCACCCCGGTACGGGGATCGAGCACCGAGCCCGCCGCGTTGACCACGACGAGCGCGCCGACGGTGAGCCCGGACGGCAGCAGGACGCTCGCGGTGCCCACCCCGCCCTTGAGCTGCCCGGCCACCGCCCCCGTGCCCGCGCCGACGCACCCCTCGGCGACCGCCGCGCCCTCCGCCGCCCGGGCGGCGTCCTCCACGGCCGCCCGGCCCGTCGCCGCGTCCGGCCTGGCCCGCCAGTCGCCGCCCCGGCCCAGGTCGAACACGCAGGCGGCCGGGACCACGGGGACCACCTGGGCCGGATCGGCGCCCACCCGCACCCCGCGCCCCCGCTCCTCCAGCCAGGCCATCACCCCGGACGCGGCGTCGAGCCCGTACGCGCTGCCGCCGGTGAGCACGACCGCGTCGATGCGCTGGACCAGGTTGCGCGGATCCAGCGCGTCCGTCTCCCGCGTCCCCGGCCCGCCGCCCCGCACATCGACGGCGGCGACGACCCCGCCCTCGGGAGCGAGCACCACGGTGGTCCCGGTGAGAGCGCCCTCCCCGGGGACCTGGGCGTGGCCGACCCGCAGGCCGTGAACGTCGGTGAGGGCATCCTGACGGGTCATGGTGGCTCCTTCGGGGCGCGCGTGGGCGGCCAACGTATCGCCGTGGGTCCCGCGACTCGCTCACCCGCTGGCCCCGCAAAACAGGACCAACCTCCCCAGACCGCCCTACCGTGGCACCGTGACCGAGCCACCTGAAGCCGCAGGCGCAGCCGCGCAGCCCGCCCCCGGGGGCCGTACCGGGGCCGTCGACGGGCCGGACGGCGCGCCGGTGCCGGGCGGATCCGGGCGGGCCGGGGGGCTCGTGCCCCGGTCCGTCACCGCGCGGGCGACCGCGGCGGGCGTCATCGTCTCCCTCCTGCTCGTCGTGGCCATCGTGCTCGGCAGCCGGTTCCTGGAGCACTTCGACTCCGCGCTGCTGCCGTACGCCGTGGCCACCGTCTTCCTGGCCTTCGGCGTCGCGTACCGGTACACCGTGTGGGTCTCCGCCCCCGGCGCCAAGCGGCTGTTCAAGAAGGGCTGGGGGAGCCTCTTCTCGATGGACAACTTCCGCCGCGCGCCCACCGCGCTGCCGAAGATGATCGCCACCTACCTCGGCTTCCAGAAGTTCCTCGGCGCCCGCTCGCACGCCCGCTGGGCCGCCCACCAGCTGATCTTCTGGGGCTGCATCCTCGCCTCGCTGATCACCTTCCCGCTGACCTGGGGCTGGTTCACCTTCACCTCGGGCACCGGCTCCGGACCCGGCTACGAGATGCGCATCTGGGGCTTCAAGATCCTCGGGTTCGACTCCCTCGACTTCCTCGGCTGGCTGATGTTCCACGGCCTGGACATCGCCGCCGTCCTCGTCATCCCCGGCGCCTCGTACTTCCTGTGGCGGCGGATGAAGGACCGGGCGGCCATCACCGGCCAGCGCTTCGCCTACGACCTGGTGCCGCTGATCGCGCTCATCGTCATCTCGGTGACGGGGCTGCTGCTCACCTTCTCCTCGATCTTCCTGCACGGCGGCGGCTACGAGTTCCTGGCGATCCTCCACATGGTCGCGGTGGTCTTCACCCTCATCTACATCCCGTTCGGGAAGTTCTTCCACATCGTCCAGCGCCCCGCCGCCGTCGGCATGCAGCTGTTCAAGTACACCGGCCGGCAGGACGAAGAGGTCTTCGCCTGCCGCCGCTGCGAGGAACCCATCGACACCGCCCCGTACGTCGACAACCTCCGCGGCACCATGCGCGACCTCAGCCTCGGTTTCGACGAGTGGGCCGAATACTGCCCGCGCTGCAAGCGGGTGCTGCGAGGCAGCGCCTACCTCTCCCATGTGAAGAAGGGCTTCAAGTGACCGCGGACTCGCGAACGCCCGAACCGCATGCGGTCGTGCCCATCGATCCCTCCCTCGCACCGCCGGGCACCCGCGCCTTCCGCGACGCGGGCGGCATCCCCGCCGACCGGTGGCACGCCGACCAGAACGGCGAGACCCTCGTCCCCACCCACTGCTGCTTCTGCGGCGTCCAGTGCGGCATGTATCTGCGCGTCGACCGCGGCGGCAAGGTCTTCGGCGTCGAACCCCGCAACCACGACATCAACCGCATGCGCCTGTGCCCGAAGGGCATCAACGCCTACCAGCAGATCAACCACCCCGACCGCCTCACCGCCCCCCTGATGCGCCGTTCCCGCGACGAGGACTTCCGGGAAGTCTCCTGGGACGAGGCGCTCGACTTCACCGTCGCCGAGATCCGGCGCATCCAGGAGACGTACGGGCACGACGCCTTCGGGCTGCTAGGCGGAGCGAGCCTGTTCTCCGAGAAGACCTATCTGGTCGGCAAGTTCGCCCGGGTCGCCCTCAGGACCCGGCACGTCGACTACAACGGCCGGCTCTGCATGGTCAGCGCGGCCGGCGCCAACAAGCTCGCCTTCAACATCGACCGGGCCGGCAACCCCTTCTCCGACATCCTCCTCACCGACTGCCTGCTCATCGCCGGCTCCAACGTCGGCGAGTGCTTCCCCGTCATGACCCAGTACGTGTGGGGCGCCCGGGACCGCGGCGCCAGCCTCATCGTGATCGACCCCCGCGAGACGGCCATCGCCCGGACCGCCGACATCCACGTCGCCCTGAAGCCCGGCACCGACTCGGCGTTCTTCAACTCCGTGCTGAACGTCGTCATCGAGGAGGGCCTCACCGACGAGGCGTACCTCGCCGCCCACGCCACCGGCTGGGAGGAGGTCAAGGCCAAGGTCGCCGAGTACCCGCCGTCCCGCGCCGCCGAGATCTGCGGCATCCCCGCCGAGCAGATCGTCCAGGTCGCCCGCACCTTCGCCCGCGCCCCCAAGGCCATGGCCTGGCACGCCCGGGGCATCGAGCACCACTCGCAGGGCGTCGAGAACTGCCTCACCGTGATCAACCTCTGCACCGCCACCGGCCACATCGGCAAGCCCGGCGCCGGCTACGGCACCATCACCGGCCAGGGCAACGGGCAGGGCGGCCGCGAGCACGGCCAGAAGTCCGACCTCCTTCCCGGCGGACGCTCCATCAACAACGCGGAGCACCGCCGGCAGATCTGCGAGGTCTGGGGCATCGAGGAGTCCGAACTCCCCCCCGCCGGAACCTCGATGATGGAAATGGTCTGGCAGATGCAGCGCCGCGAGATCCGCGGCCTGATCGGCATCTGCAACAACCCCTTCGTCTCCCTGCCCAACTACAAGGTGGTCAAGGAGGGGTACGACGCCACAGAGTTCCACGCCCAATTCGACTTCTTCCTCTCCGAGACCGCCGCCAACGCGCACGTCGTCTTCCCCGTCACCACCTGGGCCGAGGACGACGGCGTCATGGCCAACGCCGAGGCCCGGGTGGTCAAGCACAACAAGGCCCAGGACCCGCCCCCGGGAGTCCGGACGGACACCTGGGTCATGTGTGAACTCGCCCGCCGGCTCGGCGCCGGTGACAAGTTCGCCTTCGACAACTCCCGCCAGGTCTTCGACGAGCTGCGGATCGCCTCCGCCGGCACCGTCAACGACTACTACGGCATCACCTACGAACGGCTGGAGGAGACCGGCGGGATCGCCTGGCCCTGCCCGTCCACCGACCACCCCGGAACCCCCCGGCTCTTCGAGGACGGCAGGACCTACCACCCCGACGGCAAGATCCACCTCCAGGTGGTCGAGTGGCACCCGCCGATGGACCCGTACGACGACGAGCACCCCATGACGCTCACCACCGGACGTACCGTCGCCCACTTCCTGTCCGGCAACCAGACCCGCAGGCTCGGCGGCCTGGTCGAGCAGACCCCCCGCCCCTGGGCCGAGGTCCACCCCTCCCACGGCTTCCGCAACGGTGAACCGGTCCGCGTCGTCACCCGGCGCGGCAGCGAGGTCTTCCCCGCCCTGGTCACCGAGGCGATCCGCCCCGACACCGTCTTCATCCCGTACCACTGGCCGGTCCCCACCGCCGCCAACGCGCTCACCATCGACGCCCTCGACCCCCGCTCCAAGATCCCCGAGTACAAGGTGTGCGCCTGCCGCATCGAGCACGCCGAGCGGATCGACGAGGTGCCCGCGCCCCCGGTCGCCCCCGGCCACGTCGCCTACCCGGAGGCCCAGGTCTCCCGCACCGACCCACTGCCGCCCACGTCCTCCCAGGGCCGCGGCACCTCGGAGAGGAGCTGATGCCCGCATGATGGGCCGAACGATCTTCATCGACCCGGGCCGCTGCATCGGCTGCCAGGCGTGCGTCTCCGCCTGCCGGGAATGCGACTCGCACCGCGGCAAGTCGATGATCCACCTCGACTACACCGACGAGGGCCAGTCCGTCGCCTCCCTTCCCACCGTCTGCATGCACTGCGAGGACCCCGTCGCCCCGTGCGCCGAGGTGTGCCCCGCCGACGCGATCCTGGTGACCGCCGACGGCGTGGTGCAGCAGGCCGACACCACCCGCTGCATCGGCTGCGCCAACTGCGTCAACGCCTGCCCCTTCGGCGTACCGAAGATCGACCTCCAGGCGAAGCTGCAGATGAAGTGCAACCTCTGCTACGACCGCACCGCCTACGGCCTCGCCCCCATGTGCGCCACCGTCTGCCCGACCGGAGCGCTCTTCTACGGCACCGCCGAGGAACTCCAGGCCGAACGCCCCGGCGTCCAGGTCGCCGACTCCTTCGTCTTCGGCGAGAGCGAGGTCCGCACCGGCGTCGCGATGGTCGTGCCCGCCGACCGGGTCCAGTGGCCGGTCCCCGGCGGCCTGCCCGTCGTGGAGATCAACGGGAAGGACGTCAGACGGTGACCGAGACCGACTACCCGCCCCCCGGCGACCCGAAGCAGCCCCCGCCCCGCGACCCCGGCAGCACGCCGCCCGGCGCCCCCGGACAGCCGGCCTCCGGCGACCCGCGCGAGGCCCTGCACGACCGGATCGCCGCCGACGCCCTCACCACCCGGCGCGACTACCTGCGCATCGTCGCCACCGTGTCCGGCGGGCTCGCCATCGGCGGTCTCGGCGTCGCCGGCGGCATCCTGCCCCGCCACGGCGACCCCGACGACGGCAAGGCCCCGGCCCCCAAGAAGATCGCCGCCCAGCTCCTCCCCGGCGAGTCCATCGCCTTCGACTACCCCGACGAGGAGGACCGCGCGGTCGCCGTCCGGCTCAACGACGGCACGCTCGTCGGCTACTCCGCCATCTGCACCCACCTCGCCTGCGGGGTGCTCTGGCGCAAGGACCGGGGCACCGAGGGCGAGCTGTACTGCCCCTGCCACGAAGGTGTCTTCGACGCCCGCAGCGGCGAGGTCACCGCCGGACCGCCGCCCCGGGGGCTCCCCAAGGTCGTGCTCACCGAGGAGACCGACGGCAGCATCTGGGCCGTCGGCACCACCCGCTCCGGCGAGAGCATCGAGCACGGGCTGTGCCGCCAGTTCGGCGAGGAGCGCCCGGACCTGGCCTCCCGCCTCGGCTGCCCCGGCGTCCGCGACGGCGCCGAGGCACCCGCCGCCCCCGGCGGAACCGCCCGCACGGTGGCCCCCGGCCCCGTCGCCCCCGGCCCGTCCCGTACGCGTACCGGAGCCGGCGCGTCCGACACCCCCGGGAGCCCGTCATGAGCGACGACCACCGGCCCCCCGGCGCCCCGGGCCCGCAGCCCGCCCCCGACCCGCAGACCCCCGGCCCCCCGCAGCACCCCGGACCGCACTATCCCGAGTACCACCCCGGCAGCGCGCGGGCCGAACTCAACCGGCCCGTCCACGAGCGCTACCCGCAGATCCGGCCCACCAGCGGCTACGGGGACCCCCGCGTCCGCCACACCGGGCCCGGGCCCGGCGCCGGCACCGACCAGGAGCCCGAGCGGTCCTCCAAGCTCACCGCCCGCCTCGTGCTGTGCATGTCCGTCGTCATCGGGCAGCTGTGGGGCCTGACGGTCATCGTGGACGAGTGGATGGAGGGCAACTCCGGCACCGCGTGGTGGGGCGCCGGCTTCCTCTGCCTGTCGTTCCTCGTCGTCCTCGGGCTCTGGCTGCTCGACCCCAAGGACCGCTGACCGGCCGGCCGGGGCCGGGCGGCCGTACCCTGGAGGCATGAGTACCGCCCCCGCCCCCGGACCGCGCGATGCGGAGCCCACCACGCCGGACCGCCCCAGGCCGGCGCTGATCTTCGACGATCCGCTGGACCAGCAGTCCGCGGACGATACGGACCAGGGGTGGGGCGAGCGGGCCCCGTCCGGCGGCAGCGCCGCGGACCTGGCACGCTTCCTCGACGAGAAGCCCCCGCACCACATCTGACGCCGGGACCCCTCCGGGGCGGTGACCCACCTCCGTACGGCCCGGGCCGCACGCCTCAGCACAGGACCACCGCGAATCCGCCGGAGATCCCCGCCCCCGCCAGACCGGCCGCCGTCGCCCTGGGCACCGCCAGCACGATCAGCGCCCCCTCGCCCGACGGGCCCCCGCCGTCCGCCGACGGCACCCGTTCCACGCGCGCACCCCGCGCCACCACCCGGGCCTCCGCCGCCCCGGGACTTCCCGACGCGACCACGTCCACCCGGTCGCCCGGCCGCAGCAGCCGCACGGTCTCCGCGTCCGCGATCCGTACCGGCGCCGACACCAGGCGTACCGGAGGCGAAGCCCGCTCCCGGGACACCGCCCGCGCCGTATCACCGGCCTGCCCGCCCGCACCGCCCCCGGCCAGTCCGGAGACGGCCAGCGCGGCCGCCGTCAGCGCCAGGCCCGCCGCCATCGACCGGCGCTGCCGCCACATCGCACGGCGCAGCCGCTGCCCGGCACCCACCCGCACCCGCAACGGCGGGAACGAGGGCACCCCGCACGGCGGGGGAGCGGGCAACGGTCCCGGTGGCCCACCCGCGTACGGGGCGGGCGAAGGGGCCTGGGGGAAGGAGGGGGAACCGGACGAGCGCATCGCGAACACCGCCTGCGTCAGGGGCCGATGGGGCAGGCCCGGCCACCGGAACCCCGAGGTCCCGGCCGCCGGACAACCCCCACGATGCCCCGGCCGCCCGATTCCCGCCGGAGCCTGTGGACCGTCCACCACATGTGGACAACTCCGTCACCCGCAGGCGGGACGCAGGCAGGCGGGAACAGGCCCCAGCGGCGACAACAGGCCCTACGGCAACTCGATCCCCGTATCCATCCCGTCCAGCGCGTGCCCGCACGCGCACCCGCGGCCCTCCGTCGCCGGCAGCGCCGCCACCGCGTCGAAGAGGACCGAGCGCAGCCGGTCCACATTGGCGGCGAACACCTTCAGCACCTCCTCGTGGGAGACGCCCTCGCCGGCCTCCGCGCCCGCGTCCAGGTCCGTGACCAGGGTCATCGTGGTGTAGCAGAGGCCCAGTTCGCGGGCGAGCACGGCCTCCGGGTGCCCGGTCATACCGACGACGGACCAGCCCATCGCCGCGTGCCAGCGCGATTCGGCGCGGGTCGAGAAGCGCGGGCCCTCGACCACCACCAGCGTGCCGCCGTCCACCGCCTCCCAGTCCCGGCCCCGCGCGGCGGCCAGCGCCACCTTGCGGCCCTCGGGGCAGTACGGGTCGGCGAAGCCCAGGTGCACCACGTTCGGCTGGACCCCGTCGGCCCGGGTCTCACCGTCGTAATAGGTCTGCACCCGGGTCTTCGTCCGGTCCACCAGTTGGTCCGGCACGATCAGGGTGCCCGGTCCGTACTCCGGGCGCAGGCCGCCCACCGCGCACGGGCCCAGCACCTGGCGCACGCCGACCGAGCGCAGCGCCCACAGGTTGGCGCGGTAGTTGATGCGGTGCGGGGGCACGTGGTGGCCCCGGCCGTGCCGGGGGAGGAACGCGACCCGGCGGCCGCCGGTCTCGCCGATGAAGACGGAGTCGCTGGGGTCTCCGTAAGGGGTTTCCACGCGGACCTCGGTGACGTCCTCCAGGAAGGAGTACAGCCCCGAGCCGCCGATCACGCCGATCTCTGCGTTCGCCATGCGGTCACCCTAGGCCGTGTCCGGAAATCCCCGTCCGGCGGGCGCGGGCGCGCGAGGACCCCGCCGGGCAGCCCGGCGGGGTCTTCGGGAAAGCTGGGGAGCCGGTCGCTCAGGCGGCCGACGAACCGCTCGTCGTGGAGGACGACGAGGCGGACGGCGTGGACGCCGGGGCGGCCGAGGACTTCGAGTCCGTGGACGCCGAAGACGTGGAGGAGGACGATCCGGAACCGGAGGTCTTCGAGGCGGAGGACGCCGGCGTGCTGCTCGACGAGGAGCCGCGGCTGTCGTTCCGGTAGAAGCCGGAACCCTTGAAGACGATGCCGACCGCCGAGAACACCTTCTTCAGGCGTCCGTCGCAGTTCGGGCACACCGTCAGGGCGTCATCGGTGAACTTCTGCACCGCTTCGAGGCCCTCGCCACACTCGGTGCACTGGTACTGGTAGGTCGGCACTTTGTTCCTCCTGGCACTCTGACTCGATGAGTGCTAACGACGCTCCATAGTGACGTATTCCGCTGGATCAGTCCACCGTGACCGGCCCGCGGTGACCGATACCACGCGCCACGGTCCGTCCCGCACCGGCCGGCAGGAGCCTCGAACGCAGCGTCAGCAGGGTCGCCAGGGCCAGCACCGTACCCACCAGCGGGACCAGGAAACCGGCGCTCGCGCCGTGGCCGTCCGCCAGTCGGCCGGCCACCGTCACCGCGGCCGCCTGGCCCAGCGCCACCGCGCCCGTCAGCCAGGTGAACGCCTCGGTCCGCGCCGAGCCCGGCACCAGCGCCTCGACCAGCGTGTAGCCGCTGATCAGGGCCGGAGCGATGCAGAGCCCGACCAGCAGGCCGAGCCCGGCGAGCAGCGGCGCGGAGTGCACCGCCCACAGGCCCGACGCGGTCAGCGCCAGTGCCGTGTAGCCGACGAGCAGGCGGCGGCGGGGGCCGGACTTCCAGGCGATGGCCCCGCAGGCGATCCCGGCGAGCATGTTGCCGGCGGCGAAGATCCCGTACAGCACGCCGTTGGAGCCCGGGTTGCCGATCTCCTCGGCGAACGCGGTCAGCGAGACCTGCATGCCGCCGAAGACCGAGCCGATGCCGAGGAAGGCGACCGCCAGCACGCGTACGCCGGGGATGGACAGGGCGGAGGCGTGCCGCTCGGCGCCGGGCAGCGCGCGGTCGCGGACCGGCGGCTGGGTTGCGTGCCGCGCGGCGAAGAGCAGACCGCCCACCAGGGTGAGCGCGGCCTCCGCGATCAGACCGGCCGCCGGGTGCACGCCCGTGCAGAGCGCGGTGGCGATGACCGGGCCGATGACGAAGGTGAACTCGTCCGTCACCGACTCGAACGCGGCGGCCGTCGCCAGCAGCGGGGACGCCTCGCGGCCCGGTGCCGCGCCGAGCATCGCCGCCCAACGGGCCCGCACCATGGGGCCGATCTGCGGGACGGACGCGCCGGTCGGGACCGCCGCGGCGAACAGGGCCCACAGGGGCGCGTCCGCCAGGGCGAGCGTCACCAGGAGCGAGACGGACGCGGCGTGGACGAGGACGCCGGGCAGCAGCACGGCCCGCTGGCCGAGCCGGTCGGCGAGCTTGCCGGTCTGCGGCGCGAACAGGGCCATGGAGACCCCGGTAAAGGCCGCGACGGCGCCGGCGCTCCCGTACGAGCCGGTGGTGTGCTGGACCAGCAGCACGATGCCGATGGTCAGCATCGCGAATGGCTGCCGTGCGGCGAAGCCGGGGAGGAGGAAGGTCCACGCCCCGGGGGTGCGCAGCAGCTGCCCGTATCCAGGGCGTTCGGAGACCGTGGACGCCACGGTCCTTGCCTTTCTGCCGCCTGGTGGCCGTGCCCCCAAGACGGCCGGCACAGGAGTGCGGGCCCGGGCGGGGCTGCCGAGAGCTGTCCTCTTCGCGCGGAACTGCGGTAGATGCCGGGCGCTCGTGGCCGGTGTGCGGGGCACGGCCGGTACGGAGGACGCCACGACCGCCATACGGTCGCGCCAGCTCTGCGTCAGGCAGAGTTGGTCGATCAATCGGTGGTACTGGGTTTCTTTCATGCTACAGGCAGGAAGGGCGGGGGCCCTGTGATTGTGTGCACCCCGCCCCTCGCCGCCTGTGAACGCGGCGTTTGCTCAGTGATGTGCCTTCGCGTTGCGTTTCTTGCCCTCGTCGGTCCTGCCGCCGAGCTTCTTCACCGCTTTGAGCGCCCCGGCCACCTGCGGCACCGGGGACTCCATTCCGCCCGGCTGTCCGCCGGGTGTGCCGAGCCAGCCGGCCAGCTTGCCGCCCTCGGCGACCGCGCGCAGCCGTGCCTCGGCCGCGTCGCGCACCGGGTCGGTGGCCACGACGAGCAGTTCGTCGCCGCGCCTGAGCACCGTCGACGGGGCGGGTACGAAGCTCTTGTCGTCGCGCACCACGAGGGTGACCGCGGCGCCCGCGGGCATGCGGAGCTCCCCGACCTCGACGCCGTGCATCTTCGACTCGGCGGGGATGGCCACCGACAGCAGGTGCCCGCGCAGCCGTTCCAGGGGCGCCGATTCGATGCCCAGGTCGGCGGCGTCGGACGGGTCGTCCTTGATGTTGAGGGCCTTGGCGAGCCAGGGGAGGGTCGGGCCCTGGATGAGGGTGTAGACGATCACCAGGACGAAGACGATGTTGAAGACCCGGGTGGAGCCGTCGATCCCGGACACCATGGGAATGGTCGCCAGGATGATGGGTACGGCGCCGCGCAGCCCGGCCCAGGACATGAGGGCCTTCTCCTGCCAGGGCAATCGGAACGGCAGCAGCGAGATGAAGACTTCCAGCGGCCGTGCCACCACGGTCAGGACCAGGCCCACGACGACGGCGGGCCAGAAGTCGTCCAGCAGGTCGTGCGGGGTGACCAGCAGGCCGAGCAGGACGAACATGCCGATCTGGGCGAGCCAGCCGAGCCCGTCCGCGAAGCCCCGGGTCGCCGGCCAGTGCGGCAGCTTGGCGTTGCCGAGGATCATCGAGGCCAGGTAGACGGCCAGGAAGCCGCTGCCATGGAGCATGGCGCCGGCCGCGTACGCGGAGACCGCGATGGCCATGACGGCGATCGGGTAGAGACCGGAGGCGGGGAGCGCCACATGGCGCAGTCCGTACGCGCCGAGCCAGCCCACGGCGATGCCGACGGCGGCGCCGATGGCCAGCTCCAGGGCTATCTCGCCGATCAGTACGTACCAGCTGTCGACCTCGCCGATGGTCGAGAAGGCGACCACCAGGATCACCACGGGGGCGTCGTTGAAGCCGGATTCGGCCTCCAGGACACCGGTGACGCGGGCGGGCAGCGGGACCTTGCGCAGAACGGAGAAGACCGCGGCGGCGTCCGTCGAGGAGACGACCGCGCCGATGATGAGCGCCTGCCGCCACTCCAGGCCCACCAGGTAGTGGGCCCCGGCCGCGGTCACGCCCACGCTGATGCCGACGCCGACGAGCGACAGCATCACGGCCGCCGGAAGCGCGGGTTTGACCTCTTTCCACTTCGTGCCGAGTCCGCCCTCGGCGAGGATCACGACGAGCGCCGCGTAGCCGATGACCTGTGTCAGTTCCGCGTTGTCGAACTTGACGTCGAAGAAGCCGTCCTGGCCCAGGGCGATACCGATGCCGAGGTACAGGAGCAGGCTGGGGAGCCCGCTGCGGGACGAGATGCGGACCGCCACGACGGCGACGAGCAGGACGAGCGAGCAGACGAGCAGGAGTTCGTTGAGCGTGTGGACAGTCAGTGGCCGGTCCTTCCCTGCGTACGCCTGCCGGATCGTCTTCCGGCGGCCGGTACTTCGTTACCTTACCTAATCTTTAACGCTTTCTTGATGCGTTCGAGTATTCGTACGATCGCTACGCAATTCGAGCCATCCTGATACCGCGTCCGAGTGGGTGACGCGCTGCGCCTATGGTTGCTCCTGCACTCCCAGGACCGCCCTGCCCTCGAAGGACAGCGATGCCCGCCACAACAACCGCCTCTTCCGGATCCACCGGTACCGCCGGTGGCGGGCCGCGCAAGAAGAAGAAGGGGCGCCGCGCCCGACTGCTCTTGAGCGTCCTGGTGCTGGCGCTCGTCGCGGGCATCGGTTACGGAACGTACTGGTCCGTGTCCACCGTGCGCGCCTCCTACCCGCAGACCAGCGGGACCATCCACATCGACGGCCTCTCCGGCAACGTCGACGTCAAGCGCGACGGCTACGGCATCCCGCAGATCTACGCGGACTCGGACGCCGACCTGTTCCGCGCGCAGGGCTTCGTACAGGCGCAGGACCGCTTCTGGGAGATGGACGTACGCCGCCACCTGACGGCCGGCCGGCTCTCCGAGATGTTCGGCTCCGGGCAGGTCGAGACGGACTCCTTCCTGCGGACCCTGGGCTGGCGCAAGGTCGCGCAGGAGGAGTACGACACCGTCCTGTCCGACGAGACCAAGAAGAACCTCCAGGCGTACGCGGACGGCGTGAACGCCTACCTCAAGGGGCGCGACGGCAAGGACATCTCCGTCGAGTACGCCGCCCTCGGCCTCACCAACGACTACAAGCCGTCCCAGTGGACCCCGGTCGACTCGGTCGCCTGGCTGAAGGCCATGGCCTGGGACCTGCGCGGCAACATGCAGGACGAGATCGACCGCTCGCTGATGACGAGCCGGCTCGACGCCGACGAGATCAAGCAGCTCTACCCCGACTACCCGTACGACAAGCACGAGCCGATCGTCACCGAGGGCGCCATCTCCTCGGTCACCGGCACGTTCGACCCGAAGGCGACCGACACCGGCGCGAGTGGCGCGAACACCGTGGCGGACGCGACCCAGGGCCTGAACACGCAGCTCGGCGCGCTCTCCGACACCCTGGACGAGATCCCCGCGCTGCTCGGCCCGAACGGCACCGGCATCGGCTCGAACTCCTGGGTGGTTTCCGGGAAGTACACGACGACCAACAAGCCGCTGCTCGCCAACGACCCGCACCTCGCCCCGATGCTGCCGTCCCTCTGGTACCAGATGGGCCTTCACTGCCGGCAGGTCTCCGAAACCTGCAAGTACGACACCGCCGGATACACCTTCTCCGGCATGCCCGGGGTGATCATCGGCCACAACCAGGACGTCGCCTGGGGCTTCACCAACCTCGGCGCCGACGTCACCGACCTCTTCCTGGAGAAGGTCACCTCCGACGGCTACCTCTACGACGGCAGGACCAAGCCCTTCACCACCCGCGAGGAGACCATCAAGGTCGCGGGCGGCAAGGACCGGCACATCACGGTCCGCGAGACCAACAACGGCCCGCTGGTCTCCGACCGCAGCAGCGAGCTGGAGAAGGTCGGCCAGAAGGCCCCCGTCACCAACTCGGCACCGGACCGCGCCGACGGTTACGCCGTCGCCCTGAAGTGGACCGCGCTGGAGCCCGGCCACTCCATGGACGCCGTGTTCGAGCTGAACCGCGCCAAGGACTTCACGAGCTTCCGCAAGGCGTCCGAGCACTTCGAGGTTCCCTCGCAGAACCTGATCTACGCCGACACCAGGGGCAACATCGGCTACCAGGCCCCCGGCAGGATCCCGCAGCGCAAGCAGGGCGACGGCACCACGCCCAGCCCCGGCTGGACCTCGGCGTACGGCTGGAAGAAGGACCCGATCCCGTTCGACGAGCTGCCCTACGAGTACAACCCGAAGCGCGGCTACATCGTCACCGCCAACCAGGCCGTGATCGACGAGGACAAGTACCCGTACCTGCTCACCAAGGACTGGGGGTACGGCAGCCGCAGCCAGCGGATCAACGACCTCATCCAGTCGAAGATCAAGGGCGGCGGCAAGATCTCGACCGAAGACATGCAGAAGATGCAGATGGACAACACCAGCGAGATCGCCGCGCTGCTGGTGCCCGAGCTGCTGAAGATCAACATCTCCGACAAGGACGTCCGCCAGGCGCAGAAGCTGCTGGAGGGCTGGGACTACACCCAGGAGGCCGACTCGGCCGCCGCCGCGTACTTCAACGGCGTCTGGCGCAACATCCTCAAGCTCGCCTTCGGCGACAAGCTGCCCAAGGAGATGCGCGTCGAGGGCGAGTGCCTGAACGTGCCCCCGGCGAAGAACTCGGGCCCGGCCGACGAGCAGGAGCGGCTGGTACGCGAGTGCGGTCAGCGCTCCCCGGACTCCGCGCAGCCGGACGGCGGTGACCGTTGGTACCAGGTCGTCGCCAACCTCATGGACAAGCCGGACAGCAAGTGGTGGAAGTCGCCCAGGAGCCGCAAGGACGACGCGACCGAGACCCGCGACCAGTTGTTCGCCCGCGCCATGGAGGACGCGCGCTGGGAGCTGACGGCCAAGCTGGGCAAGGACATCACCACCTGGAACTGGGGCCGGCTCCACCAGCTGACCCTGAAGAACCAGACCCTGGGCACCGAGGGCCCCGGACTCCTCCAGCGGGTCCTGAACCGGGGCCCCTGGAACCTCGGCGGCGGCGAGGCCGCGGTGGACGCCACCGGCTGGAACGCGGCCGGCGGCTACGAAGTGGTCTGGGTGCCGTCGATGCGGATGGTCGTCAACGTGGCCGACTGGGACAAGTCCCGCTGGATCAACCTCACAGGCGCCTCCGGGCACGCGTTCGCCGCGCACTACACCGACCAGACCGACAAGTGGGTCAACGGTGAACTGCTGCCCTGGGCCTACGGCACGAACGCCGTGGCCGGGACGACGACGGACACGCTGACCCTGAAACCGTAAGCGCGCGCCCCTCAAGGCCCCCGATGCTTCAGCTCACGCCGAAGCGCCGGGGGCCTTCCGGTGTGACCACCGCGTCGACGGGGAAGTCGTGCGGCTCCGCGGGCACCTGTGCGGTCACCTCGTTCGCGTACAGCAGGACGATGAGCGCGGGCGTGGCCCCGGCTGCCGTCAGACGGGCCAGCACCCGGTCGTAGCTGCCGCCGCCGCGCCCCAGGCGCATGCCGCGCGCGTCCACCGCGAGGCCCGGCAGCAGCACCGCGTCCGCCTCCAGGACGGCGTCGGGGCCCAGCCGCTCGCCGGTCGGCTCCAGCAGCCCGCGCCCCGCCTTCGCGAGCCCTTCCGCGCCCTCGTACGCCGCCCAGTCCAGGTCGTTGTCGGCGAGGAGTACCGGCAGCAGCACCCGTGCCCCCCGCGCGCGCAGCGCGTCCAGCAGGGCGCGGGTGCCCGGTTCGCGTCCCACGGAGACGTACGCGGCGACGGTACGGGCCCCGCTCAGCTCCGGCAGTTCGAGCGCGTGGCGGGCGAGAACCGAGGCGGCCCGTTCCGCGTCCTGACCGGTCAGGAGGCGGCGTGCGGCCAGCAGTTCGCGCCGCAGTACCGCCTTTGCGGACATGTCGGTGTTCAACGGGCACCCACCGGCCTCTCGGACAGGGCTATATGAGGACAAAGTTAACCGGAGCCTCATCTTCCGCCCATGTGGCCCCGTTAGGGTTCAGCGCATGACCCAGTCGAACCCCAGGATCAGCAAGGCCGTCATCCCGGCGGCGGGCCTCGGGACCCGCTTCCTTCCGGCCACCAAGGCCACTCCCAAGGAGATGCTGCCTGTTGTCGACAAGCCTGCCATCCAGTACGTCGTCGAGGAAGCGGTGGCCGCCGGACTGCACGACGTACTCATGGTCACCGGCCGCAACAAGCGTCCCCTGGAGGACCACTTCGACCGGAACTACGAGCTGGAGGGCGCCCTGACCCGCAAGGGCGACGCCGACCGGCTGCGCAAGGTCCGCGAGTCCACCGACCTCGCCACCATGCACTACGTCCGCCAGGGCGACCCGAGGGGCCTGGGCCACGCCGTCCTGTGCGCCGCCCCGCACGTCGGCGACGAACCGTTCGCGGTGCTCCTGGGCGACGACCTCATCGACCCCCGTGACCCGCTGCTGAGCCGGATGACCGAGATCCAGGAGCGCGAGGGCGGCAGCGTCATCGCGCTCATGGAGGTCCCGTCCGCGATGATCCACCAGTACGGCTGCGCGGCCGTGGAGGCCACCGCCGAGGCGGACGTCGTACGCGTCACCGGGCTGGTCGAGAAGCCGGAACCCGCCGACGCGCCCAGCAATCTCGCGATCATCGGCCGGTACGTCCTGGACCCCGCGGTGTTCGACATACTGCGCCGGACCGAGCCGGGCCGGGGCAACGAGATCCAGCTGACCGACGCCCTGCAACTGCTCGCCGAGGACGAGAAGGCGGGCGGACCCGTGCACGGCGTCGTCTTCAAGGGCCGCCGCTACGACACCGGCGACCGCAGCGACTATCTGCGTGCCATTGTCAGACTCGCGTGCGAACGTGATGATCTGGGGCCGGAGTTCCGCAGTTGGCTCCGCCGGTACGTCACCGAGGAGATGTAGCACGTTGAGCAGCACGATCTGGTCGGTGGACGAGCACCTGGAAGACATCCTCGCCGCGGTGAAGCCGCTCGAACCCATCGAGCTGCAACTGCCCGAGGCCCAGGGCTGCGTCCTGGTCGAGGACGTCGTGGTGGAGGTCGCGCTGCCGCCCTTCGACAACAGCTCGATGGACGGTTACGCGGTCCGCGTCGCCGATGTCGAGGGCGCCACCGAGGAGTTCCCCGCCGTCCTCACCGTCATCGGGGACGTCGCGGCCGGCGACGACGGCCTCGGCCCCGGCCGCCGCGTCGGCGCGGGCGAGGCCGCCCGCATCATGACCGGCGCCCCGCTCCCGGAGGGCGCCGAGGCCGTCGTCCCCGTCGAGTGGACCGACGGCGGTACGGGCGAGGGCCCCGCCACCACGATGCGCGCCCACAGCGACGCCCCGGAGGGCGCCGGCGGAGAGGTCCGCGTCCACCGCCCCGCCGAGGCCCGCGCCCACGTCCGGGAGCGGGGCAGCGATGTCCGCCCCGGCGACCTCGCGCTCAAGGCGGGCACGGTGATCGGACCGCCCCAGATCGGCCTGCTCGCCGCGATCGGCCGCTCCACCGTCAAGGTGCGGCCCCGCCCCCGCGTCGTCGTCCTGTCCACCGGCAGCGAACTCGTGCAGCCCGGCGGCGAGCTGACCGGCGGCCGGATCTACGACTCCAACAGCTTCGCCCTCACCGCCGCCGCCCGGGACGCCGGGGCCATCGCCTACCGCGTCGGTGCCGTCGCCGACGACGCCGAGACCCTGCGGGCCACCATCGAGGACCAGCTCATCCGTGCCGACCTCCTCGTGACCACGGGCGGCGTCAGCGTCGGCGCGTACGACGTGGTGAAGGAGGCCCTGTCCTCCGTCGGCGACGAGGACGAGCCCGGCGGCGGGGTGGACTTCCGGAAGCTCGCCATGCAGCCGGGCAAACCGCAGGGCTTCGGCTCCATCGGCCCCGACCACACCCCGCTGCTCGCCCTCCCGGGGAACCCGGTCTCCAGCTACGTCTCCTTCGAGCTGTTCGTCCGCCCCGCGATCCGCACCCTGATGGGCCTGCCCGCGGCCGACCGCCCGACGGCGCAGGCCGTGCTCGTCGCGGACAAGGTCCTGTCCTCGCCCGCCGGGAAGCGCCAGTTCCTGCGGGGGACGTACGACGCCGAGGCGGGCACCGTCACGCCCGTCGGCGGCTCCGGCTCGCATCTGATCGCCGCGCTCGCCCAGGCGGACGCCCTGATCGTGCTCCGCGAGGACGTCACCTCCGCCGAACCCGGCTCCGACACCGAGGTGATCCTGCTCCGCTGACCGCGCCCCGGTGGCGGTACGGTATCTGGCGCTGTGCCGTCCGGGGGACATCCCCCGGCCCCCGGACCCGCACCCCGGTGCGGCCCGGGGAATCCGGCGCCCTACCGCTAGGCGGAGTGAGTTGAGTACGCAGAACAGGCTGACGCACATCGACGAGGCGGGGGCCGCCCGCATGGTCGACGTCTCCGGGAAGGACGTCACCGCGCGCGTCGCCCGGGCCAGCGGCCGGGTCCTCGTGTCGCCGCGTGTGGTCGAACTGCTCCGGGGCGAGGGCGTCCCCAAGGGCGACGCCCTCGCCACCGCGCGGATCGCCGGGATCATGGGCGCCAAGCGCACCCCGGACCTGATTCCCCTCTGCCACCCGCTGGCCGTCTCCGGCGTCGGCGTCGAGCTGAGCGTGGCCGACGACGCGGTGGAGATCACCGCCACGGTGAAGACCACCGACCGCACGGGCGTCGAGATGGAGGCCCTGACCGCCGTGTCGGTGGCTGCCCTCACCGTCGTGGACATGGTCAAGGCGGTCGACAAGGCCGCGGTCATCACGGACATCCGGGTCGAGGCGAAGTCGGGCGGCAAGTCCGGCGACTACGTACGCGCCGAGGCCCCCGGGACCGACGCGTGAGCGCCGCCGACGCCCCGGCCCCGTACCGCGCCCTCGTCGTGACCGCGTCGAACCGCGCGTCCGCCGGGGTCTACGCGGACAAGGGCGGCCCGCTGATCGCCGAGGCGCTGACGGGGCTCGGCTTCACCGTCGACGGCCCGCAGGTCGTGCCCGACGGCGACCCGGTCGAGCAGGCGCTGCGGACCGCGGTGGCCTCCGCGTACGACGTGGTCGTCACCACCGGCGGTACGGGCATCTCGCCCACCGACCGCACCCCCGAGGCCACCCGCCGCGTCCTGGACCACGAGGTGCCCGGCATCCCCGAGGCGATCCGGGCCGAGGGCCGCGACAAGGTCCCCACCGCCGCGCTCTCACGCGGTCTGGCGGGCGTGGCCGGCCGCACCCTGATCGTCAACCTGCCGGGCTCGACCGGCGGGGTGCGCGACGGGCTCGCCGTCCTCGAACGGCTCCTGGTGCACGCCGTGGACCAGCTGCGCGGTGGCGACCACCCCCGACCCGGGAGCCCGAGCTGAACGTCGCGACCTGGCCGGTGATCCTGGCGGACGGCGATGTCGCCCTCCGGCCCATCAAGCTGCGCGACCAGCGGGACTGGCGCGAGGTCAACCGGCGCAACCGGGACTGGCTGCGCCCCTGGGAGGCGACGGTCCCGCCGCCCGCGCCCGGCGGACCGGTCGCCCAGCGGCCCACGTACCGCCAGATGATCCGCCATCTTCGCTCCGAGGCGAACGCGGGCCGGATGCTGCCGTTCGCCATCGAGTACCGGGGCCGGCTGGTGGGGCAGCTGACCGTCGCCGGGATCACCTGGGGCTCGATGTGCTCGGGGCACGTCGGCTACTGGGTGGACCGCGAGGTGGCCGGGCGCGGGGTGATGCCGACCGCCGTCGCGCTCGCCGTCGACCACTGCTTCCAGGTGGTGGGGCTCCATCGCATCGAGGTGTGCATTCGGCCGGAGAACGGGCCGAGCCGTCGGGTCGTGGAGAAACTCGGATTCCGCGAGGAGGGGCTGCGCCCGCGTTATCTGCACATCGACGGGGCGTGGCGCGACCACCTGATCTACGCGCTCACGGCGGAGGAAGTGCCGGACGGGCTGCTGCGGAGATGGCACCGCTCACGGCCGGTTCCCCGTACGGATCAGCCGGAGCCTCCCACGTAATAAAAAGTTTGTTCGAATTACTCTCGATCGGCTGACGCGCGCCCTCATAAAAAAGTCCGCGATATCGGCCGGATCGTGCGACACACCGCGCCAATTGGCGGATCCCTCCGCGCAAACCCCTCTACGGTGTGAGATGTGAGCAGCAGCGGCCTCATCTACGCAGTCATTGTCGGGGCCTGGGCCGCCTACTTGGTGCCGATGTGGCTCCGCAGGCAGGACGAGCTGAACGAAGAGCGTCCTACGGAGCGCTTCAGCACCGCCATCCGGCTGCTGTCAGGCCGGGCGGCGATGGAGCGCCGGTATGCCAAGGGGCTGCAGGAGCGCACCGAGGACGAGGCGGCACCCGACGCCGACCCGGACGCGGGCACGGACCGAATGGACTCCGTCGACGTCCGGGCCTTCGCCGCGCCCCCGGCGCACACCGAGGCCCGGATGCACGATCCGGCCGGTACGCCGGAGCGCGCCCCCCGCAAGCGGCGTGGCGCCGAGCCCGCCGCCCCCGTACCCGCCCGGCGCGCGCGCCCCGGCGGCATCGACGCGGAACGCGCCCGGCGCGCCCAGCGCCTCCAGGTCCTCGCGCGCCGTCGGCGCACCACCGTGATCCTCTTCCTCGCCTTCACGCTCGGCGCGATCGTCGCGGCCGTCGGCGGGCTCCGCTTCCTGTGGGCGCCCGCGGTCCCGGCCGTGCTCCTCAGCGCGTACATCGCGCACCTGAGGTCGCACGAGCGGCGGCGGTTCGCCTTCACCATGGACCAGCGGCGCGCCGAGGTGGCGGCCCAGCGGCTCCGCGAGAACCGCCCGCGCCGCCACCAGCCCGCGACCACGGCGTCGGCCGAGGCCGACGAGGACTCCGAGCCGCGCCACCCGGCCCCCGAGCCGACGCCCACGGTCTCCCCGCAGGAGGCCGGGCGCCGCGCCCTGGTCGAGCAGACGGACCACGCGGAGTGGGTGGACCAGCAGCGCGAGCGCGGCCGGGTCCAGGGCGACAGTTGGGAGCCGGTCCCGGTGCCCCTGCCCACCTATGTCACCGCCCCGGTCGCCCCGCGCGCCACGGGCGGGGTCGAGGTCGGCAACCCGGAGACCTGGAGCGCCGCCCGCTCCAGCACCGCCGAACCCGCGCAGCCGGACCCCGCGGCACCCCCGGTGGACCCGGCGCCGCGCCAGCGCTCCCCGCAGTCCCGCCGCTCCCGCGACCGGGGCCGCACCCCGCTCTTCGACCAGTACGAGGACGGCGACCGCCCCCGCGCGGCCAACGAGTGACACCTCGTCGGACAGCCGTGAGCCACGCCACGGCTGACCAGCGCGGAACGGATTTCCGAGCACCCCCCGGAGGGTGCTAGAGTTTCACACGTCGCAAGGGCCTGTGGCGCAGTCTGGTAGCGCACCTCGTTCGCATCGAGGGGGTCTGGGGTTCAAATCCCCACAGGTCCACAGACGCATGAAGTCCCGTTCAGCCTCTGGCTGAACGGGACTTCGTCGTTCCGGGCCCGCTGTGGCGCGGGCCCGGGGAGTCCTCAGGTGAACGATGCCGTTGCCTGGGCCTTGAGGAGGCCTTCCACTCCGTTGAGGAAGGTCTCGGACACCAACTCCGGGTCGAAGAGGCAGCCGGCCGCCATCGCGCCGTCGCGCAGCATGACGAAGTGGCGGGCCGCGCGGTCGGCGGGTTCCTCGCGGATCGTGCGCAGGAGGCCGGTGAGCGTGTCGAGGAACCACTGGCGGTGTGCGAGGACGACCTGGTGCACCGGGTCCGCGGGGTCGGGGTACTCGGCGACGGCGTTGAGGAAGGCGCAGCCGCGGAAGCCGGGGGACTCGATGGCCTGGGCGATGGACGCGCCGATGGCGCGAAGCGTGTCGGGTGCGGGGAGCCCGGCGGCGATGGCCGCCTCGGCCTGGCCGCGCAGGGCGCGGTCCGCCTCGGTCAGGTAGGCGACGACCAGGTTCTCCTTGCTGGGGAAGTGGCGGTAGAAGGTCGCCCGTGTCACCTGCGCTTCCTTGACGATGCGATCCACTCCCACGGAGTGGATGCCTTCCGAGTAGAAGATCCGGGTGGCTGTGCTGAGGAGCCGGTCCCGGGCTTCGGACGGGCGGCTCTCGGATGCGTTGTGCGCCATGACGCCAGCCTACTCGGGGCGAGGTAGAACGTTCGGTCTTGACAGGGGTGCGCGGCCTTGCCAGTGTGGTGCACAGAACGTTCGTTCTTGCGCGGGGTGGCGGTGAGGCCGTCGTGTCCGCGTTCCCCGTACTCCCGTCGAAAGGTTCGTCATGAGCACCGTTGCCGCCCCGTCGGACATCAGGAACACGGCTTCCGCGCTGCGGCGGCTGTACTTCGTCCGCGCAGCGTTCGCCATCCTCTGGGCCCTCGTGATGTTCGCGACGGCCGACGAGATCAGCCCGGTCGTGGCCGCGCTGCTCGTGCTCTATCCGCTGTTCGACGTGGGCGCCGCGGTCGTGGACGCCAACGCGTCCCGTGCCACCCGCTCGCCGGCGCTGCTCTACGTCAACATGGCGGTCAGCCTCGCCGCGGCGGCCGGGGTCGGGATCGCCGCCGCCTCCGGGATTCCCGCGGTGCTGCGGGTGTGGGGGGCGTGGGCGGTCGTCGCGGGGCTGGTGCAGCTGATCGTGGCCGTTCCGCGGCGCCGGATGGGCGGCCAGTGGCCGATGATCCTCAGCGGTGGCATCTCGGTCCTGGCCGGGGCGTCGTTCGTCGGGTCGGCGGGCGCCGAGGACCCCACGCTCTCCAGCGCGATCGGCTACGCCGTTCCCGGCGGCATCTTCTTTCTCGTCTCGGCCCTGCGTCTGGGGCGCTCCGGCAAGCAGGAGGGCCCGCGCGAGCGGATCACGACGACGTCGTTGTGACCCTCGGCCCTCGTGCGTCAGCCGCTCGGTCCCTCACCCGGACCGGGCGGCCAGGCGAGCGCCAGGAGCGCCGCGTCGTCGTACGTATCGGCGCAGCTGTAGGCCTGGGCGTCATCGAGCAGCCAGGTGAGCAGGTGTTGCGGGTCGACGGGCGGGGGATGGGCGCGCTGGTAGGCCGTCAGGCGGTCGGCGAGCGGGTAGAAGGCCCCGGTCTCGTTACGGGTCTCCGCGATGCCGTCGGTGTACAGCAGGACCGTGTCGCCGGGGCGTAGAAGCGTTCCGGCGACACGGGGGCCTTCCGCCTCGGTGGGGGCGCTCGTGAGGGTGCGCAGCCCCAGGGGGAGGCCGGTGCCGGCCGGGAGTTCGTGGACCGTGCCGTCGCGCAGGACGAGCGAGGGCGGGTGGCCGCAGGAGTACGCCTTCGTGTGGCCGTCGGGCGCGGTCTGGATCAGGAGGGCGGTGACGAACGCCTCGTCGTCGCGCAGGAAGCGGTTCAGGCCGGTGTCGAGCCGCCCGGCCAGGCGGCCCAGCGTCTCCTCCTCGTACGCCGCCTCGTGAAACGAGCCGAGGACCGCGGAGGCGGTGGACACGGCGTCGAGCCCCTTCCCGCGTACGTCCCCGATCAGCGCACGGACGCCGAACTCGGTGTCCGCCACGGCGTAGAGGTCGCCCCCGATGCGCGCGTACTGCGCGGCGGCCAGATAGCTCGCGGCCGTACGGAAGGGGCCCAGCGTCTCGGGCGGTGGGCGCAGCAGCGCCCGCTGCGCGGTCTCGGCGACGGACACCACCTTCCGCAGCCGCACGGACTCCCGCTCCCCGCGGCGGACCACGAAGCAGCTCAGCGCGGCGATGACGCAGATCACCACGGTGGTGCCGATGACGGAGCCGATCCGATGCGGCTCCGTCGGCAGGAGCAGCCAGCGCGTCCCGGCCGCCACGACCGCCGAACCGATGATCACGGGCGGGCCGAACGCGAAGGCGATGAGCGCGGGGACCGCGACCAGCATGGACGCGATGTGCGAGGAGGGCGGGGTGTTCACCTGCAGGATCGCCACCACGACGCACAGCAGCAGGGCCGCGCCCAGGACCACGGCCTTGGTGACCCGTCCGGCCGACGGCAGGGTGCCGTCCTCCAGCTCACCCGTCGGCATGGCCGCCCCTCTCGCCGCGCCGAGCCGTCTCCTCGATCCACCCCAGCTGGCGGCCGAGGCTGGTCAGCCACACCTCCAGGTCCACGGAGAGCGACGACGGCGGGTAGTCGGCCGGGGCCGGGGCGGGCGGTCGCGCGGGCGGTGGGTTCCCGCCGCCGACCAGGGCGGCGATCCGGTCGGCTTCCGCCTCCAGGTCCGCCGCGGCCGTACGGGCCCAGGCCGCGGGCGGACCGGTGGGCTCGGCGGTCCGGGGGAGGCCCAGGTGCGGAAGGCGGTGGGCGCCGAGGATCGTGTTGCTCGCGACGATGAGCACCGCGTGCCAGTCGGTTTCGGTCCCGGCCCGGCGGGCGGGGGCCTCGCTGCGGTACTGCGCGTATGCCGCTTCGGCGAGGCGCAGCCGGTGCACGCTCGGGAGGACCGGCGCCGGGTTCCGTACGCCGGGTGCGGGGTTCATCAGGATCTGCGCGGTGGCCGGGACCAGGCCGCCGCAGGAGTGCAGCAGGCCGGCCATGGTGCGGCGGACCTCGCGGTGGGCCCCGGCCGGCCAGGCGACGAGCGCGCACAGCAGCCCGATCGCGCTGCCGGTGAGGACGTCGATCAGCCGCGTCTCCGACAGCCGCCAGGTGACGGGGAAGATCTGGGCGAACGAGGTGGCCACGACCAGGGTGAACCCCGCCTGCGCTCCGGCGACGCCCAGCAGCGGCCCCAGGCAGAACGCCGCCAGCATCACCGGGACGAGCAGCGCGGCGTACGCATCGGTGTGCGGCCCGAGCCCGATCAGGAGCGCGCCCGCCGCGAGGGCGCCGACGGCGTTGCCGGCGACGGCGCGGCTCACCGCCTGCCAGGTCGCGGCCACCGTCGTCCGTCCGAGCGTCAGCACCGCCAGCAGCACCCAGAATCCGTGGGCCAGATCGAGGGTGCCCGCCACCAGCCGGGCGGCGCCGAGCCCGAGGGCGGTGCGTACCGCGTTCTGGAAGAGCACCGACCGGAGGGTGATGTTCCCGAGGACGCGGCGGGTCCACAGGGCGGGCGTCGACAGCTCCGCGTACCAGAACTGATCGTGCGGGACGGCCGGACCGACGGGTCTGCCGTGCGCGGCGATGTCCGTGGTGACCTCCACGATCCGCGCCGACTCCGCCAGTGCCAGGACCCGCGACTGCCGCCTGAGTACGGCGAGCGGGGGTACGAGAGCGGGCGGCCCGCACGTCAGCCGTACGCGCTCCGCCCCGAAGTCCTCCATGGCCGTTTCGAGGGTGCCGGCCACAGGCGCCCGCTCCCCGGTGCGCAGGTAGGACGCGCAGGACCGGCACACCTCCGCGACCCGGGCCAGGAGCGCGGCGGATGCCGGATCGGTGGGCGCGGACGGCATCTCGGAGAGGGTGGCCAGCTGGTCCAGGAGCCGGCGCACCGAGCGGCCCGCCTGGTCCAGCGCGCGGTCCGTCCGCCCCGCGCCCGCGGGCTGCTCCGCCGGAGGCAGCGACGACAACCGCAGCCGCGTACCGGCCGCGCGCAGGGTCGCGGGTGGTACGCGGCCGGGCGAGGCGGCCTCGTCCGCGGCGGTACGCAGCGCGTCCGCCAGGCGGCGGCGGCAGGAGGGGACGGCCCGCTCGGGCAGCAGGAGGGCCTCGCACGCCGCGAGGAGCAGGGCCCCCGCGGTCAGGCCGATGAGCCGGTCTCCGAGCGTGCCGGGGGCGTACGTCGGGAAGCAGGCGAGGATGTAGAAGAGCTGGAGGCCCGGGGCCACACCCGCCGGGCGCGGCCCGGCGACGGCGGCGAAGGCGAGCAGGAACCCGATGACGAGCATCCCGCCGACCGCCGCCCAGGTGTCCACGGCCAGCAGCGTCCCCAGTGACGCCAGCGCGAGGGCCGGCGGGAGCGCGCACAGCACCACGATCGCCTTCTGGCGGCCGGATCCGGGGACGGCGGAGAGCAGCCCCAGCGCGACGGGCGCGAAGAGTGCGTACAGGGCGGCGACCGGCCGGTCGGCCGCGTAGAGCAGCGGGTAGAACCCGGCCCACGCCGCGACCGCTACCCGCACGCCCCGCCGGACGACGACCGCCCGTGCCGTGTCGGCGGTCACCCCGGCGCCCGGCCGCCACCATCGTCCGGGCCCGGCGCGTCGCGTACGGGCAGTGCGCACATCCCGCGACGCTCCCTTCTCCAGCCGGACCGCGTCCTTCTCGCGGAGGCCGCAGGCCTCCCCGTCATTGTTGAACAGCCCTGGCCGTCGCGCTCGCGGACGTCCGCCGGGAGGAGGGGGTCAGGGGTTGTTCAGGTACGCCAGCACCGCCAGTACGCGGCGGTTGGCCGCGCCGTCGTCCGTGAGGCCGAGCTTGCCGAAGAGGGACGTCGTGTACTTGCTGATCGCGCTGTCGCTGAGGAACAGGCGGGTCGCGATGGCCTGGTTGGAGAGGCCCTCGGCCATCAGGGCCAGGACCTCGTGCTCGCGCTCGGTGAGTTTGTCGAGGCGGCGGTGTGACGAGCCGCTGGACAGGAGCTTCGCGATGACCGTCGGGTCCATGGCCGTGCCGCCGGCCGCGACGCGTTCCAGCGCGTCGATGAACTGGTCCGCGTCGAACACGCTCTCCTTCAGGAAGTAGCCGACGCCGCCCGAGCCGTCGGCCAGCAACTCGCGGGCGTACAGCTGCTCCACGTACTGGGACAGGATCAGGACGGGCAGCCCCGGCGTCTCGGCGCGGGCGGCGAGGGCCGCGCGCAGGCCCTCGTCGGTCTGTGTCGGCGGCATGCGGACGTCCACCACCGCCACGTCCGGGCGGAACTCGCGCAGGGCGGCCAGTGTTTCCGGTCCGGTCGTGGCCGTACCCACCACCTCGTGTCCGTACGCCTCGATGAGACGGACCATGCCGTCCCGCAGGAGATACAGGTCCTCGGCTACAACGATTCGCATGGCACCATGATCCTCGCGCGGGTCGGCCCGCCGGCCGGACTCGTGACCTCCAGGCTGCCGTCGAACACCGCGAGGCGCCGCCTCAGCCCCGCGAGTCCGCCGCCCTCCCGGACGACCGCGCCGCCGCGCCCGTCGTCCTCCGCCTCCACGACCAGGCCGGTCCCGTCCTGCGCGAGGGAGATCCGCATCCGGGTCGCATGCGCGTGCTTGACCGCGTTGGTCAGCAACTCGGCGATGCCGAAGTAGACGGCCGACTCGACGGGTGCGTCCAGCCGCCCCGGCACGTCCGCGACGACCTCCGTTTCGAGGGGGCTGTCGAGGGCGAGGGCGCGTACGGCGTCGACGAGGCCCCGGTCGTTGAGCACGGGAGGGTTGATCCCGTGCACCAGGTCGCGCAGTTCGGCGAGGGAGGCGGTGGCCCCCGCCCGTGCCTGGCGCATCAGCGCCCTGGCCCGGCCCGGGTCGGTCTCCATCAGCTTCTCCACCGTCGCCAGGGACATCCCGAGCGCGACGAGCCGGGCCTGCGCCCCGTCGTGCAGATCCCGTTCGATCCGGCGGATCTCGGCCGCCTGAGCCACCGTCGCGTCGGCCCGCTGCCCGGTGAGTTCGTCCACCCGGTCGGCGAGCGCCATCCGGGCGGACGGCCGCAGGAAACGGACCGCGACCGGGGTGACTGCCCGCCAGGCGTACGGGGAAGAGGCGAGGGTCACGAGGAGGGCGAGGAGCCGGAGGGAGTGGCCCGTTCCCAGCCCGACGGCACCCCACACCACCCCCGCGAGTGGTACGCACGCCACGATCCCCGCCGTGAACGGGGCGATCACCGCGAACCGCAGGTCGCGCCAGTTCGCCGGGTCCTTCCAGCGCAGCCGCCACCGCTGGTCCATGAGGGCGTCCCGGCGGGTGCGGTGGTAGTCGAAGCCGTTCCACCAGTAGCCCGTGGCCATACGCGTCACCGGCGGGGCGTTCCGGTACCCGGACGGGATCCCGGTTCCGGACCAGCGGGCGACCAGCGCGCGGACCGCCCGGCACACGGGCCGCGCGAGCGCGAGCGTGCCCACGCACACCAGCACCAACGGCCCGACCCACGACCAGGGGTTCGCCGCGCCCCACGCGATGCCCCACGCCACCGCGCCCGCCCACAGGGCCGGGATCAGCAGCGTGACGGCGGCGACGGCGCACGCCCGTACGAACCCGATACCCGCCCCGGTCGCCCACGACCTCAGCGCTCTCATCGCCCGCTGCCTCCCCGCGTCCGTCCCGATGCCCCCACTCTGCACCGGCCGGAGGGCCCGGAGGCGCCGCTCGGGCGAGGAGTGGGTCTGGACCCACCCCCTTGTGCGCCCAGACGCATACCGCGCCCGACCGGCGCTTCGTAGCGTCGTCACCATGACCACGAAGACGAACCTTCAGCCCGAGGCCCTGAGGGCCCTCGCATCGGTACGCCGGAGCATCACGCTCTACGGCGCACTCACCGCCACCGCCCTCGGCGCGGTCGTCGTGGTGGCCGCGACCGGTCACACGGTGAACACCTTCATGTGGGTCCGCGCGGTCCTGCTGCCGGTGATCGCGTACGTACTCCACCGCATCACGGCCTCGGCGGAGGCGGGTTCCCGCCGCGCCTTCGACCGCGTGAGCACCCTCGCGGTGATCATGCCTATCGCCATCATCGGCGTCGACCTGATCCCGGGCGTCTGCCCGCCCTGGTACGCGGTGGCGCAGACGCTGTGCATGCTCCCGGTGATCCGCGTCGCGTTCCTCACCCGGGGGGCGGCCCTGAAGACGGCGTTTCCGAAGGCGGGTTGAGGGGAACGGCGACGGGCCTCAGGCGCGCTTACGGGCCAGCCGGTAGACGCCGTACGTGATGCCGAGGATGAGGTCCACCGCCACCCACAGGCCGATGACGAGCCCCACTCCGATCGCGGTGCCGGCGTCACCGGCGTCCTGGCAGGTCTTGAGGGCGTCGCCCACCATCCCCTTGCAGGACGCGTGGTCGTTGCTGCCGGCGCCGGAGATCACCCAGGCCAGGAACAGCGCCTGCACCGCCAGGAACACCCAGAGGAAGACCCGGTGGTGCTTTCGGGCGGGGCCGGAAGCCGGCGGCGGTACCTCGCCGGGAGGACCCCAGGCAGGGGTGGGTCCGGTAGTCATCGTCAGACGCCTCCTCGGGCACGGCCCCCGAGGGTGTGGCTAACTGTCAACGCTACGCTCCCGCGGATCGGTCCGCTCGCCCGCTGTTGAGCGGCCCGGGTGCGGGGAAGCGGCCTGAGCGGGTGTCAGAGCGCGCCGTTCCCCCGCAGTGGCTTCGCGAAGCAGCGGCTGCTGTCGTATGTGCGGTAGTGGCCGAACTTCTCGCACGGGGTGTAGCCGCTGGAGAGGTACAGGGCGATGGCCTCCGGCTGGCGGTCGCCGGTTTCCAGGACCATGCGGGTGCGGCCCGCGGCGCGGGCGTCCGCTTCCAGGGCGGCCAGGATGCGGCGGGCGAGGCCCAGGCCGCGGCCCTCCGGTATGACGTACATGCGCTTCAGCTCGGCGTCGCCGTCCGAGTAGCCCTCGTCGTTGAGCTCCTGGGAGCGCCAGCCGCCCGTGGCGACGGGCTGGTCCGACGCGTCGTAGGCGATCAGGTACAGGCCGTGAGGCGGGTCGAACATCGTGGCGTCCAGCGGTGTGACATCGCCCCCATCGCCGTAGCGCTCGGCGTATTCGAGCTGCACGCGATCGTTGAGTTTGACGGCATCGGGGTGGTCGAAGGCCCGGACGTGGATATTCATGCGATGCATGGTACATGTATGCGGAATGGTTGGCCGGTATCGTGCCGGAATGCTCACCGTGACCTCCGTGAACGTAAACGGTCTCCGCGCCGCCGCCAAAAAGGGCTTCGTCGAGTGGCTGGCGCAGACCGACGCCGACGTGATCTGCCTCCAGGAGGTGCGCGCCGAGCCCGAGCAGCTGCCCGCGGACGTGCGTGACCCCGAGGGCTGGCACACCGTCCACGCACCGGCCGCCGCCAAGGGCCGGGCCGGGGTCTCCCTCTACTCGCGGCGCGCCCCCGAGCGGGTGCAGATCGGTTTCGGCGGGTACGGGCACGCCGGGTGCGAGGAGTTCGACACGAGCGGGCGGTACGTCGAGATCGACCTGCCCGGCGTCACGGTCGCGAGCCTCTACCTGCCCTCCGGCGAGGTCGGCACCGAGCGGCAGGACGAGAAGGAGCGCTTCATGGCCGCCTTCCTGCCCTACCTCGTCGGGCTGAAGGCGCGCGCCGCCGCCGAGGGGCGCGAGGTCGTCGTCTGCGGCGACTGGAACATCGCCCACCAGGAGGCCGACCTCAAGAACTGGCGTGCCAACCGCAAGAGCTCCGGCTTCCTCCCCGAGGAGCGCGAGTGGCTGACCCGGGTCTTCGCCGAGGCGGCGTACGTCGACGTCGTACGCGCCCTGCACCCGGACGTCGAGGGCCCGTACTCGTGGTGGTCGTACCGGGGGCGCGCGTTCGACAACGACACCGGCTGGCGCATCGACTACCAGGTCGCGACCCCCGGCCTCGCCGCCCGCGCCGTGAAGGCGTGGGTCGAACGGGCCGCCACACACGGCGAGCGGTGGAGCGACCACGCGCCGGTGACGGTGGTGTACGAGCAGTAGGAGCGGGGTACGGCGAGGGCGCCGCGCCCTACTCGGTGTGGGCGAGTACGTCGTCCCAGACGTTGCCGCCGTCCGCCCAGGTCCAGAGCCACTGCCTCAGCGACGGTGCCGCGTACCGCAGTCCGTCGTGGGGGTCCTCGCCCCTGTCCGGTTCCCAGCCGTCGGCGTCCCAGAGCAGGACCGGGTGGCCGACGGCGGTGAGCGAGACGTACCACTCCATGGTGCAGCCGCCACCCGTGAGGAAGAGCCACGACTTCGGCGGCCCCCACTCCGTCCGTTCGGCGTGGGCGGTCGTCGCGCAGGGCCAGTCCGGGACCGGCCAGTGCGGAACGCGCCGGGGCGTCAGCGACGCGAGGCCGCCTTCCGGGCCGAACCCCCCGTCCCCCACCTCGGTGTAGACGCGGCGGAGCAGTCCGGGCAGGGGGTGGCCGAGGCTGCGTTCGGCGCGGTCTGCCTCCGTCCCCGTGAGGGGCGGGAAGGGCCGGTCCGGAAGGCAGCGGGCAGCGGGGTGCGCCTTCTCCGTGCCCCACGCGAGGGCACGCAGCCGCTCCACAAGCGCGTCGTCGTCTGCGGCGGTGCGGTGCGCGGCATCGGTCACGAGCGGGGACTGTAGTACGCCCCCGCCCCGGTCGCCCCGGCGGCCCGCCCCCTGCACCCGCCCACCCTCCGGCGTCCGCAGCGTCCGCCCCGCCGTCACCGCCGCCAGGAGCATGCACAGTGCCGCCCACCACGGGGGACCGTCGAGCAGGGCGTACAGCGCGTTGCCCAGGGCTGCGGTCAGGAACAGGGTGGTCATCAGGGCGCCCGCCGTCGCGCCGGAGTGGCGGGGAGCGGTGTCCGTCAGCGCGGCCGTGAACAGCGCGGTGAGGGTGAGGCCGATCCCGATGCCCGCCACGACCAGGCAGGCCGACAGGGCCGCGTAATCGCCCTCGCCCTCGATGGCGACGATGGCCAGCGCCACCCCGACCGCCGTCGCGGGCAGGCCCGTCACCGCCATGCGCGCCGGGGTCATCCCGTCGCGCAGCAGGCGCGGCGCGATCCAGCCGCCGCTGACCGCCACCGCCACCAGCATCGGCAGCATCGGCCCCTTCCACGGCGCCGAGTAGTCGAACGCCTCGCCCATGATGCCGATCAGCGGCGGCAGCAGGCTGAGGATGCTGAAGCCGACCAGGCCCATCGTCAGGAAGCCGCCCCGCCGCCCCCGGCCCCTCAGGACGTACGGCGGAAGCAGCGGGGCCGACGCCGCCCGCTGCCGTACCGCGAACACGATCAGCAGCGCGACGCCCACGCTCAGCCCGACGACCGCTTCGCTGCTCACCTCGTCCGCCGACGGGACCCCCACCAGGGCGTACATCGCCGCCCCCGCCCCCAGGAAGCCCAGCAGCGCGCCCGGCAGGTCGGCCGCCACGCCGTCCGTCCGGGCCGGGGAGTCCGGCGGCAGCGTCCGCGCACCCGTCAGGGCCAGCAGCGCGAGCACCGGTGCCACGGCCGTGAGCGGACCCCTGGCCATGAACCACAGGGCATCGCTCCCCAGCAGCCCGAGCATCGGCCCGCACGCGCTCACCGCCGCGTAGGCACCGAAGCCCCGGCGCCCTCCGCCCCGCGAAGCCGCCACCGTGGCCAGCGCCCCCGCCGTCGCCAGCGCGCCGAACCCGCCCTGCAGAGCGCGGCCCGCGAGGAGCAGCGGCGGGGCTCCGGCCAGCAGGGCGAGCCCGCAGAGCACGCCGGACGCCGCGAAGCCCGTCACACCGGTGATGAGCGACCGCCTGCGGCCCACCCGGTCCGCGATGTGGCCACCGGGCACCAGCATGGCCGCGAAGGCGACCGCGAAGGCGTACGAGGCGGGCGCGGAGGTGGGATAGGGCGCCGCCCCTCCGTCGGGACCGGCCGGATTCCCGAGCGAGGCCCCGGCCAGCACCGCCAGTTGGGCCACCACGATCATGGCGAGGCCACGCGTACGGGACGCCCCGGGCGGCTGCGCGGGAGTCGTCGGCGGGTACGCGGGAGAGGCGACCGGCTCCGTCACGGCCGAGGCGGAAGAAGCTCCGGCACCGGGCGCCTCCGGCCCCGGTCCGGCGGACGCCGGCTCCCGCGCCTCCGGCCCCGGCTCCCGCGCCTCCGGCCCCGGCTCCCGCGCCTCCGGCCCCGGCTCCCGCGCCTCCGGCACGTAATCCAGCAGCCTCGCCGACCTCCGCCCCAGTTCCGCCAGCACCTCGCCCGGCAGCCACACCGCGTCCTCGTCCCCGGACGTGCGGGCGGCGATCTCCTCCGGGGTGGGCCGGGCCGACGGGTCCTTCGCCAGGCAGGCGCGTACGAGGGGGAGCAGCGACTCCGGGACGTCCGTCAGATCGGGTTCGTCCTCCGCGATCCGGAACAGGTGCGCGTTCAGACCGGTGTCCCTCGCGCCGAACAGCAGGCGGCCCGTCGCCGCGTACACCAGGACCGCGCCCAGGCAGAACACATCGCTGGCCGGAGTGAGTTCGAGGCCTCTTGCCTGTTCCGGGGACATGAATCCCGGGGAGCCGATCAGCATCCCCGTACGGGTGAGCAGGCTGCCGTCCGGCAGGCTGTCCATCGCGCGGGCGATGCCGAAGTCGATGACCCTGGGACCGTCCACCGTGACCAGGACGTTGGACGGCTTGAGGTCGCGGTGGATCAGACCCGCCCCGTGCACGGCCTCCAGCGCGAGGGCGAGGCGGTTCGCCAGGACGCGGACCGAGTGCTCGGGCAGCGGGCCGTAGTCCGCCCCGACCACCGTCGTCAGATCGGGGCCCGGTACGTACTGCGTGGCCACCCACGGCACTTCGGCACCGGTGTCCGCGCCGAGGACGTCCGCCGTCCATCTTCCGCCCACCCGCCGGGCCGCCGCCACCTCGCGCGCGAAGCGCTTGCGGAACTCCGCCTGTGCCGCGTACTCGCGCTGCACGACCTTCACCGCGACCGTGCGGCCGACGTCCGAGCGGCCGAGGTAGACGAGTCCCATCCCGCCCGCGCCCAGGCGGGCGATCAGGCGGTAGGGGCCGATGCGCGTGGGGTCCTCGGCGGTCAGCGGCTTCATGCCGGAAACCTAGCGGGGGGTGGGTGGTGCGAGGGGCGGAAAGCCGTAGATCCGCACCGGACCTACCCGGGCTCCTCCGGCTCCGGCTTCCTCCGCAGCCGCCGGTCCAGCGCCATCGACAGCTCCGCGTCCACCACCGCCCGGGCCAGCGGCCGCAGTTGGGGCGGTTCCGGGTCCGTCTCCACGCCGTACTCCTGGAGCGCCGAGACGAAGAGGTCCGCCAGGGCCTCCGCGTGGTGGCGGACGTGGCGGCCCGTCGAGAGGACCGCGGAGAGCGGCACGCCTTCCCGTACCAGCTCGGCCGAAACGTCCAGCAGGCGGCGGCTGATGTGGACGATCTCCGCGCCGTCCGTCCCCAGGTAGCCCAGCTCCATCGCCAGCGCCAGGTTTTCCGGCGTGGACTCGCCCTCGAAGTAGTCCGCCAGCTGCTCGGGGGTCAGGCGGACCGGGGTCTCCTCGGACGGTTCGCCCAGGCCCAGCACCTCCGCGACATCGCGGCCGCTCTCGAACGTACGGGCGAGATCGGCGATGCCGGTCAGGGTGTGGCCGCGTTCCAGGAGGCCCGTGATCGTGCGCAGGCGGGCCAGGTGGTGGTCGTCGTACCAGGCGATGCGGCCCTCGCGGCGGGGTGGGGAGATCAGGCCGCGCTCACGGTAGAAGCGCACGGTCCGCACGGGGATGCCGGCCTCCTTGGCCAGCTCCTCCATGCGGTACTCGCGGTGCTCCGGTCCTTCTGCCACCCCCGCACCTTATCCGCCTCCCCGGGGCTCGGGCCCCAGGTTGTACCGCCGGTAACTTTCCCTTGCCCGCCCCCTACCCATCGGTACGAAGCTGCTCTACCCTCCCAACCATGCCAGTGATTGCTGGCAGAGTCGTGTGACGTACCGCGGGAGGCGGCAGCATGGCCCAGCACGAGCATGTACGCGTGGCGGTGATCGGATCCGGATTCGGGGGCCTCGGCGCCGCAGTCCGGCTGCGCCGCGAAGGCATCACCGATTTCGTGATCCTGGAGCGCGCCGGTTCCGTCGGCGGCACCTGGCGCGACAACAGCTACCCCGGCTGCGCCTGCGACGTACCGTCCCACCTGTATTCCTTCTCGTTCGCCCCCAACCCCGAGTGGCCGCGCACCTTCTCCGGGCAGGAGCACATCCGCGCCTACCTGGAGCATGTCGCCGACACCTTCGGGCTCCGCGCCCATCTGCGCCTCAACCACGAGGTGAAGCAGATGCGCTGGGACAACGACGAGCTGCACTGGATCATCGACAGCGCCAACGGCACCACCATCGTCGCGGATGTCGTCGTCTCCGCGACCGGGCCGCTGTCCGACCCGAAGACGCCCGACATCCCGGGGCTCGCCGACTTCCCCGGCAAGGTCTTCCACTCCGCCCGCTGGGACCACGACGCCGACCTCACCGGCAAGCGCGTCGCGATGATCGGCACCGGCGCCTCCGCCATCCAGATCGTGCCCGCGATCCAGCCCAAGGTCGGCAAGCTGACGCTCTTCCAGCGCACCCCGCCCTGGGTCATGCCCCGCATGGACCGGAAGATCAGCGGCCTGGAGCGCAAGCTGCACCGCGCCCTGCCCGCCACCGGCACCGCCCGCCGCGGACTCCTCTGGGGCATCCGGGAGTTGCAGGTCAGCGCCTTCACCAAGCACCCCGACCAGCTCGGCCTGGTCGAGCGCATAGCGAAGTCCAACATGGCCCGCGCCATCAAGGACCCCGCCCTGCGCGCCAAGCTGACCCCCTCGTACCGCATCGGCTGCAAGCGCATCCTGCTGTCGAGCACGTACTACCCAGCCCTCGCCCAGCCCAATGTCGACGTCGTCGCCTCCGGCCTCGCCGAGATCCGCGGCAACACGGTCGTCGCCTCGGACGGTACGGAGGCCGAGGTCGACGCGATCATCTTCGGCACCGGATTCCACGTCACCGACATGCCGATCGCCGAGCGCGTCGTCGGCGCCGACGGGATCACGCTCACCGAGTCCTGGAAGGACGGCATGCAGGCGCTGCGCGGCGCCAGCGCGGCGGGCTTCCCGAACTGGATGACGATCATCGGCCCCAACACCGGGCTCGGGAACTCCTCGATGATCCTCATGATCGAGTCCCAGCTGAACTACATGGCCGACTACCTGCGCCAGCTGAACCTCCTCGGCGGCAAGGCGGCCCTCGACGCCCGCCCCTCCGCCGTGAACACCTGGAACCGCCGCGTCCAGGAGCGCATGAAGCGCACCGTCTGGAACACCGGCGGCTGCAACAGCTGGTACCTGGACGCCAACGGCCGCAACACCACCGTCTGGCCCGGCACCACCTCCGAGTTCCGCAAGGCCACCCGGACCGTCGACGTGTCCGAGTACCAGGTCCTGCGTCCGCCGGTCCCCGCCCAGCGCGCGTCCGGCGACACCGTCTCCGAGGAGGCCGTCCGATGAGCCGCCCCCTGCCCGTCGCCGGCCGCCGCCCGGTGGCCGCCCGCGAACTCCTCGCGGTCTCCGCCGACGGCTCCCGGATCCACGTCGAGATCCACGGCCAGGAGGGCGCGCCCGCCGTCGTCCTCTCCCACGGCTGGACCTGCAACACCAGCTTCTGGGACGCCCAGATACGGGACCTGGCCGTCGACCACCGCGTCATCGCCTACGACCAGCGCGGCCACGGCACCTCGCCCGCCGCCGCCCGCGACGGCTACAGCACCGACGCCCTCGCCGACGACCTGGAAGCGGTCCTCGCCGCGACCCTCGCCCCCGGCGAGAAGGCCGTCCTCGCGGGGCACTCCATGGGCGGCATGACGATCATGTCCGCCTCCCGCCGCCCCAAGCTGCGCGAGCACGCGGTCGCCGTCCTGCTGTGCAGCACCGGCAGTTCGCGGCTCCTCGCCGAGTCGCTGGTCGTCCCGATGCGCGCCGGAGCCGTACGCACCCGCCTCACCCGCGCGATCCTCGGCGCGCGCGCCCCGCTCGGGCCGGTCACGCCCGTCTCACGGCGGATACTGAAGTACGGGACGATGGGCGCCGGTTCGGCCCCCGACCGGGTGGACACCTGTGCCCGCATCGTGCACGCCTGCCCCCGCCTGCCCAGGGTCGCCTGGGGGAACGTCCTCGCCGAGCTCGATCTCGACGAGGGCGTACGGGAGTTGCGCGTGCCCACCGCGATCATCGCGGGTACGGAGGACCGGCTCACCCCGCCCGTCCACGCCCGCGCCATCGCGGCGGCGCTGCCCGACTGCCTCGGTCTCACCGAGCTGACGGGCATGGGGCACATGACGCCCGTCGAGGCGCCGGAGCTCGTCACCGCGAAGATCCGGGAACTGGTAACCGCCTATCTGCCGGGCGGCCCGGCCCGGGACGCGCGGGGTACCACAGACATCGAGGGCAAGGAGGAGGTCGCATGAGCGGCACGGGAAGTCTCGAAGGACAGGTCGTCGTCGTCACCGGCGCGGCACGCGGCGTCGGCGAACTCCTCGCCCGCAAGCTCTCCGCCCGGGGCGCGATCCTCGCCCTCGTCGGCCTCGAACCCGACGAGCTGAAGAAGGTGTCGGCCCGCCTCCACGGTGAGAGCGACCACTGGCACGCGGATGTCACCGACCACGAGGCGATGGCCCGCGTCGCGGAGGACGTGAAGGCGCGCTTCGGCAAGGTCGACATCGTCGTCGCCAACGCGGGCGTCGCCTCCGGCGGCCCCTTGGTCGACTCCGACCCCGTCGCCTGGCGCCGCGTCATCGAGGTCAACCTCATCGGCGGCGCGGTGACGGCTCGCGCCTTCCTGCCCGTGCTGATGGAGAGCCGTGGCTACTTCCTCCAGATCGCGTCCCTCGCCGCGATGACCCCGGCCCCGATGATGAGCGCCTACTGCGCCTCCAAGTCCGGCGTCGAGGCGTTCGCGCACAGCCTGCGCGCCGAGGTCGGCTACAAGGGCGTGAAGGTCGGCGTCGGCTACCTCTCCTGGACGGACACCGACATGGTGCGCGGCGCCGACGAGGACGATGTCATGCGGGACCTGCGGAAGCGGCTGCCCTGGCCCACCAACCGCACGTACCCCCTCGGCCCCGCCGTCGACCGCATCGTCGCCGGGATCGAGCGCCGCTCCGCCCATGTCTACGCCCAGTGGTGGCTGCGCGGCATGCAGTCCGTACGCGGCTACCTGCCGACTCTCATCGGCGTCGTCGGCCAGCGCGAGATGCGCCGCTTCGGCCCCCGCATGGAGGGCATGAGGAAGGGCCTCGTCGGTGCCGGAGGCGCCGCTGACCAGCAGGAACGTGCCATGCGTACGGAGCGTGAGTGATCGACATGCGGAGCGTGGCGGCCCGTGTGAATCTGGTCGAGGCCCCACCGGGGCCGAATCCCACGCACCACATAGGAGTGAACAGCATGGGCATCGCCGACCAGTTCAAGGACAAGGCCAAGGACCTCGCGGGCCAGGCGCAGGACCAGGCGCAGGACCGCCGGCGTCAGGGCCAGGGCCGCGACCGCGCCAAGGACGCCGGCCAGCAGGGCCGCGACCGGGCGAAGGACGCTGCGCAGCGCGCCCAGAACGAGGCGAGCGAGCGCTTCGACCGGTAACGGTCGTGCGGTGACGCCGAGGGGCGCGCCCGGATTCGTCCGGGGGCGCCCCTTCGTGTGTGCTGCGGCCGGGCGTTACGGACGCGAGCGCTCCCGGGGCTCGCCCGGCCCCCGGAACGGCAGCGTCCGGCTGAACACGAGATTCGTCGTCGTGCTCCCGAACTCGGCCAGCTCGTCCACGATCTCCTCCAGGTGCGCCATCGAGGTGGCCGCCACCTTGAGGACGTAGCAGTCGTCCCCGGTGGTACGCAGGCACTCCAGGATCTCCGTACGCTCCTTGAGCATCCGGCGCAGCGGTTCGTGCCGGCTGCCGGGGTACTTCAGCCGGACCACCGCCAGCGCCACGTACCCGGCCCGTTCGAGGTCCACCTCCGCGCGGTAGCCCGTGACGATCCCGGCCGATTCCAGCCGCCGCACCCGTTCCGTCGTCGCGGACGCGCTCAGGTTCACCCGCCGCGCCAGCTCCGTGAAGGCGATCCGGCCGTCCCGCTGGAGCTCGTCCAGGATCGCCCAGTCCGTCGAGTCGAGATTCCCGGTCATCCGGTCAGATTACCGGGATATCCACGGTCGAACTGCCGCTGAACAGGCGGGAATCCATTCAAGGAAGCGGGTCGGCGTGGCTAGGCTCGGCGGCGTGAAGATCGGCGTGAACGTCCCCAATTTCGGCCCCGGCACCGACCCCGGCGTCCTGCGCGACTGGGCGCGGACCGTGGAGGGCCTGGGCTTCGACCTGCTGATGCTCTCCGACCACGTGGCCATCACGCCCGACGTCGCCGAGCGCTACCCGGCCCCCTTCTACGAGCCCTTCACCACCCTGTCGTGGCTTGCGGGCCTCACCACCCGCGTCCGCCTCGGCACGACGGTGCTCATCGCCCCCTACCGCCACCCCCTGCTGACCGCCCGCATGGCCGCCAACCTGGACGCACTCAGCGGCGGACGCTTCGTCCTCGGCGTCGGAGTGGGCTGGGCCCGGCAGGAGTTCGCCGCCCTCGGTATCCCCTTCGAGCGGCGCGGGCGCCTCACGGACGAGGTGCTGCGGGACCTCCGGGAGGCGTGGGCGGACACCGCCGCCTACGGGGACCGGCGCGTCCCGGTCTGGATCGGCGGCAACAGCGACGCGGGCCTGCGGCGGGCCGTACGGTTCGGCGACGCCTGGCACCCCCTGCGCTGCACGATGCCGTGGCTCCGGGAGGGCGCGGACCGGCTGCGGGCCGCCGCGTCCGAACAGGGCCTCGCCGTCCCCGCGTTCGCGCCGCGGATCGCGCTCCGGCTCACCCCGGCACCGGTCGACGGGCCCGAACGCCTCGCGGGCGAGGGCACGATCGACCAGATCATGGACGACCTGGACCGGCTGCGGCTGCTGGGCGCCGACACCGTCGTCCTCGACCCGTACCACGGCGACCCTCCCGAGACCTTGCGCCCGCAGCCCGCCCGCCAGGCCCTCGCCACGGTCGCCGCCCACCTCTCGACCACGGAGCAGCCATGACCACGACCGCCGACCACACCCTCCTCCGGCGCGCCATCGCCCTCGCCGCCGAGGCCCGCGACACCGGCAACCCGCCGTTCGGCTCGCTGCTCGCGGCCCCGGACGGCACGGTGCTCGCGGAGGACCGCAACACGACGCTCACCGACCACGACATCACCGCCCACCCCGAGCTGAAACTCGCCCGCTGGGCGGCGGCGGAACTGGAAGCGGCGACGGCCGCCGCCACGACGATGTACACCAGCTGCGAGCCCTGCGCGATGTGCGCGGCGGTCATCCAGCAGGCGGGTCTGGGCCGCGTCGTCTTCGCCCTCTCCGGTGACCAGCTCCTGGCCATCCGTCCGGGCAACAACCGCCCGCCCGTACCGCAGGAGGGTCCGGCCCTGCTGGAGGAGGTACGGGCGGCGATGGAGCCGTACTACCGCGTCAAGCGGCCTTGACGGACGCGATGAACGGCGCCCAGGCGGCGGCGTTGACGACGAGCGCGGGGCCGCTGGGGCGCTTTGAGTCGCGGACGGGGACGAGGCCGGGGTGGCCATCGGCGACTTCGAGGCAGTTCCCGCCAGAGCCGTTGCTGTAGCTGCTCTTGCGCCAGCGGGTGGTGCTCAGGTCAAGGGTGGTGCTGGCCATTCCGGAACTCCTCAGCCGCCTTCTTCAGCAGGGCGAGGGACACCTCTGGCGGCAGCGCGGCGGCCCTGAGGCGATCGTATGCGTTGCGGTACTGCTTAACGAGCCCCGGATCATCGATGGTCTGCCCGTGGTAAGCGCCCTCGGTGTAGAACAGCGGCGGCTCGTCGTCGAAGTCCAGGAGCAGCAGCGGCATCTCGCTGATGGGGCGGGTGGCCGCGTTCCACGGGAGAATCTGTAGAACGACCCGGCGGCTTTGCACCAAGGCGGCGATGTGATCCAACTGCTCGGCCATCTCAGCCGGTTCCAGCAGTGGATGGCGGAGCACCGATTCGTCCAGGACCACCCAGTACTCGGGTTTCTTGGGATCGGCGAACAACTTGGCTCGTTCCTGTCGGGCGTCGATCTTGACTTGCACCTCCTCGGGAGTGTCCAGAGGGTGCGTCGCCTGGATGACGGCTCGCGCGTAGGCGGGGGTCTGGAGGAGTCCCGGGATCAGATTCCCTGACCACTCGTTGATGGTCCGGGCACGGACTTCCGCTTCCGCGATGCCCGCGAAGAACGCGGCGTGCCCCTTGCTCTGGGCCTCCCGAACGTCTTCACAGCGCCGAGTGAAAAAGTCCGTGCTCAGCTTCTGGTCCACGTGCGCGGCGAGCGGAGGCGGCATGCGGCGGTGGCCGTGCTCGACCGCGCTGAGCATGGCGATTCCGTAGTAGCTGCCGTCCAGCAGCTTCTCCATGGTCAGGCCCGCCGTCTCCCTCTGGTACCGCAGCTCCTTCCCGTAGAACTGCGGCACTCCCGCCGAACCATCGATCTCCTTGGCCACCGCCGACCGCCTTTCACGCCTCGCTCTGTGGAGCGGAATTGGCTTCCACGGTAGAGCTCCATGCGGCAGCGTGTGAGGTGTTCGTCACAGCACGCAACCGAAAGGTGGACGGCCCTCATGGACCACGCCCCGTACGACATCGGCCCGGAGATCGACGCATTGCGCGCGGCGCTCAAGGTCAACGGCATCACGCTGCCGTCATTGGGAGTTGACCCGCTGACGCTCGCCTGGACGAGCCGGCAGCCGCTCGTCGCGCTCGGTAACTGCAACACGGAGACGGCCCGTCAGCTGGCCGAGGTGCTTCAGAGGGCGGCCGGGGGATGAACGGCCTGCCGCTGACATGGGAGTTCCTGGCGGTCCCGCAGGCGGTGCCGGAGGTCCGGCAGATACTGCGGGAGCGGTTCGACGGCGAGGACGCAAGCGATCTCGTCCTGTGCGTCAGCGAGTTGCTGGCCAACGTCATCACTCACGTGGGGGAGCGCACGCCGGTGGCCCTACGCGTGAGCGCGACGCCCTCGGGGCGCGTACGGGTCGCAGTGAGCGACCCCGCAGCGGCGGTCTGGCCGGTCCTCCGCGAAACCGACCCGGAGGGCACGTCGGGCCGCGGCCTCCAGCTCCTGGACGCACTCGCCCTCCGCTGGGGCGTGGACCAGTCCCCGCACCGCAAGACGGTCTGGTGCGAGCTGCGGGCCCCGAAGCGGCGGGCAGGCCTTCGGTCTGGCAGGGCGGGGGCAGCAGCGTCATATGGATTTCTGTATAATCAGTGAGGCGCGGATGTTGGGTCAGGGTGACCGGTGGGTGGCCGAGGTCGAGCCGGAGGTCCGGCAGTGGCTGGAGCTCCTGAAGGACACGCATTACGACAAGGCTGAACGCGCTGTCGACATGCTCGTGGACCGGCCGACCACGTTGGGGGAGCCGTACACCCGCCACCTCGGCGGCAAGGTGCGGGAGCTGCGCTTCACCATGGACGGCAACGCCGTACGGATCACGTACTGGCTCGCCCCCGGACAGCGCATCGTGCTGCTGACGGTCTTCCGTAAGACCAGACAGCGCGAGAGCGCCGAGGTCGAGCGGGCCCAGCAGGCTCAGAAGGCCTGTGAGGCCGGTCATGGCCCTGCTGAGCACAGTTACGAGCGGACCGGTGAGGAGAGCTGATGAATCACTCCGAGTGGAGGACCCGCAGGACCAGGAAACTCCTGGGGGAGACGGTCGAGGAGTCCTCCGCCTACACCGAAGCCGGATATGCCTTCGCCCTCGGCCAAGCCGTTTACGACCGGCGCAGGGTACTCGGCATGTCTCAGACGGAACTGGCACGTCGTGCCGAGATGACCCAGCCGCAGATCTCCAACATCGAGGGTGGGGATTCGGTGCCGACGCTCCCGTTGCTCACCCGTCTGGCCAAGGCCCTGGACGCGTCCCTGACGATCGACCTCGACCACGACACCTCGGCCTTCACCTTCACGCCGCACGGAAGCGACGAGCCGGAAGCGGGGCGCGGAAGCGAACGGGGATCGGCGGCCTGAGGGACAGCTCCGGCCCCTGCCGGAGCTAGCCGGTCACCGACTACATCCGCTACGAGCACGCCATCACCCCGCTCAACCTCCTGGCCGGGGAGGACGTGCGCTGGCTGCCCCGCCGCAGCGCGAGCGACATCGCGCTGCCCGGTAACGACTTCTGGCTCCTGGACGGCCGACTCGTGCAGTTCCACCACTTCACCGGCGCCGGTGACTGGGCATCGGACGGCAAGGAGCGCACCACGGACCCGGCCGCCGTCGCGCTGTGCCAAGCCGCCTTCGAGACGGTCTGGAAGCGTGCCGTCCCGCACGAGAAGTACACCGTTCAGGCCCCCTGAGCTCCGCCGAGCGGTAAAGGCGTCGCCCTTGGACTCACCGCACCGGGAAGCCGTACGCGTACCCCTGCTCGCGCAGCCACGGCAGGACCTGGCCCAGTGCGGCCAGGGTCTGGGAGCGGTCGCCGCCAGCGTCGTGGAAGAGGACGGTCGGGCCGTTGGCGATCTCGCGCTTCACGGTCGCCACGATGGCGTCCGCGCCGGGGTGTTCGAAGTCCTTGGTGTCGACGTTCCAGCCCAGCGGCCGCATCCCGTGCGAGGCGGCGAGCTTCCGGCTGTACGGGGTGAACGCGCCGCCCGGGGCGCGGTAGTACTGCGGGTGGACGCCGCCCGACGCCTTGGTGATCATCCGCTCGGCGTCCAGGATCTCCTTGGCCTGGTACGCCTCGGACTTCTTGTCCATGGTGACGTCGTGCGAGACGGTGTGATTGCACAGGCGGTGACCGCCCGCCACGACGGCCTTGACCAGGTCGGGGTACGCCTGGGCCTGGGTGCCCACCATGCAGAACGTGGCCTTGACCCCGTTCTCCTTCAGGAGCCGCAGCACCTGGGGCGTCCACGTGGGGTCCGGGCCGTCGTCGATGGTGATGTTGACGCCCTGGGGGCCCTTGTCCGACGCGTGGGCGATGTCCTCCGCGACCTTCGCGGCCACGGGCCGGTCATGGTGCGACGTGACGGCCACCGGCCGCTGTCCCTCGGTGGTGCCGGCCTGCGCGGTCCACATCGAGGTGGCCGCGGCCAGTGCCGTGACCCCGAGAGCCGCCGCGATGAGGCGGCTGTGCCACGTCCGCTCCCTGTGCTTAGCCATGTCCGCCCCGCCCCTTCGAACCACCACTGCCGACGACCCCGTGCCGGCCGTCCCCCCCACCAGGACAGGTGAAGGGGGCCCGGAGGCTGCCTCTGTTACGGATCGCGGACAAATCCGCGGGGGAGCGGAGACGAGCGGGGCCCCGCGGTGCCTAGAAGCTGTCGTACGCAGGCCGTCCCGCGGGCCGGTAGACGGCCAGGACCGTGCCGCCCTTCGTGCCCGTGACCGTGACCGGCTCCAGGGCGGTGGGGATCGCGCCGTCGGCGAAGAGGCGTTTGCCGGTGCCGAGGATGACCGGGTGGATGGTGAGGCGGTACTCGTCCACCAGGTCCTCGCGCATCAGGGTCTGGGCGAGGTCGCCGCTGCCGACGACGTTGATGTTGCGGCCCTCGGTCTCCTTCAGGCGGCGTACGGCGTCGGCGGTGTCGCCGGTCAGGAGGGTGGAGTTCTGCCAGTCCACGGACGTCAGGGTGCGGGATGCCACGTACTTGTGCATGGAGTTCATACGTTCCGTGAACGGGTTGTCCGGGTCGGCGGTCGGCCAGTACCCGGCGAAGATGTCGTACGTCTTGCGGCCGAGCAGCATCGCGTCCGTGTCCGCGTACCAGTCGGCGATCGCCTCACCGACGCCCTCGTCGTACGTGGGCTTCTGCCAGCCGCCGTGCGTGAAGCCGCTCTCGGGGTCCTCCTCGGGGCCGCCGGGGGCCTGCATGACGCCGTCGAGGGTCAGGAACGTGGTGACGATGACCTTGCGCATGGTGGGTTCCTCTCGTTGCGGGGTGCGGGCGGCCTCAGCGGACGACGTCGAAGACGTTTTTCTGGATGCCGTTGGGGAACGCCTCGTGCTCCACGAGCTTCAGGTGCTGGGTGTCCTTGTCGGCCGCGCTGAACAGGCGCTTCCCGGCGCCGAGGAGCAGCGGGAAGACGAGGAGGTGGTAGCGGTCGATCAGACCGGCGTCGGAGAGCGCGTGGTTGAGGGTGGCGCTCCCGTGGACGATGACCGGCCCGCCGTCGGTCGCCTTGAGCGCGGCGACGTCGTCCAGGGAGCGGAGGATGTGGGTCTCGCCCCAGGTGTCCACGAGGCCGTCCTCGGTGAGCGTCGTGGAGACGACGTACTTGGGCATCGCCTTGTACCCGGCGAACTCCTCCATGCCCGGCCACACGGGGCTGAACGCCTCGTAGCTGAGCCGCCCCATCATGAGCGCCCCGGCCTCCTCCTGCTCCCGGCCCTTGATCGCGTACGCCTCGGGCAGGAAGTCGATGCCCTTGAAGGTCCAGCCGGAGTTCCGGTAACCGGGCTCGCCGCCCGGGGCCTCGACCACACCGTCGAGGGAGACGAAGGCGGTGCTGATGAGTGTGCGCATGATGTCCTCGGGGTACGGGAGGCGGGCTTTACACGGGTTCAGACTGCGCGCGCCCGGGAAAGTCATCGGTCCGGCGTTCCGGCAGGGTCCCTCTGATGGCAGAGTCGGTGCGCATGATCGATGACGCGGTGAAACAACGTCTCCACGACAACCTGCGGAACGCCCGTGAGGCCGTCCTGTGGAAGCTCGACGGGCTCGGCGAGTACGACATCCGGCGGCCGCTGACCTGGACCGGGACCAATCTGCTGGGGCTCGTCAAGCACCTGTCGTTCTGGGAGGCCCGGTACTTCGGCGAGGTCTTCGGGCGGCCGTTCCCCGAGCCCCTTCCCCGCTGGCAGGACAACGAACCGGGCGGCCCGGAGATGTGGGCATCCGAGGAGGAGTCCCGGGAGGAGATCACCGGGCGCTACCGACGGGCGTGGGCGCACACCGACGCGACCATTGCCGCGCTCCCGCTCGACGCGCCCGGGCGGGTCGAGTGGTGGGGGCGGCCCGAGGTGCGGCTGTCCGACATCATGATCCACATGCACGGCGAGACCGCCCGCCACGCGGGCCACGCCGACATCCTCCGCGAACAGCTCGACCACGCGACGGGCCGGGTGGCCGCGATCGTCGAAAAGCCCCAGGACGACGCGTTCTGGGAGGCCCACCGCGCGAAGGTCGAACGCGCGGCGAAGGCGGCCGCCGAAGGCGCGTAACGCTCAGCCCTCCCGCTTGCGCAGCGCCCGAACCTCGCGGTCCGCCGCCCACGCGTCCGCCACCGGGCCCAGGTGGCCGAGCTTGTCCGGGTTGATGACGGAGCGGACCGTCTGGATCTGCCCGTCCCGCACGTCCAGGGACAGGATGTGGAGCACGCCCCCGTCGCGCACCCGGAACAGCGCCCCCGGGCGGCCGTTGACCTCGCGCGGTTCGCAGGTGATGCCCGCCTCGGCCATGAGCGGGTAGACCGTGGCCAGCAGCCGGGCCGCGTTGTCCGCGCCGACGACCGTCCGGGCCAGCTGCGGGGCCTTGCCGCCGCCGTCGCCGACGAGCTGGACGTCGGCGGAGAGCAGGCTCCGCAGCCCGTCCACATCGCCCCGGGACAGCGCGTCGAAGAACCGGCCCGCCAGCTCCCGCTGCTCCGCGCGGTCCGCCTCGAACCGGGGCCGCCCCTCGTGCATGTGGCGCCGGGCCCGTACGAGCAGCTGACGGCAGGCCGCCTCGGAGCGGCCCACCGCCGCCGCGATGTCCCCGAAGCCGAAGGCGAAGACCTCCCGCAGCACGAACACCGACCGCTCCAGCGGACTCAGCCGTTCCAGGAGGAGCAGCGACGCCATCGACACCGAGTCCGCCAGCTCGGCGGCGCGCGCCGGGTCCGCGTACGGGTCGTCCAGCAGCGGCTCCGGCAGCCACGGGCCGACGTACTCCTCCCGCCGCACCCGGGCCGACCGCAGCACGTCGATCGCGATCCGGGTGACCGTGGTGGAGAGGAACGCCTTCACCGAATCCGGCCGGGTGGCCGAGGCGTCGTAGCGGAGCCAGGTCTCCTGGACGGCGTCCTCCGCTTCCGCGACGCTGCCCAGGATGCGGTACGCGATCGAGAACAGCAGCGCCCGCAGCTCCTCGAATTCCTCGGCCTTGCCCATGCCGGTTCCTCTCCCTCGCCGCTTCCGCTCAGTGGAACTGTCCGGGCTTGTAGTCGCCCGCAGGCTGCTGCGTGATGATGTTCAGCCGGTTCACCGCGTTCATGAACGACACCAGCATGACGAGCGCGGTCAGCTGCTCCTCGTCGTAGAGCGCGGCGGCCGTCGCCCAGGTGGCGTCGTCCACCCCCGTACCCGCGCCGGCGGTACGCGTGCCCTGCTCGGCCAGCGCGAGGGCCGCGCGCTCCGCGTCGGTGAACACGGTGGCCTCCCGCCAGGCCGCGACGAGATGCAGCCGCACCGCGCTCTCCCCGGCCTCGGCGGCCTCCTTCGTGTGCATGTCGATGCAGGCCGCGCAGCCGTTGATCTGGCTGACGCGCAGGGCGACGAGCTCCTGCGTCGCGGCGGGCAGCGGCAGTCCCTTCATCTCCCGGCCGAACGCCATGAAGTGCTTCAGCGCCTTGCCGGCGGCCGGGTTGGCGAAGTAGTTGAGACGTGCGTTCACGGTGTGCTCCTCGGGTCCCAGCGGGTGCGTACATACCCGGGACGAGACGGCGGGCGTGGTTGTGACATGGGTGTGCGGTGTCATGGCGTCCGTACGCGTACGGCCTCGGCGGCCCAGTCGAGCGCGGGCGCCGGACTCTCGGGCGCGGGCCACCCGTTGATCACGGCGAGCAGCTGTACGTAACGGTCGCGGCGCGGATCGTTGAGGCGCCGGAGCCGGGGGAGGAGCGCGTCGGGCTGGGCGTGCTCGGCCGTGATCGCCGCGACGACGGGGTCCGCGTCGGGCGAGGCGGGGTCGAGCCCGGCGGCCAGGGCGGGGGCGACGAGCTCGCGGACGGCGGCGGCGAAGCCGCGCCGGGGGACGCCGCCTCGGGGCTGCTCGGCGGCGACCTCCCGGAGGGTCCGCCGCAGCCCGGCGCGGAATCCGGGGTCCTGGGCGAGCGCGGCCCACTCCGCCCAGGCGCGGGTCTGCTCGGCGTCGGGATCGCCGGGCAGCTCCGGTGTCAGCGTCCGGGCGACCCCGTCGAGCGCGAGGCCGTCGAAGACCGCGTGGAGGAAGTCGGCGACGAGGCGGCGGCGTTCGTCGTCGGTGAGGCGGGCGAGCTGATGCATGAGATCGGTCTCCTCAGGGGTGAGCCGGCGCTCGGCCACGGCGGCCAGCAGCGCCTGCCGCAGGCGCAGCACGCGGATCTGCGCCTCCAGCGCCTCCGCGTGCGCCGCCGCGACATCGGGCAACGACAGCTCCTGGTCGGCCACCTTGCGGATCGTGTCCAGGCCGAGCCCGAGCTCCCGCAGGGTCCGTACGAGGCCGAGACGCGCCACGGCGTCGGCGCCGTAGCGGCGGTAACCGGCCGGGGTACGGGCGGCCGGCGCCACGATCCCGCGATCGGAGTAGTACCGGATCGTCTTCACACTGAGCCCGGCCCGCCGGGCCAGCTCCCCGATCGAGAGGAGCGCGTTGCCGTCCATGGGGCCAGCTTGGGGTCTCCCGCCGGGGGAGACGCAAGCCGGGCTCGTACGCTTGCCCACACAAGGGAGGGGCGATGGGCATGCATACGCCTGCGGACTGGCTGGAGCGGGCGCGCGCCGGGACCGACGGCGCCGCCCTGCACCGCCTGGCGCGCTCCCCGTACGTCTTCGTCCGGCAGGCGCTCGCCGCCAACCCGGCCACGGAGCCCGGCACCTTGCTGGAGCTGGCCGGGACCCGGGACAGCCCCTGGAACGACAACCGGCTGCTGCTCCTGCTGGCGGCGCACCCCCACGCCGACCGGGCCGTCCTGCGGGCCGTCCTCGACGTCGTCGCGGCCCGGCTCGGCGAGGGCGGACGGCCCTACGCGGCGGTGCTCGCGCTGGCGGACCGTGCGGAGCTCGCGGCGGCGGAGGTACGCGAACTCGCCTCGCTGCCGGGGGCGTCGGCACGCCTTCGCAGCGGACTGGAACGGCGCCTGGCCTTTCGTGCATCTCCTTGAGCAGCGCCGTACACCGCTCGGCCGACCCAAGGAGTACCGCATGAACCGGCACCTTCCCGTTCTCGCCGCCGCCGCGGCCGTTCTCCTTGCCGCCGGGTGCAGCGGGGCTGCCGAGCACGCACCGCAGAAGCGCGCCGGGAGCCCGGCGCCTTCGCGCGCGGCCGGGCTCGAACTCCCCGCGCGGGCGGCCGTACTCGTCCCCGAGACGTCCGGTGCCGGCGATCTCGACCTCGCGCGCTTCACGCCCCAGCAGGGCGTCTACACCGTGTATGCCCGCTGCACCGGCAAGGGCCGGGTCACGATCGTCGACGCCGACCGGCCCGACGCCGACCCGAGCCGCATCGCCTGCGACCAGGTCGTCACCGTGGGCCGGGTCTACAGCGAGGCGGAGGCGCAGGCGCTCCGTATGCGGGTCCAGGGCGGGACGGCCACGTGGACGGTGGCGGTCGTGGCCGGTGCGCATGAGGTGTGAAGGCGCGGGGCCCGGTCGGGGCGGACGCCAACTCGCCTGACAGCATGCGCTCATGACCACCGAGCACATACGGACCCGGGGCGAGGCGATGGTCGCCGCCGCCCTGGACAAGGACGGCAGGACCGCCCGTCGGCACAGTGACTTCTTCGTCTTCGGGCACCACATCGACGAGGGCATCCCCTACTGGGAGCGGGCCGTCGAGGCGGGGGACATCTGGGCGCACTACACGCTCGCCCGGTACCGGAAGATCCGGGGCGACCGGGACGCGGGGGAGGCGCTGTACCGGGCTGTCGCGGAGTTCGACGCGGGGTCCGCGTACGGGCTCGGGGTGCTGCTGCGCGAGGACCGCCGGAACGACGAGGCCGCCGAATGGCTGCGGCACGCGTGGGAGTACGGGCGGCACCTCGAAGCCAAGATCGAGCTGGGGAAGCTCATGGCCGCCGAGGGGCGGCCCGCGGAGGCGTCCGCGTTCCTGATGAGCGACACCGAGCTCGGGGACATCGCGGTCTTCCGCTGGTCGCAGCTCTTCGACTCGTTCGTGGAGGTCTTCGACCGGGCCGCCGCGGCCCTGGACAGCGCCGAGGCCGATGAGGACGGCGAGGCCGCCGTGGCCGCGGTGCGGGAACTCTTTGACCTCGACGAGCACTTCGCGGCCTACCCGGGACTCGCCACCCGCGCCGACGAGCTGTACGCCCGCGGCTCCGCGCTCAGCGCCGAGGCGGGCATGTACCACGCGATGTTCCTCACCGAGACCGGCGGTGACGAGGAGTGGCCCCGGGCCCGCGACCTGCTGCTTCGGGCGCACGAGGCGGGGGTCGCCCAGGCCGCCGCGCTGCTCGGCAACAAGTGCGAGCAGCGCGGCGAGATGGCGGAGGCCGAGCGCGCCCACCTCCTCGCCGTCGAGGCGGGCGAGGAGCCGCCGAAGTGGAACCTCGGCATGCTGTGCCTGCGCCTGGGCCGCTACGACGAGGCCGAGCGCTGGTTCGCCGGGTTCGGCGAGGACGACAAGGACGCCGTGGCGCAGCTCGCCCGGATCGCCGCGCTCCGCGAGGGCGGTCCCCGCGCCTCCGACGAGCCCGACTACCGGCTGCTGCCCGGACTGCGCGAGCGGGCCGGGGCCGGGGACGTACGGGCCGGGTACGAGTACGCCGACCTGCTCAACGACTGGGGCGGGAAGAACGCCCGCCACCTGATCCCCTGGTTGGAGCCCGCCGCCCGCGCCGGGGACCCGGACGCGGCGTACGACCTGGCGCAGCTGTGCGCGAAACTGCGCCGCTTCACGGACCGCGACACGTGGCACCGGGTGGCCGCCGAGAGGGGCGACCAGCACTCCTGTCACCACATGGGCTGGCTCTCCGACTTCCACCACGACTACCAGGAGTCCGAGCGCTGGTACGCCCGCGCGGCCGCCCTCGGCTCCCGCCTGGACTCCATGCTCGCGGGCAAGCTGATGGTCCAGCGCGAGGCGTACGAGGAGGCCGAACCGTACCTCCGCAGGGCCTGGGAGGAGGGCGACGACAACGACGAGTTCCGCGCGGAGACGGCCGGCTACTACGGCACCGCGCTGCGCCACCTGGGCCGCCTCGACGAGGCCATGGGCCTGCTGGCGACCGCCGCCGAGGGCTGGCACGACGTGCGCCGCATCTACGGCACGGACGACCTGGACGTCCTGTCCCGGATGATCGACCCGGCGAAGGAACTGGAGGCGCTGGACGAGGCGTTGGACGCGGAGCTGGACGCGGAGCTGCAGGACGACGAGGAGTGAGCCGCCCGCCTACCTCGGCGGCAGCGGCGGCCTCCTCCGGTCCGGGGCGGTGTCGTACGTCGGCGGGGTCGCCGGGGGGTGGGCGGCGAGGAGGTCCAGGGCGGTGCGGACCGCGTCGTCCAGGACCGCGTAGCGCCCCTCCGCCCAGTCCAGCGGGGTGCGCAGCGCCTCCAGGTCCGGTTCGACGCCGTGGTTCTCGACGGACCAGCCGTACGTGTCGAACCAGGCGGCGTTCATCGGCACCGTGATCACCGTGCCGTCGCCCAGGCGGTGGCGGCCGGTCATGCCGACGACGCCGCCCCACGTGCGCTGGCCGACGACCGGGCCCAGCTTCAGCAGCCGGAACGCGGCCGTGATCATGTCGCCGTCGGAGGAGGTCGCCTCGTCGGCCAGGGCGACGACGGGGCCCCGGGGGGCGTTGGAGGCGTACGACACCGGCTGGGCGTTGCGGGTGAGGTCCCAGCCCAGGATCGTGCGGGTGAGCTTCTCCACCACCAGCTCGCTGATGTGGCCGCCGGCGTTGCCGCGTACGTCCACGATCAGCGCGGGGCGGGACACCTCCATGCGCAGGTCCCGGTTGAACTGCGCCCAGCCGGAACCGCCCATGTCGGGGATGTGGAGGTACCCGCACCGCCCCCCGCTCAGCTCCCGGACCACCTCGCGGCGCTTGGCGACCCAGTCCTGATAGCGCAGGGGGCGCTCGTCGACGAGGGGCACGATCGCGATGCGGCGCGGCCGCCCCCCGCCCTCCGCCGGGCGGAAGGTCAGCTCGACCGTCGTGCCGCCCGCCGCCGCCAGCAGCGGATACGGCCCGGCGACCGGGTCCACCGGCCGCCCGTCCACATGGGTCAGCACCGCCCCCTCGCGGATGCCCGTACCGGCCAGCGGGGAACGCGCCTTGGAGTCCGACGAGTCGCCGGGCAGGATGCGCAGCAGGGTCCAGTGCCCGTCCCGGCACGCGAAGTTGGCGCCGAGCAGGCCGATCGCGCGCTGGTAGTGCGGCGGGCCCTCGTTGCGGCGCGCGGGCGACACGTACGCGTGCGAGGTGCCCAGCTCGCCCAGCACCTCGCGCAGCAGGTCCGCGAACTCGTCGGGTGTGGCGACGCGTTCGACCAGGGGGCGGTACTGGTCCAGGACCGCCGGCCAGTCGATGCCGCACATGTCCGGCTCCCAGAAGTACGAGCGGATGATGCGGCCCGCCTCGCCGTACGCCCCGCGCCACTCCGCCGCCGGGTCCACCTCGTGCAGGATGCGGCGCAGGTCCAGATAGACGGTCGAGTCGTTGTCGCCGGGCTCCGTCGCGGGGACCGCGCGCAGCTCGCCGTCGTCCATCACGACGAGCCGTGAGGCGTCGCCGCTGACCTCGAACCAGTCGAGGTGGCCCACGAGTTCGGTCTTCTTCGCCTTGGCGATGCTGAAGTGCTCCAGGGTCGGCCGCCCCGACATGTCCGCCGGGTTGGCGAAGGTCTCGCCGAGCGCCCCGGAGATCGGCCAGCGCAGCCACACCAGACCGCCGCCGCTGACCGGCGCCAGCGCGGAGTACTTCGAGGCGGAGACCGGGAACGGGGTGACCCGGCTCTCCAGGCCCTCGAACTCGACCGTGACCGTGGACCCCTCCGTCATCCCCGCCTCGGCCGAGTCGACCGGGTCCAGGCCGCCCGCCGCGGGCCGCCCGTCGGGCAGCAGGGCGAAGGGGGACGGGGTCGCCGAGGAGAGCGGCACCAGGTAGGGGCGGCAGCCGAGCGGGAAGGACAGGTCGCCGGTGTGGACGTCGTACACCGGGTCGAAGCCGCGCCAGGACAGGAACGCCAGATAGCGGCCGTCGCCGGTGAACACCGGGTTCTCGTCCTCGAAGCGGCCGTTGGTGACGTCCACGATCGCCGGTTCGCCCGGACCGCCGATCCGGGCCAGCTTGATCTTGCGCAGGGAGCGGCCGATGCCCGGGTGCGACCAGGTCAGCCAGGCGCCGTCCGGGGAGAACGCCAGGTCGCGCACGGGCCCGTTGACGGACCGGATCAGCTCGACCGGCTCTCCGGTGGCCGTCTCCTCGTCGGTGTCCAGGAGCAGCAGGCGGCCGTCGTGCGAGGCGATGGCGAGGCGTTCGCCGTCCGGGTCGGAGACCAGCTCCTGGACCCGGCCGATCAGGCCCGAGGCGAGGCGGCGGACCGGGCGGTCGCCGCTGGCGCGCGGCAGCGGGGCGATCTCGACCGCGTCCTCGCCCTCCGCGTCGGTGACGTACGCGACCTCGCCCCCGCTGCCCAGCATCTCCGGCAGCCGCACCCGTACCCCCGGCGTGTCCGAGATGGTGCGTGCGGGCCCGTCGCGGTGCGTGAGCCAGTACAGGCTGCCGCGTACCGACACGGCGCTCGCCCGGCCCGTCTCGTCCACGGACACCGCGTCCACATGGCTGGAGGCGGGGACCTGGTACGTACGCCGTCCGGCGCGCGGGCCGCCGAGCCGGACCTCCAGCTTCCGGGGCACGGCGCCCGGGGTCTCCAGGTCGTCCACCAGCCACAGCTCGCCCGCGCACTGGTAGACCACGCGGCGCCCGTCGCTCGCCGCGTGCCGGGCGTAGAACGCGTCGTGGTCGGTGTGGCGGCGCAGGTCCGTGCCGTCGGGGCGGCAGGAGTAGAGGTTGCCGACGCCCTCGTGGTCGGAGAGGAACGCGATCCGGCCGCCGACGAACATCGGGGTGTCGAGGTGCCCGCCGATGTCCGGGAGCAGCCGCTCGCCGTGCAGCCACAGGCGGCCCATGGCCCCGCCCCGGTAGCGCTTCCAGGCCGCCGGTTCGTGCGGCGGGGTGCCGGTGAGCAGCAGGGTGCGGCGCTCGCCGTCGGTGTCGGCGACCGCGATGTCCGAGACCGGGCCCCAGGGCAGCTTGCCGCCGGGGCTGCCGTCGGTGGGGACGCTGTAGGCCCAGGAGAAGTAGGAGAACGGCTGGTTGTGCGAGGAGACGGCGAGGATCTGCGCCGCGTCGCCCGGGTCGGGCGTCCAGCCGCAGACCCGGGTGTCGGTGGAGCCCCAGTAGGTGAGCCGGCGGGACGGTCCGCCGTCGACCGGGGCGAGGTGGATCTCCGGGTCGAGGCTGCGCCAGGACGTGTACGCGATCCGGGTCCCGTCGGGCGAGAACCGGGGGTGGCCGACTCTGGTGCGGTCGACGGTGACCCGCCAGGCCCGGCCGGGGCGCTCCCCCTCGGCGGCGAGCGGGGCGACCCACAGGTCGTCCTCCGCCGCGAAGCAGAGCAGATCCTCGTGGAGGTGCGGGAACCGGAGATACGAGACGTCGTCACTCACCCCCCAATGCTTTCCGCGCGAAGGGGGCCCGGCAACTCAGAGAGGCCCGCTTTTTGTGGTGCGAGCCACAAACGAAACCGTTTCGTTTCGCTCGGCGGGCGAGGTACCGTTCTGCTGTACGAAACGGTTTCGTTCGATACGGATTCGTTCGATGACTGATCGGACAGGAGGTCGAACCATGGCACGCACACGGCTCACGCCCGAGCGTGAGAGCGAGCTGTACGCCGCCGTGCTCGACCTGCTCCGCGAAGTCGGCTACGACGCCCTCACGATGGACGGCGTCGCCGCCCGTACGCATTCCAGCAAGGCCACCCTCTACCGCCAGTGGGGGAGCAAGCCGGCGCTGGTCGTCACGGCCCTGCGCCACAACAAACCCGGCACCCTCGGCGATGTCGACACCGGCTCGCTGCGCGGTGACTTCCACGCCGTACTCAGCCGCAGTGACGACTGTCAGATGGAGAAGGACGCCGCGCTGATGCGGGGTCTGAGCCATGCCGTCCACAACAACCCCGACCTCCTCCAGGCCCTGCGCGAACTGCTGGTCGAACCGGAGATGACCGGTCTCGACACGCTGCTGCGCCGGGCCGTGGACCGGGGAGAGGTGAGCCCGGACAACCCGGCGCTCAGATACGTACCGCACATGCTGATCGGCGCCTTCGCCACTCGGCAGCTGGTCGAGGACCGCCCGGTCGACCAGGCATTCCTTCTCGATTACGTCGACTCCGTGATCCTCCCCGCTCTCGGAGCCTGACCTTCTCGGTCCCCGCGCCTTTCCCGTACGGCCCCCTCCCCAAGCCCCACCTGACACGCCGCTCTCGTCGTCGGGCTGGTTCCTCACGCCCTTTTCCACTCCACGACCTGACCGGGAGTACGCCCCCGTGGCCACATTCCTCTACAAGCTCGGACGGCTCGCCTTCCGGCGCCGCCGCTATGTCGCCCTGATCTGGGTGGCACTGCTGGCACTCGCCGGGTTCGGCGCGTCCTCCGCAGCCACCGCCACCTCCAGCTCCTTCTCCATCCCCGGTACGGAGGCCCAGAAGGCCTTCGACCTGCTGGAACAGCGCTTCCCGGCCGCCAGTGCGGACGGCGCCACCGCGCGCATCGTCTTCAAGGCCCCCGAGCACGAGAAGATGACGGACGCGGCCAACAAGGCCGAGGTCAACAAGATCACCCGGGAGCTGAGGGAAGGCTCCGACCAGATCGCCTCCGTCACCGACCCGTACACCGGCAAGGCCGTCTCCAAGAACGGCTCCACCGCGTACATCTCGGTGTCGTACAAGGTCAACTCGATGGAGCTGACCGACGCGACCCGGGACGCGCTGGAGGACGCCGGAACCCACGCCCAGAAGAGCGGGATGACCGTCGAGATCGGCGGTGACGCGCTCCAGGTGATGCCGGAGACCGGCGCCACCGAGGTCATCGGCATCGCGCTGGCCGCCGTGGTCCTCGTCATCACCTTCGGCTCGCTCATCGCGGCCGGGCTGCCGCTGCTCACCGCCCTGATCGGGGTCGGCATCGGCGTCTCCACGATCACCGCCCTGGCCAACGTGCTCGACCTGGGCTCCACCACCTCCACGCTTGCGATGATGATCGGCCTCGCCGTCGGCATCGACTACGCGCTGTTCATCGTCTCCCGCTACCGCGCCGAGCTGGCCGAGGGCCGGGAACGCGAGGAGGCGGCGGGCCGGGCGGTCGGCACGGCCGGGTCCGCGGTCGTCTTCGCCGGGCTCACCGTGGTCATCGCCCTCGTCGGCCTGGCCGTCGTCAACATCCCGATGCTCTCCAAGATGGGCTTCGCCGCGGCCGGCACGGTCGCCATCGCCGTCCTCATCGCCCTCACCCTCGTCCCGGCCATGCTGGGCTTCGTGGGCAAGCGCATCGTGGGCCGCAAGGCGCGCAAGGCCGCCGACGCGGCGGACAAGCCCGAGGCGAAGCCGAACATGGGCACCCGCTGGGCCCGGTTCGTGCTGCGCAAGCCGGTCTGGGTGCTGCTCGTCGGCGTCCTGGGCCTCGGTGCCATCGCGGTACCGGCCGCCTCGCTGGAGATGGGCCTGCCGGACGACGGCTCGCAGCCCACCAGCACCACCCAGCGCCGCGCCTACGACCTGCTCTCCGACGGCTTCGGCCCCGGCTTCAACGGGCCGCTGCTCGTCGTCGTGGACACCGAGAACAGCGCGGACGGCAAGGCCGCGGCCAAGCAGGTCGGCGACCGGATCGCCGGCATGAAGGGCGTCGTCGCCGTCACCCCGGCCACGTTCAACAAGGCCGGCGACGCGGCGATGATCACCGTCGTCCCTAAGGACCGCCCGAGCTCCGTCGAGACGGAGAACGTGGTCCACGCGATCCGCGACGCGGGCAAGGACATCAAGTCCGACACCGGCGCCGAGGTGCTGGTCACCGGCTCCACCGCGATGAACATCGACTTCTCGCAGAAGATGAACGACGCGCTGCTGCCCTACCTGGCGCTCGTGGTCGGCCTCGCCTTCCTGCTGCTGATGGTGGTCTTCCGGTCGGTGCTCGTACCGCTGAAGGCGGCGCTCGGCTTCCTGCTCTCGGTCGTCGCGGCCCTGGGCGCGGTCGTCGCGGTCTTCCAGTGGGGCTGGCTCGGCTCGCTCTTCGGGGTCGAGCAGACCGGTCCGATCATGTCAATGATGCCGATCTTCATGGTGGGCGTGGTCTTCGGCCTCGCGATGGACTACGAGGTCTTCCTCGTCACGCGGATGCGTGAGGCGTACGTCCACGGCGAGAAGCCCGGCCAGGCCATCGTGACCGGCTTCAAGCACGGGGCGCGGGTCGTCACGGCCGCCGCCGTGATCATGATCGCGGTGTTCTCCGGCTTCATCGGCTCCAGCGAGCAGATGATCAAGATGATCGGCTTCTCGCTCGCCATCGCCGTCTTCTTCGACGCGTTCATCGTGCGCATGGCGATCGTGCCCGCCGTCCTGGCGCTGCTCGGCAAGCGCGCCTGGTGGCTGCCGCGCTGGCTGGACCGCGCGCTGCCCAACGTGGACGTCGAGGGCGAGGGCCTGCGCAAGGACCTGGACGAGCCGGCCGCCGGCGACGGAGGCCCGGAGTCCGGCGGGGAGCGCGAGCTGATCCGCGTGTGAGCCGCGCGGTCTGATCTCCGGGGCCGCGTCCGAGCGGTGCGCGGCCCCGGAAGCCCGGGTTACCTGTGGGGACGGGGGGCCGGGGCGGCGAGAGCCCCCGTGCACGGTGTGCACGGGGGCTCTCTGCGTCGTCCGCTCAGGTGCGCGCGGCGGCGTGGGGGGCCTCGGCCTCCTTGTGCGTACGCCGCAGGAAGCGGACCATCGGGGCGCAGTCGAACTGGACGACGTCGACACCGGCCGCGTCGTGCCGCTCCACGACCACCTGGACCCTGCCGCACGGCCATATCCGCCAGCCGTCCTGCTCGACCGGGTAGCGCAGCCCGCGCTCCAGGAGCTCGCGGTCGATGGCCCACTCCGTGCCGCCCGGATAGGCGATGCGGACCTTCGCGGGGGAGTCCGCGCCGTCGAACCGCAGCTCGACCGGGACGACGGGCAGGTCGCGGGCGTCGGTGACGAGCCGGGCGCGGGCATGGTCATGGATCACGGAGGACATGGGCCGACTCTCCATCCTGCTTCTGCAACTTTGTTCTCTAATGTCCCATATTTTACGAAAAGGGCACTAGGGGAATCCTCTGCAGTTGTGGTGGACGCGCTCTTGCGAACGCTTCGCAACAAGGTCCTATCATTGAGAGGTTCACGACCCCGCGCACCCGGCGCAGCAACCCGAGAACGCAGGAAGCGGAGCCTCCCCCATGCATGTACCCGACGGATTCATCAACGCACCCGTCTCCGCCGTCGCGGGCGTCGTCGCCGCCGGTGCCGTGGCCGTCAGCCTCAGGGGGGCCCGGCGCGAACTCGACGAGCGCACCGCACCGCTGGCCGGTCTGGTCGCCGCCTTCATCTTCGCCGTGCAGATGCTCAACTTCCCCGTCGCCGCCGGCACCAGCGGCCATCTGCTCGGCGGGGCGCTCGCGGCGATCCTCGTCGGACCGTATACGGGTGTGCTCTGCATATCCGTCGTCCTGCTGATGCAGGGCATCCTCTTCGCCGACGGCGGCCTCACCGCGCTCGGCGTCAACATCCTCGACATGGGCGTCGTCACCACCGTCGTCGCGTACGCGCTCTTCCGCGGCCTGGTCGGCGTGCTGCCGCGCACCCGCCGCTCGATGACCGCCGCCTCGTTCGTCGCCGCGCTGGTCTCCGTACCGGCCGCCGCCTGTGCCTTCACGCTGATGTACTGGATCGGCGGGACCACCGACATCCCGATCGGCAAGGTCTTCACCGCCATGGTCGGCGTGCACGTCCTCATCGGCATCGGCGAGGCCGTGATCACCGCGCTCACCGTCGGCGCCGTCCTCGCCGTCCGCCCCGACCTGGTCCACGGCGCGAAGGGCCTCACCGCCCCGCTCAAGCTCCGCGTCGACGGCGAACTGGTCGACGCCCCGGCGCCGGTGCGCGAGCCCGCCCCCGCCGCGCACCGCCCGACCCGCGGCCTCTGGGTCACCGGCCTGGTCACCGCCCTCGTGCTCGCCGGGTTCGTCTCCTTCTACGCCTCCGCCAACCCGGACGGCCTGGAGAAGGTCGCCACCGACCAGGGCATCGACAAGGAGGCCAAGGAGCACGCCGCGAAGGACTCCCCGCTCGCCGACTACGGCGTCAAGGACGTCTCCAACGCCCGGCTCTCCGGTGGCCTCGCCGGGATCATCGGCGTCGGCGCCACCCTCGTCGCGGGCAGCGGCGCCTTCTACGTGGTCTCCCGCCGACGCCGTACGCAGGGCGAGGCCGACAGCCGTACCGAGGAGAAGGTCTGACATGGGCGCCGGTCACGCGCACAAGCTCTACCGGCACGGGCACTCACCGGTCCACGACCTGCCGCCGCACTGCAAGCTCGCCGCCGTGTTCTGCTTCGTCGTGGTCGTCGTCTCCACCCCGCGCGAAGCCGTCTGGGCCTTCGGGCTCTACGCGCTGCTCATCGCGGGTGTCACCGCGCTCGCCCGCATCCCGGCCGGCTTCCTGCTGAAGAGGCTGCTGATCGAGGTGCCGTTCGTCGCGTTCGCCCTGCTCATGCCGTTCGTCGTGCCCGGCGAGCAGACCCACGTCCTCGGCCTCTCCGTCAGCGTCCCCGGCCTCTGGGGCGCCTGGAACGTGCTGGCCAAGGGCACCCTCGGGGTCGCCGCCTCCGTGCTCCTCGCCTCCACCACCGAACTGCGCGAGCTGCTGCTCGGCCTCCAGCGCCTCAAGCTGCCGCCGCTGCTCGTCCAGATCGCGTCCTTCATGATCCGCTACGGCGATGTGATCACCGACGAGATGCGCCGCATGTCCATCGCCCGCCGCTCCCGCGGCTTCGAGGCGCGCGGCATCCGGCACTGGGGCGTCCTCGCCAAATCGGCCGGAGCCCTGTTCATCCGCTCCTACGAACGCGGCGAACGCGTCCACCTCGCCATGGTCAGCCGGGGCTACGCGGGCAGCATGCCCGTCATCGACCAGGTGACCGCATCCCGCACCCAGTGGGCGTACGCCTCCGCCCTCCCGGTGCTCGCCCTCGCCGTGTGTCTGGTGGGATGGACCGTATGAGCCCCGACCCCGCCCCCGTACCGCCCTCCCTGGAGGTCAGCGGCCTCGCGTACGCGTATCCCGACGGCCACCAGGCGCTCTTCGGCGTCGACCTGACCGTCGGACGCGGCGAACGCGTCGCGCTGCTCGGCCCGAACGGCGCCGGCAAGACGACCCTCGTCCTCCACCTCAACGGCATCCTGGAGGCGGGCTCCGGGTCGGTGCGCGTCGCCGGGATGCCGGTCGACAAGCGGAACATGGCCGAGATCCGCCGCCGCGTCGGCATCGTCTTCCAGGACCCCGACGACCAGCTCTTCATGCCCACCGTCCGCGAGGACGTCGCCTTCGGACCCGCCGCCGGGGGACTGCGCGGCGCGGAGCTGGAGGAGCGGGTCATGGAGGCGCTGAAACAGGTCGGCATGGAGGAGTACGCGGGCAGGCCGCCGCACCACCTCTCCTTCGGGCAGCGCCGCCGCGTCGCCGTCGCCACCGTCCTCGCCATGCGCCCGGAGATCCTGGTCCTGGACGAGCCCTCCTCCAACCTGGACCCGGCGTCCCGGCGCGAACTCGCCGACATCCTGCGCTCCCTGGACGTCACCGTCCTGATGGTCACGCACGACCTGCCGTACGCGCTGGAGCTCTGCGGCCGCGCGGTGATCCTCAGCGAGGGGGTCATCGCCGCCGACGACCGCACCCAGGACCTCCTCTGCGACGAGCCCCTGATGCGCGCCCACCGCCTGGAACTCCCCTTCGGCTTCGACCCGCGTTCCGTGACGGTGAATTCCGGGTGACCCGCCCCACCTCCCACCTGCGGTGCCGTGCACCATGGGGGGATGAGCGGGAGTGCGGCAGCAGGCGTGGACGTACGGGGCACGGCGGCGCCCGGATTCGAAGCGGTCCGGGACGCGTTCGTCCGTAACTTCGAGCAGCGCGGGGACCGGGGGGCGGCGGTCGCCGTCTACCGGCACGGGCGCAAGGTGGTCGACCTGTGGGCCGGCACCAGAGACGTGGACGGCACCGAACCCTGGGCCGTCGACACCGTCCAGGTCGTCCGCTCGGCCGGCAAGGGCATCGCCGCCGCCGTCCCGCTGCTGCTTCACCAGCGCGGCCAGATCGACCTGCACGCCCCGGTCTCCACGTACTGGCCGGAGTTCAAGGCGAACGGCAAGGAGCGCGTTCTCGTCCGCCACCTCCTCGCCCACCGGGCCGGTGTCCCGGCCCTGGACCGGCCGCTGACCCCACAGGAGGCCGCGGACGGGGTGAGCGGGGCGCAGGCCGTCGCCGCCCAGGCCCCGGCCTGGGAGCCCGGCACCGCGCACGGCTACCACGCGCAGACCTTCAGCTGGCTCATCGGCGAACTCGTGCGCCGCGTCACCGGGCGCACCGTCGGCCGCTGGGTCGCCGAGGAGATCGCCCGCCCGCTCGGCCTCGACTTCTGGTTCGGCATCCCCGAGGACGAGGCCCACCGGGTCGGCCGGATCGGGCCCGTCGAGCCGCCCGCCGCCGAGAACACCGGGGCGCTGCGGATGCGCCCGAAGCGGTCGGTGGTGGACGCCTACCGCGACCCGGAGTCGCTGACCCGGCGGGCGTTCGGCGCGATCGACCCGCTGCCCGACGAGAACGACGCGGCGTACCGGGCTGCCGAACTCCCCGCCTCCAACGGCACCGCGACCGCGCGCGGCCTGGCCCGCTGCTATGCCGCGATGATCGGCCCGGTCGACGGCCAGCGGCTGTTCGCTCCGGCGACGCTGACGCTGGCGCGCACGGAGGAGTCGGCGGGCCCGGACCAGGTCCTGGTCGTCAACACCCGTTTCGGCCTGGGCTACATGCTCCACGGCCCGTCGAGCCCGCTCCTCGCGCCGGGCTCCTTCGGGCACCCGGGCCGGGGCGGCTCGCTGGGCTTCGCGGACCCGGAGAGCGGGATCGCCTTCGGGTACGTGACGAACGGCCTCCAGAAGGGGGTCACGGCGGACCCCCGGGCGCAGGCGTTGGTGCGGGCGGTGCGGTCGGCGCTGTGACTGCTGTGGGCTGCGGAGGAGTGGGAGCCGGCCGCCCCGGGACCGGGTCCTGATCCGCGCGGTACGGTCGGCGCTATGACTCGCTTCGACGGATACGCCGTCCTCATCACCGGTGCGGGCCGGGGCATCGGCGCCGCTACCGCCCACCTGCTGGCCTCGGAGGGCGCCCGCGTCCTCGTCACCGACCTGGACGCCGACCGGGCGGCGGCCGTCGCGGCGGAGATCCGGGCGGCCGGGGGCGCGGCCGAGGCGCTGGTCTGCGACGTGGCGGACCGGGCGGCGGTCGAGGCGGCGGTGGCCTACGCGGTGGAGACCTTCGGCGGTCTCGACGTCCTCGTGAACAACGCCTACTCGTGCAGCCTGGACAGCCTCCTCTTCGAGGACGAGCCGGACGAGACGTGGCATCGCGACCTGGACGTCAGCCTGGGCGGCGCGTACCGGTGCTCGCGGGCCGCGATGCCGCACCTATCCGCGTCCGGGCGGGGCGCGATCGTCTCCATCGGCTCCGTCAACGGCGTACAGGACTTCGGCAACCACGCCTACAGTGCGGCGAAGGCGGGCCTGGCCAGCCTCACCCGCACCCTCGCCGGCCACGCGGGCCCCCGCGGCGTCCGCGCCAACCTCGTCGTCCCCGGCACGATCCGCACGGAGGCCTGGTCGGGCCGCGAGGCGGAACTCGACCGCGTCACCGCGCTGTACCCGCTGGGCCGCGTCGGCGAACCGGAGGACATCGCGAAGGCGGTGGCGTTTCTCGCGTCGTCGGACGCGGAGTGGATCACGGGGACGTCGTTGTGCGTGGACGGCGGTCTTACGGCGGTGAACACGGGCTTCCGGGCGGCGGTTTCGGAGTAGGGGGCCGCCGGCCGGGCAGTGCGCGGTAGGGGGCCGCCGGGTCCCCGTTCGGGCAGTCCGCGCCCGCCCCGGCCTTCTCCGCGAACGCTCGTCCCTCTCCTGTGCAAGTACGGGGTGAGACCGCCGCCCGGCGGTCCGGGACAGGAGACTTCATGGACCCGGACGAGGACCTGCTCGCTCGTTCCGCACGGGAACCCACGGCCTTCGAGCCGCTGGTCGCCCGCCACTCGGCCGCCCTCCACGGCTACCTCGTACGCCGTGCCCCGGCCGCCGCCGATGACCTGCTCTCCGAGGTGTGGCTCCAGGCGTACGCCCACCGCGCGACGTTCGACGCCGCGCGCGGCTCCGCCCGGGGCTGGCTGTTCGGCGTCGCCCGCAACGTGCTGTCCCGCCACCGGCAGACCGCGGCGCGCGCCGCGGCCCGCGAGGAGCAGCGGCCCGAGGCCGTGACAGCCGACCCCTGGCAGGCGGTCGACCAGCGTCTCGACGCCGCGTCGGTCGCCCCGGAGCTGCGCCGCAGACTCGCCGAACTCCCTTCTGCAGAGCGCGAATTGCTGCTGCTCGTGGCCTGGGAGCAGCTGACCCCCGCCGAGGCGGCCGCCGCCGTCGGCATCCCCGCCGGAACCGCCCGTTCCCGCCTGCACCGGGCCCGCGCCCGCCTGCGCGACGGACTGCCCGGCCCCGCCCGTACGACCCTGACGGGAGACTTCGCATGACGCACGAGAACCGCCCCACGAACCTGCTCGACTTCCCCGGCGCCGCCGCCCTGGAGCGCGCCGGCCGCACCGGACCGCTGGACCCGGCGGTCGAGGCCCGCGCCCAGGCACTGATTCTGGAGGCGATCGCGGCGGACGCGTCGGCCGATGTGCCCGCCCCCCGCTTCGGACGCCGCCGGATGTTCGCCCTCGCGGCGGCCGTCGCGGCGGTGGCGGTGGGCGCGGCGGTGCTCCCGGTCACCGACTTCGGGGGCGGCGGCCCGGCGGCGAGCGCGTCGGCGTCGGAGGTATTCACCGCCATGGCCGACATCACCCTCTCCGACGTGGCCAACGGGCAGACGATCACCGGCGCGGTCAACGCGCAGAAGCTGACCGAGGCGTACTGGAAGACGACCATCCGGACCTGGGTCGAGGGCGACAAGGCCCACACCGACGACACCTACCTGGCGCGCGACAAGGTCGTCATCAAGACGCATGACGGCCGCACGGTCACCAAGGAGAACCCGAACGGGACCAGTTGGCCCGTCGGCGCCGGACGGGTGGCCTGGGACGACCTGTACACCCTGCCCACCCGCCCGGACGCCCTGCGCCGTGCCCTCGGGGCCGGTGCGAAGGGCTCCGCCGCCGAGCAGACCGTACGGCAGGCCGGTGACCTGCTGACCGACGCCCCTGTCTCGCCGAAGCTGCGCGCGGCGCTCTACCGCGTGCTCGCGGCCACGCCCGGTGCTGTGGTGAAGGAGGGCGTCAAGGACGGCACGGGCCGCACGGGCACGCAGATCTCCTGGAAGTGGAAGGAGAAGTGGCCCGTCCACAGCGACCACAACCCGAACTGGATCGTGCAACCGTCCACCGGCCGCCTCCTGGAACGCAACATGGAGCCCGGAACCAACCCCGGCCACATCTCGCAGCGCGATACGTACCTGTACGCGGGCCCGTCGAAGACCACGGGCTGAGCGTCGACGCCGACTGAACTGAGAACCTGGTCCTCGCACGCGATCGAGGGGGCACGATGCCTGGTGGTTTTCAGTTCGGTTGGGAGCTCAGCGGATCCGGTTGGGCCACGTGCCGTATCGCGGACGGCACAGCCGAGGAGAAGCACTTCGTCAGCTACTGCACGGACGCACTCTCCGACCTGATCCATGGAGTGGCGGGGCTCTATGGCCCCGCCACCCCTGTCCAGCGAGTCTCATTCGACCTCGAACCCGCCGAGGTGAGGTGGACCCTTCAAGGACAGGCGGCGGATGTGAGGATCGCGATCCACCGGTTTCCCGACATGTGCACGAGCTACGACAGGCCCGACTCGGAGGGCAAGCTCGTGTGGCGGTCCAACCAGCCCCGTGCCCTCCTGAGCCACGCCGTCATGGAAGCGGCACAGGAGGTGCTCCGGATTCATGGTGAGGACGGATACCGGGCGAAGTGGGTCCAGCACCCCTTCCCCGTCGCCGCCCTCCAGGACCTCCGGCGCCTGCACATGAGGCACGATGCGTGCGGACTTCCGCACGACACGGAGTCCTCCGCGCCGGTTCGCTGACGTAACGGCCCGCCCCGGAAGCGCGCTACCAGGGAATTTCGCCCTCGTCGCTGAAGAAGCGCCCGGTCGGTCCGTCGTCCTCCACGGTGGCCAGCTGGATCGCGGAGGTCGCGCCCTGCTGCGGGGTGCGCGTTCCGCGGAAGCCGTTGAGGTCGGTCGCGGTGAAGCCGGGGCAGACGGCGTTGATCAGGATGTGCGTGTCGGCCAGCTCCTTCGCGTACTGCACGGTCACGGCGTTGAGAAACGTCTTGGACGGCGCGTAGGCGACGGAGATCGGGCCGGTCTCGGCGCCCGGGGTGGTCTGGAGCGTGAGGGAGCCGACGCTGCTGGACACGTTCACGATGCGCGGCGAGGGTGCGCGGCGCAGCAGCGGGAGCAGGGCGTTGGTGACGCGGATGACGCCGATCACGTTGGTCTCCACGACGGCCCGTACCTGGTCCACGTCGACCAGGGTGGGCTCCTGGGGGTGGCCGCCGGTGATCCCCGCGTTGTTGACGAGCGCGTCGAGCCGCCCGGCGTGCTCCTCCACCAGCCGGGCCGCCGCGGCCACGCTCGCGTCGTCGGTCACGTCCAGCGGTACGCCGAACGCGTCGGCCCCGCCCGCGCGCAGCTTGGCCACGGCGGCCTCGCGCCGCTCGTCGTCCCGCGCGCCGACGCCGACCGACCAGCCGAGCGCGCCGAGCCCGGCGGCGATCTCGTACCCGATGCCCTTGTTGGCCCCGGTCACCAGCGCGACCTTGGGGTGGTTCACAGTCTTCGTCTCAGTCATGTCTCCGATGTTTCTCCTCATCGGACGGGGCGTCCAAGACCGACCGGGTGGGCGCCGATACCGCCCGGGTATCGCTCCTGGTGAGGCCCGTTACGCTGGTGGTGTGGAGACACGTGAACTGCGGTACTTCGTCGCGGTCGCCGAGGAGCTGCACTTCGGCCGGGCCGCACAACGGCTCGGGATCGCCCAGCCCCCGCTGTCGCGGGCGATCGGCGGGCTGGAGCGGCGGCTGGGCGCGCCGCTCCTGGAGCGCGGCAGCCGGGGCGTCACCCTGACCGGGGCCGGAGCGGTGCTGCTGCGGGAGGCGCGGGCGGCCCTGGACGCCGTCGAGGCCGCCGAGCGCCGTACCCGCCGGGCCGCCCTCACCGCGGCCGGTCACCCTGCGGTGATCCTCGCCGCGAAGGCGGGCGCCTCCGGCGAACTGCTGGCCAAGCTCCTCGACGCGTACGCCGCCGAGCCCGGCGCCGTCGCCGTGGACGTCCTGCTGTGCGGGCCGGGCGAGCAGGCGGGCGTACTGCGCGACGGCCGGGCGGACGTGGCCCTGCTGCACCGGCCGTTCGACGACCTGGCCGGCTTCGACACCGAGGATCTGCACACGGAGGGCCAGGTCGCGGTCCTCCCGGCGGGCCACCCCCTCGCCACCCGCCCCCACCTCCGTCTCGCCGAGGTCACCGCCCTCCCCGACCTCCCCCTCCCGCGCTGGCCCCGCCCCGACGGCACGTTCCCGGACGGCCCCGGCCCCAAGGTGCGCGACCACACCCAACTCACCCAGCTCATCGCCCTGGGCCGCGCCTGCGCGATCGTCCCGGACTCCATCCGCCCCAGCCTCCACGAGGGCCTGACCGCCGTCCCCGTACCCGACAGCCCCCACGTCACCACGGTCATCGCCTGGCCCCCGCACAGCCGCTCGACGGCGGTGGCGGGACTGGTCCGCGCGGCTACCGGGCTGTGACGAGCGATGCCGTGGGTCAGCCCGCCGCCGGCCGGTTGTGGACTTCCGTGGTGGTGAAGCTCCAGCCGACCAGGCGCGGTCCGCTCCAGTTGATGCCGATCACGAGCCCGTCCCGTGCGGCGTCGGGCAGAACGCGCTCGCACCAGGTGTCCAACGGCATGGATTCAGCGCGTAGCTCGTTCCTCCAGATCGCTGCTGCTCGCTGAGCACGGGCCGAGGTCGACCAGAACGGAAGGCTTCGCGTGCCGTCCGCGGAGAGGTGAGTTGGAGTTCCGTCGTGATTCTGGACGAGCCAGACCACACGGTTCCGGCGAACATCGCGGAAGAACGCAGCCGCTTGCGAACCGCTCTGACTCATGGGCGCCGAGCCTACCGGCCACCGTGGAGCCGGGTCGGAGCGTGTGCCAAGATCACGGGATGCTGCGACTCACCGATTTCATCATCGACTGCCCGGACACCATGAAGCTGGCGGCTTTCTACTCCGAGGTCACGGGCCGTCCGGTGAAGAAGAACAGCTCTGAGGACTGGGCCGGCATCCGTTTCGGCGAGATTGAGCTGGCGTTCATCCGGGTGGCCGACTACCGCGCTCCGCAGTGGCCCGACAGCGAGCACCCCAAGCAGTTCCACCTCGACTTCGAAGTGGACGACTTCGAGTCCGAGCAGCGCCGCGTCCTCGACCTCGGCGCGACGCTGAGGCAGGACTTCATCGGCCCCAACGGCTACGGCTGGCAGGTCTACACCGACCCGATCGGCCACCCCTTCTGCCTGTGCCGCAACAAGGGCGTCGTGTGGACCGACCAGGGCCCGGTCTGGCCCGAGCGCGACTAGTAGCACGTGTTTCGAAAGTGCTGATCGCAGCTACGGCCCGTACAGCAGGATGACCTGATGGCCCATGTCGCGTTGTTCCACTCCGTTCTCGGTCTGCGCTCCGCTGAGATGCTTGCCGCCGAGCGACTGCGTCGCGCCGGGCATGAGGTCATCACGCCCGATCTGTTCAGCGGCGAAACTGCCCGCACTCTTGACGAGGGATTCCGACTGGTCGAGCGGATCGGCTGGGCAGCGGTGATCAAGCACGCTCGGCAGGCTCTCGGGGGTATGCCGGATGAGACCGTACTGGCTGGTGTGTCCATGGGGACAAGCGTCGTGGCCCATCTCTGGCCCGAGCGTCCCGCCACCACAGGCGTTCTCCTCCTGCACGCCGCCGTAGACCTGCCCATCTCCGTTCGCCCCGGTCTGCGGGTCCAGCTGCACGCCGCTGAACCCGATGACTTCGCACCGCCCGAGCGGGTTGCTGCCTTCTGCCAGGCGGCACGAGAGGCCGGCGTCGATGTGGAAGTCCTCCGCTACCCGGGCGTTGGCCACTTCTACATCGACGGTGAACTCCCGGACCACGATCCGGCGGCGGCCGAGCTGACCTGGCGCAGAGTACTGGAGTTCCTCAACCCGTCCGGCGGTAACTCGAAGATGCAGGTCAAAGCCACTCATTGATGGCTGCGATGAGGACGGTCACCTCGTGGCGGACCGCTGGCTCGTCGTATCGCGTAGCGATGGCGCGGTGCTTCTGGTGCAGCGGATCCCACGGCGGCGCAGGTAGGCACGGTTCTTGCCGGAAGCGTACGCCTTGTCACCGCGCAGGCCGCGAACGGTGACCAGGTGATCACGCCTGGGCCGGGCGGTCATCGGGGCTCCGCAGGGTAGGCGGCATCGACCGCCGACTGCGGGGTGACTCACAATGCGGGCATGGTTGACCAGGGTGGGGTGTCGGTGTGGCGGGTGGAGGGGCCGGCTCTCGTGGCGGCCTATGTGGTACCGGCTGTCCTGGGACTGAAAGCGACCATGGGCTGGGGCGTCTGGGTTTCGTCTCCGGAAATGGTGGCAGCACGGTCGGCCGGGCTGTGGACGGGGTTGGCCCTCGGCTCGGCGTTGTTCTTCTGGTGCACGATTCTCAAGGTCCGGCTCGAGGTCGGCCCTGGCGGCATCGTGGCGGTGAATCCGTGGGGGACGCAATGCCTCTCCCTGGAGGAGGTGGCCTTTGTGCGGCTGGGTGCTTGGGGCGTGGAGTTCCACCACGGGGACGGCTTCAAGACCACGGCGTATGCGCTGACAGGCATGGCCGGGGGGACTTCGCAGGACCGGCGCTTTGCGGAGTTGCTGGAGGCCCTGGAGGACGTGCCGGATTCCTCGCAGCGGTGACGCCCGGCGAGACGTAGAGCACGGGCCGGCCGGCTGAGGTTCGCAGCTACGTTCGCGGATTCCACGACCGTGAGGTCATTCGGCGGGTTCCCTGGACCCAGCCCCGGGTGCCAGGCACCCCCCAACGCCGCCCGGCCCCCCGGGGGCAGTCCCAGGGGGCCGGGCGCGGCGTGGCCGTTCCCTCAAACGGGGACGCCGAGGTGGTGGTCCTGCTGCTGGGGCGTCGGGCGCGGGGCGAACGCGCGGTCCGCCGCGAAGGCGCCCGGGCCGGTGAACGTCAGCAGCAGGAGCGTCCAGCAGAACAGGGCCGCGGGTTCGCCGCCGTTCTGCATGGGGAGCAGGGCCGCCGGCTGGTGGACGTCGAAGTACGCGAAGGCCATCGAGCCGGAGCCCAGGAAGGCGGCCGTGCGTGTGCCGAGGCCGAGGGTGACCAGGATGCCGGTGACGAGCTGGATGACGGCCGCGTACCAGCCGGGCCAGGTGCCCGCCGGGAGGGTGTCGCGGCCCAGCACGCCGAAGAGCGAGGCGATGCCGTGGCAGGTGAACAGCGACCCGATGACGATGCGGAACAGGCCGAGCGTGTAGGGCCGGGCGCGGTCCAGGCGGTGAGTGGTCATCATGAGCGCCGGCCTCCTGTCAGCTGTAGATGCCGAACTCGTAGAGCGAGTAGCCGTAGCCCGAGCCGCGCTCCGTGCCGTTGATGCGGACGTAGCGGCCCGTTCCGGAGACATCGAGGTCGTCGATGTCACCGTTGCCGTCGGTCACGGTCTTGATCGTCGTCCAGTTCTGGCCGTCCTCCGAGGTCTGGATCTCGTAGCCCTTCGCGTACGCCGGGTCCCAGGCCAGCTGCACGTGCTTGATGGCGGTGGAGGCGCCCAGGTCGACCTGGAGCCACTGCGGGTCGCTCCAGTCACTGGCCCAGCGGGTGTCGAACTTGCCGTCCACCGCGTTGTCCGCGCCGCACGGGCAGCCGCCGGTCGGGTCCGTCTGGAAGGAGGAGGCCGTGGCGGGCTTGCCCTGGGAGACGTTGGTGCCGTCCACCTTCGGCGGGATCACCTTGAGGGACTTGGTCTCGACGCCCACGTTGCCGTGGCCGTCCCGGGCCTTCACGTACACCTTGTAGACGCCCGTCTTGCTCGGCGCCTTCGCGGTCAGCGTGCCGTCGCCGTTGTCCTTGGTCTCGGCGGGGACCAGCGCCTTGTTCTGGTCGATGTAGTTGCTGCTGAACAGGACCTGGTACGTGATCGCGTCGCCGTCCGGGTCCGTGGTGTGCGTGCTGACGCGCACGTCGGAGCCGGTGGGGACGCCCTCCGTCGCGTTGTCCACGGTCATGTCGGAGATCACCGGCGGGGTGTTGTCACCGGAGGTGTCCGCGCCGTACGCCTTCTTCACCGCGTAGTACGAGAGCCGCTTCTCGCCGCCCGGCAGCAGGTTGAACCACACACCGCCGAAGTCGTCCTCGGTGCCGTAGTGGAACATCGTGGCGCCCAGGGCCACCCCCGTGTGCCCCGTGACGCAGCCCCACGCCTTGGTGTACCCCTCGGCCTTCGCCGCGTCGGTGGGCTCCTCCGGTACGCCGTTGGCGTCGTCGTCCACCTCCCACTCACCGGCCGGGCCCGTCTCCGTGACGATGTAGGGCTTGTCGTAACCGCCCTGCTCCCAGTCCGACTTGACGTTGCAGACCGCGTCGTAGGAGTTGACCGCGTAGAGGTCCAGGTCCGGGGCGTTCTTCTTGTAGTACGGCCAGGCGCCGGTCCACGCGTCCGTGGAGGTGACCGGGTGGTTCGGGTCGACCTCGTGGATCTCCTTCGCGATGTCGTTGACGAAGGAGGTGTACGCGTTGCGCTGGGCCTCCAGCTCGTCGCCGCCGTAGCAGTTCTGCAGCCCGAGCGTGGACTCGTTGCCCACGTTCCACATCAGTACGCCGGGGTTGTCCTTGTAGGTGTCGACCCACTTCGGGAACTCGGCGAGCATGTCGTTCTTGTACTGCGTGTCCGTCAGGTAGTTGACGCAGCCGCCGCTGCCGGGGCCGCCGCCGGGCTGGAGCCAGAAGCCGGCGATCACCTTGACGCCGTTGGCCGCCGCGGTGTCGAACAGCGGCTTGCTGGTGGCGTCCGTGCCCCAGGTGCGGATCGTGTTGACGCCCATCGACGCCACGTCGGGCATGTACTTCTCGGCGTCCGCCACCGAGGGGCCCCAGGTGAGGCCCTTGACCGTATACGGCGAACCGTCCACGGTGAGCTGCCAGTCGCCCTGCGAGCCGGTGACCTTCACGACGTTCCCGGCCGCCTGTGCGGTGGGCGCCTGGAGGGCGAGCAGGCCGCCGCCGAGGAGGGCGGCCGCCGCGACGGGCGCGAGCAGGCGGCGGGTCGTACGGGTGGGGGGATGGTGCATGTGTCTCTCTCCTTGCGGGTGGGGGGAGTTGGGGGGATGGGGGAGTGGTGCGTACGCGCGCGGTCCGGGGCCTCCGCGATCTTGGAGAGCGCTCTCCGGTGCGGGCCGAAAAAAGGCCCCGGACCTGTGGGGGTGCGCGCGGTGCCGGCTACGGCAGCTCGTAGTTCCCGTCGAGCACCGCACCCTTGTCGGGGTGGTTCTCGTCGTAGCCGTGCGGGTCGCACTGGAGGCCGCCCTTGATGCAGTGGGTGACCATCGCGTCCAGCGTGGCGGTGTCCCAGCCGTTCATGAAGTCGTAGTGGAACGAGAAGCCCGCCCCGCTCGCCAGCTTCACCTGCGACATGTCGCCGTTGACCGGCCACGCCATCTTGAACTCGATCATCGGCAGCGCGACCGGGTGGTCCGCCGGGCAGGAGTTGTAGTTGGCTCCGCCCGCGACCGGGTACGCCATGTGGCTCTTGTGGTCCGGCGTGTCCAGGTGGATGCCGTCCCAGCAACTGGGTGCCTGGAGGCGCAGGTTGAGCTGCACGTCCCGGCGGTCGGGGCAGCTGGCCGGGAAGTTGTAGTTCTTGAAGGAGTCACCGCACTCCCAGCCCTCGACGGTGCCCTTCAGGTTCTTGAACTCCTCCTCGCTCTGCATCGGGCTGCCGACCACGTACCGCAGGCCCTTGGGGAAGGGGCGCACGCTGCGGTAGTCGGTCACGCCCGACTTGTAGTAGATGGTCTGGACGCCGTCGGGGAGGACCTTGGTGTCCCCGTTGAACAGGCTCGGCATCCAGTAGCCCGACTTGTCGCCGGGCGCCAGGCACGTGGTGTCGCCGGTCTCCAGCGAGGCGGCGGTGGTGTAGGCGTCCGTCGTGGTGTTGCCCATGAACGTGTGGTCGTGGGACTTGCCGGGCTGGCCCGGGTAGACGATCGGGTCGTCCGGAGCGGTGTGCGTGGGGGCGCACTTGGCCTGGAACTCGTGGAAGTACGCCGTCGGCGGGACGTCCGTCGACGGGGTGACCCCGGTGACCGGCGGGTCGGCCATGATGTAGCCGTCGCCGTCCGGGTCGTCGCCGGACGCCTGGGTGGACGCCGGCATGCCGGGCATCCCCGGCATCGAGTAGGCCGCGTGCTCGGTGTGCGCGGCGGTGCTCGTCTCGGGGGCCGCGTTCGCCGTCGCGGCGATCCCGGCGATCCCGGCCGTGGTCAGGCTCAGCGAGGTGAACAAGAGCAGTCCGGTGAGGGTTCTGGACCTCCGTGCCATGGAGACCTCCTGCTGCGTCGTGGGGGAGCGTGGGGTGAGGGGGAGGGCGCCCGGCCGGGGAGGACGGAAGCACTGCGGTCATTCTTGGAGAGCGCTCTCCCGTTGTTTCTGGAGTGTTCCGCCCTTGGCAAGAGCGTGTCAATACTTCGTGTCATCACTTCATGAGTCCTCCCCGTCCTCTACGGGGATGCCGAGCGCCCCCAGGAACGCCGTCGCGGCGGGCGTGCGGCCGGCGCGGCTCCAGGTGGCGTGCTGGACGCGGACCGGCGCGTCGGAGACCTCGATCGCGACGATGCCGGGGAGTCGGGCGGCGTACGCGGGCGGCAGCATGGCCACCGCCAGGCCGGGGGCGACGAGGCTCGCGATGTAGTCCGCGGTGGTGACCTCGAAGGCGACGTCGCGGGGGAGTCCGGCGGCGGCGAACGCCTGGTCGGTCTGGGCGCGTCCGGCCGTGCCCGCCGGGAAGTCCGCGAACACCTCCGAGGCGAGTCTCCGCAGGTCCACGGAGGGCGCCCCGGCCAGCGGATGGTCCGGGGCGACCACGGCGACGAGCCGGTCCCGGGCCAGTTCGTGGCGGCCGACGCCCCGGGGCAGAGCGGTCGCGGGCAGCCCGAGGAAGGCCACGTCGAGGGTGCCCTCGCGGACCTGCTCGACCAGATCGTCGCTGGCGCCGACGCGCAGGCTGACCCGCACCTGGGGATGGCGGCGGCGGAAGTCGCCCAGGGCGGCCGGGATGTCGACCGCGGTGACCGTCGGGATCAGGCCCACCGCGAGCCGACCGCGCACCTCGCCGACGGACGCCGCGACCTCGGCGGCGGCGCGCTCGGCGGCCTCCAGGCACTGGCGGGCGGCCGGGAGGAACGCCTCGCCGGCCGGGGTCAGCCGCACCCGGCGGGTGGTCCGCTCGAAGAGCCGCCCGCCCAACTCCCGTTCCAGGCGGGCGATCTGGTGACTCAGTGCCGACTGCACGACGAGGCACCGCTCGGCGGCCCGGGTGAAGCTGCTGGTCTCGGCCACGGCGATCACGTAACGCATCTGCTGGAGTTCCATGGGTGCATCGTCCATCCATCGCGGATCGAGATCAATGCGGTGATGAACATGTGTTGGACTCATCAATGGGCCCGGGCCGAGACTTCGGACCATGACCAGTCGACCCGGGGCGCTGCCCCGTACCGCCCTGACCGCGCTCGCTCCGGCGGTGTGGGGCACGACCTACCTCGTCACCACGGAGTTCCTGCCGGCCGGGCACCCGCTGTTCGCCGGCTTCCTGCGCGCCCTGCCCGCCGGTCTCATCGCCCTCGCCCTCACCCGCACGCTGCCGCGCGGCGCCTGGTGGGGGAAGGCGGCGGTGCTCGGGGTGCTCAACATCGGGCTCTTCCTGCCGCTGCTGTTCATCGCGGCGGAGCGGCTGCCGGGCGGCGTCGCCGCCACGCTCGGCGCCGCGCAACCGCTCGTCGTCGCCGTCCTCGCGGTGGCCGTCCTCCGCCAACCTCTGGCAGCCCGGCCCCTGTTGTGGGGCGTTACGGGGGTGCTCGGCGTCGGCCTGGTGGTCATCGGGCCCGGGGCGCGGCTCGACGGGGCCGGGGTGGCGGCCGGTCTCGCCGGGGCGGCCACGATGGGGCTCGGCGTGACGCTCACCAAGCGGTGGGGGCGGCCCGAGGGCGTCGGGCCGCTCGCCTTCACCGGCTGGCAGCTCACCGCCGGGGGCCTCTTCCTGGCACCGGTGACCTTCCTCGCCGAGGGCGCCCCGCCCGCGATCGACGGCCGCGCCGCGCTCGGCTACCTCTGGCTGGGCCTGGTCGGCGGGCTGCTGACGTACGCCCTGTGGTTCCGGGGGATCGGCGCGCTGCCGGTGACCTCGGTCGCCGTCCTCGGCCTGCTCTCGCCGCTCGTCGCGGCCGGTCTCGGCGCGCTCGTCCTCGGGCAGACGCTCGGCCCGGTCCAGCTGGCGGGCTTCGCGCTCGCCCTCGCCTCGATCGTCGGGGGCCAGCTCCCGGGGCGCGCCCCCGCCGTCCTCCCCACTCCCGTACCCGAAAGGACCCCTCGATGAGGATCGCCGTCATCGGAGCCGCAGGCATGGCCGGTTCCCGCGTCGTCACCGAAGCCGCACACCGGGGCCACGCGCTCCTCGCGGTGTACCGCTCCACCCGCCCGGACGCCCTGCCGCCCGGCGTCACCCCGGTGGCGGGCGACGCGGACGACACCGACGCGATGGCCGCCCTGTTCGACGGTGTCGACGCGGTGGTGGCCGCGACCCGTCCGCCCGTGGGGCGCGAGCACACGATCGCCGCGACGACGACCGCGCTGCTCGACGCGGCGGCGAAGACCGGGACGCGCACCCTGGTGATCGGCGGCGCGGGCCCGCTGGCGGTCCCCGGGCACCCCGGGCGGCTGGTGGTGGACGACCCCGCGTACGTACCGCCGCAGTGGCGCACGGTCGCCGCCGCCAGCTCCGCCCAGCTCGCCGCCTGCCGGGCGCACGAGGCCGACTGGACCTACCTCAGCCCGCCCGCCGTCCTGGAGCCGGGCCCCCGGACGGGTGCGTACCGCCGGGGCACGACGACCCTGCTCACCGCGGAGGACGGCACGTCCCGCATCGCGGCGGAGGACCTGGCGGTGGCGGTGCTGGACGAGCTGGAAGTGCCGTACGGGGAGCGGCACTTCACAGTGGGCTACTGAGCGCCGGAGGCCCGTAGCGCGGCGGCGATCCTGTCGTGGATCAGGAAGTCGGCGGGATCGCGGTTCTCCTTGAGCCGGTCCAGGTCCCCGGGGCCGAACCAGCCGTACGCGCTGATCTTGGTCCACTCCAGGGCGGGGTGCTCCAGGTCGCCGTCGACTTCCACGAGGTAGTCCGCCTCGTGCCGCAGCCCGCCGCCGTCGTCGCCGGTCCAGGTGGTGACCCCGAGCAGGGTCCGTACCCGGCGCAGGCGCCACCCCGTCTCCTCGCCCACTTCCCGGGCGAGTGCGGTCAACAGGGTCTCGCCGGGCTCCACATGGCCGCCCACGATGTCCCAGCAGCCGGGGAACAGCCGCTGGCGCGGGCCGCGCTTCTGGGCGAAGGCGCGGCCCCGGCCGTCGAGGATCACCCCGCCGACGGCCCACGTCTCGCCGTCGGCGGGGACCGGGACGTCGACGCCGGGATCGACCAGGACGTCCGGGCCTCCCGGGCTCACGGACCCGCCCGCAGGACCTCCGCGACGACCGGGCCCGCCGCGTCGCCGCCGTGGCCGCCGGACTGGACCAGGGCTGCGGCCGCCAGGTCGTTGCTGAAGCCGGCGAACCAGCTGTCGGACGTGGCGTGGCCGTCGATCTCCGCCGAGCCCGTCTTGGCGCCCTTGTCAGGGCCGACGCTCGCCATGGCCTGCGTCGCGGTGCCCTCGGGGGCGGTCGCCGTGTAGCGCAGCATCTCCTTGAGCTGGGTGGAGACGCCGGGCGGTAGCGGGGTCGCGGTGGCGAAGGTCCGGTTGTCCAGGGACTGCGCCACGATGAACGGCTGTCGGAAGCGGCCGTTGACGGCGGTGGCGGTCACCGAGGCCATGTTGAGCGGGTTCATCTCGATCTTGCCCTGGCCGATGAACGAGGCGGCGGTCTCGGCGTCCCGGGACTCGGGGACGCTCCCGTCCCAGGTCGCGATCCCGGCCTGCCAGTTGTCGCCGCCGAGCCCGAAGTACTGACTGGCCTCGTTGCCCAGCGCGGTGTCGCGCTTGTTGCCCAGGGGCAGCACCGGCTTGATGAAAGCGGTGTTGCAGGACCGGGCGAACGCCGTCTTCAGCGTGGCGCTCGGCATCGAGAAGTCCTTCAGGTTGTGGAAGACGACCCCCTCCCAGGGCACGGTCGGCGGGCAGTTGACGGGCGCGTTCGCGCTGCCCAGGCCGTTCTGGATGATCATCGCTGAGGTGATGATCTTCATCGTGGAGCCGGGGGCGACCTTGCCCTTGCGGGCCGCGTCGAAGCCGTCGGCCCGGTTGTTCGCGATGGCGCGGATGGCGCCCGTCGACGGCTCGACCGCCGCGACCGACGACTCCGCGAACTTCTTCACGCCCCGCTCGGCCGCCGCCTGGATCTTCGCGTCGATCGTCGTCTGCAGCTTGCCCGACTTGCCCTTGACCAGGGTCAGCAGCGTCTTGTCCGCCCCGTCGGCGTTCGCGCTGTTGATCCAGGTCTCGATGCCCGTCGTGCCGCCGGCCTTCTCGCCGTACTTCTTGCGCAGCTCGTCCAGGATGCCGGCGAGCGACGGGTACTTCTCCTTGGTGAGCACCTGTCCGTGGCGGTCGACCGCCTCGATCGACGCGGTGGAGGACTCGCCGGTCTCCAGCGACTCGCCCTTGGCGAGGTCCGGGTGGATGACGGAGGGCTCCCAGTCGACCAGGGCGCGCCCGGTCGTCAGCCCCCGTACGACGGTGAGCTTCGAGGCGTACGACCAGGACTTCGTCGCGCCCTTGTACGAGACCGTCGCCTTCACGGTGTACGGGACGGTCGAGCCGGTCGCCCTGCCCGGGGTGATCACGGCCTTGGTGACGTGCGCCGTGTCGCTGTAACCGGTCAGCGCGGTCTCCGCGTCCGCCTTGTTGTTGGTGAGCGCCGCCGCGACCGCCGTGTCGCCCTCCGCCCACGCGGCCAGGAACTTCTTCGAGGTGTCGGCGATCTCCTCCCCGGTGACCGGACCCGACCTCACCTCGGAGGAGTCGGCGGCCGTGCTCGTATTGCCGCCGACACCGCTGTCCCCGAGCCCGTCCAGGATGTTGTACGCCCCGTACCCCACCCCGCCCAGCACGAGCGCGAACACCCCGCCGACTATGCCTACCTTCGCTCCACTGCGCATTCCCTGCTGTCCCCATCCCCCGGAGCTTCTTGAACACGTTCAAGAAAGTTGTACGGGGCACCCTACGGGACCGCGGCGACGGGAGTACCGGTTGTTATCGGAATGCGACGCGGACATGGCATGAATGGTGGCGGACTTGGCGTAAATGGTGGGGTCGGGCCCCTCAGATCCAGGTGTCCAGCCACATCCGGTCGCGCCAGGCGTCCTCCGGGATCGGCGTTCCGGTGAACAGGGGCCAGAAGTAGATGAAGTTCCAGATGATCAGCAGCACCAGGACCCCGGCGGCCACCGCCCCCAGCGTCCGGCGCCGCTCCCCGGAGGGATCGGGTTTCGCGAGCCCGAGTTCGTACCGCGGTCCCGTCTCCGCCGCGGGCCCCAGCATCGCGCCGATCATCATCGACACCGCCAGGCACAGGAACGGCACGAACACGACCGCGTAGAACAGGAAGATCGTGCGTTCCTGGTACAGGAACCACGGCACCCACCCCGCGGCCACCCCGCAGGCGATCGCGCCCGCCCGCCAGTCGCGACGGAAGATCCAGCGCCACAGCACGTACACCAGGGCGAAGCAGGCCGCCCACCACAGCAGCGGCGTCCCGATCGCCAGCACCTCGCGGGAGCACTTCCCGGTCACCGACTCGGCGCAGCCGTTCTGCTCCTCGTAGAAGTACGAGACGGGCCGGCCCAGCACGATCCAGCTCCACGGGTTGGACTGGTACGTGTGCCCGGAGGTGAGGTGCACGTGGAAGTCGTACACCTGGTGCTCGTAGTGCCACAGGCTGCGCACCCAGTCCGGCAGCCAGGTCCAGCTGCCGCCCTTGCCGTCCGTCGCGGCCCAGTCCCGGAAGTAGCCGTGCCGGTCCGGCGAGTTCCGGACGATCCAGCCCGTCCAGGACGCGAGATACGTGGCCAGCGCGACCGGGACCACCGAGACGAACGCCGGGAGCACGTCCCGCAGCAGCACCGCCGGATACGGGCGTACGGCCCCGGCGGTGCGGCGCGCGCCCGCGTCCCACAACACCGTCATCAGGCCGAACGCGACCATGATGTACAGGCCGTTCCACTTCGTGGCGGCGGCCAGGCCCAGCGAGACACCGGCGGCGATCCGCCACGGCCGCCACCCGAGGCGCAGGTGCTCCGCGACCCACGTGTCCGGGCGCAGCACCCCGTCCTCGCCCACCGGCAGCGCCGCCGCGAGCCGGCGTCTCGCCCAGTCGCGGTCGATCAGCAGGCAGCCGAACGCGGCCAGCACGAAGAACATCAGCACCAGGTCGAGCAGCGCGGTGCGGCTCATCACAAAGTGCAGCCCGTCCACCGTGAGCAGCGCGCCCGCCAGGCAGCCGAGGAACGTCGAGCGGAACAGCCGGCGGCCGATCCGGCACAGCATCAGCACCGACAGCGTGCCGAGCACGGCGACCATGAACCGCCAGCCGAACGGCGTGAACCCGAACATCTGCTCGCCGAGGCCGATGATCCACTTGCCGACCGGCGGGTGCACCACATACCCCGGGTCGGTGGGCACCGGCACCTGCGAGGGGTCGTTCAGGATCAGCTTGTCGACGTCCTTGGGCCACGCGCCCTCGTACCCCTGGTGGATCAGCGCCCAGGAGTCCTTCGCGTAATACGTCTCGTCGAATATCACCGCGTGCGGGCTGCCCAGCTTCCAGAAGCGCAGCACCCCCGCGACCGCCGCGACCAGCAGCGGACCGCCCCACGCCGACCAGCGCACCAGCCGGTCCGCGAGCAGCGGCGGCACGCCGAGCACCGCCCACAGCTGGTTCCCGGGCCGCGTGTACGGCGGGATCAGCCGCTCCCGCAGCCCGGTGTCGGGGCGCGGGGAATGGCCGAAGCGGCGCAGCCGCCGCTGCCAGGAGGTCGGCTCCGGGCCGTGCTGTTCCCCGGCGTCTTGGCCCTGCCGGGCTTCGGGCGCAGTACTCGTCACCGCGCCATCGTAGGGAACGCGTCTGTGGGAGCGGTGCTCCCCGTGCGGGAGGATGGGGCTTGTGACTGGAACGACTGGAACGCTCGTGCTCGCAGGGACCCCCATCGGCGATCTGGCGGACGCCCCGCCCCGCCTCGCCGCCGAGCTGGAGGCGGCCGACGTCATCGCGGCCGAGGACACCCGCAGGCTGCGCCGGCTGACCCAGGGGCTCGGTGTCCACACCACGGGACGGGTCGTCTCGTACTTCGAGGGCAACGAGACCGCCCGTACGCCCGAACTCGTGGAGGCCCTGGCCGGCGGGGCCCGGGTGCTGCTGGTCACGGACGCCGGTATGCCGTCCGTCTCCGACCCGGGCTACCGGCTGGTCGCCGCCGCCGTGGAGCAGGACATCCGGGTCACCGCCGTGCCCGGCCCGTCGGCCGTGCTCACCGCGCTCGCCCTGTCCGCGCTGCCGGTGGACCGGTTCTGCTTCGAGGGCTTCCTGCCGCGCAAGGGCGGCGAACGCCTCTCCAAGCTCCGCGAGGTCGCCCGTGAGCCCCGCACGATGGTCTTCTTCGAGGCCCCGCACCGCCTGGACGACACCCTGGCCGCGATGGCCGAGGTCTTCGGCGCCGAGCGGCGGGGCGCGGTGTGCCGCGAGCTGACCAAGACGTACGAGGAGGTCAAGCGCGGTCCGCTGGGCGATCTCGCCGCCTGGTCGGCCGCCGAGCAGGTACGCGGGGAGATCACCGTCGTCGTGGAGGGCGCGGGCTCCACGGGCGAGGAACTGGACGCCGATGAGCTGGTGCGCAGGGTGCGGGTGCGCGAGGAGGCGGGGGAGCGGCGCAAGGAGGCGATCGCCGCCGTGGCCGCCGAGGCGGGGCTGCCCAAGCGCGAGGTGTTCGACGCGGTCGTGGCGGCAAAGAATGCTGCTCGGACCGGCCACGCGGACGGCAAAGGACTATCGTAAAAAGCAAAGCGAGAGCCGCGTACCGGCCCCTTTGACCACGAGAAGGCCAAAACCGCTCCAACACTCGACAGGGCCCGGTGCGCTCCCGCCGGTGAAGGCGTCCACTGGAAGCAGGGCGCATTCCCCGGAGTGCTTGTCCGACGGACAAGAGGAGCAGGCATGAGCGACACCACAGCAGCCACCGCACACGAGGCCTATGCCTTCGCCTGCATGAGGTGCGGACACGGGTGGGAGCAGGCGTACGAGATAGAGCACCACACCGACGTGTCGGGTCACGCGTACGTGGTCTACAAGGCGGACGGCGAACAGGTGCCCTCGCCCCTGTCCACCCCGACCTGCGCCAACTGCGGCGGACACGTCGTGCGGATCATGCGGGCCGGCCGGGTCTCCAACATCCAGCAGTTCCTGTACAACCAGAACCGTTCCCAGCCCGCGGCCGGGCCGCTGGTCCCCGGGGAGCAGGCCGAGGAGCCGGTGGCCGCCACCGCCGTCCCGTCCGCCGGCCACCACTGGCACCTGTCCGACCTCCTGCACCCGTTCCGCAAGTGACCTCGTAGGCCGGTCGGCCGCGGTCCTCGTACGATCGTGGCCATGAGCCGCACCGAAGCCCCGCCCCTGCCGGAACCCCTCCGGGTGCCGGTCGCCGATTCGCACACCCACCTGGACATGCAGGACGGCACCGTCGACGAGGGCCTCGCCAGGGCCGCCGCGGTGAACGTGACGACCGTGGTCCAGGTGGGCTGCGACGTGAAGGGGTCCCGCTGGGCCGCCGAGACCGCCGCCGCCCACGCGAACGTGCACGCGGCGGTGGCCCTGCACCCCAACGAGGCGCCGCGCATCGTGCACGGGGATCCGGATGGCTGGTCGCGGCAGGGGGCGCGCGAGGCGGG